>JBBRNO010000072.1:0-31385 GCA_038230275.1 Bryobacterales bacterium
CGCGTCCAATGGCGGCTGCGGGTCCACCAGGATCGTTCTGAAAACCAATCGGCAATATCCGCGGCGGAGGCAAATCTGTGTGCGGGCTCCCGCCGCAGGCAGCGCGCGATAGCTGCATCCCATCGCGAATCCAGATTCGGCACAAGTGATCGCGCCGAAGTACCTTCACCGCTGACGCGCTGTACCGCGGAGTTGATGACGTGCTGACCGTCAAACGGCATTTTGCCGGTGGCCATTTCGAAGAGAACAATGCCAAACGAATAGATGTCCGATGCCGCGGTCACAGCGCCGCCCACCATCTGTTCGGGCGACATATACGCAAGCGTGCCGGCCACCTGTCCGACTACCGTCACGCTGCGGGTTTCGTCCGTAACCGAAGTTTTCGGATCGATCCGGGCCAGACCGAAATCGGTGATGACCGCGCGTTCACCGCCCGCCACCGGCACCAGGATGATGTTTCCGGTCTTGAAATCGGCATGAACGATTCCCGCCTCATGGGCAGCTTCCAATCCTTCCGCCATCTGCACCGCGATGGGGAACGCTTCCTTTGGCGAGAGCCTGCTCAAGCGCTGGATGCGGGCGTATAGCGTTTCCCCGGCCAACAGTTCCATGGTGAAAAAGCGCAGCGGCGGCCGTGTGGTGCCCGGAAACTCATGCACGCCCACTTCAAAGACGCGGCAGACATTCTGGTGCGTCACTTTCCGGGCCAGCTGGATTTCGGTGCGGAACCGGCGCAGGTAAGATTCGTCCCGCGCAATATCGGCGCGCAAGGTCTTCAGCGCGACGTCTTCATTCAGCAACTGGTCCGTCGCTTGATAAACTTCACCCATTCCGCCGCGGCCGATGAGTTTGATGACGCGGTATCGATTGGTCACCAGCTCGCCCTCGGAAAGAGAGCCGGTGCTAATGACGGGTTGACTCAGAAAGTCGCCGGCGCTATCGTGAGCCTTTAGCAGGCGCTCGACTTCAGAGCGCAGGCCGGAGTCATCCGGGCAGGCCTTGTTCAGAAAAGAACTTCGCTCGGCGCTTGGAACTTCCAGAGCCGAATCGAAGATTTCCCGGATTTGCTGCCACCTTGTGCTGGTCATTGCCGGTACGGACGATTATACCTGGAATGCGAAAAATCCCTGGCTTGCCCGCCAAACTTCGGCTTCAATTCTGAGCCCCGACCGTCAGGAAGGGGTTGGAAATGGCTCAGGTATTTCTAAACAGTTCCGAAGCGTCAGGGCTTCGCCGCCGTAAGCTTGCGAATCTCCTCCACAGCCGCCGCAACCTTTCGCTCGTAAAGAATCTTGCCGATGGCCGCCGTGGAAAGGCGCGGGTCGCCATTGATGCCATTTTCGCTGGATCCGGCCACAAGCTTATCTTTGCGAATCCAATCGCCGCCACCCAGGTACATCAACAGCGACGTGTCGGAGATGCCGGCGTGCGTGCCGGTAGGAAGCTTGTTCTGCTTCAGGTATTCATTGAAGTCGCTGTAGGACCGGTAAACGGCGCCGCAAAAGTGAACACGAACTCCGTGCGCCCGGTACTTCGCGTCCAACCTGGCGGCAAGCGTTTCCAGCTCTTTCTGCGCGCCGCCGTGGTCGCCCATGAGCACGATGTGGCGGAAACCGTTGGTGACCATACTCGCCACCGCCGCCTCATTCACGCTGACATAGACGGCCGTGGGGATGGAGACGGTGCCGGGCCATGCCGCCTTCAAGTGGCCGTCGGCGGGCGAGAACGGCATCACCGGCGCCAGCAGCGCGTTGCCCAGTCGCCGGGCGATGTCGGCCCCGGCGCGATGGGCGATGAAGGTGTGGCCGCCCAGCACCGCCTGCGGCCCGCGCTGCTCGGTTCCGCCGTTATAGATAAGCACCGTAGTCTTTCCGTTCTTATGGATGGCCTCGTGGATTTCGGCGTACGTCATCAGCTCGATCTCCACGGGTGCCGCTGTCTGGGCGGCGCAGATGGCGGCGCAAAACAAAGCTAGTGCGAAAGGATGTTTCATGACTTAGCGCGCCAGCCCCGGAATTTCAGTTCTTATCTTGTACAGCGTCTTGCCCGCGGTGATGTACAAGGTTTTCATATCCGGCCCACCGAAAGCGTTGTTCGTGATTGTATCTTCGGCGATGGGGATGAATTTCAGCAGCTTGCCCTTGGGCGAGATCACGTAAATACCGCACTTGGTATCCAGCGTCTCCGGTGTGCCGCGCGGCCGTATCAAACCGGCGGAGGCGTAGAGGTTGCCTTGCGTATCGATACTCATTCCGTCCGCGCTGCGGCCCGGATAAAAGTTGTAATGGACGCGCATGTTGCGCACCGAACCGTCCGCTTGCAGGTCGTAAGCGCGGATCATGCGGGCGCCGTCTTTCGCCGTATTGGCTTCGATCAGATACAGCGTTTTGTCGTCCGGCGCAATCTGGATGCCGTTCGGGCGCTGAATCTCGGGGTCCGTCAAAATGCGCGTGAACTTCCCGGGTGCATCGATTCGATAGACCGACATGCCCGCCATATCGGTGAAGTACAGCCGGCCCTTGCCATCCATGGTGACGTCGTTGGGGGCCTGCAGCGGCTTGCCCTGATAGGTTTCGGCGAGGGTTTCAATCTTTCCGGTTTTCAGATCCGTGCGTGTGACCCGGGGTTTCCCCTTCACCGAGACGCCGTAGCGGTCCCATGCCGCGCCTTCGCAGGCAATCAGGCGGTTCTGGGGATCGATCAGCAGCCCGTTGGCCACGTTGCTGTGCTCCCGGTAGATGGAGAGCACTCCCTTGGTGTCGAGCTTCATGATGCGCTCGTTCACAATTTCAGAGAAGTAGACATTGCCGTCACGGTCCACCGTTGGGCCTTCGGTGAACGCGACCGCGGCGGCCACCTCAGGCTCTTGCGCGGCCGCGGGAATCAGGAAGAGCAAGCAACATAGTAATTTCGTCATATAGGATTATTTGTTCCCGATACGGAGTTTCGTTCCCCACGGAGCGCCGCGTTTCACCCATTCGGTGAGCGTTCTCACCTCGCGCGCGGGAAGCTTCGCACCGGGCGGCATCTGCAATTCGCTGTCGCGCCGGATGGCATGAATCAGCACGCTGGCTTCGGGTTGTCCCGGAACCACGGCCGGGCCGCGGCTGCCGCCTTTTAGCAAGGTCTGCCGATCCAGAAAGGAGATTCCGCCATCGTTCAATTCCTGATTATGGCAGCCCAGACAGCGCTTCGTCAGGATGGGCGCGACCCGGTCGTCAAAGAACCGCGCGTCCGTCTTTGACGACACTTGCGCGAAAGCAACGCCAGTCATAGCGGCCAGATAGAATACGATTTCATTCACTTCTTCTTCATGCCGACGCCGAATTGATTTCCGGCGTGGATCACCTTTCCATTTGCCACTGTGATCTCAAGCAGTTTTTCACTTTGCACTGCCCGGCCCGCTTCATCGGTAAGTGTGGCGATCACTTTCTTGCTGGCTACGTCAATGATCTCACCGGTGGAAGAGTACGCTTTGGAACCATCGAGACTGAAGCTGAGCCATCCTGGGGAATCGCGAAGTTTGATGCTTTGCATCTGTTTCGGCGGCATGACGGTGGCATCGAAAACGTGCACGAAGTTGTTGGCTCCATCCGCCAGCCACAGTTCCTTTTCATCGGGCGTCAGAGCGATGCCGTGGCTGGGGCATCCGTGGCGCTTGACCGGGCCCTGCTGATAGCCCTGCACTTCCACGCGATGCAGCATCTTACCGGTCTTGATATCGCCCACTTCGAAACCGAGCAGCTTGTTCACGTTCACGAAGCAAAGCGTGTCGCTTCCATTCACCGTGAACGGGCGGATGGAATCCGAGAACGGACCGACCGTGGAGGAGACCTTGTGATTGTTGGTGCTGGCAATCGACAATAGCGGAGACTTCAGCCCGGCCATGTAAACGTGCGCGCCGTCCAGCGAGTAGATGGTATTGTGCGAAGCCGACTTAGTCTCGATTTTGGTGATGACCGCGCCGGTGGCTGCGTTGACCACGGTCCAGCGCGGCCCTTCGAGCTGCGGCACGTAGAGCAGTTTGCCGTCCGGCGAAATCGCCATCCGATCGCACCCGCCTTCGTAGCTCTTGTCCCACAGTTTCTTGCCGGTGATGGCGTCCAGGGCCATCATGCGATTCAGGCTGGTGACGTAGACTTTGCCGGTCTTGGCGCTGGCAGCGACCCCCTTCACGTTTTCCGGCTTTTGGCCCGCGGCGACGTCCCAGGTGGGCAGGCGTTTGACGAATTTGTATCCGTTGTCGATGTCGTAGATGACCACGCCCACGCCGCCGTTCTCTTCGTAGTTTCGAATGCCGGGGTTGGCTACATAGAGCAAGTGCTGCTCATTGCCTGCGGGTGGTGCCGCGGGCAGCAGGGTCACGGCGAAGAGCAGCGCGGGTATGGCTTTATGGATGGAGGACATTTGTGCTTCCTTGTAGAGCTTGCCGATTATATTACAAGTGCGGGTTGAGAGGACATGGGATTGGATTATGTTTTCGCCGGGCCCTCTGCTTCCAGGGAGAGGCGAAGAGGGTGTTTTTCTCAGACAGGAATGCCTGCAACGGTTAGAATATAGGTAGTTAACGAACGAGCGAGACGGAAACTTGTTTCATGTCAGTTATCACTGCCGATAGAGTACGGGAAAAGCGCGCCAGCGAAATAGCCAACGCGCTCGCCAGCGTTCGCATGGAAGGGCTTGAGCCGTCCTGAGCAACTGAGTAAGGCCGAAGGCATCGCTACAGTTCGCCGCATCGCTGAACTACGGCGCGCTCCGAAGCCAGGAAAATTAGACAGATCGCATCTTCAGTCAATCCACCGTCTCATTTTCTAGGACGTTTATCTATGGGTAGGTGAATTTCGAACGGTGAAGCGTATTCTTCGAGACGACCGGCCACACCCGAAAATCACCGTACTAGAAGGCAAAACGGATGCCGCCATTGAAAACGCGGCCATCCAAAGGCGACCATGCATCGACGGTCCAGCGGCCATCGACGGCCCGATTGGGAAGAAGCAGCGGATTCCAGCGCGTTTGACGCACATCGGTAAGGTTTTCCGCATTCAAAAAGAGGCGCACGGGGCCGATTTTACGCTCCAGCAAAAAACCGAACAGGATGTAGGGCTTGGATTCGGACTGATACGGATTTTCTTCCAGACGTTGACGGCCCGTATAGTAGCTTTCGACGCCAATCCGTCCTTTGGGCTTTTCCCACATGCCGGTCAGTCCGAAGCTATGACGTGGGGTTAACGGAGTATCCAAGTGTTGATCGCCTTCAAGTTCGCTGGAGCGCACGTAAGTGTAGCTGGCGGTCGCTGAAAACGGGGCCTTTCTGAAGGTGCCAAGAAATTCGAGACCTTGGTTTCTGCTCGGCCCAGGCAAATTGACCAGCTCGTAGCTGCCGGTACGATAGACATGAATGGGATGGCTCACGCTCGATGCAAAAAGCGTCGTGGTGAGCGATAGCGGGCCGAGGCTGCGCGTCAGATCGAACGACGCACTGCGTCCGCGCTCTGCCACCAGCGGCACGGGGATCGACAGGCGCGACAACCCTGCGGCTTCGGTTTCTTCTGTTAATGGCGTGGGCGCGAAAAAGCCCTGTCCTGCTGACAGGCGACTGGTCCAGCCCTTCCAGCGTGCCAACGCCGACAGGCGCGGACTGAAGAACGTTCCGAACTGACTATGAAAATCGACGCGCCCGCTGGCCGAGACCGACAGCCATGGGGCAATGGTGATGTCGTCCTGCAAAAAGATACCGGGCGTCAGATATTCATAGGCGAAGCGAGGAACGTCATGCGGGCGGTAGGCGTCACGCTCCGCGGCAGCGCCCACGACCCATGTATTTCGTCCGTAAGTGCCGCGTGCTGTGACTTCGCCGAAAAGCATCTCGTGCCGGTCGCGTTCGCGTACCTCACCAAACTGGTGAACATGGTTTTGCAAAGAGGCAGCGAAATGACCGGCCACGACATAGCTGCCATTGACGATGAACTGCAAGTTGCCACCGGCATCATAACGGCGTGTATCGAGCGCTTCCGCGTAAGGTGCGCCGGTCGCTGGCAGAACCAAGCCGGGCATAGTGCCGCCCTCACGGTTTTCATATGTAGTGCCGCCAGTCAAAAAGCCGGTTCGACCGTTGCCGCCGTCCCAGAAAAAGCGCGGACGCGCAACGCCGCGCGCATACTTTGCGACGTCGGCCCAGCCGTCGCCGTCAACGTCCCTGCGCTCCTGACCATCGGCAGTACCCAGCAGCGATGCACCCCAGTGTTCGGAGAGTCGGGACGCTAAAAAGACCGACAGGTCCGTCGCGCCGAGCGTGGAACGATTGACGAGAATTTCATGTACAGGGTCAGGCCCCGGACGCCGGGCGATAAGGTTTACAACCCCGGCCATCGCTCCCGCTCCGTAGAGGGCAGACGAAACGCCCTTGATGACTTCGACCTGGCCGAGGTCCATAGGTGGAATTTGCAGTAGGCCCAGCCCGCCGCCTTGCTGGCCGAAAAGCGGCAGCCCATCCGACAGAAAGCGCGTATAGCGTCCGCGCATGCCCTGAATACGAACGCTGGCTGCACCGAGCGCCGGTGATGTCGTCTGCACCCGGAGGCCACCCATTTCATTGAGCATCATCACGATGTCGCCGGGCGTCATCAGCATCTTTTCTTCGATTTCTTCCTGTTCGAGCACTTCAACCCTAGTCGGCGAATCCGGTAGCCGGGTATCCGTTCGCGTGGCATGCACAGTGATCTCTTCTTTCTGCGATGGCTGCGTCTGAAGCTCCAAGACAAGTTTCCATTCGCGTAGTTCAGTGATCGCCAGCGACGTGCTGCCGGGCAAGAAACCCTCTTTGGCTACGCTCACTTCGACAGTTCCGAGCGGCGCGGGGACGACCGCGATGCCGGTTGCATCGGTTTGAACGGAATTTCCGCGGACCGTGACCGTAGCGCCCGCGACGGCGGCAGAACCCGCCTTTACCTCGACGCGCACTGTGGCTGTCGGGGCTTGGGAGAATGCCGGAATTGAAGCACGGAGCAGAAGAAAAACGGCAATGGGAAACCGCAACACTAGTGGACGTGCCTCGGTTGCAGCTCGGCCAGCGCAAGGCGGATGATGCGCCTCGCGCCTTGCAGCCCGAATGCATCCATCACAAAAGCAACGAAAATATCGGGCCAGCTCTGACCCGGCTTGAACACGCCCAAGGCTGCCAAAAGCACGGCAAAATTGCCGATCCTATCGTTGCGCGAGCACAGCCACACGGATCGCATGTTGCTGTCTCCCGTCCTGTACACCCATAGCAAGGCGACAGATGCAGCATTGGCCAAAAGCACCGCAACGGCTACGAACAGGCTGATTCCGTAGTTGCCGGTGTCTGCTAAAAAGTCGAGCGCATCCGCCTGCAACGGAGTGGCCCCCGCCGCTACAGAGGCGATAATTCCGATCAAAAACATACCGGCGTTGATGACCAGCGCGGCCCACAGCACGCGACGATAGCGGCTGTCGCGCAGTCGATCTTCAGTTGTGTGGTTGCAGCACTTCGCGCTCATCGGGCCTTCTCTTCCCTTAGCATAAAGTCTATAGTGACTATAGAGTCAAGCGATGGGCACAAAAGGTTGGATCAGTATCGGCGAATTGGCAAAGAGGACCGGCACCAAGGTTGTGACGGTCCGATACTATGAGCAAATCGGGCTTTTGCCGGTTCCCTCCCGCACGGCAGGAAACTATCGGACCTATGACAACGACCACCTCAGCCGATTGCGGTTCATTCGCCGTTGCCGGGATTTAGGGTTTACGCTAGATCAAATCCGGGACCTTTTGCGCCTGTCTTCCCAGAAACATGAGGACTGCGCGGAGGTGGACCGGATCACCGCTCTGCATCTAGCCGAAGTCGAGCAGAAGATTTCCGATCTAAAACGTCTCGCCAACGAACTGCGGCGTTTGAATAGCTGCTGTAAGGGAAACCGAACTATCGCGGACTGCCGGATTATCGAAGCCCTCTCGCCCGATCTCGCAAAAGCCGTGTCTCACAACGGGTAAGTTTCGGGACGAAACGTGGACCCTGTAAAAACAAGCCTCGGGTCGTCCCGTTGCGTGGTCCCCTTATGTATGCATGAAATACGGTTACGCGCGCGTCTCTACCGATGACCAATCAACAGCCTTGCACTCGCCGCTCTGAAGCGCAGGATGCCAGGCGGTTTTCAAGGATGAATTCCTATCCGGCGCCAGTGTCAGGCAGACCGGCGACACCCTCATCGGCTGGAATTTCGACCGCCTGGGGCGGTGTTTGCGCGATGAGAACGATGCTCGGCGATCTCCGCACCCTCGACGTGAAATGCCGATTTATTCTGGCAAGAAACAATGAACTGTACCCAGACTGTTCCGTCGCGGCGAGTCCATACGCATTCGGAAGCTTAGTTATTGCTTACGTCGTCAGCCGGTCCCCCGAAATCGCCTTCATCTCATAAACCTGCATCGATCGTAGCTTCGCCGAACCGCCCTTGGCATACAGCGCCACTCCCGTGTTCCCCTGCCTCGTCGTATAAGCGCGCTCCGTCAAACACATTCGCCCATTAGCAAAAACCTCAATCACGGAGCAATCCACGAAAATGGTCAACCGCAGCGTCTCCCCTCCCGCCAGCAGCAGGTTGCCGTTTTGCGCAGCACGCGGTTGCGCCCCGCTCAAGCGGTTCAGCGTCCGGTTGTGCACGATAGGCGTGTAATCGATCAAATCTGCCGAGCAACAGAGCTGAATTCCATACTCCTCCGCATCCCCCGGATCGATCTCCGCGCGGATTTCCAGGCAATCTCCGCTCACCCCAGGCACGCGCGCCGGCTTACCGTCGGGAATGGCGATATTCACGAAGTTCTGCCGTCCTTGCCGCAAAGCGCGGCTTTGGGGCGCCGGGTCGATCCCCAGCCGCCCATCGGAGCGGATGGATAAGACCCGCGGCAGCGAGAGCACTCCGGACCAACCGGCAGCGCGTTGCGCCTGCGCGCTCCGGCGTTCGGGAATCCAGCTCCACAAGAGGCGGTGACCCTGCGCGTCCAGTTGCGTAATGGGCGCGTAGTAGGCTCCATTGTCCAGGTGCCCGTGCAGCTCCGGTTCGAACACGCGATCTTTGTACGTACCGATGAAATACGGCGTTCCGCCCTGTGTGGAAACGAACAGCACGTGTTTGTCACCCAGTGGAAAGAACGACGGGCATTCCCACATCTCGCCCGTTCCCACCGGGCCCTTCGCCGTCGATTTGGCATCCATCGTCCCGGTGAACAGCGGATGCAGATAAGTCCAGTGGATCAAGTCCGGCGAGCTGTAAAGCAGTACCGCGCCGCCCACGCCCGCAAATCCAGAGCCCAGTGCCATGAACCAGGCGTCGTTTTCGCGCCATACGCAAGGATCGCGAAATCCGGTAACCGTCAGACCGGCGGGTGGCCCCGGAATCACCGGATTCCCTTCGTGTTTCTTCCAGGTATAGAGGCCGTCGCTGCTGGTGGCGATACACTGCACTTCCGGCCGGGTACCAGTGTAGATCAGCGTGGGCACGCCGTTGTTATCCACGGCACAACCGCTGAAAACGCCATCTTTGTCCGCACCACCCGGCGTCGGCGCCAGCGCGATGGGCAGGTGCTTCCAATGGATCAGATCCGTGCTGACTGCGTGTCCCCAATGCATGCTGCCCCAGAACGCCCCGTTCGGGTTGTATTGGTAGAACATATGATACTTTCCCTTCCAGAAAATTGGGGCGTTGGGATCGTTCATCCAATTGGCGGCGGGAAGGAAGTGGTACTGCGGCCGATGATGATCGGCGGCATGCTTTCCAGGCTCCCCCGCAAAGGCCGCGGCAGTGGAAACGCTTAAGAAAGTTCGGCGTCGCATTGGGTATCCAGACTTGCGTCGATTGTACCAACAGGGCGGAAACCTTTCAGGGTTAACAGAGTCTTCATTGTGACAAAGGAGATCCCTCGCATGACGATCCTCAATCAAAGAATGCACAGTACACAGAACGTAAAAGAGAATGAACGATGGGCATCGCTGATCGGTGGAACCACACTGGTTGCTTTCGGCCTTGGAAAACGAGACTGGACTGGTTTGGGCTTGGCGGCGTTGGGTGGCGGCCTGCTTTGGCGTGGTGCCACCGGACACTGCGATCTCTACCAGGCGCTAGGCATCAACACCGCGCGCCCCGCCCGCGGACGCCATGTCAGTGTCCCCTATGAACTGGGAATTCGCGTGAACGAGAGCATTCAGGTAAACAAACCCGCCTCGGAACTTTATCGCTTCTGGCGCCAACTGGAGAACCTGCCAAGGTTTATGGACCACTTGGAGTCGGTACAGGTAGTCGATGAGCGCAAGTCTCACTGGATCGCGATCGGGCCCGCTGGATTCCAGGTGGATTGGCATGCGGAGATCATTAACGATCTACAGGACAGCCTCATCGCCTGGCGGTCGCTGGAAGGTTCAGCAGTGGACAACGCCGGCTCCGTTTCCTTCCATTCGGCACCCGGCGGGCAAAGCACTTACGTCAAGGTCTCACTGCAATACAATCCGCCTGCGGGCGAACTGGGAGCGGCAGTTGCCAAACTGTTTGGTCAGGATCCACGCAAGCAGGTTCGATACGACTTAAAGTGCTTTAAGCAGCTAATGGAACAAGGTTCGATGAACAGAAAAGTGCAGGCGCGTACGCTAGAGCCGCAAAGATTATGGGACAGGGATAAAGTGACTGAGGCGTCGGAGGAATCCTTTCCGGCTAGCGATCCACCGTCGTGGACTCCCGAACGGGTCTAGCAAAAACGTCGAACCCCACCGGGGAACTGGCTTTCCAGATCCCCGGTCAATCTAATTGTCTACAGAAAGAAAGTGGAAGAAACTGCGTGTGATCGCGGCATTGGCTTTTCGCTAACCGCGAAGTCAGCTTTTGCCTCGCTGGCAGATCCAATGTCCTGGGCCCCAGATCTACGCAGTGTGTTGGTCGCCGCTTTCGCCCAGTCCAGATCGTCACAGTGCACCGAAATCAGAATTCCGCCGCTGCGGATTCGACCGGCGAACCGCTTCGCTTCATACTCCGGAAACGTTGCGCCCGTCACGGCGCCCGTCACGGATCCGGCCAACATTCCCACTCCCAGTCCGCTTAACATCCCCATCACCGGTCCAGCCACGGCGAACGGCTCCAGCCCGGGAACAGCCAAAATTCCCATTCCTGCAAACCAACCCAGCATGCCGCCCAGAATAGCACCGGCGCTACCGCCGGCTACGGCGCCTTCGGGCGCTTTAGAGCTCTTCTGGTGTCCGAAATCCTTGGTCCCTACATTATCGGGGAAGAGGATCGAGATGTCGGTGGTTCGGAAGCCGACGGCTCGAAGAGCGTTTACTGCTTCAGAAATCGCAGTTTGATCGGGAAAAATACCATATACGGATGTATTCGCACGCGACATATTTTTATTGCTCCTATTCGACTTCAATTCCCTTTCGGGCAGGTAGATTTTCGTCGGCGGGCAGATCCGCCTTAGCCTCCGTGGCCGACGCGATATCTTCGGCTCCGGTTTCCGCAAGAATTTTTTCGGCGCGGCGCACCCAATCGGAATCGTCGCAATGGACGGAAAGCAGAATGCCGCCCTTGCGGACCCGTCCCTCATAGCGCTTCGCTTCGTACTCGGGAATGCCGGCGCCTAACAGCGCGCCCGCCAAGCCGCCCACCGTTCCGCCTACTCCAAGACCGCCCAGCATCGCGATAATCGGACCGGCGGCGATGAACGGCCCGAGCCCTGGAATTGCCAGTACTCCAATGCCCACAAGCCAACCCAACGCGTCTCCCAAAACTGCGCCGGATGCC
Source organism: Bryobacterales bacterium (assembly GCA_038230275.1). Taxonomy (GTDB): domain Bacteria; phylum Acidobacteriota; class Terriglobia; order Bryobacterales; family Bryobacteraceae; genus JANXXV01. The sequence continues at coordinate 11,802 of JBBRNO010000072.1, forward strand.
CCACCCGTCACAGCGCCTTCCGGCGCTTTGGTGTTCTTCTCATGGGCGAAATCTTTCGTCCCTTCGTTGTCTGGGAACAGGACGGAAATATCGGTGTTCCGAAAACCGGCAGTCCTAAGTGTGTCCACTCCCTCATCGGCGTGCGAGGGGTCTGAATAAATTCCAAATACTGCGGTGTTGTTTCCGGCCATTATTCCTCCTTGGGTATACAGCGAAAGCTGGAGCGGCGTTTACCCGCGCCGGTCCAGCTTTCGCCCTACTCCTTACAATCAGCTGAGTTGCGTCAGGCGCGTCGCACCACGCCCATCACCAGGGTGACCAGGAAGACCACTAGGAATAGGAAGAACAGGATCTTGGCGATTCCCGCGGATGCCACGGCAATTCCACCGAAACCGAACACGGCCGCAATCAAGGCAATCAAGAAAAATACTAACGCGTAGTGAAGCATTTCATCCTCCTCAAGATGGGAGTGCCCTCCATCGGGTCACTCATCGTTTTCACACTTAACTAGAAGCATTTCGCGTGCCAGACTGGGTTTGGACGTAAATCGCAGAAAACTATGAAAGCTTAATGCGGGCGGGGTCCGAACTCACGACTCAGTGGAAAATCTTACCCGTACACCAGGAAATTTCTGGGGAGAGGCTCCTATAACGCAAAGAGCCCGGCATCCAACAGGGGAGCTACTGTTGGATGCCGGGCTCTGAGGGTCTTGATTATCAGACGTTTACGCTGCAATACTTTGGACGACTTCTGCGGCGCCTGAAGCGAGCAGGGATTTTCTGGATTGCCCCGCCTCCGGAAACTTCCGCCCGAGGCGCTTACCCACCGCGCGCCGAGCACGTAGCAACCGGATGCGGACGGCCGTTTCGGTCCAGCCCTGTTCCTCGGCAATTTCCTGGACCTTGAAACCTTCCAGATAGTGGCGCTGCAGAACGACGCGATCGTTGTGCTTGCAGGTCTTGAGAATCCTTCGAACGTCAATCGCCGCCAGGTTCACCTTCGGCGGCGTGGAGAGTTCCGGGAGAACCTGGAACAGCGGCTCACGGCGCACATAGCTGCGGTGGATATTCAGCGCGATACTGTTCATCCAGGTCAAAACCATGGATTGATCGCGCAGCTGTCCAATCCTCTCCCAGCCTTTCACCCAGGCGGCCTGTGCTGTCTCTTGCGCAGTGTCGTAGGGCAGGCCCCTCGATACCAGGAAACGGACTGTCAGCGTGTATCCCCTCTGGTATGCTTTTCCGAAGTCATCTGTTGTCATGGTGATTAATCCTTGTCCTTTTCGAATTGGCCTTAAGTACCGCGGTTATATGCGCCCCATCAGCAGAAGCACTACAACCACTACGAGAGCTGCCCCCAGAGTTCCGCTCGGAAAGTAACCCCAACTACGGCTGTGGGGCCACGACGGCACAGAACCGAGAAGTAGAATGACGAGTAAAATCAATAAAATTGCGCCGATCATGAGAACTCCTAAGCAACTTCGGTGTCACCCGGAAGATTGCTGCTGCCTACCTTCTAGGCACTTCGGTTGCCACTCTGGATGCAGAGCGCAGCGCTCGTCGTATGTCATTATATAATAAGGACTTATTCCACACCTTGATGTGGCCAGCGGCCCCTGTCGCTCTCGATACACAGAAAGATTTGCGGTCTTCTGCAATTTTTGCGTGGTAATCCGGGGCCGGAACTCGGGCCTATTTGCGCGGCTCCCTCGAATCAGGTACGTTGGGAGTGGAGGAATGGGTGAGTGGTTGATACCGGCGGTCTTGAAAACCGTTGACGGGGAAACTCGTCCGGGGGTTCGAATCCCTCTTCCTCCGCCAAATTTTTGAATGCCTATGAACATCCCGCTGCCAACGGTGTGCCTGGCCCGGCACGGCGAAACGGCTTGGAGCCTTTCCGGACAACATACTGGTCTCACCGATCTGGCCCTCACCGAACGCGGCGAGCGCAACGCACGGCAATTAGGCGATCGTCTGAAGTCCCGGATTTTCCAGAAAGTGCTCACCAGCCCTTTGCAACGGGCCGCGAAGACTTGTGAATTGGCCGGCTTTGCGGCGTTGGCGACAGTGGACCGCGATTTGGTGGAATGGGACTATGGCCTGTATGAAGGGCTCCGCACCGCGGAAATTCTGGCGTTGCGTCCCGATTGGCAACTCTTCCGCGATGGCTGCCCCGGAGGAGAGTCGCCTGCGGCAATCGGTGCGCGCGCGGACCGCGTCGTCAGCCGCGTGCGCGCCGTGCAAGGCAGCGTGCTCCTCTTCTCCAGCGGGCATTTCCTGCGGGTCCTGGCAGCGCGCTGGATCGGCGCAGATTTGAGCGCCGGCCGGCAATTGGTTCTAAGCACCGCCAGCCTGGGCGAACTCGGCTATGAACATGACGTTTCCGAGCCCGTGATCCGATTGTGGAACGACACCTGCCACGTCACGCCTTGAGCACAATTTAACGAAACAGATGTCGGCCCGCGGAGTCGAATCCAGCAGGAGATATCGTATGAGCACCCACACGAACGATCACGCAATATCCGTTTTGAACGATCTGATTCAAACCTGCAAAGATGGGCAGGAAGGTTTTCAGACGGCCGCGGAAGGCGTGAAATCCACTACTTTGAAAACTCTCTTCTCGGAATTTTCTCTGCAGCGGGCGCAATTCGCCGGGATATTGCAGCAGGAAGTGAACAGACTGGGCGGCAGCCCCGAAACCAGCGGTACTTTCTCTGCCTCTCTACATCGCGGCTGGATCAACATCAAGTCCACGGTTACCGGCAAGGATGAGAGTGCGATTGTCGCTGAATGCGAGCGCGGCGAAGATTCGGCTCGAGATGCCTATCAGAAAGCACTCAAAGAAAACCTGCCCTTCGACGTCGAGTCCATCGTGCAGAGCCAGTTCCTGGAAGTGAAGCAGGCCCACGACCAGATTCGAAGCTTGGAAGTAAAGCTGGATAGTTAAGCTCCGATACCCTCGTCAATTGTAGAAAATAGCAGTTCGATGTCCGAAGGCCGCGTGTGGATGTGCGACGACACCCGTAATTTATCGCCGCCAATAATCCACATGCGGCGTTTCTTGCAGAGGGCATTGAATGCCGCGGTGTCTTTGGATTTGAACCGGAACGTGGCTAGCGAACCGTACATTCGTTCGTCAAGCGGAGTCAACAATTCCACCTGCGGCGAATGGCTCGCTTTTTCGTAAACCATCCGCGCCATTTGGTGGATCCGGGAATAGATTTTCTCCGATCCAATCGCTTTGTGAAACCGAAGCCCTTCCATCATCCCGTCGAATACGGCACGGTTATTAGTACCCACCATCATGAATCGCGCCGCCTTCAGTGATTTGTTGTCCCAGTTTCCCGTAACCGTATTCGGCCAGAGCAAGTCCAGCATTTCTTCGCGGATATAGAGCAGGCCGCAGCCCGCGGGCGCGAACATCCATTTGTGCGGACTCCCTGCGAAGAAATCGCAGCCCAGGTCCGGCAGCCGGAACGGAATCTGGCCGATCATATGTGCACCGTCCACCAGCGTAATTACGCCTTTGGCCCGGGCCGCATCGCAAATCTGGCGGATCGGCATCACCAATCCGGTCAGGCTGGTAATGCCGCTAAAACTCAACACGCGAGTGCGCGGACCAATAGCGGAAATCAATAAATCGACAAGCTGCTCGGGGCTCTTGGGCGGCAGCGGAATCGCCACTTCACGCACGGAAATTCCATGGCGCGCCTGCTTTTGTAACCACGGTCCCCGTCCGCTAGGGTGTTCCTGATCGGTGATCAATACTTCGTCGCCGGACTTTAGATCCAGCCCGCCCGCCACCGTGCTCATCGCCTCCGTGGCGTTGTGCATGAAGGCGAGTTCGTCTTTTTTGCAGCCCAGAAACTGGGCGTATTCACTCCGCTGGGCATCCATCGTTTCGTAACCCCAGCGCGGGTATTCATCGGTCAAAAGTCCAGCGCCGCGCGTCAGCGATTCGCAAACGGCATCCACCACCGGCTTCGGCGGCACGCCCAGGCTCCCATTGTTCAGGTAGACCCGCCAATCGGGCAGCAGAAACTGTTCGGTGCGAATGCGCTTCCAATAGGCCTCGGGCGAGGTTGCAAACAGGGCTGCGTCCGGCAGCGCGGCCGCTGCACGGACCGCTTTAGGCTGCATCATGCCAAGCAGCGCCGCCGCGGATGCGGTGCGGGTCAAAACTTTCCGTCGGTTCATCATCACTCCTATCAGCTTGCCACTGATGGTGGACAATAGAAAGTTCATGCTCAGCCTAGACGCCGCTGCCAAGCAGTCCATGATCGACAACGGGTTCCAGCCGGACTTCCCAGCCGATGTAAATGACCAACTGCAGCACCTTGCACCGACGGGCGGCCAGCCCCGCGATCTACGGCAGCTGCTGTGGTCGTCGATCGATAACGATACCTCGCGCGATCTGGATCAAATTGAAGTCTGTGAGCAACTGGAAGGCGGCGCGGTTCGCTTGTGGCTGGGGATTGCCGACGTAGTCGCCTTCATTCCCAAGGGTTCGGCAATCGACCGCTACGCCGCGGCGGAGGCCACCAGCGTCTACACCGGCGTCCGAACGTTTCCCATGTTGCCAGAGAAACTGTCCACCGATCTAACCTCGCTGCTGGAAGGTGCGGACAAGCTTTGCGTGGTAACCGAAATGGTGTTTAACGCGGATGCCTCCATCCAAACAAGCGCCATTTACCCCGCCCTGGTACGCAACCGCGCGCAGCTTACCTATGATGCAGTCGGGGCATGGCTGGAAGGCACAGGCCCAGCGCCCGCGAAAGTGGCGGCGTCCGCGGAACTGCAATCGCAGCTAAGAATACAGGATGCCCTGGCCCACCGTCTACGGGATTGCCGCTACCGCAACGGCGCGCTCAATATCGATTCGCTCGAGTCCAGGCCGGTGACCGCCAACGGAGCTGTGGTGAACCTCGCGCTGGTCCGAAAAAATCGAGCAACCGAGCTGATTGAAGATTTCATGATTGCCGCAAACAGCGTTATGGCTAGAACGCTGGCGGAGAAAAAGGTGTCGTCCATCCGCCGTGTGGTCAAAACCCCGGAACGTTGGAATCGGATTGTGGAACTAGCAGGCCAATACGGTGAGACGCTGCCGGCAGAACCCGATTCCGGCGCACTGAACGCGTTCCTGTTGAAACGCAAGGCGACTGACCCCATGCATTCCGCCGACCTGTCACTGTCCGTCGTAAAGCTAATGGGTCCAGGCGAGTACGTCTTGGAGCGGCCGGGCGACCAGCAGGAAGGCCACTTCGGACTGGCCGTTCGCGATTACACGCACGCCACCGCGCCGAACCGCCGTTTTGCCGATCTGGTAACACAGCGGATTGTCAAAGCTCTTGGCTCCAGCGCTCCTTATTCGGACGAAGAACTCGCCGCGATTGCCCATAACTGCACCCTGCGGGAAGACGCCGCGCGCAAAGTGGAGCGGGTAATGACAAAGCGCATCGCGGCCACGGTTCTGCAACATCGCATCGGCGAACGGTTCAGCGCCATCGTCACCGGTGTCACCCCGAAAGGCACGTTCGTGCGGGTGCTGACGCCCCACGCCGAAGGCCGATTGATTCGCGGCGAGGCCGGCGTGGATGTAGGCGATAAGGTGGATGTGACGCTCGTAGGCACCGATGTCCAGCGCGGCTTCATCGATTTCGCCAGGTAGGGAAAGCTTTACCAACCCGCGACGTCGGGGGTGGCCTTTACCAACTCGTAACTCCTCTTAAAAGCCGCGAAGCACGTAGTAACTTTACCGAAAAGCCGCGAAGCATGTAGTAACTCTACCGAGCCGCGACTGTTAAGGAGCGGTACGCTAAAGCAAGTCACTAACATAAACTTCCATAGGCTCCCCCTGTCCCGAAACGACGTACCGAACCGCCTCCAACACGTCTTCATCTTTCCATAACCATCGCGTGCTTCCATGCCGAGCCCAGCGCTTTCGACCGGGTTCGTCGATCTCCAAACGATTCAACCCCCGGCTGGCATACGACTTAAAAGCGTTCATTACACTCTCTGGAGCCACATCCGCTTCGACAATCGCATGTACGTGGTTGGTTCGTACGTGCGCAGCCCAAAGACTCCAATTTCGGTGAAGGCAAAATCGCTCCGTGTAGGTATCCGAGCTAGGCCCGAACTTCTTTATCATTTTGCGAAATCCATTCTCCCAGTTGGATCGTATACACTAGTGCTACGATTATTCTATAGTTGCTACCATGACCTTCCACCCCATCAAATCCGTCTGCATTCTGGTGCTTCTGACCTCCGGATTACATGCACACGATCTGTATCTTTTACCCGATACTTTTCGGGTGGCGCCGAAATCAACACTAAGCGTCGGCTTCCACAACGGAGACTCTTTCCCTGAGAGTGAGGGTGCGGCCCACATTGAGCGTTTGAAGGACGCCCAGTTGCGGTCCGGCAGTTCCACCGTTCCTCTGAAGGACCTGCGAGTGGCCGGTAAGCGTGTGGTGGGTACCGTTGAAATACCTGATCGAAGTGGTAATTTCCTTGTGTCCGTTCACATCGTTCCCAACTTCATTGAAATGACTCCGGATAAGTTCGTCGCCTACGTCAAGGAAGAAGGACTCACCAATGTGATGGACTGGCGCAGGGAGCACGGCGAAGACAAGAGGCCAGGCAAAGAGCGCTACAGTAAGTTCGCAAAGTCTCTCTTGCTTTCGGGAATGCCGGATGACTTTTACCGCCAATCGCTGGGCTTCACCATCGAAATCATCCCCGAGAAGAATCCCTACTTATTGCAGGCTGGCGACGAACTACCGATCTTGATATGGTTCCGTGGAAAGCCCGCGGTTGACCTGCAATTGGAAACAGCATGGTCGGGAAAGGGCAAGAGCAAAACGACTGTTATCGGCCGCACGGATGCCGAGGGGCGCATCAAGGTGCCTCTTCCAGCCGCTGGAAAATGGCGGCTGCACAGGATCAAGATGGAGCGTTGCGCGGAACCCGCCGTTGCCGAGTGGGAAAGCTTTTGGGCAAGCCTCACATTTGAAGTTCACTAGTCCGGCCAGAACCCGTGGAGAAAATTGTGTCAAATTACCGAGCAATACTTCTGTTCTTCAGCCTGTTGGGTGTTCTATCTAATCGTGCCTATTCCCAAGCAGCGACCGCCTCACTATCCGGTAACGTTGCCGATCCGCAAGGGGCTGTGGTTTCCGGCGCGCAGGTTACCCTTACCGATACCGGCAAGAACCTGCGCCGCCAAACTACGACTAACAGCAATGGAAACTTTCTATTTCCCCAGGTGCCACCAAGCAGCTATTCCGTCCGTGTAGAACGTTCTGGTTTTGGAATTGCCGAGGTGACTGATGTGCTGCTGCATGTAAACGATCAAAGCAGCATTCGCGTCGAACTGCGGCTGGCGTCTCGTGAAGAGAGTTTGGTGGTTAGGGACGAAGCTCCCTTGATTAGTGAGTCTCCCGCAGTTGGCACGGTGATTAACCGGCAGTTCATTGAGAATCAGCCGTTGAATGGTCGCAGTTTTCAAACTCTGGTAGAGCTTTCGCCTGGTGTAACCCTCGCTCCAGCAACGCTACCCACCGCCGGACAGTTCAGCGTGAACGGCCAGCGCACCAGCAGCAATTACTTCACGGTGGATGGCGTGAGCGGAAACTTTGGTTCCACCGCTTCTGTAACACTCTATGAGAGTGCGGGCGGAAGCATTCCTTCCTATTCCGCATTGGGGACAACCAGCAGCCTGGCTTCGGTGGATGCTGTGCAGGAGTTCAGTATTCAGACTTCCACATACGCGCCAGAGTTCGGGAGACAACCTGGGGGCCAAGTTTCGATTGTGACCCGATCAGGCACTAATGACTTCCACGGCACTGCATTCGACTACCTTCGTAATAGTGCTTTGGACGCGAACAACTTCTTTGCGAATGCAAACAGGTTAAAGAAACCAGCGGAACGGCAGAACGATTTCGGATTCACTCTGGGCGGCCCCGTACTGCTTCCAAAGATGTACAACGGCAGCAACCGCACGTTCTTCTTTATTTCGTATGAAGGGCTTCGAGTGCGTCAGCCTTTCGTAGCCTCGCCTCTGCAAGTGCCTTCATTGACTGCCCGGCAGAACGCGACGGGAGTAATCAAGGACCTCTTGAATGCCTTTCCATTACCCACCGGACCGGCGTTAGCCAACAATCCTACAACGGCTCCGTATATAGGAAGTTTTTCAAATCCGCAGTCGCTCAATGCAACTAGTTTCCGTATAGATCACTCATTGAGAAATAAGGTCAACGTCTTCGGCCGTTACAACCACGCGCCTTCAGAAGATCGCCAACGGGCTCGGTTTTGTGCCGCCAGTTGCGTTGCCGACCTTACCTACGGGGTTGACACCGCAACCTTTGGGGCCACTACGCTTTTCACGCCGAGCTTGAGCAATGATGCCCGGTTCAACTTCAGCCGGTCGCGCACAAAGCAGTTTTATTACATCGATACGTTCGGCGGCGCCGTGGTGCCACCCGCATCCAGTCTTTATCCTTCGTTTACTACCCGAGACAAGGGGTACCTTTACATAGAGCTGAATGCTTCCGGATCGAACACGATCAGCGATGGTCTATTCTCCGACAATCGTCAGCGGCAATGGAACGTCGTAGACACGTTGTCATTCACCTGGGGAGGTCATAGCTTAAAAGTGGGTGCCGACTATCGCCGCCTAGCTCCGATCTCCGACTCCGGCAACTACAAACGATCTTTTCTGCCCGATAACATTGCTGATTTGGTCAATAATGTTCCAACGGCCGCCACAATCGTTTCACCGCAAGTTGTGCTGCGGCCTATCTATACAAACTTCTCCGCGTTCGCTCAGGATACGTGGAGGATCTCCCGGCAGTTGACGCTGACCTTTGGGCTTCGCTATGAAGTGAATCCTTCGCCCTCTGAGGAAAACGGCAATTTACCGCCCGTGGTCCTCAATCTGTCAAATCCTAGTGCCTTCGCTCTCGCACCGGCCGGATCGCGGCTGTATAAAACCAAGTGGGACAATTTCGCTCCTCGAGTGGGAATCGCCTATCAGCCGTTCGAGCAAGGGCGCACTGTAATTCGAGGCGGCTTCGGGGTTTTCTATGATCTAGGCTACAACTTCACCGGCAGCGCGTTGAGTACGGGAATCTATCCGTTCGCCAGGACATTGAGTTTGCCAGCCGTTACGTTTACGTCGCCCGCATTTGCAGTGCAACCTCCACCTGTGAGCACCAATCCGCCTTATCCACGCGTCTTCGCTTATTCAGACGATATCAAGCTTCCCTACACGCTGGAATATAACTTTGCCATTGAGCAAGGCTTCGGAAAGAGCGATAGCCTCTCGGTATCCTATGTAGGCGCTTCGGGCCGGAGACTCGGCCGAGTGGAAAGCTTGCGCCGCGCTACCCCGAACTTCCCCCGGGTTGACATTGTTCGTGACAACGGAACCTCTAATTACAACGCATTGCAGTTTGAGTATCGCCATCGTTTTTCTCACGGGCTGCAAGCGCTCAGTTCCTACACGTTTGGGAAGTCGTTGGATACGGTATCGGAAGAGTCCATCAATAACTTTCAAGCCCCTGCCACCCGCTACACTCTGGACCAGGATCGCGGGCCTTCGAGCTTTGACATTCGCCATACTTTTACCGGTGCGGTCAGTTATGATCTGCCTTCGCCAACTGCTCGGATTGCTAAAGCCTTGCTCGGCGGATTTGCTCTGGACGGCTTTTTGCGGGCTCGTTCAGCCCGCCCAGTGAATATACTCACCGGCCGGGATGCGCTTGGTCTGGGTTTTACCACCGTGACGCGGCCGGACCTGATTACCGGAGTGTCTCTCTACATTACCGGCGCAGGTATTCCCGGAGAGAAGCGAATTAATCCGGCAGCGTTCGATGGCGCATCTCCTTTGAGCGCACTACGGCAAGGATCTTTAGGAAGAAACGTATTGCGCGGCTTTGGAGCAACACAACTCGATCTTTCAATAAGGCGGCAGTTTCGTCTAGCGGAGAGGGTAAGCCTGCAAGCTCGAGCGGACGCTTTCAACCTGCTCAATCATTCTAATTTCGACAATCCGGTAGCTATTCTCACCGATCCGAATTTCGGCCGCGCAACCCAAATGCTGGGAAACGGTTTGGGCGGTCTAAGTGCCCTTTATCAAGTGGGGGGACCCCGATCTGTTCAACTGGCTCTGAAGTTGGTTTTCTAGACTGGACAGTCGGATATAGCCATTTCGCAACTGGCTTGGAAACCGTTCAAATGGAGGGAGCCACTAGGTCGAGCCGGAGAGCCAGGCTTTCAACCCGACCTGCCAACGTATCCAGTGATTACGTGGGCAGCATCGAAAGTGCTGAAGCGGTTGGAAATAAACGTCCGCGCGAAGGCGACGAACTGCCGAAACATACCACCGCAAAGCGGCTACCACGCAAAGCTAAGGCGCGTTCCGCCGCCCGTCCTTCTCCGTAACCTGCCGGAAAACCCGCAGTAGATTACCGCCCAGAAACTTGCGAATTCGTTCCTCCGAATAACCCCGCCGCAGCATGGCATCCGTGATCATCGCCAAGTCGCGAATGTCGCGCATGCCACGCGGCGGCGTAGGCCCGCCGTCAAAGTCGCTGCCCAAAGCCACGTGGTCTTCGCCCACCAACTGAATCGCCCGGTCCACCACCGCCACCCAGCCATCCACATCGAATTTCACATCGTCGGGCGCCTTTGTTCCTTCCATCGGAAACTCCCGCGCCGCAATCTTGTCTATCTGGTCAATCGACATCTCCGCTTCCTTCTTGCCAATAGCGGACCGGTCCCAGAAAGGCTTTCCCGCATGCGCGGTGCGCCAGTCAAACATCTTGCGATTATGAAACTCATTGCCGATTTGAAATCCAATCACGCCGCCTTTCGCCGCCAGTTTCTTCAAGACATCGTCCGGCATGTTGCGCGGAATATCGTTAAAGCTGCGTAGCCCATGGTGGGTGGCCACCAGCGGATCGGAACTCACATCAATCGCCTGCAAAATAGTCTCATCGGAGGCATGCGATACGTTGATCACCATGCCCAGGCGGTTCATCTCCCGGACGAAGGCCCGGCCGTGCTCGTTCAATCCGTGCCACTTCGATGCCGCGCAACAGGAGTCCGCGTAATTGTTCGCCCAGTTGTGCGCGGGAAGCTGGTACGATCGCAAGCCCAGCCGGTAGAAAGTCCGCAGCAAGCCAAGGTCCCCGTCCAGATCGAAACTCCCTTCCAGGTCCATCACCGCGGCAATCTTGCCCGCCTTATGGATTCGCTCAATATCGGAAGCGTTCAGCGCCAGCTCGATGATGTCCCGATTCTTCGCCAATTGCGTCAGTGCCAAATCCACTAATCGCAAAGCCTGCTTCGTTTCCAATCGAGGCGGATAGTATTCCTCCATCACAAACAGCGAGAAGAACATCGCGCCCACGCCGCCTTCCTTGGCCCGTGGCAAATCGATCTGTCCGTCGTTCACCCGCTGCCCGATGTCGCCACCCAGATAGAACTGGCGGTCGATCACATGGACGTGCCCATCAAAAACCAGTGCGTCCCGATGAAGTTTCTTGGCTTTTTCGGAGACCTGCCCGCTGCCAAGCGCCGCAAAGAGGACGGAGGACAGGAGAATTCGCTGTAGAGACATGGAAGCCTAGGGGCATTATAATCATTGCATCTGCTTCCACAGCTATGAGCCCTACAACTGCGCGTCCTAAAATTGCCGCCGTCATTACCAACTATCAGAAGTTCTCACACGGCCAGCACATTGTCGATCGTTTCCTCGAAGGCTATGGATGGAATGGCGAGCACCATCATCCCGCCATGGATTTGGTTTCGCTCTACGTAGACCAACGGGACAAGCTGCAATTGGGGCCGGATCTCACGCCTGACCGCGCCAAACGGTTCCCCGGCATGAAAGTCTACCCCACCATTGCCGAAGCTCTCACCAGCGGAACCGGCAAGCTGGCGGTGGATGGTGTGGTGGTGGTGGGCGAGCATGGCATCTACCCGCAAAACGACAGGCAGCAGACCATGTATCCGCGTTATGAATTCATGATGCAAATCTTCGACGTCTTCAAGTCGAGCGGCAAATCGGTTCCCGTGTTCAATGACAAGCACCTCTCCTGGAACTGGGATCATGCCAAGGAAATCTACGATACCTCTCGCAAGCTCGGCTTCCCTCTGATGGCCGGTTCCAGTTTGCCCGTCACCTGGCGAACTCCCTCGCTCGAGTTCCCCACCGGCGCCTCCGTTCGCGAAGCGATGTGCGTGGGCTACGGCGGCGTCGATAGTTACGATTTCCATGCGCTGGAAACTTTGCAGTGCATGGTGGAGCGGCGCAAAGGCGGCGAGACCGGAGTGAAATGGCTGCGGGCCTATCGCGGCGAGAACTTCTGGCAGGCGATGAAGGAAGGAGTCTGGCCGCGCAAGTTGATGGACGCCGCGCTCTGCCGCAGCCACACCATCAAGCCGGCTAGAGAAGGGTTTAACGACATCTTTCCCACCGAGGACGATATGCAGCGGCTGGTGAAAGACCCGGTGGCCTACCGCTACGAACATGTGGATGGCTTAAAATCCACCATGATCTTATTGAGCGGGCTGATTGAAGATTTCAACTTCTCGGCCCAGATCGACGGGCGTCCGGCTCCGTTTTCTACTCAGATGTACTTGCCCATGCCGCCGGCGCGAACCAGCCTGGCTAATTTTTTCAGTCCCCTGGTGTGGGGCATGGAGCAGATGTTCCTCACGGGCAAAGCCACCTACCCCGTGGAGCGTACGCTGCTCACCACCGGACTCACCGCGGCCGGCGTCGAAAGCCTGTTCTTGGGTCAGAAGCGTTTTGAAACACCGCATCTGGCAATTCGTTATCAACCTACGAAGACTTCCACCTTTTGGAGATCATGATGGCAATTACACGGCGTGAATTTATAGGCTCGGCCGCGGCCATCTCCGCGTTCGGACAATCCAGTCCCAGTCCGAAACTGATTGCGGTAGTCACTACCATTTATAAATACCTCTCGCACGCGCAGCACATGGCCGACCGGTTCCTGATCGGCTATCCGCACGAAGGCGCCTGGCACAAGCCCGACATGAAAATCGTGTCGCTGTATGTGGACCAGAAACCGGAAGGCGACCAGAGCGGTTCGCGCGCCAAGGAGTTCGGCTTTCAGGTCTATCCCACCATCGCGGAAGCGTTGCGTTGCGGCGGCGACAAGCTCGCCGTGGATGCTGTGTTGATCATCGGCGAGCATGGCGATTACCCCCGGAACGAGAAAGGCCAGATCCTCTACCCGCGCTACGAATTCTTCCAGCAGTGCGTGGACGTTTTCGAGAAAGATGGCCGCGTAGTACCCGTCTATAACGACAAGCACCTCTCCTACAGCTTTGAGAAAGCACAAAAGATGGTGGCCGCCTCAAAGCGCATGAAATTCCCCATGCTGGCGGGCTCCTCTCTCCCTGTCACCTGGCGCTTGCCGGATATGGAACTGCCCCTCGGCTGTGAAATCCAAGAGGCGCTGATGATAGGCGAGGGTGGATCGGACCCCATGGATTATCACGCCCTGGAAGCGATGCAATGCATGATTGAACGGCGCAAGGGCGGCGAGACCGGTGTGAAATCCGTTCAAATGCTGCATGGCGACGCCGTCTGGCAGGCCGGTGAGGAAGGGAAGTGGTCGAAGGAACTGCTGGTTTCCGCCCTCTCGCGCAGTGACACCCCGCAAGGCTATACGCTGCTAGACTCCCGCACCCAGGACATGGTGGCCAACGGCCAGATTAAGGAGTTGGTGAAGAATCCGGCGGCGTACTTCATTGAGCATCGTGATGGCTTGAAGACCACGCTGCTGATGCTGGATGGAGCTATCAAGGATTTCAACTTCGCGGCCCGCGTGAAGGGTATGCCGAAGCCGCAGTCGACGCAGTTCCTGCTCACTCCGGTTCCGAACGTAACCTATTCCGCCTGCCTGGTGAGTAAAATTGAACAGATGTTCGCCACCGGCGTGGCGCCCTACCCGGTGGAGCGGACTCTGATTGTGAGCGGTATGCTGGAAAGCTGTCTGACATCCAAAGTACAGGATCATCAACGGCTGGAAACGCCGCATTTGACGGTGAAGTATCAGGCGCCTGCCCAATCGCAGCACGCCCGGACCTGAAGGAGCACGTGAAATGTTGAACTCTCTGAAAGATCAATTACAAGGCATCAGCCGCCGCGGACTTTTCCGCCAGGGCGGCTTGCTTGCCGCAGCAGGATTGTTGCCCAAGCGATACCTTGCTGCTGCTCCCGCGGCCAAAGCCGGCGGCACCGTTTACGATGCCATCGGGGTCCGTCCCATCATCAATGCCCGCGGCACTTTCACCATCATCAGCGGTTCTCAGAGCCTGCCGGAAGTGAAGGCGGCCATGCTTGAGGCGTCCAAACACTACGTTCATATGGATGAACTGATGGACGGCGTCAGTGCCCGCCTGGCCGAACTCACCCAGGCCGAATGGGGTATCGTGACTGCCGGATGCGCCGCCGCGCTCACGCACGCCACCGCCGCCTGCATCGCCGGCGCCGATCCGGAGAAGATGCAGCGCCTGCCGAACCTCACCGGACTGAAGAACGAGGTGATCGTTCCCACTCATTCCCGCAATGTTTACGATCATGCCATCCGCACACTGGGTGTGACGATGATCAACGTAGACACCGCCGAACAGCTGGAAGCGGCTTTCAATAAGAGGACGGCGATGGTGATGGTTCTGGCCTCTCCGGAAGCGGAAAAGGGTCCGCTGTCCATGGAGAATGTAGCCCGTGTCGCCAAATCTAAAGGCGTTCCGCTCATTGTGGATGCGGCCGCTGAGACTCTCACTGTCCCCAACAAATACCTGACCCGCGGCGCCACCATGGTCGCCTATAGCGGTGGCAAGTGTTTCCGCGGACCGCAAGCCGCCGGCCTGTTGCTGGGTCCAAAGCCGCTGCTCAAAGCCGCATGGCTCAACAGCGCTCCTCATCATGCGTTCGGCCGCGCTCTGAAAGTGGGCAAGGAAGAAATCATGGGCATGCTGACCGCCGTTGAGATGTGGAAGAAGCGTGACCATGAGGCCGAATGGAAGCAGTGGGAAATGTGGAACAGCGAGATTGCCACCAGCGTCACACGCATTCCCGGCGTCACCACTGAAATTCATCAGCCCGAAGACTTGTCCAATCATGCGCCCACCATTCGCGTCAAGTGGGACGGCGCCGCGCTGGGCATCACCGGCCGCGAAGTGGAAAAGCTGCTGATGCAAGGAACCCCGCGCATCACCGTCGGCGGCGCTGGCGGCAATCGGCCCGATAACATGCGCAGTTCCGTCACCATCATGCCGTATATGATGATGCCCGGCGATGCAAGAATTGTGGCCGGCGCGCTTTATGCATTGATGTCGAAACCGCCGCAATTTACCAACCCGGCCGTGCCTTCCGGATCCCCGTCGGATGTCAGCGGGCAGTGGGGCATGCATCTGGAATTCGTCTCCGGTTCCGCCCATCACAATCTGGTATTTGAGCAGAAGGATGCTAAGCTGCGCGGCACTCACCATGGTGATACGCTCTCCGGCGACCTTCGCGGCGCTGTGCAGGGCAATCAAGTGAATTTCCGCAGCGCCCACAAAATCCAGGGCACATCGCTCAGCTACGACTTCACCGGAACGGTTGACGGCGATAGCATGCACGGCACAGTGGCGATGGGCGAATACGGCGAAGCCAAGTGGACCGCCATGCGCCACCGCTACGCATAAATCTCTTTGCGCTTAGAAGGTCCGTACGGCGGGCCATGGCCGAAAGGCCAACCCGCCAACGCTGCCCCGCGCGAACGCGCAATCATTGACACTGCAAAAGGAACGTTGTAACGTAGTTTAACTTCAAGCGCTTTATGCTGTCCACTTTCATGCAGGTCACAAGCAAGTCAAATCCATCGACACAGAAGCGAGTGTCTCCGCTTCTAGCGGCCTTGATTGCGCCCATCGCATTTGCCAATCCGCTACAGCCGCTGATCAAAACAATCGACAAACAAGTAGACGCCGCGCGTGCCATGGAAACGGTAAACCGGGTATACGCAACAGACCGCTGGTTCACCTTTCCCAAGTTTGAAGAGACCGCACTCTATCTGAAAAAACGGCTGCAGGACAGTGGAGTAAAGCAGGTAGAAATCGGCGGCGCGCGGGCCGACGGCAAAACGCAATCGGGTCACTGGACCATGCCCCTGGCATGGGATGCAAAGCAAGCGACGCTTGAGGTGACCGAACCTGAGCGCATTTTGCTCTGCGATTACCAACAGGTTCCCACTTCCCTCGGCATGTGGAGCGGTTCCACCCCCAAGGAAGGCCTCACCGTGGAATTGGTAGACATCGCCAAAACCCCGTGGGCGGACGTCAAAGGCAAGATGGTCCTCACGGTCAAGAAGTCCGACGGCCTCAAGCACCAACTCGTGAAATACGGCGCACTCGGCGCGGTAAACGGCTTCAGCGAAAACCCGTCGCTGGAAGATGGCCGCCAGTGGATTAACGCCTGGGGAGACAACGGCTGGGGCTTCACCAAAGCCAGCACCCCCCTGCTGTCTTACTCCGTCACCCCGCGTCAGGCCAATCGTCTGCGGCAAATCCTTGCAGAAGGCAAGAAAGTGATGATCCACGCCGTGGCGGACACCCGTTACTACGAGGGCCGCTATCCCTGGGTGACCGGCGTCATCCCGGGAATCAACACCAGTGAAGAGGTGCTCGTGCTCGGGCACACGTCGGAGCAGGGCGCACAGGATAACGCCACCGGGGTTGCCGCCATGGTGGAGGCGATGCACACTCTGTCGCGTCTGATTGAAACAGGCGGACTCAGCCCACCGGCGCGCTCCATCCGCATCTTGCTAATGCCAGAAGTTTACGGCTCATTGAGCTACATCAAAGAAAATGCCGACCGGATGAAGCACACCGTAGCCGCCATGACGGTGGATACACCGGCAGCCGCCTACAACATGGCGGACACCGAGTACACGTTCTACATGAATCCGCACGCCGGCATGTCATATCCGGACGCGTTGATCCAGCGCATCGCAAAGAGCTACTATCCCCCTTCCCGCCCGTGGCACTGGCAGGAATACGTGACCGGGACCGACACATACCTCAGTGAGCCAACCATCGGCGTACCCACCGTGTGGCCCTACAGCGGCACTGGTGTGCTAACGCATCACAATAGCGAGGACAAGCCCGACACCGTGGACTTGCATTCGCTGCACGATCTCACCGCGCTAGTGGCCTCATATCTCTATTTCAACGCCACCGCGGGCGAGCCGCAAGTTCGCTGGCTGGCGGAGATCACCGTGGATCACACGTTGCAGGAAATGCAATCGACAGTTGCTGCGGGCTTAGACGGGCTGCTTTCCGGCAACGCCTCGGCCGGCGCGTATGCGCTTGAGCGTGTCCACTATCTAGGAGACCGTGGCCGGCAGGCGGCACTCACCGCGCTGCGAGTTGTTTCACAGGATAGAAAGGAAACGGCAACCCAATCGCTGGCGCCAGTATTGTCCCAAATCCAGGATTTCGAAAACTTGCAAGTAACCCGGCTACAGTCGGCAGGCGCAAAGGACCTTCCCGAAATCCAATCCCCCGAAGCCCGGAAAATCATCGTGCACCGCAACCGCATCGGCACACTGCCCATGGACGATCTGCCGCAGGACCAGTGGCGCGGCTATCCCTCCGGCGCATGGGACAAGCAGGTCACCATGGCCCTCTACTGGTGTGACGGTAAGCGCACTCTGGCCGACGTGATCCACCTGACAAAGATGGAAACCGGCCCAACCAATTTCGACTTCCTAGGCTACTTCCGGTTCCTGCGCGAACACGGCTACGTGGATTTCCAATGATCGAAATTCCTGGCCGCGCCCTTCCACTCGCACTCCTCGCTCTGCTAACGGCGGCAGCCTCCTCCGCCATCGAACTTCGCGCCCTCCCGGAATTTTCCCGCCCGGACCCCCAAGGCGCAGCAATACAACTCGACAGCACCGGCGCAAACCTCACCAACGCAAATCGCATCACAGCGGCTCGCGGTGCATATGCGTCGTTCCATCTGGTAGCCAAGCTGGCTAGTCCCGCCGCCTACGAAATCACTCTGGACTTTCCGCTCCCCACCGATATCTATCGCGAATGGTTCCACTTCAACACGCCCGATAAAAAATACTATCCCGACGCGCTAGTCCCCGTGCGCACTCCCTACCGTTCCAAATTGCCCGAACCGGACAACCGCATTCCCGGCCAAACTTCACAAGCGTTCTGGATCGACGTCTGGATCCCCGCCGCCACGCCGCCCAAAATCTACCGCGGCGAAGCGCGCTTAACCAGCGGCACCGAACACAAATCCATCCCCATAGAAATCACTGTCATCGCCGCAGTGGTCCCGCGGAAAGATGCTGTCACGTTAGACAGCAATTCCTACGGGACAAGCTGGCTTCTGGAGCAATATCCGAAAACACTGGAAGCCCTCAAGCAAGGACCCGCCGGCCAGGACGCGCTGTTTAAACTGATCCACCAATACCACCAGATCTTCTACGATCACCGCGGCACTTTCCACCAACTCGGCTACGGGCATGCCGGCAAAGTGGGTCCGGAGTTTGCGCCCGAACTCACCGGCGCCGGTGCGCAAAAGCACATCTCCGATTGGTCGCAGTTCGATCGCCACTATGGCCCTCTGTTTGACGGCTCGGCTTTCAAAAACTCCAGACGCGGTCCCCAGCCGATCCCCTACGTTTACCTGCCGATCAATCCAGAATGGCCGGCGACGTTTCTCTCCTGGGGCGAACCGGGCTATGAAACAGAATTCGTAAATGTTGTTTCAGAAATGGAGCGCCACTTCCGCCAGAAAAACTGGACTTCCACGCGCTTCGAACTATTCTTCAATCACAAAAAACGTTACAAAGGTTTCCCCTGGGACGGCGATGAAGTCCGCTTCTCACGCGACAATCGATATCTGGTCGAATACCGACGCATGCTGGACAAAGCAGTGCCCGCGGACTCCCCCGTGCATTTCGTAATGCGTGCGGATTCCAGTTGGACCGCGGAACAGCAATTCGAAGAATTGAAAGGCGTCATCAACTTCTGGGTAGTAGGCGAGGGCTCTTTCAGTTGGTATCCCGGCGCCGCAAAGCAGTTGAAGTCCCGCGGCGATACCATTTGGACCTACGGCGGCACGCCCGTAGTCCAAAACATCTCCACCTCCATCACGTTGAACCCGCTCCGCTCCTGGATCACCGGCGTGGACGGCTTCGTCCGTTGGCTCACCATCTCTCCAGGCGCTGACCCGTGGTATCAATTGGGCGGCGGCGGAGAAGTATTGGTCTATTCCGGAGAGCGCTTCGGCCTCTCCGAACCTCTGGCCGGCATTCGCCTCAAGCTGCAACGGAACTGTCTGCAGGATCTGGCGCTACTGGAACAAGCCGCCGCACAAAACGGCAAGCGCGCGCAAATTCAGGAAGAAGTAGTCAAGCGCTACAACGGAACCAACCTCGCCGCTTGGCAGAACATCCGCCCTGCCCTCTTGAACAAACCGGTTCTCGAATGGAACAACTCCGATTTCGACGACGCCCTGAAGCCCTTTGAAGCACGCTTC
>JBBRNO010000073.1:0-31292 GCA_038230275.1 Bryobacterales bacterium
ACAATCCGAAGCGTATCGTTGCTGGGCGCTCCGGGAATGGAAAATACATCACCGGCTAAGGCATCCGTCAGCACCGGTGCCGGTTCGCCGGAGACTTGAATTGTGTATCGTCCGTTAGCGGCTGGAATCGACGACGCCAGCGTGGTGTTGTACATCAGATTGCCATTGGAATCCCGAAGGAACTGCGCGTTCCATCCGATCCAATCGATGCCGGTGATGGGCTCAAGCGAATGAAGGCCGCACCATCGCGATTGCGGGGACGCATACGTCTTCTGGGCTGCCACAATCGAGCCGGTGCCGCCAGAGCCAAGCGGTTGACGGTTGCCCAGATCGAACGCGGCAATCCAACCGGCCGAATCCTGGCCCGCCAGCAGGCATTTTAAAACCGCGTGATGAGTGGTCAATTGGATGATGTTGCAGCCAAACTTTGTGGGATCGAATTCGGGACTGAAGTTCTTGAGTAGCGTCTCCAACGTGTAGGGAGCAGGCGTTAGATTCACCCAGGACATGTTGACCGCGGATCCAGGCGCGGGCGCATTGTCGTTACCGGAGTAAGTGCCTTTTAGCAGTGCCTGCTTTCCGTCGGCGGTAGTGCCCACGCAATAGTAAATGTTGGGATCGGTGGGATCCCATAGCGCCTCATTTGAGAAGCACAACGCCGTGGCGCCGCCCCAACCACCCGCCACCACCGAGCCCAGGAATCGAACTTCGCCCGTGTCCGGCTGAATCCAGAAGATGTTGTTCGGCTTGTGCCCTGGCCCGGGATAGGAGCAATGGTAGCCGCCATTCGATTTCTGCGGGGAGCACGTCTTGTAAAAGCCGGCCTCGGGCATGGCCGCCTGGTCGCTTAAGGTCACGTCTATGGTGGCGAATTGAATGGACACCGGCGTTCCGGCTTTGGCCGGACGGATCATCACCCCGAATTGCTTGTTAAGCCGGGAACTGACGTCGTAGGTCCAGAGCGCATCGCCCCACGTATCCACGGCAGTTGCCGCGCCGACCGTCTTGGTGCTGTCGGGAGTATCCAGCACAACCGTGCGGATCTCACCACGGCAGGAAACCCCATCAATGGTTAAGCAGACTTCCACCGCTCCGCCGGAGCCTTTCACATTCAGCTTCACGGCGCTGACCGACTGCACTTCTTCGTAGAACGGAGTCAGCCCGATGCCAGGGTCGGTCAGCGTGAGCCAGTCTTTGCCGGTGCCGCCGTAGGAGGCCGACTGGGCGTCATCTTTCAAACCGCCCTGTGGATTGGTCCAGGACGCGCCGCCGGCATTCGCGAAAGGCTTCGCCAAAAACGCATCGTCCGGAGCGTCGCCCGGAACGGAGATGCGGCGGATCAGCGTGCCGTAATTCGGGTCGATGATGGTCTGATTGCGATTGGCGTTGTCGGTGCTGGGCCAGCGAAAGTTGCCGTTCGCCGGGTCCTGCGGGAACGGCCACGGGTAGGTTGTGCCGACGGGAATGTTCGCCGTGCGGAACGATCCAGTGGCGGTATCGTTGCCGCACTTGATACGGAAGTAGTGGAGGGTATCGGTCTGCAGCGCCCGCGAGTACCATTTCTGGTCCAGAGCCTGGTTGACCGAGCGGCTGCCGGCCACGAAGATACGCTTGCCCGAGTCCACTACGTTTCCGGTTCGGTTATCCAGGTCGGCACCCGTAAAAAGACTCGGGTTCACATCGTTGATTAGTGGGTCGTAGTTTGGGTTTTCAGAGACTTCCAGGCGGCAGGAAACTTCCGGGGGAGCCTCAAATCCGATGGCAGCTTGTACGTTGGTCGCTCCCAGCAACTGCACTCCGGAGATGGCCGCTTCCGAAAGGCTACAGCTTGCCGCAAACAACGCTACTATCCGAAACGACTGGATCGTGTGGCGCAAATTACAGTATACGACGATTTTATGGATGGCCCTTCGGCTGGTACATCTTCTCCCCGGCCGGGATTTCGATCGTCAGGCGATTCTGCGCAGTGGGCAGAGGGCAAGTAGCAAACGACGTGAACGCGCACGGCGGGTTGTACGCCCGGTTGAAATCGAGAGTGACTTTTCCATCCTTCGGCATCGCGGTATAGAGGAAGCGGGCCGCGGGGTAAGTGGTCTTTCCGGCCGTCTTGTCACGGAAAACCCAGAAGAGGGTATCGCCTTCGATGGTAGGTTCCAGGCGGATCTGTTGTCCGCCTTTCTGAAACTCGGCGTAGCCCGGACTCATCCCTTCTTCCTTCTCCCCCACCATGGTGTCGAAGATCACTTTCTTCGGCTGGGGATAGGCCACGAACTTCGCCTCGATCTTCCATTCCGGTTGGACGGGGAACCACTGCAGCCCGGCGAACTCGCGGCGGGTTACGGCGTCGGGGTCTTTCAAACGGACGGCATTCCGGGTACCCCGATGAATTACGAACAGCTTGAGATTGCCGATACCGATGATGTCGGGAGTGGCGCCATTCTGATCCGATTGCAATTCGGCGGCGGTCACCAGCTTGCCGTTCAGGGTGACGGCCGCGCCAGGGTTGACCGCAAGATGCAGCACCCTGTCGGTATGCATGGTTATGACCGCCACGTTCGCGGCTCCACGGGGCAGTCTGATCTTGCTGGTGGGCGAACTGCCGATGCGATTGTAGCCTTCCGAGAGCCAGAACAACCCGGCCACGGACAGCCATCCATCTTCGGCTTTTAACGCGGCTTCGCGCTTCTCGCGCCACTTCATGACTTCGTCCTGATAGCCGGTGTTGGAGGCAAACATGAGGAGCGCCGCTAAGAGAACGTGCATGTCTACAGAATACCGGGTTCAGAAGTGGAAGAGCTTCATGGCGTTCGCGCCGCGGATTTTGGCGCGGGCTTCCTCCGTGGTGAAGTCGAAGGTTGCGTTGAAGAGGGCGCTGTTCTTCCGGTACTGTTCCCGATTCATGCCGAGGCCGCCCCAGAGCATGCGGTCTTGCCCGAATGCCTGAAATGCCTTTTGCGTTTCGGCCTTGCGGTTCATGTACTCACCGGAATACTTCATGTAGACTTTCGGCAGTTCCGAGAGCCGCAGCACGTTGTCGAATTCAGCGGCGGTGCCCTGTGCTACGCGGCCGAGGTGATCGAGAATCACTGGCATCCGCGGGAACTGCGCGGCAAGCTTGCGGACCTGCGGCGCGTAATAAGGGATGAAGTGCATCTGGATGCCGAGGCCGAGATCGTGGGCGGCCTTCCAGGTCTTCGCCATCTCCGGCGAGGCTAGGTCTCGGTCACGGATGGGGCCGGATTTCGTTGGGTATTTATCGGGCAGGGCGGTGGCATGGACGCGAAGAGCCACGATGCGGCCGGGCAGTTCTTTGGTCAATTGCTTCATGCGGGCGACGGTATCCGGTGCGAGGGCATCGAAGAGGCAGGTGCCTTTGAAGAAGCCCTTCGATGGCTCATTAGCGATGCAGTACTTGAGGTAGCGGTGATCGTCTTGATAGGGCTCCGGGTGAACGATTACCACGTGGTCGATTTTGGCTTCGCGCACGAAGTCGAGATAGGGCGCTAGCGGTTCCGGCTTCGGCCGGTAGGCGGCGTTGGCGTGGTAGGGGAACGCCTTCTGATCTTCCGCAAACAGATGGACGTGGGTGTCTACCAGGACAGGCTGGGCGGCCCGTAGTTGTAGTGTTGCCAAAAGTCCCAGAGACAGTTCGCGGCGAGTCCAGTTTTCCATGGGAACGAGTGTATCGCGTTATACTCACTGCTCGTGAGTCCAAAACGATTTCTGGCCTGCGACCTGGGAGCCGAGAGCGGCCGGGTGATGCTTGGCACCATTGCCAACGATGCGCTGGTGCTGGAAGAATTGCACCGGTTTCCGAATGAACCTGTTCTGTTGCCGACCGGCCTGTACTGGGACATGCTGCGGCTGTTCCATGAGATTCTGAACGGGCTGCGGGTGGCGGGACGCGTTCGCAGGCTGCCGGTGGACGGCATCGGCATCGATACGTGGGGCGTCGATTTCGGGTTGCTGGGCGCGGATGGAGCGCTGGTGGACAACCCCCGGCATTACCGCGATTCGCGTAACAACGGAATGCCGGAGAACACATTTGCGGTGGTGCCGCGCGCGCGGATCTTCGCCGAAACCGGCGTGCAGTTCATGCAGATCAACTCGCTGTATCAACTGCGCGCGATGGCCTTGGCTAAGAGCGGCGCGCTGGAGCGGGCGGCTACGCTGCTGTTCATTCCCGATCTGCTGAACTACTGGCTGACCGGCGAGAAGAAGGCTGAGGTTACGATCGCCAGCACGTCGCAGTTTTACGATCCGGTGAAGAAGGCTTGGGCGGTCGGGATCTTAACGGAGCTATCGATTCCTACGAAGATGCTGCCCGAGCTTATCCAGCCGGGGGAGGAGCTTGGTCCACTGCTGGATGGCGTTGGTGAGTACACCGGGTTAGGTCCGGTGACGGTGTACGCTTCTGCGGGGCATGATACGGCAGCGGCGGTGGCGGCGGTTCCTGCCGAGGGCTCTGACTTCTGCTACATCAGTTCAGGGACCTGGTCCTTGATGGGGGTGGAGTTGAATGCGCCGTTGATCAACGACCAGACGCTGGCGCTGAACTTCACCAACGAAGCTGGGGTTGCCGGAACCACGCGGCTGCTGAAGAACATCGCCGGCCTGTGGCTGTTGCAGGAGTGCCGCCGGGATTGGGCGCTGGCGGGCCATGAGTACTCCTACGAGGAATTGACACAGGCTGCGGCGGAAGCCCCGCCATATGCCGGTTACATTCATCCCGATGCGTTCCTGGAGCCGGGCCATATGCCGGCGAAGATCGCGGCTTACTGTGAAGCGACTGGACAGCCGGTGCCGGGCAGTCATGGGGCCATGGCGCGGGCGATTCTGGAAGGGTTGGCGCGACGGTATCGGGAAGTGCTGGAGAACCTGGAAGCGTTGACTGGACGGCGGTTGCAGGTGATCCATATTGTGGGTGGCGGATCGCGGAACCGGCTGCTGAATCAACTGGTGGCGAATGCTACGGGGCGGACCGTGGTGGCCGGCCCGGCTGAGGCTACGGCGATTGGGAATGTGCTGGTTCAAGCTATGGGCGCCGGGGTAATTGCGGATTTGGCGGCAGCCCGGCGGCTGGTTGCGCGGTCGTTTCCGGTTGACAGGTTCGAGCCGGTCCAGTAGAGTTCTGGATAGTGCCCTTCGCCATTGCTCTGCTGCTTACGTTGTGGTGCGTGCACGCGTTGCCTTGCGCGAAACCGGCAACTTCCGTCAGCGGATATGTGCAGGTCCTGCAGCGGCGCGTTGCAAAGAGTCCGCTGCGTTCGGCGGGCGAGTTTGCCCCGCGTCAGGAACGGGCAGTTCCGATTTACAGCGCGGTTTCAGCATGGGCTGAACGGGCTGTGTCTTTTCAGATTCCTCCTCCTTCAGTCAGTCTGTAGACTGTCGCGACTCAAGGGAGGATCATGCTAACCGATTTGGAAAAGATCAACCGGCGGCGAGCGGAACTGCGCGCCTGCACGGATGAAGAACTGAAGATCTTCGACAGGACTTCGCTAGTGGACAGGTTCGCGATCTGCTGTGAAGTTGCCTGGCGCGTGCTTGGGCTGCAGCCGTTCGATGTGCAGATTCTCGGCGGGCTTGCACTGTGCCGCGGGAACATTGCCGAGATGCAGACCGGCGAGGGCAAGACCCTGGCCGCCGTGCCTGCGGTGGCGTTTCTGGCGATGCAGGGCAAGGGCGTTCATGTGCTGACCGTGAACGACTATCTGGCGCGGCGGGATGCGGAGTGGATGGGCGGTATCTATCGCTTTCTGGGGTTGACCGTTGGGTTCATTTCACAGGGCATGAGCATTGCCGGGCGGCAGCAGGCCTACGGCTGCGATATCACGTATGCTACCGCGAATGAGGTTGGTTTCGACTTCCTACGCGACGGCCTTTGTATGCGTCCGGAGGAGTTGGTGCAGCGGGCGTTTCAAGCGGCGGTGATCGATGAGGCCGACTCCATTCTGATTGACGAGGCACGTATTCCGCTGGTGATTGCCGGTGGCCGCAGCGACACCGAGCCGGCTGCTCTGCGGGCGGATCGGGTTGCCCGGGGCTTTCGGCGGCATTACGATTTCGAGGTGGATGAGTATGGCCGTAACGTCCAGTTAACCGATACCGGGATTCGAAAGGCTGAGCTTGCACTGGGATGCTCAAACCTGTTTGAGATTGAGAATCTTCCGTTGCTTACCGCGGTGCAGGATGCGCTTCATGCGCACGTGTTCTTGCGGCGTGATGTGGATTATCTGGTTCGCGAAAGCGGGATTGAACTGGTGGATGAGTTCAAGGGGCGCATCGCTCAGGACCGGCGTTGGCCGGCTGGATTGCAGACCGCGCTGGAGGCGAAGGAAGGCGTCGCGCTGAAGAGCCAGGGCACGATATTGGGATCGATCACGCTGCAGAATCTGATCGGATTGTATCCATTCCGGTGTGGAATGACGGGGACCGCGGCAACGCAGTCGGAAGAGTTGCGGGACGTCTACGGCATGCATGTGAACGTGATTCCTACTAACAAGCCGATGATCCGCGTGGACCATCCCGACTTCTTGTTTCCGTCCAAGGCCGCCAAGGAACGGGCTGTGCTGAACGAGATCCTCCACGTTCATGAAACCGGACGGCCGATTCTGGTGGGCACTGCTAGCGTGGAAGAATCCGAACGGCTTAGCGGGCGGCTGCTTGTTCCGCATGAGACATTGAATGCGCGGAACGATGAGCGGGAGGCGGCGATTATCGCGCGGGCCGGGCTGCGCGGCGCGGTTACGATCTCAACCAACATGGCGGGGCGCGGCACCGATATTCAACTGGGCGCCGATGTGGCTGAGTTGGGTTTGTATGTGATCGGCACCAATAAGCATGAGAGCCGGCGGATTGATAACCAGCTGCGCGGGCGGGCCGGACGGCAGGGCGATCCTGGGTCGTCCCGATTCTTTGTCAGCCGTGAGGACGATCTGATGGTGAAGTTTGGCGGGGAGCAGCGGATCGTGGAAGGGCAGAATCTGGAGATCCGGCGGACGCTGTGGAAGTACGAAACCGTGTTGGAGAAGCAGCGGCGGGTGATTCAGCAGCGGCGGCGGGATGTGCTTTTCGGGGAAGCGGCCAGTTTGCTGGAGGAGTTGGACATTGTGCTGTACGATTCCATTCTGGCGGCGGTGGGGCCGGAGCGGCTGCTGGAGGCGGAGAGGTTGATTGAGCTGTCTATCATTGATGAAATGTGGTCGGACTATCTGGCGGAAGTGACCGAAATTCGCGGCGGCATCCACTGGGTGTCCTGGGGCGGGCGCGATCCGCTGCACTCCTTTCTTACTACCGTGGTGGACCTGTTCGCCGATTTGGAAGAGCGGATCGATGAGGAGGTGATGGAGGTGTTTCGCGGGCTGGATGTATCCGGCGGAGAGATCCGGCTCCAAGGCATTGGGCTGCTGGAACGGGGCGCCACGTGGACCTATCTGACAACGGATCAGCCATTCGGGACTTGGACGGAACGCATCCTGAAAGGCATTGCACGCAAGTTTCGGAGGCGGGAAGCTTCCGGGTAGTTTACTATCAGGTTTATGCGTGCATCGATCGGGTATGGGATTGGGTTTGTTTGTGCAGTGGTGCTTTGCGGTTGCGGGACGAAGCCGCAAACGGAGAGTTTCGATAAGCTGGCAGAGGAGTTTGTATACACCTCGCTGGCGAATTCTCCGGTTGGTGCTACGCAGGTTGGCTATCACTCGCATCATGGAGTGGCGCTGGATTCGCTGCTGGACGACTATAGCGAGCGATCGGTGGCGCAGCAAAGGAGCTGGTATCAGGACTTTCGCGTCCGGGTGGCTTCGTCTGTCGATGCGAGTAAGTTGAGCGCTGAAGACCGGGCCGACTATGACATTCTGCAGGACCAGATTTCGCTGGCTCTGCTGGAGATCGATTCGATTCAGAGCTACAAGCATAATCCTACGCTGTATGTGGAATTGATTGGGAATGCGCTGTATTCACCGTTCATTTTGGAGTATACGGACAAGACTACGCGGTTCCGGCAGATCATTGCGCGAATGCTGAAGATTCCGCTGCTGGTGGAGCAGGCCCAGCGGCAATTGGTGAGCGCGCCGGAGATTTGGACTACCGTGGCGCAGGGTGAGAACGAGGGTAATATCGCGCTGATCAACCAGGAGATGCATGCGGCGGTACCGGCTGAATTGCGGCAGGAGTATGAGACGGCGGCCAATGGCGCGGTGAAGGCGCTGCATCAGTTCAACGATTTTCTGAAATTGGGATTGAGCACGCGCCCTTATGACTGGCAGTTGGGCACGGAGAAATATGCACAGAAGTTCCGGTTTGTGTTGGCGACCGATCAGACGCCGCGGCAGGTGTTGGCTGGGGC
Organism: Bryobacterales bacterium; assembly: GCA_038230275.1. Classification (GTDB taxonomy): domain Bacteria; phylum Acidobacteriota; class Terriglobia; order Bryobacterales; family Bryobacteraceae; genus JANXXV01. The sequence continues at coordinate 8,348 of JBBRNO010000073.1, forward strand.
GGAATCGGAATTGAAGCGCGTGCGGGAACAGATGTATGAGTTGGCGCTGCCGATGTACCAGAAGACGCACCCGGACGAGAAGGGGAAGCCGGAGTTGAACGAGGTGATTTCGGCGGTGCTGGCGCAGATTGCCCAGAAACACGCTACCCCGGAGACTTACTTCAGCGATGCGCGGCGGGACTTGCAGGAGACGCGGGAGTTTGTTCGTGCTAAAGATTTGCTGACGCTGCCGGCGCGGGACAACCTGCAGGTGATTGAGACGCCGGAGTTCATGCGCGGGATCTATTCGGTGGGCGGGTTTAGCGCCGCGCCCGCACTGGAGCCTCAGTTGGGGGCGTTTTATTGGATCACGCCGATTCCGAAGGACTGGGCGAAGGCTCGGGTGGATTCGAAGCTGCGCGAGTACAATTTTTACGCGCTGAAACTGCTGACGATTCATGAAGCGATGCCGGGGCATTATGTGCAGTTGGAATATGCCAATGATATTCAGCCGCCGTTGCGGCGGATCTTCCGCAGCGTGTTTGGCAATGGGGCTTATGTGGAAGGCTGGGCTGTTTATGCTACCGAGGTGATGCTGGATCAGGGGTATCTGGATAACAGTCCTGAGATGCGGTTGACGTTCATGAAGCAGCAGCTGCGGATGATTGCGAATACGATTCTGGATATCCGGCTGCAAACGATGGGCATGACCGATCGCGAGGCGATGGACCTGATGCTGAAGGATGGGTTCCAGGAGAACGAAGAGGCCCTGGGAAAGCTGCGGCGGGCTAAGCTTTCGTCTACGCAGTTGCCTACTTATTATGTGGGCTGGCGCGATTGGCGGCGGGTGCGGGCGGTTTATACGAAGGCTGCGGGTGCGGGGTTGAAAGAGTTTCATGAGCGGGCTTTGAAGGCTGGGGCTGTTCCGCTGCCGGTGCTGTCGCGGTTGTTGACCGGGAATGGGCTTTAGAGCTGGAAAGGGACGCGGGCACACGTCCCCTTTTGAGCTGGCTGCGGGCTCTTGGGGCTATTCTGATTTCAAGGATCTGCGGGCTGAACCACTGGGTGGAAGCCCTTGGTGCGGTTTTTAGGTGGTGGTCTCCTTTTGGTTTTGCGGGTCATGCCGGTTTTGCGAAACGCAGCCAATTTCCGGGTTTGGGGAAAGAACATTTGGCTGGGATGAATGGAATGAATGGGATAGGCAAAGGCCGGGATTTACTTCGTTTGCCGTTGGAGTGTCGGCTAGCGGTGGGTTGTCGGCTTCGTTTTCGGCTTGGGCTGCTTCGTTTTCCCGGCGTTGTTTTTGCGCGGCTTTGAGTTCACGGATGGCGCGGTACCAGGCTCGTTCGATGGTGGTTTCGTAGCGGCGGAGCGTGTCGAAATCGCGGCTGTGGTTTGACATGCAGATCGAGAGGCCTTCGTCATTGTCGATCGGTTGCTTCGGGTCTACGTTTAGACGGTTTTTCAGCGTCGCTAAGCGGTTTTCAAATGCCGCGGTCTCTACTCTGCGGCAGCGGAGGAGGCGCCAGTAGTTTTGCGCTATCTGGTCTGCGAAGCGGTGCTCTTGCGGGGTGTGGGGCCGGTATTCCATGACTATGCTGGCGCGGAGTTCCTGGTAGTCTGCTTCTTCTTCGTACTCCATCACTACGAGCTTGGCCGTTAAACCATGCTTTGCGGCGTTCTGGCTGATGGCGGCGCTTGCTTCCGGGCTTAGCGGGCCTCTTGGAAGGCTGGCGTTGCGGCGGTTGGCCGCTACTTGTTTGGCACTTGCCATTTGATTCATCTCCTTCGGCTAAGGGCGGGTGTGGCTTGCCCTTGCGATTTGAGTTTTGCATTGGGGAGGCGTGGGTGTTGTGGAGGATGAGCACTATCGTGCTGATTTGATTCGGAAGAAAGTTGAAGATTTGTGGGACTGGAAAAAATCGGGCTGGTTATTTTGAACGGAGTTCTTAAAATTGAGAACCGCCTGGAGGATTTTTGGCCTAGACAGACGTATTTTTGTTTTGGGAGCCGACGGTTACGGTGAAGTGGTAATGAACGGGGCGCATCGACCGTTTGGGCGAATTCGTGATCCGTGGCTCCAATAGCGTCAATAAGGAGGAGGAAGTGCCGGGTCGCGAGATTGAGCAGCCGGATATTGGGTCAGATTGAGGATGGAATGGCCGCCGATGGACGCGGATAAACGCGGATAGCGAAAAGAATGGACTCGACTTACCAAGCTGACCCAATACGTACTTCCGGCTTTCAGAAGTTCCCATTTACCCCGGGGTAGAAATATGGCAGGGAAGATTTACGGGCTTCGAACGAAAGCCGGGCTTACCCAGCAAGAGCTTGCCAGTCGAGTTGCCACTTCAAAATCTGCGATCCGCCGGTTGGAAGATGCCGATTACGAGGGGCATTCGCGCTTCCTGCTGAAGCGCATCGCCGAGGCGCTTGATAAACGCGTGGAGATTCGATTTCTTCCGGCAAAGGGACGTCGCAATGCATAGAACCTGTTGATTCGTTGCTAAAGCAGCACGTGGAGCGCAAAGGACGTGCCTGAACTTTCCCTTGCTTTTCCTAATTGCGCAACGCTATCCGTTTCGGTATTGATCTCGGATGCCCGAAGCTGAGGGCGTCGAACTTGCATCGAAGGGGCTGATGGACGCCGGATTGCCGCCCGGCTTCGTCCCGCTTTGGATTGGCCGAATGCGCTATTCAAAACGCCCGTCGGGAATTGCGTAGAATGGCGTAGCAGCTGGCTGGAATTGCCGTAGGCGTTTCCAGCCGCTCCCAAAGGGCCGCGCGAAGAATCCACTACTTGCGCGATCCTTCTTCCGGTTCAACCGGGCGGCATCGACCGTGCCAACCGCTCCCTTACGGTCACGGCTCAGAGAGGGTCCTGGGAGGGCGTAGGACAGGCCGATTACCCCCGAGCACTCACACGGCTACTGTGGGGAGCCGATTCGCCTGGTGGCCTGGACCTTACCCATTTTCGTTATCCGTTGCGGCGGCGGAAGTACAGGCCCGCCAGGAGTCCGCCGGTCAAGAGTGTGACGGTGGCCGGTTCCGGGGTTTGACCATCGATTGCATTGGCGCCTAAGAACTGCACTTCGTCCACGAAGATGAAGCGGCCTGCATTACCACCGGTGTTGAAGGTGGGCGAAAGCTGAATCTGCACGTAACGGGCGGACTGCGTTACATCCTGATTGATGAAGTGCGCCGTATTGTGCCCGGGATCGCCGGGAACGGGGATGTGGTCGGCGGCTACCGTGTTTCGAGTAATGGTGTTGCCGAAGGTAAAACCGTCGTTGCTGAAGCTGTAGACGGCGGTGTCCCAAAATTGGATTTGATCCGTATTCCAGTCACTGCCGTGGACGTCGATTTGGGTGATGTCTTTGACTGCGCCGAAATCGAACGTGATGGTTACCGGATTGGTGTTGACCCAGCCGACCCAGCAGTAGGAGACGATGGCGCCGCCGCCGCAGCCGGTGTCGAGAAAATTGTCGTTTCCGAATAACCCGTCGGTTAATTGACCTAAGCCGCCGCTGAGGAAAGACGTATCGAGATTCGGATTGCCTGAGCCGTTGTAAGTATCGTCATGAAACGTTTTGATACTGTGCGAGTCGCCGTTGTTCATGCTGTAGGAGACGGGTATTAGCTGCGCGGCAAACAGATTGGATGCAAGCAAGAATCCACATGTCAACAGGGCACTTCTTAAGAGTCCGCAAATTCGCATTTCGTAAGTATAATCGATTGAAGCGCCTAGCGACATATACCCTTTGGAGGGGAGTGGTAGAGCGTTAGTACTATGCCCGCTCGGGAAAACCCTGTCAGTTGGGCGTATGATTTTGATGGGGAGCCTGCGGAAAACGGGCGCCGGTTGGCTTAGCGAAAAATGCGCGTCCGTGAGATAGTGGAATGACATCTTCGCCGCGTTTCCCAAATAATGAAAGCGATTCCAAATCAGACACGCTTCTGGTGTGATATCTCGTGCGGGGGAACCTGTATTTGAGTGGACGGAAGAAGAAGTTGCGGCCGGAATTGGCTGAGTGTAGCACTCTTGCGTTGCTGGGCACGGTGTCCGCCGAGGCGCTGCGGCTGCGAGAGGAGAACAAGCGGCTGGCGGCGGAATTAAAGGCCGCGTTGAAGCGGGCTAAGCCGGTGGTGAAGAAGGCTGCTAAGGCTGAGACGGTGGTGGAGAAGAAGCCCGCGCCGCGGCGTCAGGCATTGGGCAGCGGTCTGGCGCGGTTTCTGGGAGCGCGCCGCAGTTCGTAATTTAGTCTAGAATTCTGGATGTGAGGATCTCCGCGTGAACCCCTTTTGGATAACGATGCTGGCGTTGCCTTCCATGGCGATGGCTGCCGTAACATATGCCGATGTGAAGCCGATTCTGCGGGAGCGGTGCGAGGGTTGCCATCAGGCGGGTGAAATTGGCCCGATGGCGTTGGGAACCTACAAGCAGGCGCGGCCTTGGGCCAAGGCGATCCGGCAGGCAGTGATGGACCGGTCGATGCCGCCGTGGCATGCCGATGAAGAGACCAGCCGGCGGATTCGGAACAACCGTGCTTTGAGTAAGGCTGAGTTGGAATCCATTGTGAAATGGGTGGACGGCGGGGCATTGGAAGGCGCCGCGGTGGAAGCTGCGGCAGTTGAGGCGCGGCCTTCCGGGTGGCGGTTGGGCAAACCCGATTTAGTGATTCGCGTTCCGGCGTATCAGGTTCCGGCGGAAGGGACGGTGCAGTATACGTTTCTGGTGACGCCGACGAATTTCACTCAGGACATGTGGATTGCGGCCGCGGAGTGGAAGATTGACCAGCGGGCGGTGGTGCATCATATGAACGCGTTTGTGCGGCCGCCGGGGTCGAGCTATGTGAAGACCGCGCCGGTGCATCAAATGTACGTGGCATCGAAGGATGAGCGTTTGGCGCGCCGGGACGATGAAAAGGAAGTGGACCGGCGGGAGTTGTTGATCGGCTATGAACCGGGTTACCGGCCTGCGCCTTGGGGAGAGGGGCGCGCGAAGTTGATCCGCAAGGGGGCCGATGTGGTGTTTGAGATTCACTACACGACCAATGGCACGGCGGTGGAGGACAATTCCGAGCTGGGGATTTACTTTGCGAAGGAGGCGCCGAAGGAGAGGGTGCTTTCGCTGGCGCCAGCCGATTCGAAGCTGGCGATTCCGGCCGGTGATGCGCAGTATCCGTCGGCGGCACGGGCCACGTTTACACGCGATGTGAAATTGATATCGATGCAGCCGCATATGCACTTACGCGGGAAGGATTTCGATATCCGGGCGACTTATGCGGACGGGCGGGCGGATGCGCTGCTGCGCGTGCCACGGTATGACTTCCGCTGGCAGACCACTTACTTTCTGGCCGATCCGATTGTGATGACGCGCGGGAGTTCGATGGATTTCCTGGCGCACTTCGATAACTCGGCGAATAATAAATTCAATCCGGATGCTACGAAGACCGTGTACTGGGGCGATCAGAGTTGGGAGGAGATGAACATCGGGTTCATCGAAGTGGCGTTTCCGGCCGGGGCGGATGCCAATGTGGCGGTGTTGAGCGATGTTCCGCGGCCGGGTCCGGCGAAATCAATCGGGCGTTAGAGGGAGCGCGGCCGCGGAGATGTGCGGTTGTGGTTTGTCCCATCCGAGAGTGGTGATTGCGATGGTGAGCATTTGCACGCTGGCGAACAGAGCTACGCAGGCGGGCCATCCACCTAGAGACCAGAAGTAGCCCGATAGGGCGGAGCCGACGCTGCCTCCGGCATAGTAGAAAGTCACGTAGAGTCCGACAGCCAGGGCTTTGCTGTGTTTGGCGGCCGTTCCGATGTAGCTGTTGGTGCACGACTGGCAGACGAAGACTCCGGCGCAGATGAAAGCGAGGCCGATGACGACGATCCAGAGGACGTGGCTGAGGGTCAACAGCATACCGGCTAGAGATGACGCCATGGCTACTGCCATGGTGAGGCGTTCGCCGTGACGGTCTATGATGCGGCCGGCGTTGGGCGTGATCATGGCGCCGAAGAGATAGACGAAGAAGAGCGAGCCGAGGGCGGCGGAGTTCAAGTGAAAGGGCGGAGCGGAAAGATAGAAGGTGATGTAGGTGAAGCTGCCCAGCAGGGCAAATAGAATGCAGAATCCGGCCAGGAAGGTGGCGAGCAGGTTGCGGTTCTTGAGGTGATCCAGCGCGTCGGCGAAGGTGGATGTTTCGCCGGAGCGGCGGACGAAGCGGCGCTCGGTGGGGAGCCAGCGGGCGAGCACCACGGCGCCAATCAGCCCGAGACTGCCTAGCGTGACGAAGGACATTTGCCAGTTGAAGCGAGAGGCTACGAATCCGGATGTGACTCGGCTGGTGAAGCCGCCTAGCACGGTTCCGGTGACATAGGCGGCGGTGGCGGAACCGGCTCCGGCGCCGGCCCACTCTTCCTGGATGTAGGCTACGGTGATGGCGAAGACACCGGGGGTGAAGATGCCTTCGAGAAATCGCCAGCTGAGAAGGGCTGGGAGGGTGGTGGCGGTGGCGGCCAGGACGGTGGAGGCGGCCAGCAGAAACGCGGACCAGACGATTACGCGTTTGCGGCCCAGACGGTCTGCCACGGTTCCGATTAGCGGCGCGGCGAGGGCGACGCCGAGAGTGCCGGCCGTGACGGTGAGACTGACGGCGACTTTGGAGGCGTGAAAGATGGCTTCGAAGGCGGGCAGCAGCGGTTGGGTGGCGAACAGGGTGAGGAACGCACAGAAGCCGGCGAAGACTACGGCCAGGGTGCGTGTCACGTCGGCTGGGAGCGCGAATTGCGGGAATTCATGGGATTTTTCATGATACATCACGGATCTGCTATGAAAGTACGGTGAGGGTTTTCAGCTTAGGGCTGGCGATTGCGTTGTGCTCGATGGCCGCTGGTCCGGCTATGGAGATGAAGCGGACTTGTACGCGCTGCCATAGTCTGGATGTTGTGCGGGCGCAACGGTTGTCGCGTGAGGAGTGGGAGAGCGAGCTTGATAAGATGGGGAGCATGGGCGCGAAGATCAGGAACCGCGCGGCGTTGCTTGCTTATCTGACGGAGAAATTTGGGCCGGAACCTAAGCGGCCCGCTGTAAGATCGTCCGTGCGATGATGGAAAGGCCCCGTTAGCCGGAACATCTCAAAATCAATATAATTCAGCTGTGCACTGCCCATTGCGGAGTTGCGGCTGATGGAGAACAATATACTCGTGAAAGCCTTTCATAAGAAGTCCTTCGTGGTAGCCCTGACTGCGGGCGTTTTGGGTTTGAGCAGTTGCGGTGGCGGCGCAGCTAGAGAGAAGCAGGCGGCCACCCCGGCGGCGGGGGGAACGGTGCGGCTGAAGGGGGCCGGGTCTACGTTCGCCTACCTGGCGTATGAGAAATGGTTTGAGGCATTTAAGCGAGAGCGGCAGACGGAAGAGGTGGCCTATCAGGCAACCGGATCCGCCGAGGGTGTCAAGCAACTGGCAGCGGGGACGGTGGACTTTGCGGGGACCGAAGTGCCGCTGACCGATGAAGAAGTGGCCAAGTTTAAAGTGAAGCCGATACACATACCGGCATTGATGGGCGCGATTGTACCGGTTTACAACGTTAGCGGCGTGGATGCGGAGTTGAAGTTTACCGCGAAAGCGCTGGCTGGTATTTTTTCCGGAAAGATCAAGAAGTGGAACGATGCGGAACTGGTGAACGCGAATGCCGGAGTGACGCTGCCCGCCGAATCGATTGTGGTGATCCACCGGACGGACGGAAGCGGGACTACCTACGCGTTCACCGATTTTCTTTCGAAGACCAACGCGGATTGGAAGAAGAACTTTGGCAAGAGTGCAACGGTGAAATGGGCGGTGGGCACTGGCGCGAAATCGAGTGAAGAGATGGCGGCGAAAGTGAAGGAGACGGCGAATTCCATTGGGTATGTGGAATTGAACAATGCCGTTAAGGCGAAGGTGCCTCACGGGGCGGTGCAGAATGCGGCGGGCAAATTCCAGAAGGCCGATCTGGAGAGCATGGGTGCGGCTACGGAGGCGGCGGGGAAGATGGAAGGAGATCCGTGGGTTTCGATTGCGAATGCGCCGGCTAAGAATGCTTATCCGATTTGCACCTTCAACTGGTTGATTGTTCCGGGTGTCACCGAAGATGAGGGGAAGCGGTCGGCATTGCGGCACTTGATGCAGTACGTGATCCATGATGGCCAGAAGGTGGTGATGGAGATGGACTACGGGGTGCTGCCGGAAGGCGTTGGACCGGATTTGCAAGTGATAGTCGACGCTTACAAATAAGACGTTTTAGAATCGACTGCGGTTTTCCAGGTTTGTCTCGATTTCGGCGCGGGTGCGCCCAGGCTGTGCGGAGTTCCTTTTTCGTTAGAAACGGGAGCTGGCCGGTTTGGTGAGTGGAGCCGGGTTGCGAGGAGTTTCCGTAGGACAGCAGGACCCTCGCCTTCAGGGGTTTGGTGAATTCCACGGCGGCTACATAGGTTTCGCCAAGGTGATTACGCGGAAGATTCCCAGGTGTCGAAGCCGCCGTGGCGGGCAGGCCGGCGCCGGCGAATTGGCTGATTTTAAGCGCGTTTATCTGGATGTGGATAGCGCGACGGAGAGCAAGAAGGGCGCACTGATTGAGCAGGGAAGAACCAAGAGCATGGTGAGAAAGTCAACGCTTTCCGGAGGCACCAGCTACGATCTGGAAGTGCACATTCCAGATGTTCAACATAGCGCTGGTGAAGAAGGGTGGCAGCGGGACGCCGGTGAAGGCGGACGGTAGCGGGCAGAAGGAGTTGCTGATCTACAAAGAGATCAACTCGCCGGTGGATTTTGCGGGTCCCGATTACGATACACAGGCATTTTATGAGAAAGAGCACTACATCATGAAACTGCATGGCGATGAGGAACGGAGAGTCTTGCCAACGCAGGGATCGGCGGATCAACTGGGACAGAAAAGAATCCGCAAAAGGTAGGCGGGGTTTCAGAGGTGAACAAGAGCGGCTTGGGCGGTGGGATGGTAGTCACCATGGACGGGATCACGTTCGAGAAGCGCGGCTCAAGAATTACTATGATCCGCTGAAGGGAGGAGCGCCGCCCGCTAGTGAGCCGAATGTGCAGGTGCATCTGATACCGTCTTGCGGGATATCCATTGACAATCCTTGCGTAGTGACATTACGAGGATGCGGAAGATGCAGTCGGGGGCAGCGTTGGGGAGCTTGACGACGCGGCGATTGTGGGCGGACCGTCCGAAGGAAACAACGATGTAATTTTCTGGGAGCGTTTTGATTTACTCTGACTGCTGCTGGTGTTGGGCAGCGGGGATGTTGGAAACCGGGATGGTCAGGATATGCGCACGGGTGATTGACCGCGTTCGTCCGATAATGGAGATTGTGGGCGGGCCGGAGATCCCGGTTCTCTGGCTGTTTTGGAGCGGCTCGAAGAGGGAATGGCCGCAGATGAACGCAGATGAACGCTGATGGGAAAAACCTAGTTTGAATATCTGGTGTTTGGGAATTGTTGTTGGTGCGGTTGTGATGTCGGCGCGCGGGGAGGAGATTCTTGTTCCGCTGCGCTTGGATCGCACGGCTTCGCCTGGGTCTGGGGTTGCTTTGGATTTTGGGGCTGTTGGCTTGCCGGAATTGCCGGGTCAGGTGGCTGCCGGGAGGACACCGGGCGGGATTTCGATTGCCGTTCGCCGCTCGGCTGACGGGTATGCGCTGACGGTGGATGGGGTGACCGTCTCCCTTCTATCTGAAGGCAGTGTTGCGGTTGAGGCGGGCGGACTTCCCTTCGTTGTGCGCCATGCCGGGCGTGGGTTGCTTTGGATTCCTCACTATTGGGCTGAGGGAGAGCTGACTGTTGGCGTTTGCCGGGAGCGAGTGGCGATTTTCGATGCCGACGCCAACGGACGATTTGACGATTTGGTGGGCGTGGATCTTTATCGGGATGGACGATTGCGGTTTGGCCGGTCATTTGAGTTTTGTGGGCGAATGTTGACAGTGGAAAGGATTGCCGCGGACGGGTCTTCTGTCGAGTTTTCCGTGGGCGGAACGCTTGTGGCTCGAGTTGGCCTGCCGGCGCCGGCGATCACGCTGGCTACCTTGGATTCCGAGTTGGTGGAGGTGGCGCGACGGCAACCGAAACCGCTCTTGCTGGATTTCTGGGCGTCTTGGTGCGACGTCTGCCTGGGCGAATTTGCGGCGATTCGCAAGTTGCAGGAATCCGGCATGGTGCAGGTTGTGTCGGTTAACGTGGATGAGCCGGGTGCGGCGGGGACGGCTCGGGCTATTTTGCAGCGGGAGAAACCTTTGTGGTCGCAGGTGCTGACCGGTCAGGGCACGGCCACTTCGGCTTGGCAGGTGTTTGCGCCGCTTACGGATTCCGGAGGCATGCCGCTTTATGCGCTGATCGACCGAGAGGGCGTGCTGCGATATGCGGGCACCGGGGGCGGGAGTGAACTCCCTGAAGTGAAGGCTGCGCTGGCGGGGCTGCAGTGAGGGAACAGGCGGATAGAGGGCTGACGCGGGAAGAACGCGAGTTTGTGGTGGCGCATCTTTCCGCTAGCCGGGAACGCATGTTGGCGGCGGTTGGCGAGTTGACTTCGGAGCAGTGGAACTTCAAGCCGGATGCGGATACATGGTCCGTGGGGGAGTGCTTGGAACATGTGGCGATGCTGGAAGGGATGATTTTGCAGAACGTTCTGGAAGCGCCGGAGTTGGCGGAGTTGCCGGACGTGGCAGGGAAGGAGCAGGTGATCCTGGCACGTGTTTCCGAGGCGCGGCGGAAGGTGACGGCTCCGGAATTTGCGCGGCCGGTGGGCCGTTGGGCGGCTGACGAATTGATGGCCGCGTTTGCGCGGGCTCGCCAGGCTACGATCGAGCTTGCGGTGGTTAGCGAATATCCTTTTCGTTGGAAGGCTGTGCCCATTTCTCGCTTGGGTTGTTGGACGGCTATCAGTGGCTGATCTTTCTGGGATCGCACTGCGAGCGGCACGTTCGGCAAGTGGAAGCAGTGAAAGCGCGGGCGGATTTCCCTAGAACTTGATCCGCTTTAGCCACTGGGCCAGGGCGTGGAGCTGGTCTATGTGATCTGGCGCGCTATTTCCGGCAAAGCCCAGCATTTCGAAACCGCGGCGCTTGGCTACGCTTAGCTGCTGCGTGCCGTTCGGCCCCCATTTGACTACTGGTGTTCGTTTAATTCCTAATTGATCCAGCAGATGATCGGCGGTTTCGGTGGTGCTGGCGAAGGTGCCGGGAAATATTTCCGAGTGGGTGATCAGCATGCGCTTCTTTCCGGCGGTTGCCTGGCGTGCGAAGTCGAGAAAAGGCGTAAGGCTTTCTGTTTTCAGCGGGCCGGGCTTCCCTTCCGGGTCGTAGCCGGTGTGAAGACCATCAATCAAAATGATACCGTCGGGCTGGAATTCCTTGAGAATTTCGCGGATTGCGCCATAGCCCGCGCTGAAGCCGGAAAGGTAGATGGGTTTGAATTGCAGATGGGCGGATTTTGCGGCTTCGGCCAATAGAGCGGCGAAACGGGCATTCTGCTGAAAGGGCTTAGCGTAGACGGCTGAGCCTGCTCCCAGTTGGACGGTTAGCACGGCCGCGCGGCGGTTTCGCTGGTGGGCGCTCTGTTCTGGAAGCCAGGCGCTGCCGTGAAAGTGGACCAGGAGCGGGATGGTCTGACGGTTTGCGGATTCCTTGGGAATGTAGAGCGTGCCGATGCTGAGTTTTTCGCGGCGTCCCGGGGGAGCGTGTTCCATTTGACGCTGGTGCGAGCGGGTGTGCTCCACCATCGGGGACGGATTTTGGGGGGACTGGGCCCAGGCGGAGATCGCCAAAAGGACGAGAACAGCTTTCATCTGGGACTATTGTTTCAGCTTTTTCAGGATATCCGAGACGTAGTTCTGGGTTTCGGCGATTTCCGGAACGCCGCCTTCCTTATCCACCCGGCCCGAGCCTGCGTTGTAGGCACCCAGGGCCAAGGAGAGGTCGCCGTTGTACTTGGTAAGCAGCTGTTTCAGGAATTTGGCGCCGGCGTCGATATTTTGCTTGGGATCGAAAGGGTCGGCCAGGTTGAGGTCCGCCGCTGTGGCAGGCATGATCTGCATCAGGCCCTGCGCGCCCTTTGCCGAAACCGCGCAAGGGCGGCCGGCGGATTCCTTCTGGACGACGGCGCGAAGCAGATCTGGTTTCAGGTCTTCCCGCTTGGCGGCGTCATCAATCAACGACGCCAACTGCGGTTCGGCCATGGCATCGCAGATGGCCTCTTCGGAAGCCGGAGTTGCCTTGGAGCCGGAACTTGGCCAGGGGATGGTGAAGAATGTGCCAGGTTCCACGGCTTGCGCTGTTTCGACTTGTTTTCTGACCGATGCCTTTTGCAGATCGAGAGATGCTTGCATGGCGGCACGGATTTTGGCGGCGGCGTCAACGCGCTGCTGTGCGAAGGCGGAGTGGGTTAGACAAAGAACGAGCAGGAGGACGCGCACAGTTGTCTATCGGGCTGACGGCGCGTTCTAAATATAGGCCACGGGATAGGATGGGGGTATGGCGATTCCGTTGTCGATTGAGCAGTTGAATCATGTGGCGCGGCCGACGAAGAGGCTGGAGGAGTGCCGCCGGTTCTGGATGGATGTGATGGGGGCACGGGAGATCACGCGGCCGGGGTTTTCATTTGGCGGATCCTGGCTTTACCTGGCGGGTATTCAGATTCATTTGATCGAAGATGGGGCTGCTCCGGATCCGCCGGAATCGATCAATACGCGGGAACGGCACATGGCGTTTGCGGTGGCGGATGTGGACGCGATGGAGTTGGTGCTGCGGGAGCATGGGGTAGTTTACAAGCGCAGTTTGATTCCGGACCGGGGCGTGCATCAGATCTTTTTCCGCGACCCCGATGGGCACTTGATTGAGATTGGGAAGTATGGGGTGATTGACCGGTGATGATGTCTCAGAGGTCGCCGGGCCTAACACCGGTCTTCATTGAGATCTTGGAAAGAATGACGGGACCAGCTTCCTCGGAATCGTGAAACGAGAATGGGTAGTCCGGCCATCCTTCCTTCTTCATGATTTTGTGGGAGCATACGGTGCGGTCGTGGTGCCATCCGATCCGTTTCAGCGCGGCCAATACGCGTCTTGCCTTCGCTGATGGCCAGGAATTCAAGCGGCGATGTCGAAGGTTGTGTTCGCCGAATCGGGAGGCAATTCAGCGTTGGCAATCCGATCCAGAACGATCTCGCTCGCGGCCAACCGGGCTCGGAGAATTGCGTCCTGTTTCGAATCCCCATAGAGCAAGACATTCAATTCCGGAACCTCGGCAATCCAACGCCCATCGACCTCGCGATCGAGTTCAATCGTGAGCTTCATGCCGCCAATTCTAGCACTCGGCGCACCAAGTACGAGGCTGCCCCGGCGTGGGAGGCATGATATGGAAGATTGCGCCAGAAAGAGGCAGAGAAACGAGCAATTGCGAATTTCACGCCGGCATTGAATAATTGCGCGCGGAGCGTGGAGTACGCCTCGTAGGGATCGTCGTCGTTCAACGGAGCCTGGTCGTGCATCGATCTTTTTCCGCGACCCGGATGGGCACTTGATTGAGATTGGGAAGTATGGGGTGATTGACCGGTGATGGCGACGGCGCCGGCGGGCGGTAAGATACTGTTATGCGCAACGAATTCACGGCAATTGTCGAGCAAGACGGTCCATGGCACGTTGCCTATTGCGCCGAGGTCCCTGGAGCCAATGGTCAAGGCACGACGCGTGAAGAATGCCTGGAAAACCTCAGGGACGCCATCTCCCTGATTCTGGCGCATAGGCAAGAGGAATCCTTGCGATCGCTTCCTCCCGAAGCGAAACAAGAACTCGTCGTGGTCGGGTGAAGCGCGATGCGTTAGTCCGCCACCGTCGGCGTTTCGGTTGTGTAATTGCGAATCTTCCGGCTAAGAGAATCTGCCGCAAGCTTTCGATTGCCGATTCACCCGGTTAAGCGGATGTTCTCGACCGCAAACCGAACTTCAGGGGCGGTTGCTGTATTTCTCGTAGAGCTGGTGGTGCTTGTTTTCCAGGTCTACCGGTTTCCCTTTGATGAAGAGCTGCTTGATTTGAGTTTTAGTTTCTAACGGGTCGCCGTCGGTGATCATCAGGTCGGCCCACTTTCCTTCGTCGATGGATCCCATCTTTTCAGCGACGCCCCAAATTTCGGCCGCGTTGATGGTCACCGCCTTCAGCGCTTCGTTGTAGGGCAGTCCGAAGGCCACGGCGTTGGCGGCTTGATAGGGAAGATTGCGCGAGAAGGAAGCGGAGAAACTGCCAAAGGCGAATTTCACCCCGGCATTGAGGAATTGGGTTGGAAGCGTGGAGGACGCGTCGTAGGGATCGTCGTCGTTCAACGGCAATTCGAGCGTCCTGCCCAGCACCACCGGGATTCCTTTGGCTTTCAGATCCGGTAGCATCTTGCCTGGTTCGCGGACGCCGGCCAGAATGATGCGGATGTTTTCCTGGGTGGCGAACTCGACGGCATCGTGAACGGCGCGTTCGCGAACGGCGGTGATCAGCGCAGGAAGTTTGCGCTCTAGAACGGGAAGCATCGCTTCGCATTTCAGATCGGTTTGAAAGCCGGGGAAAGCGGCGGCCTTCGCTTTTTGATAGCGGCGGCACTGTTCGAAGAATTCGTGCAGCGTGCGGAGTTTGGCGTCGTAATCCTTCTTCGCTTCAGAAAAGGGGACTTCGCGGCCCGCACCGAAACTGGCGGGCGGCGAGCTAAGCACCGGGAAATTGATGTGCATGGCGCCGGAGCGGAGGATTTCCATTTCCTCCCAAGTCCAGCCATCCAGGTGCATGAGCGAACCTTGTCCGGCGATCATTCCCCCGCGCGGCAGGTTCATGACGGCGGTAATTCCGTTGGCGCGCGTTACCGGGATGTGCTCGCTGGAAGGGTTGACGGCGACTACGGTGCGGAGCTGCGGATTGAAATCGCCTAGTTCGGCCAGGTCGGTAGTTTCCTTGATGGAGTCAATCTCAATCATGCCGACTTCCGAGGCGGAATCAATCATGCCGGGGTAGACATGCAGCGACTTGCCTTCAATGATGCGAATTCCCTTGGGCGGGGAGAGCTTCAAGCCGACGCCCATGATCTTGCCGTCCTGCACGAGGATGGAGCCGTTTGGAATGTCCTGTCCGGAGATGGTGTGGACGGTTACGCCGCGCAGTAGAAAGCTGTCGTCGGCTCCGGCGGCAAGGGGAAGAGCGGCAAGCAACAGGAGGGCGAACGATTTCATGAAGGTCTCCGGGCGGGCGGTTGCTTTCGCTGCTGCTTCTGGCGCTCAAGCAGAGTCTTCTTGGTGGTATCGCGCTCCGGGCGGGCGGCTAGATCGGCGTCACGATCGAAGAAGATTTCGCCATCGATAAATACCTTTTGCACCTTGGCGAAATTGGACAGCGGGTGTTTGTCGAACAGTGCCAGGTCCGCGTCTTTTCCGATTTCGATGGAGCCGACTTTATTGTCGATTTCGAGCTGTCTGGCTGGGTTGATGGTGATGAGCGAGAGGGCTTCGTCGTCGGTGAGACCGCCGTATTTCTGGGTCTTGCCCGCTTCGGTATTGAGATGGCGCATTAGTTCATCGGAATCGGAATTGATGGAGACGAGCACTCCTTTGCGCATCATGATGGCGGCGTTGTAGGGGGTGGCATCAAAGGCTTCCACTTTGTAGGCCCACCAATCTGAAAAAGTGGAGGCGCCAGCGCCGTGGAGCTGAATCTCCTTCGCCACTTTGTAACCTTCCAGCACATGCTGCAAGGTTTTGATGCGGAAGTGGAACTCTTCGGCTACGCGCAGCAGCATCAGGATTTCGTCGGCGCGGTAGCAGTGGGCATGCACCAGACGCTTGCCTTCCAGCACTTCCATCAGCGGTTCCAACTTCAGATCGCGGCGCGGGGGCAAGGGCGATTCGCCTTTCTTCACCAGGGCGGCGTAGGCTTTCCACTGGCTCTGATACTGCCGGGCTTCGGTGAAGGCCTGGCGAATCACGTCCTCAACGCCCATGCGGGTGGCGGGATAGCGCAACGGGACTGCGCCATTGGGCGAGGCTATGTTGCCGCGGCGTTTCGGATTTTCACCCAGGGCGAATTTAATACCGGGTTTGGCGCCTTGGAAAATCATCTCGTCCGCGCTTTTGCCCCAGCGCATTTTCACTACAGAGCATTTGCCGCCAATGGAATTGGCGCTGCCGTGGAGGATATTGGCGGTGGTGACGCCACCGGCTACGGCGCGGTAGATGGCGATGTCTTCCGGGTTCAACACGTCTTCGATGGCCACCATGGAAGACACCGAAACGCTGGACTCGTTTATGCTGTCGGCAGCGGCGTGCGAATGGCAATCAATGATGCCGGGCATCAGATACTGTCCGGTGGCTTCAATCACTTTGGCGCCGGAGGGAACGAGGATCTTTTCGCCGACTTCCACAATTTTTCCATCCCGCACGAGCACGGAGCCTTTGAAGGTTCCTTTGGTGACGGTGAGGATGGTGGCATTTTGAATGACGACGGGGCCTGCGGCAAAGGTTGGCATTGCCAGTAGAACGGCCGCTGCGCAGACAATTCGGGACCGACTCATTAATTTGTCTCCTCAGCGGGAGCCGTTGCGGTTTCTGGCGCGGATTGGAACTTTACGCCATCGATGATGACATATTGAATTTTAGTATTGGTCTCAAACAGATTCCCTTTGGTGACCACGAGGTTGGCGATTTTGCCTTTTTCAATGCTGCCGAGGCGGTCAGCTACGCCGAAGATCTCGGCGGTGTTTAGAGTAAAGGCGCGAATCGCATCGTCGGCGGAGAGGCCGGCGTCCATGGCGCGTTTGACGGCCTTGGCGATGTCCGTGGGTTTTTCCAGACTATCGGAGTAAAAGCCGAATTTCACTTTGGCGGCGGCAAGCGCCATGGGGGTGCTGGGGGCTTCGTCACGCAGTTGCAGGATCTCCAGGGTTTCCGGCGTGTCTGGGTCGGCGTCGCGGCGGCGTTCGGGCCATTTCAAGCTGACGAGCACCGGCACGCCAGCCTTGGCGATGCGGGCGGCGGCGGAGTAGCCTTTGGGAACACCGTATAGGACAGGCGAGATTTTGAGTTCGGCGGCGAAGTGGATCATGCGGTCGATATCCACGGTTCGGGTGGCAGGCAGCAAAACGCGAGGCGATTCCATGACGCCTTCCAAGGCGCGATCGTACTCCGGGCGGCTGATGCCGGAAGGGTTGCGGGCGTACATTTCCTTTGCCAAGCGGTAATGATCGGCATCGATGTAGATCTGGCGAACGTAGGCGAAGACTCCGAGTAGCGAACCGGGGTAGCCGTTGGATGCGGAGAATGCAAGGCTGACATACTGTCCGGCGGGGGAGGCGATCAACATCTGTCCGGGCTTGTTGCCGGCAAGGTTGACGACGGCGCCCTGGCCGGCGAAAATGCCGCGCGTGGGGAAGGTGATGGAAGTGGTAAAGCCGGCGCTGCGGGCAGTTTCGAGGCGTGAATCGGAGGGTTTGATCAGGTCGGCGGCGCGCAGCCAGCTGGTGGTGGACGGGCGGTCTTCCGGACCGCGGGCGGGAGTCGCTGCGCCGGCGGACCCTGCGCCACCACCACCACCTCCGCCGCGGCGGCCGCCTGCGTTCCCGATGGCGGAGGAATCGGTGATGCCAAGCGTGCTCAATCCGTCGATCAGGCCGGGGTAGACGGTGAGGCCCTCGCCATCGATGACCCAAGCGTCGGCGGGGATGGGCGCATTCTCCGCGACGGCTTCAATGAGGCCGTTGCGCATGACGATATTGGCGCGTGGGAGGATGGGGCCGCTGACGGTTACCACGCGAGCGTTGGTGATGGCCATGGCGGAGGGGACTTCGGCGCGCACGGCAAAAACAGCGAACGCACTTAGGATGACACTGCGAATGGCCTTCTTCATGACGGTATCGTTATTATAGAAACTTTTACTGAGATGCAAGAAAAAACCCAAGTGCGCTACAAAGACGCGGGCGTCAACATTGACGAGGCCAACAAGGCCGTATCGCGAATCAAGATGCTGGCCCGCAAGACCATGACGCCGGCCGTGTTGACGGGGATCGGCAGCTTTGGAGCCGGCTATCAGCTGCACGGCTATAAGCAGCCGGTGCTGGTGAGTTCCGCCGACGGGGTGGGAACCAAGCTGAAGGTGGCGTTCCTGACCGGCCGCCACACGACGGTGGGTGAAGACCTGGTGAACCATTGTGTGAACGACATTGCGGTGCAAGGTGCAGCGCCGTTGTTTTTCCTCGATTATTTCGCGGTTGGCAAGTTGAATGCAACCGTGGCGGCACAGGTGGTGGAAGGAATCGCACGAGGGTGCAAGAAAAACGGGTGCGCGTTGATTGGCGGGGAGACGGCGGAGATGCCCGGGATGTACAGCGACGGCGAGTACGATCTGGCGGGATTCATTGTGGGCGCGGTGGAGAAAAAGAACCTGCTGACCGGCAAGGATATTCGGGCAGGTGACGTTCTGATCGGGCTGCCGTCTACGGGCCTGCATACGAATGGCTACTCGCTGGCCAGGAAGTTGCTGTTTGAAATCGCTAAACACACGCCGGACACTTATGTTCCGGATTGGAAGTCGACGGTGGCCGAGGAGCTGTTGAAAGTGCACCGCAGCTACCTGCATCCGATTCGCGAATTGATGCGGGCGAAGTTGTTGAAAGGCGCGGCGCACATCACGGGCGGAGGGATCACGGAGAACACGCCGCGAATGCTGCCGGCGGGGCTTTCGGCGTCCATTGAGCTGGGATCGTGGCCGGTGCTGCCGGTGTTCGAGCATCTGCGCGAGATTGGCCGCATTCCGCAGGACGACTATTTACGCAGCTTCAATCTTGGTGTGGGGATGATCTTCGCGGTTAGCCAGGCGAAACTTGGGGCAGTGGAGACCATTTTGAAACGGATTCGCGAGCGATACTACGTGGTGGGCGAAGTGGTGAAGGCGAAAGCGGGGGCGAAATCGAAGGTTGTCTACCGATGAAGAAGTTGGGGATTCTGCTGTCGGGCCGAGGGTCTAATTTCGAGGCGATCGCGAAGAGCGTGGCGGCAGGCCGGATTGACGCCGAAATTGTGGTGGTGATTTCGAACCGGGCGGAGGCAGCCGGGCTGGAGACGGCACGCGGGCTTGGGTTGAACGCGGTGTGCCTGCCTTCGAAGGGTTTGGATCGGGCTGTTTACGACCGGTCCGTGGTGGCGGAATTACGAAAACAGGAAGTGGATCTGGTTTGTCTGGCGGGGTTCCTGCGGCTGCTGACGGGCGAATTTGTGCGGGCGTTTCCGGAGCGAATCCTGAATATTCATCCGTCGCTGCTGCCGGCGTTTCCAGGTTTGGACGCGCAGCATCAGGCTTTGCTGCATGGCGTGAAGGTGAGCGGGTGTACGGTGCATTTCGTCGACGAACAACTGGATGCGGGGCCGATTGTCCTGCAGGCGACGGTGCCGGTGCTGGACGAGGATACGGTGGAGTCTTTGGGAGCGCGGATTTTGGTGGAAGAGCATCGGATTTACAGCGAGGCGATCCAGACGGTGCTAGCGGGGCGGTACCGGATTGAGGGTCGGCGGGTGTTGCGGGGATAAGCGGAATGGTTGTTGGGGATCGGGCTTCACGCACCCGGCCTGTTGTGGAGGTGGCCTGAGCAGTTTTGCCGCTCCGATATAGGATCTGGCCTTCTGCTTTCGATCTTGCTATCGCCATTGAGCATGTCGGCATTAGCGACCGGCTCACGATCTATGCATCTGCCCGCGTGAAGACGGTGCACTCCGGAATCACCTTGCTCTTAGGTTAGGGACACCGCAGCAGGTGGCGCTTCGCTGCCGCATCGGTCTCGGTCTTGGGTCGAGCGGAGGCGGCGGTGGCCACCGGGATTCAGGTCAATCGCAATACGGTCCGTTTGTGGCGAGAGTGGTTTCCCACCCGAGGATCAGAAGGTCTGTGGGAGATCGCTCCGGGTCGAGGCCGGAAGGCGACTTACAGCGCCGGGCTGATCAAGACCATCATCGATGCGACACTTCAATCCAAGCCCGCTGTGAGCAAGCACTGGTGTTGCCGGTCGATGGCCGCAGCGGTGAAGCGCCTTTGGACCGCTTCGTTCACTCTGTTCAGCGCCGGTTGGGAGATTGTGATGCTGATGGCCCTCTACTGGATTGTGGACGTGAAGCAAAAGTGCAAGTGAGCATTCCCGTTTCTGGGATTAGGGATGAATTCGATCTTCATCTCCTTCTCGCAAGTGCTTCGCGGCTGGCTGGAGCGAGGCCTGGGCGATGTGGTCCATGTGCCACTGGCTTTACAAGAAGAAAACCTTTATCAAAATCCAGCCGCACGGACGCTTTTGGCTGGCCGGACTTCATCGCCCGCTGCAGCCCCCCTGGCCGGATATAGTATCGTTCTGTATGACCCGCGCGCCGCTAGTCTTTCTGCTTTTCGCCGCCCCAGCCCTAGCCCAGAATGCAACCCAGTGGGATTTCCTCTCCACGGCATCCATCTATCCCGACGTTCACAACATGCTGCCGGCCTACCTCAAAGCACACGCCGACACCCTACTAGCGCAGCGTCAGCAAACCGTATCAACCATAGCTTCCATCACCGATCTAAAATCCCGGCAACAGAACTGGCGCGACCGCATGTGGGCCGACCTGGGCGGCCAGCCTGAGCGAACGCCGCTCAATGCAAAAACGGTGGGAGTGCTGGAACACGACGATTACCGCATCGAAAAAGTGATCTTCGAAAGCCGCCCTGGCTTCTACGTCACAGCGAATCTCTACATCCCCAAACAAGGCAAAGGCCCCTATCCGGCAATCCTCTATCCGCTAGGTCATGAAGAGGGCGCCAAAGCCCACATCGCCTGGCAGCAAACCCTGGTCAGCCTGACCAGACGCGGCTTCGTCTGCCTCACCTGGGACCCCATCGGGCAAGGCGAACGCATCCAGTTTTACGACGAAGACTGGCACGATTCCAAGCTCCCGGGCTCCACCACCGAACACACCATCCTGGGAATGCAATCGCTGCTCATAGGAACCCACATGGCGCAATACACCATCTGGGATGGCCTCCGCGCGCTGGACTATCTGCTCTCGCGCCCGGAAGTAGATACTAATCGCGTCGGCTGCACAGGCAACTCCGGAGGCGGCACGCACACCTCCTATCTCTCTGGCCTGGACGACCGTATCAAAGTCGCCGCCCCCTCCTGCTACATCACCTCATGGCGCCGGATGCTGGAAAGCATCGGGCCGCAGGACGCCGAGCAAGTGTTCCCCTTCTGGCTGAAAGACGGCTTCGATTTTCCCGACTTCATCTATGCCACCGGCGGCAAACCGTTCCTCATCCTGTCCGCCATTCGCGACTTCTTCCCCATCGGCGGAGCCCGCGCCAGCTATCAGGAAGTCCGCCAGGTTTACGCCAAGCTAGGCCTCTCGGAAAACATCTCCATGTTTGAGGCGGACGACGGTCACGGTTACACACTGCCTCGCCGCGAAATGGCCTACCGCTGGTTCACCCGATGGCTGCAGGGAGCGGAGAATACACAGCCCGAAGCGCCGGTGCAATTAGCCACCGCGCAGGAACTGCAATGCACCACAACCGGGCAAGTGAAAACGGCGTTCCCCGGTTCGAAAGACGTCCATGCGCTGAACTGGGAAAGAGCCACGCGCCTGGCAGCCGGGCGAAATCCCTCGGCCGAACAAGTGCGCACCCGGGCCATGGAGCTTACCCGCTTCGAATCCCCGAAAACGCCGCTGCTCAGCACCTCCTACGGCCGCATCGCCCGCTCCGGAATCATAGTGGAAAAGTTGACGTACGAAAGTGAACCGGGCATCGCCATCCCTTCGTTGCTCTTTATCCCAGGCAGTTCTCCAAACACCAACCCAAAGCCAGGCATCATCCTGCTGGACGCCCGCGGAAAGTCAGCCTCTGCTGAAGTCGCTGAAAGCCTCGCCCGCGCAGGCAACGTGGTGTTGCTGCCAGACCTGCGCGGTTTCGGAGAAACTCGCCCCAGCTCCGCGGTCCGCGAATCGCGCCTTGCCGACTTCGGCGATTACGACAGTTCCATGACCGCCTTGTTAGTGGGCAAAACCATGCCCGGCATGCGCGCCCTGGACATCGTACGCGGAGTCGATCTTCTCGCCAGCCGCCCCGAAGTTGATCCTGCCCGCATCAAAGCCATCGGAAAGGATTCCGCCGCCATCCCCCTGATCTACGCCGCCCTCTTCGATCCCCGCATCGCAAGCCTCGCGGTGGCCGGTATGTTGTCGTCTTATGACTCGGCGCTTTCAGAAAGCTTTTCCCGCGGCCTGGCCGATCAAGTTGTTCCCTCCGTGCTAACTTACTTCGATCTGCCCGACGTCATCGCCGCCATCGCACCGCGCCGCGTGACAATCTTCAACAGCGTGGATGCGCTTGGCCTTCCTATCCCCATTGAGCGGATGCGGGAACAATACGCCAAGGCGTCGTCTTCGCGCTCGCTCCAATTGATAATCCATAATGAGCATCAGCAGCCTCTGGGAACCGCCCTGATCCAGTGGGCAAAATAGGAGCGAGAACATGATCCGTACCGTCCTCATCTTGGCGCTCGCCGCCGTCGCAATGAACGCGCAAGTAAAGATCACTAAGGGATCCGATCGCATCGCCGTTCAAATCGATGGCAAACCCTACACCGAATACTTCCTTTCAGCAGACGGAAACAAACCCTACGTGTATCCCCTCCGGACGGCTACAGGCATTCTGGTAACCCGTCACTTCCCCATGGACGAAGCTGCCGGCGAGACGCACGACCATCCGCATCATCGCGGCATGTTCTTCGCTCACGGCGACGTGAACGGAATCAATTTCTGGGCCACTGAACCCTCCCAGAAAGCCGCCAACAACGGCAGCATGGTCTTGAAGAAAGTGGTGGAAGCCAAGAGCGGCGCCAAATCCGGAACCATCAAGGCCGTGTTCGATGGCCTGGATCCCACCGGCAAACC
>JBBRNO010000074.1:0-31281 GCA_038230275.1 Bryobacterales bacterium
AACTATGAAAAAGGCTTGCTGGAACTGCGCCGCGTCCTGCGCGGCGGCGGGATGGCGGCGATTCTGGAATTCTCACAACCGCCAAACGCAGCCTTCGCGGCGCTCTACGGCTTCTATTCGCGAAACATTCTGCCGAAGCTGGGCGGCGCACTGTCCGGGTCAAAGGATGCCTACAGTTATCTGCCGGAATCGGTACGGAAGTTTCCTGGCGCGGAAGAACTTGCGGACAAGATGCGTGCCGCGGGCTTTGTCGACGTGCAGTTTGAGCGCATGACGTTCGGAATTGTCGCGTTGCATCTAGGCCGCGTGCTCAATGGCTCGGAGGATCCGGCATCAGTACATCGGCGGGGTGCATGACCTCAATATCTGGAAATCGCGAGAAGCCTGTTTTGTCGAACGTCAAAATGGAAGTGAGCTTATGAACTTGCATTGCCGCCACCAGGCGGGCATCGTGGGAAGGCTTGCCGGAGACGGCATACCGGATAACGAGAGACTCCCAAGTTGAATAGATCGCAGGAGTCTCCGGTAGCAAAACGAACATCCCTTTGATCCGTCTCAGTTCGACCGCAGCTTCCGTAGGAGTCAAACCAAGTCCGTTTTGTTCCACCGGCCTGGTAGCAACAACCCATAACTCAACAAGATTTTGCGGAACGATGTGGAGGCGCCTTCCTTGTTCCAGCAACCGCTCCACGGCCCAGGCAACGGTTTCGTATTGAGAGTGGCGCACCTGGAGCGTCCGCAGCAGTGCGCTAGTGTCAATTAGCACGCCCGTTACATCCGGTCGGGGTAAATGCTCTCACGGCTCATAGCCTCTTCCGAGAGGACAGGCGTTTTGGGGTCGTGGCTATCCGCCCAAGCGCGAAACTGTCGTGCCCACTCTTTGGGATCCGTTGTCTGAAGGTGAGCAATAGAGTAGTCCGGAGCGTTCTGCTCAGCCAGTTGCAGTAGCCATCGCTCCACCGAAAGGCCGTGTGCTTCCGCCTGCTGCTGATACAAAGGCGCGATCTCGTCAGGAATTTCGATCGTCACGGTCATCCGTGGAATTCTCCTAGCTCCACAGTAGCGGAAATGAGCCCGCCTGTCATGATCCGTGGGATTACAGCGTTGCATCTGGGCCGCGTGCGTCCTGTAAAATAGGCCATGGCGCACCAGTTATCCCGGCGCACGCTGATTGGCGGCGCGGCCGGCACGCTCTCGCTTGCACCTGCTGCAACGCCTGCCGCCACCAGCAACCACCCTCCGCGATTTTGTGGGTCCAGTTATTCCTACTGACACTTCAAGCGCGAACGCTACCCCATAGAGAAAGTGATGGAAGACGCTGCGCGCCTTGGCTTCGATGCCGTCGAAGTGCTGCACCGGCAGATGACTGACGAGTCCCCCGAGTATCTGAATCGCCTGAAGCGTACCGCGCTAACGCATGGTGTCACGCTAGCCATGTTCTCCATCCATCAGGATTTCGTTTCGCCCTGGGCGGATGAACGCGCGCAAGCCATTCGCCATACCCAATACGGCATTGACATGGCCGTCAAGCTGGGCATCCCCGCCGTGCGCATCAACTCCGGGCGATGGCGCACCATCCGTCTGTTTGACGACCTGATGAAAGCCAAGGGCGATGAGCCACCGATTCCGGGCTACACAGAGAACGACGCCATCGACTGGTGCGTGGAATCGATTCGCGCCTGCTTGCCTGCGGCCGAAAAAGCCGGCGTGATGCTGATGCTGGAAAATCACTGGGGCATCACCACCAAGACGGAGAACCTGTTCCGCATCGTGGACGCCGTACAGTCGCCGTGGCTTGGCATCAATCTGGACATCGGCAATTTTCCAGTCGATCCTTATCCGGAGATCGAGAGGATAGCGCCGCGGGCGGCCATCGTGCATTTCAAAACCTACTTCGGAGGTGGCGAGTATTACACATTGGACCTCGACTACAAATGCATCGCCGGAATTTTGCGTAAAGCAAATTTCCAGGGATATGTTTCGTTGGAAATGGAAGGCAAAGAACCACCCGCCACTGCCGTGCCGAAGAGCCTGGAAATCATGCGCGCTGCCTTTGCCTAATCAGGCTTGGCGAAAGACGATCCCAGGAATTGCAAAACGAAACTATCGCGGCGGGCCTTCACTGCCGCCGCGTCTTTCTTCGACCAATCGTAAAAGCCCTTCCCGGTCTTCACGCCAAGATCTCCTCGCGTCACCAAATCGCGCATCAATTGCGGCGCGCGCGGTTCGGCGTACAAGTCCGTCGACACGTAGTCCACGATGCTCATCCCCATGTCGAGCCCGACCATATCCTGATGCTCAAAGATTCCGTACACCGGCAAACGCAGGCCGAACCCGGACTTCGCCGCTAGGTCCACATCCTCTACATCGGCAATACCTTCCTGCACAATGTTCACCGCCTCGCGCACCAGCGCCATTTGCAGCCGGTTGCCCAGTTGCCCCGGACGATCTTTCTTTACGATCACCGGCACTTTTCCGCAAGCCAGTAATAATTCGCGCAACGCCTGCACCACGTGGTCCGCCGTCTTCTCACCCTTCACCAATTCCACCAGCGGCATCAGGTGCGGCGGATTCCAGAAGTGAGTAGTCAATACCCGCTCCGGCCGCGTGCAACGTTC
The DNA here is from genome assembly GCA_038230275.1 of Bryobacterales bacterium. Lineage (GTDB taxonomy): Bacteria > Acidobacteriota > Terriglobia > Bryobacterales > Bryobacteraceae > JANXXV01. The sequence goes on from JBBRNO010000074.1 coordinate 2,619, forward strand.
GGCAATTGCCGTGATGCTCAATCCCGACGTGTTACTCGCCAGCACCGCGCCGGGCTTTGCAATCGCGTCCATACGGGCAAACAAATCCTGCTTGAACAACATGTTTTCCGGGGCCGATTCCACCACCAGATCCGCATTGGAAATGGCATCGTCAAAGTCCGTGGATGCGGTGATGTTCTCCAGCGCCCACTGACTCTTCTCCGCGCTGGCCAGACCGTTTGCCTCAAGCAGCGCGAGTTGTTGCCGTGCCACCGCCAGACCTTTCGCTGCGCCTTCTTCAGTGCGGCTCAATATCGCCGGTTTCACGCCGCCAAGCGCAAGAGTGACCGCGATGCCGGGCCCCATCATGCCGGAGCCGATTACAGTTGCATTCATGAATGGTTGTCCTATTTCACTTCAATGGTCAGCGTACGGTACGGCTTCGCGCCAAGGTTCGTTAATACCGGCGCGTCTTCGCCCTTGTCATGCCAGATCACGTCGCCTGATTTGCGCTCGCGGACTGTTCTCTCGCCGGTGGCAGAGTCCTTGCGCTCGTACTTGCAGTCGTCCAGAAACACAATCACTTGGTCAGTCGGACGGGTATACCGCTCTCGTGGCACGCCTGGTGCGTACGTTACTGTTGTTGCTTTCACTCGCTTGTTGTCCAATTTCACCTCCGACGGCAGAGCCGCAAATCCGAAGCTAAAAACCGCCAGCAGCGTCAGTGCGGATGACGCTGCCGCGGTGAACAGGATGGTCTTTTTCATATCACTAAACATACTTCTTCCTCACCAGAAAAGCATAAGACGCCACGCCGGTAATCAGAATCAGCCAGATGGCTTGCATCGGCGCATCGTAACTGCCGGTTTTCTGAATAAGCCAGCCGCTGAACCACGCGGCCACAATGCCGGAGAAGTTCGACGCGAAGTTTTGCAAACCCGCGATGCGGCCCATGGCGGCCCCGGGCATCAGCGTTTGCGTCAGCGCCCAGTAATTGCCCGTAGCCAGGCCCAGCCCGGCGAGTGACAGAATGGCGAAGGTCAACGCTACCTCATTTGAGTTGCTCATGGCCCCGATAATTTCGGTGGACGCCACCAGAAATCCGGCGATGGTAAAGCGCTTTCGAATTGTTACCGGGTCCGCGCCCTTTGCAATCAGCCGGTCGGCAAACCAGCCCGCGGTGATGGCGGTCACCGCCATGCCCGTGAAGGTGAAGAACGTGTAGATCGCCATATCCTTCTGTGTCAGGTGCCGCCGGTTTACGAAATAGAGCGGCAGCCACGTCATGTTGAAGTAGACGAAATAGTTGTAGCAAAACGTACCGATCATGATGCCGTAGATCACCGGCGAACGGAATATCGAACTAAACGGAACCACCGGTCCAGTGGAGGCTTGCGTGGATTCCGCTTCCAAGGTCCGGTCGTCGTTGCGGACCATCAGTGCCCACGGAATTAGCCACACCAAGGCGCCAAACCCGAGGATGGCGAACATGCTGCGCCATCCGAACTGGGCCAGCAGCAGCACAGCCAATGGCGTTCCGATAGCCGGACCCATTTTCGCGCCCGCGAACAAAATGCCCACCGCCAGGCCGCGTTGATGCTCATGCACGTTGTAGCGGATCCAGCGAAGGCTGGCCGGCGTCACCACCGATTCGCCCACGCCCAGCAACAACCGCAATCCCACCAACTGGCTAAACGAACTGCTCAATGCCGTACCTGCCGAAACCAGGCTCCAGAAAATGAACGCAATGAAGTACGGCATTTTCACGCCGTAGCGGTCCACCACGTATCCGGCCGGAACTTGCAGAAATGCGTACGACCAGAAGAACGCCGACTGCAATGCCCCTACATCCTGACTGTTGAGGTGGAACAGTTGCCGGAATTCCGGCACAGTCAGGGCCGCCGTGATGTTCGACCGGTCCACGTATGAGATGATCATGCCGAGGAACAGCAGACCGACGATGGACCATCGGTGTGCCGGTGTCAATGGTTTCGTTTTGATGGAGAGCAAGTGTACGGTCAAAATATCACAACTCCCGAAGCTAAAACACCAAACCCGAAAATGTTTGTTGCCTCGCTGCGTTTCAACTGCCACAATGGCAGGTTAGTCCACAACAAAACCGAGGATCGACGATAATGCAACTCCGAGTACTTGCATTTGTTCTGGCCGGCGGCAAGGGCACCCGGCTCTACCCCCTGACTAAAGAGCGCGCCAAGCCCGCTGTTCCTTTCGGCGGCCGGTACAGGATTATCGATTTCGTGCTCAGCAACCTGCTGAACTCGGGCATCTATTCCAGTTATGTGCTAATTCAATTCAAGAGTCAGTCGCTGCTGCAGCACTTGCGCGATGGTTGGGAATCGAACAGTCTGCTGAAAAGCCACTTCATTATTCCCGTGCCTGCGCAGATGCGGTCCCTTGGGGAGACGTGGTACCGGGGCACTGCGGATGCCATTTATCAGAACATCAACTTAATTGAACAGGCCGATCCCCATCTGGTGGTAATCTTCGGCGCCGATCACATCTATCGCATGAACATCCGCGAGATGATTGAATATCACGAACAGAAGCGCGCGCAAGTAACCGTTGCGGCCATCCCGGTGAACAAGGAACTTTCCAGTGAGTTCGGCGTCATAGAGACTTCCCCGGAAGGCGCCATCGTCGGCTTTCATGAAAAGAATCCCGACGCCCCCACCATGCCGGACGATCCGGACCGCGTGTACGCGTCGATGGGGAATTATGTATTTTCCACCGGCACATTGCTGCGGGAACTGTACGCCGACGCTGCGAATGAGGAAAGCTCCCACGATTTCGGCCGCGACATTCTGCCGTCGCTCATCGGACGCTCGGAAATGTTCGCCTACGATTTCAACACCAACCGCATCCCCGGCGACCCTCCCGGTGCGGAAGTCTACTGGCGCGATGTAGGAACCATTGATGCCTACTACGAGGCGAATATGGACCTGCGTGCGGTTTCGCCGGTCCTGAATCTGTACAACAGACAGTGGCCGCTGCGCACGGCCGGCTACTCGGATCCGCCGGCCAAGACGACGTTCGACGACGAGGGCCGCCGCGGTCAAGCCATCGATTCCATCGTCGCTGGCGGCACCATTCTCTCCGGAGGCTCAGTGAGGAATTCGGTGCTTGGCCGCGGTGTGCGCATCCACACGGGCGCCACGGTGGAGGATTCCATCATCTTCGACAACTGCGACATCGGCCGCCGCGCAAAGATCCGCCGGGCGATTCTGGACAAGAATGTACGTGTGCCGGAAGACGCGCAGATCGGCTACGATCTGGAAAAAGACAGGCACTTTCACCACGTTACTGAAAGCGGCATTGTAGTGGTGGACGGTCACCGCAGCACGGTGGAAATCGCTAGCCTGGATATTTAACTGAGCCGCGACCGTTAGGAAGCGGTTCTAGCCGGCTCCAATTTCGAAACCAACACGCCCGTTGCCAGCACTACCAGGCAGCCGATCACGTTGTACCAGAGAAACGAGATGCTGGTGAAGCGATTGGCCGCGAAGATGGCGGCTTCCCCGGCGATTACGCCCGCAAAGGCTCCGTTAGCGCCCACTCTCGGGAAGAAAAACGCGAGTACGAACACGCCCAGCATTCCGCCGTAGAATAGCGACCCGATCATATTCACGGCTTCGATCAACGCACCAAATCCGCCACCCCGCCCGGCGAAGATCACCGCGTACACTCCCCAGAATACCGTGGCGATTCGCGACGCCCACAGATAGTGGCGGTCCGTGGCCGACTTGCGGAAGTGCCGCTTATAAACGTCGATCACGGTCACCGTCGCCAGGGAGTTGATCTCGCCGGACACCGCCGACATGGCCGCTGAAAAGATCACCGCGATGATCAGGCCCACCACTCCAGCCGGCAGATAGTTCGTTACGAAACTGAGAAAAATGTAGTTCGTATCGTTGAAGCCGGCGGACCCGCGGGCCTTGTCCACCAGCTTCGCCCCGTCCTGCCGTGCGGCATCGAAATTTCTCTGCGTGGATCGCAGTTCTTCCAGATCGGCCGGTGACGTCGCGCCGCGATGTTTCGCGTCCAGATAGCGCTGGGCTGCTTGTTTTCGAGCTTCAAACGCGGCGTTGTAGCGATCTTCCACCGGTTTATATTCGACGGACTGCGCGATGCGTCCCATCTCCACCGGATGGAAGATCACCGGCGGCTTCACGAACATGAACAACACGAAAACCATGGCGCCGATGAACAGGATGAAGAACTGCATCGGGATCTTGGCCATCGCGTTGAACAACAAGCTCAACCGGCTTTGGGCGATGGATTTTCCGGTGAGGTAGCGCTGCACTTGCGATTGATCGCATCCAAAATAGGCCAACGCCAGAAACATCCCGCCAATCAAGCCGCTCCAAAGGTTATAGCGGTTGTTCCAATCGAAGTGCGTATCCACTGCTTTCAGCTTTCCGAATGCCCCGGCCAATGTCACTGCGTCTAGAAAACTCACTTCATCCGGCATCAGGTGAATGGCCATGAACAACGCGAGAATCAGCGCAACGAAAATCACCGCCATCTGCTGCACGTCGGCCCAGGTAATGGCCTTGATGCCGCCCGTTGTGGTGTAAAGCACTACCAGGCTTCCCATCAAAATGGTGGTGGTTTGGTCAGACCAACCGAGAATCACCGACAGCACCACCGCGGGCGCGTAGAGCGCCAAACCCGCGGCCAGTCCGCGCTGGATCAGGAAGATTGCGCTCACCAGCGCGCGGGTCTTCGCGTCAAAGCGATTCTCCAAATACTCGTACGCGGTATATACCTTGGCCCGATGAAAAATAGGAACGGCGGTGGCCGACAAAATCACCATGGCCACCGGTAGCCCAAAGTAGAACTGTACAAACCTCATGCCATCCACGTAAGACTGGCCGGTGGTTGAGATGAACGTGATGGCGCTGGCCTGCGTCGCCATGATGGACAGCCCCATGGCATACCACGGCATGGTGCGTCCCGCCAGCATGTAATCGTTGACGGTCCCGCTCTTTCGGCCTCGCCACAGGCCATAGGAAACCAGAAACGTGAGCCAACCGAACATCACCACCCAATCGAGCGGCTTCATGGCGCGGTGACGGCCGAAAACACGTAGAGCAGGGTAATCAATGCAGCCACGTAGATCAACACCAGCGTGTAGACCCGCTTCCAAGTCCCCAGAAAAGGTGGTGGTTCATCAGACTGATTCATTGCAGGGTCTTTCCGGCGCTCAGCAGGTTTGCAAAAATCCGAAATGCTCCAGGTACACCGGCGGGCAGTTCGCGAAACCACGCATAGCCGGTATAAAAGTATGCCCCTTTGCCGTATTTTGTAAATAACATTCCGCCCGTTCGCGGTGGCTCCCCGGCGTCATGCGTATCGAAAAGAGATTGATATTGCGGATCGAAACTAGAGGCAAAATACAAGCCCCGTTCCTGCACCCAGCCTTCGAAGTCTCTCGCCGTAATCTGATTCGGAGACTGCAGCAACGGGTGTTTTGGGTCGGGAAAATGAATGGGCGCATCCTCCTCGGTCACGCGCTGCTGGCTGAGTTTCATCGGATATGGACCCATCTGCTCAAGTCCCTTCAGATCGTCCGCCGCCGACGCGCCAAAGCCCAGGTTGTTGTACTGCACGATATAAGTCCCGCCCTGCTTAATGTAGTCCAATACGCGATGCTGATTGGCGCGCAGGTCCAGCCTCAAGTTGTAAGCGCGAACCCCGGCCACAATGGCATCGAACGGTTTCAGATCGCCGCGCGCCAGGAAATCAGCGTCCAGCAGAGTGACTTCACAGCCAATCTGACGCAGTGCTTTCGGCACTTCATCTCCAGCGCCCATAATGTAGCCCACTTTGTGCGCCAGCGTGCGGATGTCGGCGCGAATCACGGCCGCCGTCGCGGGTTCAAAGATGGTTTGCGGTGGAATATGAGCGTAGTCGATCACGTTAACGTTCTCATCCACCAGTCCTCCGCCAGCCATCGCAGCCTGTGCGCGCAACTCGCCACGAGTCTCACCGGTTGACGGCGTAATCATATAGCGCAGCGTCGCCTGTTCACCGGTTTGCGCCAGCGTGAAGGGCCGGGACGACGGCTCTACCCGCCATCCGTTCGGCACTGTCACGCTAACAGTTCCGGACGATTGCGGCGCGTTCGCCTTCACATCGATGTCAATTGATTTCGCCTCGTTATTCGGAAAGAGGATCGCCTTCTCGGAAATGGCAAGCGAAACAGCGGGCACCACGGTTAACGGCCGTGTCAACTCGCCGCGAACCCTGTCCACATACCGGAAATGGACCGGCCGCTTCACCACAATTTCATCGGATCCCACTTGCAGATGAAAACTCGCTTCCAGAACCGGCGGCGCATCGGCCACTCCAATCAACTGCTGATCGTCGATGGTGTAGCGGTCGCCCTGCGCGGGCTTCCTCAACCAGAAGGGTTGCGAAGAGGGCTGCGCCGCGGGTATCGTCCACGTAAGAGTCTTTTTGTCCGGCTTATTGTAGGCCAGCGTGTCCGCAAGCAGATCTGTTTCCGGTGCTCCCGGTGCGCCCGATGTCTTCACGCTTTTCAACACCACTGCGGCCGGTGACCGGTTCAGCGCCGTTGCCGTAATCCGCGCCGTGCCTCCGGGCACTGCTGCTGTCCGGTCCGCCGTCACATCCAGCCAAAGTCCGGCGCATAGTGCAATCGCCTCGTCCAGATCTTCCAGTTTCCGCGCCGCCCATCCCGCCTTCACCTTGGCGATCAACGGCCGTGCCTGCGTCAGCAGCGGTATCGTTTTCTCTGGATGTTCGGCATCGAATGTCCGAATGGCACCAGAAAGCAGGTCGTCAATCGCATCGCCTTGGGGTTGGCGTTTCCAACCGTTTTCAATTCCGTTCAACGCATCGTCCAAGCCGGCGTCGCCTCCAATTGGCAATAGCCACATGATGGAAGAACCGCGCTGTTCCGCTGAGCCCATGCCCTGGCTCTTATGCATGGTGCGGCTCATTCCGGCAATCTCGTTGTAGGAGTGGCCAAGCATCGGATCGAACTCGCCGGTGTCAATGTTCAGTGTCTTCTCCGGCGGCGTTGTATCCTTTGCCACCTCCGCGGCCGGCCGGAATTGATCAAAGGTCCGGCGGCCCAATTGATACATCCGCCTGGTCTGCCAGGGCCCCACATATTTGAGCTGTTCTGGAAAGCGATTCCTGTCCGCTGCCGCCGCGAACGCCTCGCGGCTGATAATCGCCGATTCCTGATGTTGCCCGTGTCCATCGCGCGGAGTTCCGGACCACACCAGGACAATCACGTCCGGCTGAAAGCGGCGGATCACCCACACCACATCGGACAGCAGCTCATCGTGTCCCCATTTTGCAATCGTTTCCTGCGGCGTTTTTGAAAACCCGAAGTCGATGGCTCTTGTAAAGAATTGCTCGGCTCCATCGATCCTTCTCGCCGCCAGCAATTCCTGGGTGCGGATGACGCCCAGAAGTTTGCCTTGCTCGGATCCAATCAGATTCTGCCCGCCTTCCCCGCGCGTCAGCGACAAATAGCCCGACCGCACGTGCCGGCCGCGCACAAAATAAGTCAGCAGTGCTGTCGGTTCATCATCCGGGTGGGCGGCAATTACCAGCACGCTGCACGTCTCGGCCAAATTTTCAATCGCCAATTTAATTTGCGCGGTTCCGGATAGATCACGTTGCGCCGGTGCGGGCGGGCTCAATGCCAGCATCAGCACCGGAATCACAATAGCGTGGAAGTATTTCATCTATGGAAGAATTCTAGCAAGTGTTTTTGCAAAGCAATCAGACGGCCAAACGAAACATTTCCTCAACTGACGCGTCCCACGTTCGGCGCAATTGAAGAGAACACTTGCCAGGCAACGCCACCGCGACCAGTTTTCAAATCTTATCATTCGGGGGACAATCGCAGTACAATAATTGCAATGAATAGTGTTGTGAACCCCTTGTCCGCCAAAGTGCTGATCGTCGACGACGAAGAAAGCCAGCGTGTGGGTTTAGCCAGCATGGTTACCTCTTGGGGGTTCACCGCGGAGACCGCGGCTGATGGCCAGGAAGCGCTGGACCGGCTAGCCGAAGGCACCGTGCAAGTGTTGGTTACCGATCTGATGATGCCGCGCATGGACGGCTTCGAATTACTAAAACGGCTCACCAGTCAGGGCAACATGCCGCCGGCCATTGTACTGACTGCGTTCGGAAACATTGAAACAGCAATTGCCACGATTCACGATCTGGGCGCGTTTTGGTTTCTGGAAAAGCCCATTCAGCCCGCCGCCCTGCGCATCTTGCTGGAACGCGCGGCGTCGCAAAGCAGGCTGGCCGAGGAAACAGAACGGCTGCAGCGCCAATTGAGTTATCAAGGCGTTCTGGTGGATCTGGTCGGATCCTCGCCTGCCATGCATCAGGTTTTCTCGTTGGTTCGCCAAGTGGCTCCAAGCAAGGCCGCTGTCCTCATCACCGGCGAAAGCGGCACCGGCAAGGAATTGGTGGCGCGCGCCATCCATCACTTAAGCCCTCGCCGTGGTGGACCGTTTGTCGCCATCAATTGCGCCGCCATGCCGGAAACATTGATGGAAAGCGAGCTGTTTGGACATGAGAAAGGCGCATTCACCGGAGCCGTGGAACGCCGCGCCGGATGCTTCGAGCTGGCTCAACACGGAACGCTGCTGCTGGACGAACTGGCAGAGATGCCGGTTGGAACGCAAGCCAAGTTGCTGCGGGTGCTGGAAGATTCCCGCGTACGCAGACTCGGCGGCAAGAGCGAAATCACCGTGGATGTCCGCATCATCGCGGCCACCAATAAAGTGCTAGATGACGCGCTGCGAAAGGGTGAGCTTCGGGAAGACTTGTTCTATCGTCTCAACGTGTTTCAAATCGCCCTGCCTCCGCTGCGCAATCGCGAAGGCGATTTACCCATCCTAGCCGAAGCGTTAATTCGAGATCTGAACAAGAAGCACGGATGCAAGGTAACCGAAATCAGTCCCGATGTGATGGATCAATTGCGGCGGCACAACTGGCCCGGCAATGTACGCGAACTGCGAAACGTGGTGGAACGCGCCGTCATCATCGCCGGCGAGGGCACCATCACCGTCCACCATCTCCCCCGCGATTTCGGGCACTCCATCGGCTCCCGCCAGGTCGCCGAAGTGAATGAGCCGGATTGCGTCAGACTGCCAGTGGGCTCCACGGTGAGCGATGCCGAAAAGGCGCTTATCCAGATTACGCTTCAACATACGAAGAATAATAAGACGCGTGCGGCAGAAATCCTAGGCATTAGCCTCAAGACCCTTTTCAACAAACTAAAAGAGTACGGTTCCGCCGACGCGGAAGTCTCTACTACAGCTTAATTCTACTTAACCATTAAGAATTCGTAACCGTCAGTGGATTGGGGAGTCTCATTTTTGACAGACCCACCCTGGCATGAATGCACTCACTCTCAAGAACCGGCTTAGAATTTCCATCCTTGGACTTGTTGTCACAATCGTCCTCGCACTATCGGTTCTGAATCTCCAAAACTCCGTCCAGGAATCTTTGGACGACGCGGAAGAGCGCGCCAGTCTGGTGGCTGAACAGATCACGAGTTACCTTTCCGAAGCGATTCAGGCAAAAGGCACTCCGCCAGTCGATTCGCGCACAGCCGAAGCGTTCGCCGCCTCAGACTCTGTACTGACCCGCATGCTACAGCGTTACTCGGTCTTGTCAGCCTTTGTGAGCGAAATTCTGGTCACAGACACACAGAACCGCATTCTGGCTGCATCTTCTCGCGACCGGGTCGGACCGCTTGCCGTCTCTCGTCCTTCGTTTTCAGGCATCGGGCTGCGTCAGACGCTGCCTACTCTATTTCACCTGCTCAACTCTGGAGAAGATTACACGGTCGAAAGCGCGGCGGGTCCGCACTTGCGGGTGAAAGTCGTAATTTCGTCCGCACTCCTACGCAACGAATTGATTCCGGAGCTGCGCCAGTTGTTGGTGGCGGTGTTGATTTCTCTGCTGCTTTCCGGATTGCTGACAATCGTCATCTCAGACTTGGTGGGCGGTTCACTAGAGCGCATCGGCCGCGACATTGAAGACATCTCCACCGGAGAAACCAAAGAACCAGCGGAGCCTTTCGAATCGGAGGAGTTGGCCGGCCTGCAAGTAAAGCTCAGTCTGCTGGGAAAACAATATCGTGGAGCTCGCGAAGACGCGAGTACCTTGCGTCAGAACATCGATCAAATGATCCAAAGCCTGCAGGAAGCGGTACTCCTTTTCGACGAAGAAGGTTGCCTTCAGACTGCCGGGCTGCCCGCCGAGCGCCTGTTGGCGAAGAGGCATGACGAACTCGTAGGCAAGACGTTGGACGAAGTGTTCCCGGCATGGACCCCGATCGGCGCAGCGATTCAGTCCGCCGTCCGGTTGCGGACCTCCGTCTTCAACCGGACGGTATCGTATGCGCGAAATAACCTGCCTGACACAAAACTGCTGGTCAGCGTCGAGGCCGTCAACAGCTCTGCGAACAAGCCTCTGGGCACACTGGTAACCTTGCGCGACGCCGAAGTCCGCCGGCAATTGGAATCCGACATCGACATGTCAGGGCGCATCGCCGCCATCCATCGGCTTACCAGCGGTGTGGCGCACGAAATGAAGAACCCGTTGAATGCGATTACACTTCATCTTGAACTGGCACGGGCGAAGGTCCGCGAGGATCAGCCACAACTGACAAGTGCGTTGGAAGTAGCCTCGAAAGATCTGCTGCGGCTGGATCGTGTCGTAAAGACCTTCTTGGATTTCAGCCGCCCGATGGATTTGCGCATGACCGAGTGCAATCTGACCGAGATTGTCAGCGAGGTGGTGGCGCAGGCGGGTATGCTGAATGCAAGCCGTGGTGTGACGTTCGCTTTCGAACCTACGGTGCCGAATCCTGTGGTGCTTGCAGACCGCGTGTTGTGTAAGCAGGCCATTCTAAACGTATTGACGAACGCCATCGAGGCGACGCCATCCAGCGGTCAAGTGCGCGTGGGAGTTGAAGAGTGGTTTGGCAATTACGAGGTCAAAATTTCGGATTCCGGCGCTGGCGTCCCGCCGGAAATCAGCGCGCGAATCTACAATCTATACTTCACCACGAAGCCGGACGGTACGGGCGTAGGGCTAGCCGAAGCCTTCATGGTGATGCAGTTGCACAACGGCTCCATCGCCTTTGACAGCCAGCCGGGCAAGGGTTCTACGTTCCGGTTGCGCTTCCCGGCCAAAGCAGCCATCGCCGCTTGACCAAGGCGCCTCGCCCGCCAAGGTGCCGGGTGCAAACCGTGATCGCTGCGGCTCCTCGACGATTAGAAAAATGTCGGCGTGCTCCATCTGTGGGTGCGCTTTCCCATTGATGGCGTGATGGTCACGGCCGCAGGACCTGGCAACGAACAGGCACTACCCGGGCGTGAAACCCGGGAATGCACAAACAAAAAAAGAGCGGCGACTTTCGTCACCGCTCTGAAACGCCTTAGCAAGTTCAAAGGTTATTTCGAGGAAGCCTGTGTGCCAGACTTGGCCGGACCGCTGCCTAAATCCAGAGCAAACACTTTCATCTCTACCCGGCGATTTTGCGTCCGTCCGTCACGCGTCTTGTTGTCCGCGGCCGGTTCGTCGGCGCCCAAGCCCAGAACATGAATCTTCCGCAGCGGTACATGATGCTGCGTGGTTAGGTAACGAACCACTTCATCGGCCCGCTTCTGGCTCAGAACAATGTTGCCGCTGGCGCTGCCGGTCTTGTCGGTAAAGCCCTGCACTTCCAAAACATAATTCTTGGCCGATGTGATACTGCCTACGGCGGCGTCAAGTTGCGTTTTGGCGTCTTTCGTCAGCATCGATTTTCCGAAAGGAAACAGCACCTTCTCCGTTGTCACCAGCTTGTAGTTGTCGAAATTCTCAACCACTTCACCGATGCGGGTCATGCCGTTATCGGCCACTTGCTTTGCCTGGTCCGCACTCTGCTGAGCCGCGCCGGCCGCCAGATTCGCCTTAGCCGCGTCCTGACCGGCAGCGACTGCCTTACGGTCGGCATCCATCGCTTTTTCGTCTGTCCGAGACAAACCGTTTTCCAACTCTCCAATCGCGGAGGCATGATCAGCGGTCTTCTTCTCGTTCGTTGAAACTCGCGCCTCTACCGGAGCAACCACTCCCCGGGCGTATTTCTTCGTTGCACATCCGGTTGCACCGAATCCGAGAAGGAACATGGTGCTCACAGCCACTGATGCTTTTCCAATTGTTAAGGCATTCATCGCTTAACCTCCGGCTACCATTATTGCAAGCACCGGACCATTCCTAGGGTTTCCCCTGGGATCGCTTGATTTTGAGTAAGATACCCTCATTCGCCTTACTTGACCGGGCTAAGCACCAGGTAAAATTTACCGCGAGGCGGAAAACTTTGCGGCATTTGGTACTAGGGGTTCGGGTAATTTGACGGACTTATCGACCGCCTGTTAGATTGGGTTTTTCATGAGCGAGACTCCTGCGCTGAAAACCACCCCTCTAAACGCAGTGCATCGTCGAATGAACGCGAAGATGGTGGACTTCGGCGGCTGGGATATGCCGGTACAGTACTCGGGAATCCTGGACGAGCACAACGCTGTCCGAAATGCGGTCGGCATTTTTGATGTCAGCCATATGGGTGAGATCGAAGTCCGTGGTCCTGAGGCTCTCAAGCTGGTGGACTACATTTCCACAAACGCTGCCTCGCGCTTGAAAATTGGCCAGGCACACTATTCCGGCCTGCTCTATGAACATGGCGGCTTCGTGGACGACATCCTGGTCCACAAAGTGGACCAGGATCATTTCTTCATTTGCGTTAACGCTTCCAACCAGGAAAAAGATTACGAGCACATCGTGCTCATGAACGGCACAAACGCCAACGTGGAGTTCGCCAGTGAGCGTTACGCGCAGATCGCTATCCAGGGCCCGAAGGCATTGGACACGCTGCAAAAAATGACGGCAACGCCGCTTGCGCCCATCAAGTATTATCATTTCACCGACGGCGAAGTGGCCGGCGTATGGGCACGCATCGCACGCACGGGCTACACCGGCGAAGATGGGTTTGAGATCTACGTCACTCCGGACGAAGCACCCGGAATCTGGGATAAGATCCTGGAGGCGGGCGCGGAATTCGGCATTAAGCCATGCGGCCTGGGTGCGCGAAATACGCTTCGGCTGGAATCCAAGATGGCGCTCTACGGCCACGAAATTGACGCGTCCATCAATCCGCTGGAAGCGGACTTAGCGTGGATCGTGAAGTTCGATAAAGAAGACTTCGTAGGCAAAGCGGCGCTCGAGAAGCAGAAAGCGAACGGGCTCAGCCGGAAACTGATTGGATTTGAAATGACCGGCCGCGGCATCGGGCGGGACGGGTATGAAGTGTGGCTCGATGGGAAACCAGCTGGCTTCGTCACCAGCGGCGGACCTTCTCCTACGTTGAACAAGAACATCGGATTATGTTATCTGCCCGCGGAAGCGGCAGAGGTGGGCCGCACCATTCAGATCATGATTCGCAATCAGCCAGTAGACGCGGTAACGGTTCCAACTCCATTCTATAAGCGAGCAAAATAGCAAATGTATCCAGAAAAATTTCGGTATACGAAAGAACATGAATGGGTGTCGGTGGAGGGTGACGTGGTAACCATCGGCATCACCCACCATGCTCAGGGCGAACTTGGGGACATCGTCTACGTTGACCTGCCGCGCGCCGGCACCGTGGTGGCGCAAGGGAAAACGCTAGGTTCGGTCGAATCGGTAAAGGCCGTGTCCGACGTTTATGCGCCGGTTTCCGGCGAGGTTGTGGAAGTGAACGAGCTGCTGACCACTGCACCGGAAAAGCTGAATGAGGATCCGCACGGAGCCGCGTGGCTGGTGAAGCTGCGCCTCAGCGCGCCGGACGAATTATTGAACCTTCTTTCCGCCGCCGACTATCAAACTTATGTAGGAGAGAGTTCCTGAATTGCGCTATCTACCGAAGTCGGAGTCGGAACGCCGTGAGATGCTGGCAGTCTGCGGCGCCGCCTCGCTGGAAGATCTGTTTTCCCATCTTCCCGCCGATGCAAAACTGAATCGCGCACTGGACATCCCCGACGGAAAGTCCGAATACGAGATAGTCGATTACTTTCGGGAACAGGCGGATCGCAATGCCACCGGATACCCATCGTTCCTGGGCGCTGGCGTTTATTATCACTACCGCCCCGTGCTTGTGGATACGGTAGTTTCACGCGGGGAATTCCTCACTTCCTATACGCCGTACCAGGCTGAAATTGCGCAAGGAACGCTGACCACCATCTTCGAATTTCAAACGATGGTCTGCCAGTTGACCGGAATGGAAGTGGCGAATGCGTCCATGTACGACGGATCGTCCGCGGTGCCGGAGGCGGCCATGATGGCAGTCCGTATTACGGGCCGCGACCAGATCCTCGCCTCCAGAACCGTCCACCCGGAATATCGCGAAGTGCTGCGAACGTATGCGCAACATCAGGGAATGCCAATCACGGAATTTGGATATGATTCCGAATCTGGCGCAGTGGACCTGGCGGACCTGGAAGCGAAGCTGAGCGGCAAAGTAGCGGCGGTCATCGTGCAGTCGCCGAATTTCTTCGGCATCGTGGAAGACATCAAAGCCGCGGCGGCGCTGGCGCATAAACATGGCGCTCTTCTGGTAATGGTGTTCACAGAGGCGGTTTCTCTGGGCTTGCTTGAGCCGCCGCGCGACGCCGATATCGTTGCCGGCGAATTGCAATCCTTCGCCATTACGCCTAGCTACGGCGGTCCGTACGCCGGCATCATTGCGACGAAGGAAAAGTTCATCCGCCAGATTCCGGGCAGGCTGGTTGGGGAGACGAAAGATTCGCGCGGCAACCGTGCGTTTTGCCTCACGCTCTCCACCCGCGAACAGCACATCCGCCGGGAGAAGGCGACGTCGAACATCTGCACCAATCAGGCGTTGATCGCGCTGATGGCCACCGTTTTCATGAGCGTCTATGGCAAGGAAGGGCTGCGCGAATTGGCGGAACAGAATCTGGCCAAGGCGCACTATCTGGCGGACGGCATGCAGAAGCGGTTCGCCGGGCCGTTCTTCAATGAGTTCGTAGTGAAGTGCGCCGCACCCGATGCGGTGAATGAAAAACTGTTAGCGAAGAAGATCATCGGGGGACTTCCCCTGGGAAATTTTTATCCAGAGCTGAAAGATTGCATGCTGCTGTGCGCCACTGAGATGAACAAGCGCGGGCACATGGACGAAGTGAAGAGCGCATTCTGAAATGATCCTCAAGACAAGACCGCATCTTACGCAGAACGAGCCACTGCTTTTTGAATCCAGCTCGCCTGGCAAGAAGGGTTATCAATTGCCTCCGTTGGATGTACCGGCGGTCGATCCGATAGCGGCGTTGGGTGCGGATCAAGTGCGTGGGGAAATCGAAGGGTTTCCGGAAGTGAGTGAAGTGGAGACCATCCGGCATTTTACCCGCCTCTCCACGTGGAACTACGCCATCGATCTAGGCTTGTATCCGCTCGGTTCCTGCACCATGAAGTACAACCCCAGAGTGAACGAACTGGTGGCGCGGACCGAAGCGCTCGCCTGGGCGCATCCCTATCAACCCGAGTCGCTTTCGCAGGGTGCCATGGAGATCATGGCCGAGCTGGAAAGGTGCCTGGCTGAAATCACCGGAATGGATGCGGTGACGTTGCAGCCCGCCGCCGGTGCGCACGGCGAGATGACGGGGATCATGCTGATCCGCTCGCTGCTGGAAAAGCGCGGTGATGCGCGGAAGAAGATTCTCATTCCGGATTCGGCGCACGGCACCAACCCCGCTACCGCTCATATGTGCGGCTACGCGGTGCAGAATATCGCCTCCAACTTGAATGGCCTGGTGGATGTAGCGTCGCTGGAAAGGGCGATGGATGAAACCGTGGCCGGGTTGATGATCACCAACCCCAATACGCTGGGCGTGTTTGAAGAGAATATTGTTGAGATCACCAAGATCGTTCATGCCAAGGGCGGATTGGTGTATATGGACGGCGCGAACATGAACGCGCTGGTAGGCATCGCGCGTCCCGGCGATTTTGGTGTGGACGTGATGCACCTCAATCTGCATAAAACATTTTCCACTCCACATGGTGGCGGTGGACCGGGCTCAGGCGCGGTGGCGGTAAAGAAGCATCTGGAGCCATTTCTACCGTACCCGCGGATGCAGCGCGCAGGTGATCAGTGGACGTTCAATTACGATCTGCCGGATTCCATTGGCAAGGTGCGGGCGTTCTACGGCAACTTCGGAGTGCTGGTCCGCGCACTGGCATACATCATGGCGCACGGCGGCGATGGTCTGCGCCGCGCCACCATGGATGCGGTGCTGAATGCGAACTACATTCGCCACATGCTGGAGCCGTATTACGATTTGCCGTACAAAGCGCCGTCGATGCACGAGTGCGTTTTCAGCGACGACCGGCAGGCGAAGAAGGGCGTCAGGACCGGTGACATTGCCAAGCGCTTGATCGACTATGGTTTCCACCCATACACGGTGAGCTTCCCGTTAATCGTCCACGGCGCGATGATGATTGAACCCACTGAAACTGAGGGCAAACGCGAGATCGATCTGTTCGTGGAAGCGCTAATCTCCATCGCCGAAGAAGTGGACACAGATCCGCAGCTGGTCTTGGGCGCCCCGTATCTCACTCGCACCAGTCGCGTGGATGAAGTGACCGCCGCGCGCAAACCGATTGTCCGCTGGCGGCCGAAAGCCACGGCGAGTACAGCGGCTGACTGATAATGGGCATTCCGCCCAAATGCTTCGTCAAATCCTTCTAATCGCTGCCTTGGTGCTGCTGCTCCGGTTGCCTTTTCTGAATCAGCCGATTCAGGGAGACGACGTGAAGTACCTCACCATGGCGGAGCGCGCGCAGATCGATCCGCTGCACCCCACTCACATCGCGTACGCCTTTCAAGGACAGATGGTACAGATGCAGGGCTATCCGCATCCGCCATTGAATGCCTGGGTGCTGGCGGCCTTACTGGCCTTCTTTGGAGATATTTACGAGATTCCCTTTCATGCGGCGTATATCGTTTTTTCCCTGATCGCCGCCTTCTCCATGCTCGCACTGGCACGTCGCTTTTCACGCACGCCCGTGTGGGCAACGCTGCTTTTCCTCGCGACGCCGGCGTTTGTGATTAACGGGACATCGTTCGAATCGGACCTGCCCTTCGTCGCGTTTTGGCTTCTCGGCTTCGCCTTGTTTATCAGAGCGGTCGACCGGCAATCCGTCGCGGTGCTGGCAGCCAGTGCCATCTCCTTGGCGCTCGCCTCGATGGCCGCGTATCAGGCGATCGTCGCAGCGCCTATCCTCGCCTACTATCTTTGGGAGCGAGACCGGAACTGGCGTCCAGGCTGGGTGGGCGTCCTGGTTACACCGCTGGTCGTGGTGCTTTTTCAGCTGTACGAGAAGCAGTCGAGTGGTACGGTTCCGGCAACTGTCCTGGCAGGTTACTTTCAAACGTACGGGCTGCAGCAGATCTCGAATAAGCTGAAGAACGCCGCGGCACTGACGGTCCACGCCGGATGGATCGTGTTCCCGCTGCTGGCGGCGCTGGCGTTCCGCAAGCGCTGGCTCTTCGGCGTGGTGGCTGGCGCCGCTGGAATCTTCATCGATAGCAATCCGCTATTCTGGGTCTCATTTGGCGCCGGCGTCATGGTGCTGGCGCACTGCATCGAACGCAGCCCGGAGTTCCTGAAAGCGTGGGTGCTGATTTTCTTCGCTGGTTCACTGGCAATCTTCTTTGCCGGATCAGCGCGATATCTGTTGCCAATGGCGGCGCCCGTTGCACTGCTGGCGGTTCGTGATCTTCGATGGGCCCGGCCGGCGTTCGTCTTGCAACTGGCTCTAAGTCTCGCGCTGGCGGCGGTGAATTATCAGCACTGGGACGGATACCGGCAATTCGCCGGTGGCCTTCACGATCAGATCGGAAACAAGCGCACCTGGATTAACGGAGAGTGGGTCCAGTATTACGTGGAAGCCAGCGGGGGGCTTCCGGTGATGCTGGGGCAAGCTCTGCGGCCCGGTGAGCTTCTGATCTCAAGCGACCTGGGCTATCCGGTCGCCGTTACCACTGGCGGCGGGCAGTTGGTCACGATTGCGCAGCGTGAGATCACGTCCACGCTTCCGCTCCGGCTGATCGGTATCGGTTCGAAGTCGGGTTACTCCACGGCGGCCGCGGGCTTTCGCCCCTTCGATATCTCTACCCAGGCGATTGATCGTGTTCGGGCTCAAGTGGTGGTGGAGCGGAAACCCACGCAATCGTACCTGACGATGAATGCACCGGAGGCGGAGAACCAGATCGTGAGCGGTCTATACTCTGCCGAGAATAATTCCTGGCGTTGGATGGGCGAGCGGGCGGTGGTTTTGCTGAAGCCTCCACCGGAGCCGCAGCCGCTGCATATCGTCTTCAATATTCCGGATGTTGCGCCCGCGCGGCGCTTAACCCTCGCGCTGGATGGCGTAGTTTTGGAAGACAAGACGTACGACAAACCCGGCGGCTATACGCTGAATACGAATGCAGTCAGCGGCGGCACACTCACCATATCGGTCGACAAAACTTTCTCTACGGCGGGCGACCGCCGGCAACTCGGAATCATCGTCAGTGAGCTAGGGTTTCGTTAGGCGCAGTACGCGGTTGTTCTCGCTGTCGGCGACGTAGAGTACGCCCTTCTTATCCACGTAGACTCCGTGCGGCCTCTTCAGCGGGCCGCTTGTGCCGTCGCCCAGAACGGTCTTGATCGTTCCGTCTTTCAGGTCGATTCGCCGGATGGTGTGGCTCTCCGTATCGGCGATGTAGAGTCCGCCATCGGGGGACAGGGCCACGCCCTTCGGGCCGGAGAGCTTCGCGGTTTTCGCCGGGCCGCCGTCACCGGTGTAACCTTTCTCGCCAGTGCCCGCGATGTGCGTGATCACCTTTGCCGCCGGATCGATGCGATAGATGGCGTTACCTTCCCGCAGAGCGAGATACAGATTGCCCTTCGCATCTACATCGATGGCGCGGGGGCCATTGAGCGGCGTCCCAGCGAGCGGCGCGCCGTCGGGCGTCGGGCCCTTTTCACCGGTGCCCGCAAACGTGTGGATGACGCCGGTCTTCAGATCCACCCGGCGGATCCGATTGTTCCCGATATCGCAAATCAGCAAGCCGCCGCTGTGGTCGAACGCGATGCTGTGCGGCTGCTTGAACTGCGCCTGCGTGGCCGGCCCGCCGTCACCACTGAACCCGGACGTCCCGTTGCCCGCGAAGGTGGAGATCTTCTTCGACTTTCGATCCACGCGCTTCACCACGTTGTTCTGCATGTCGACGAAGAACAGGTTGCCGGCTTTGTCGAACCGCAGTTCGTACGGTTCGTTCAGCGTTGCTTCCGTGGCAAGGCCATCGCCGGCGTTACCTTTCCGGCGGTTCCCTGCGACGACCGTTAGCTGTTTCGTTTTAAGGTCGAGCCGGGTGACCACATGATTGCCGATTTCACCGAGATACAGCGCGCCGTCCGGCCCGGTGGAAAGGCCGTATGCGTTGTTCACTTTGTCAGTGAGGATGTCAAAGTCCGCGGCGAAAAGGCCGCCACAGATCGCCGTTGCAACTAGAAGGGTGCGCATCGCAACGCAAGTCTAACACAGCGCCTCAAGCACTTCCTCCACGCCGACATCGGTGATGGGATCGCGATGAATCACGTGAACTTTGCTGCCCCGCGGCGCCCATACGGCGGGGTCGGTTGGGCCGAAGACCGTGTACACCGGTATGCCGACGGCCGCGGCCAGATGCGAGATGCCTGAGTCATTACCGATGTAGAACTCAGCCTCGGCCAGCCAGCTTCCCAGATCGTAGAGGTTGGCGATGCGGACTGCGTTTTCCAGCGGTTCCTCCGGTCCGGCGCAAAATTGAACCGGAATCTGAAGGCTACGGCACACGGCACGGAAACGATCGAGCGGCCAGTTCTTGCGCGGGCTGCCGGAGAATGGGTGGATGGCTGCAAACCCCGCACTCTTGCGGCGGCGGCGAAGGCGCGGCACGGCTCCTGGTTTGGCGCCCACTTGGCTAAGGTAGAAATCCACCGCATGGAGATCGCCCTTGGGCAAGGCATCATGGAATTCAAAGGGTAGACCGGCGACGGCATCGCGAAAGTCCGGCCGCGCGGCGCCGTACCAGGACACGATGGAATCGAACGTGGAAAGTTCCGCCATTGGCGGTTCGGTGATTCCGACCAGGTCCAGGCCGGTGGAAACGATGCCTCGCACTTTGTCGGCGAACCGGATCAGCGGAACATTTTGGGAGGCCACCCAGACTTCGGTGTAATCGGCGCGCAAATGCTCCATGGCCGGCAACGAAACGATGCAGTCGCCGATGGCGCCGGGCCTAATGATCAGTCGTCTCAAACTCTAGTTGTGGACTTCCACGGGCAGTTTGACTTCAACCGTGCGCGGTGGAAGACAAACTTTGTCGCTGCACGCCTGATAGCGCAGCTTGCCAATCATGGTACCAGTGGACACCAGCTTGAACTTCGTCTGTGTTTTGAATTCGCCGCTGAAGACCGAGACTGGTGTCTTGGAAAACTCATACTTTTCCTGCTGCGGCTTTGGGAAAACGACTTCCCCTGCCTCGGCGGCGCCGTTGGTCCAGGTGAAACGAAGAGGGATGAGGAACTCATCGTTCGGAGTGTTGCTATTGACGTGGTAGCCGGTGCGCAACTGCAGCTTGAAATCCGCCGTGACCGTCTCATTGCGTTTGCCCGCAATCTTCTCGGGCGGGGTAACGGTGAGCACGGTGCTAATTTGAGCCGGCAGCGGCGTGAGAATCAGCGCCAACAGCAGTGCGTTTTGCGTCCAGAAGTTGAACAATTTCATCCTCATAATCACTCTTGCTCACCAGTCCAATATGGGTTGCGGCGATGTTGCCCTCGCGATCGATTACAAATGTGGTGGGCAGGGAATCCACTCCGCCATAGAGAGTTCCCACACTATCGTTACCAAGCAGTACGCGGTAATTGATCTTCTCTTCGGCCAGAAATGGCTTCACCGTATTCCAGCCTTCCTCGTCCATGGAGACGCCGACTACCGAGAAACCTTTCTCCTTATACTTCTGTTCGAAGGCGATGAACCACGGGATTTCAATCTTGCACGGTCCGCACCAGGTGGCCCAGAAGTTCAACAAGACTACCTTGCCCTTGTAATCTTCCAGGCTGACTGTCTTGCCCTCGGCGTCTTTCAGCGTGAAGGGCGGAGCGGCCTTTCGATTTCCCACAGCCTTTGGAGACGCCGCGCGCACGCGCTCCGATTTCGAGCAACCGCCGGCGAGCAGTGCGGCGGTGAGTGCGACTGCCGCGATGGTATGTCTGGATAAGGCCACGGAAGTTCTCCTAAACCTTGATTATATCGGCAATGGACGCGAGCCACCGCATGCGGGCCTTTCGGAACTGCGCGGCCAAGGTCATCTCGGCGTAGCGGGAACTGCCGCTGAACGCCCAGCCGGCGGTGTCACAAAAGCTCTCACACACGTAGTGACGCCACTTTCGGCTGCGCGTCGCCCAGTCGGCGGCCATGAGGTTCAGCTTTACAGATTCGGCCGACCAGCCTAGTTCCCCTCGCGCGCCCCGCTTGATTTCAGACTGCAGCAGGGTCTCGTACGCGCGCCGCTTTTCGTTCCCTAGCCGCACCCAGGCGAAGTGGAAAACCTCGTGGAGGAAGATTCTAGCCAGACGGCCTGGCGTACGGAGCAGTTGCGCTTCCAGGATGATCTCCCGGCGGCGCAAAAATGACGCCGCGTGAACGGCGGTCCCACGGTGCGATCCGGACAGCAGCTTTCCGCGATGCGCGGTTAACGACGGGAGGAACGAAACTTTGATGGGCTCCCCGGAAAGCTTGGGAAGCGGTCTATTTCCGCGGGCCGAAGTACGCGCTGTTTTCGATCTTGACCGTTGCTTTCTTCCGGGTTTCATCGACGAGCTTGCGGACTTCGGCATCTTTCATCTCTTTGAAAATATCGTCCTTCACCGAATCATACGACGCTTGTGTGATGGACTCGGCGCGGACTACGACGTAGCCATTCGCCTGCTTGAGAGGGTCGCTGACGTCCCCTTGCTTCATGGCAAGCACCGCCGCCTTCACATTTTCCGGCACGTTGGTGCTGCCGGGTCTGACTCCGATGCCGAGGTCGCCATCGTGGCTGAGCGTGCCCGGATCTTCGGAGTGCTCCTTCACCAGCTTCACGAAGTCCACTCCACTGCGGGCCAGATTTACCACCGACTCGGCCTTCGCTTTGGCGGCCGCTTCGGTGAGCGGTTTCTTGCCGTTTGCATCGGCGACCGGAGCCGCCGCGTAGGGGATGAAGATCATCTTGACCTTCGTCTCCTTGTACTTTTCGATGTTCGCGTCGTAGTACTTCTTCTGGTCGGCGGGCATGATGGGGAGTGAGTTCTTGTACTCATTCACCTGCGCCTGCACGATAATCTGACGGCGCATTTCGGCGATCTGTTCCTTGTACGGACTCTTCTCGGCAACCTTCGCTTTCTCGGCCATCTCCGCGATCAGGTCGAACATGGCGTACTCTTCGAGAAATGCCTTGGGGTCGCGGTGCGCCATCTGCTGCCGCACTGGCGAGAGCGGAGAGAGCAGCCGGTCGATGTCGGCTGCGGTGTACGACTTGCCGTTTACTACGGCGACCACCGTTTCCGGCTTAATAGCTTCCTGCGCCAAGGCAGGCAAAAGACACAGGAATAGAGACAGGCAACAAATTTTCATGGGGATTTACCCACAGTTTACCATGCGTTATTGGATGGGCATGGGGCCGAACACCGGTGCGGTCATGCCCGCTGAGTCGCGCAAATTGCAGTACGGGTCCTTGCCGAAACCGTAGTGCAAGACGGCGCCCTCCGGCAGTTGATTGGCGAAAACCAAGAGGATGGCCGAGGGGTTCGCAGGATCGACGATGGTCTTGAACACGGCGGTCAAAGGTTCACCTTGGGCAGAGTGAATGGAGAATCCGCTGATGCGGCCGTCCGATTCCAGGCGGCCGTTTACGTCCGAGTACGTCACGCGCAGGAAGCTGGTGTTGGGATGGATGCCGGGCTCCACCTTGGCTGAAAGCGGACGCGGCCCGCGTTTCAAGCTGCCCTGCGCCAGGATGGCGAATTGCTTGCCGAGACGCTTATGATCCTGCGTGCCGACGTGGATGCCGTCGTCGAGCGAAGCGTCAATGGCGGCGATCATGCCGGTGTGCGGAATGGACAGTTCAGCCAGTCGCTGCGCCTCTTGCACCTGGTTCCATTCGGCGATGTTTTGCGTGTTGATGAACCGGCCGAGCTGCACGTAATAGAACGGCAGATCCGGCTGGCCGAAGTCCGAGCGGATGGCTGCGATCAGTTCCGCAAATTTCTGCGCGAACACGGGGGCGGCTTTGGGGTTGGCGTCCGACTCGCCTTGATACCAGAGAACTCCAGCGACCTTGCCTCCGATTACGCCGACTCGCCGAATCATGCCGCCGTAGAGCGAATCGCTGCCGCGATCACGGAGGGCGGGGTCCCATTGCGCCATGGAAGTTCCGCCGTGTGCGCAGGGGATCAGCCCGATGGGCACTCCGTTCTTACGGAGCATTTCGGCGGCGAAGGGAAGGGCGAGGCCGGCACCCTTCTTCCGCTTCTCGTTGTATCTGGTTAGGGCATCGCCTTCGGTGCGTACCGGTTCCTGGTCCGCGTTACGCGGCCAATGGACTCGATCCACGGCACTTACCAGAGTATGGAGCGGTTCTCTGGCGAGCAGCCAGGTGTCGGTCAGGTCGAAGCTGTGAATCTTGGGGTCGGAGGGCTGAAGGTCCACCATATCGCCAACCCCTTCCATATTGGATTGGCCGGCCAGGACCCAGAGATCGCCCACTAAGATATCGTCGAACGCGGTTACCGGAGCCGATCCGGAGCGGACCTCTACTTTATACGGGCCGCCCATGGGGATACCCGAGATGTCCGCGGTCCATGCCCCGTTTTGCACCGTGCCCGCCGAACTCCAGTCGCGGAGGACGCGACGTCCGGCGCTGACGCGCGCCTGAACCGGCTTGCCGTCGAGCCCGGAAGCGGAGCCCACAAGCTTGGCATTGGCTTTGTTCGTGCTATCCCGCTGAAGGACTTGTTGGGATGCGAGGCCACCGGCCACCCGGAGTTCTTCCGCCGAAGTGAGGGCGCAGAGGGAGAGGAAAAGGACGAAGGGCTTCATGTGATCTTCGATTTTACATGAAGCCGGGGTTGCTTAGATGCGCTTGACCTCGGCTTTTTTGCGGCCCTTCTCCAGATTGGAGGCCGCGCGTTGACGGGCGTTCTCGCTGATCTGGACTTTGTTTACGACCTGGATCGCACCGCCGGTTCTGGCCATGCGGGTGGCCGAGCCTTTGTGTTGGATGATGTCCGTCTTGCCTTCGATGGTCGCTACTCCGTTTTGTACTTTTACGGTGAACTTTTCGGGGGCGATTTTCGATTTGGCGTACTTGGCGCGGATATTCTGCTCGATGGTGGCGTCGGAAAGCTGTGGCTTGGCGGCTGCTTTCGGGGCGGCTTTCGGAGTGTCCGCCGCGAAGGCGCAGAGGGAAAGGGCTAATAGCGGGAGAGCTCTGGATAGTAGGGTCATGGTTTGGTGTCCAGTGACTAAGTGCGGGCTGGACGGGAATGTTCGCACAGATTTTTAGCTGGCGCCAGTACTTGGTTTTGCCGTTTTGCGAAACAGAGCCAATTCCTGCCGGGGAGGAGAATTGGCTTTGTTCGTGCGATTGGGAATCGGGAATCCCGTTTTTGCGAAACACAGCCAATTTTAGGCTGCCAGCCTGCGCTTTACGCCTGATTCGTCTCGCATTACGCCGCTTAGGGCGCTAGAGGCTTCCATTAAGAGGGGGAGCGCCAGGTCGCCGCAGTCGAGTGTGGGGTGAATTCGTTTTGTGCGGTAATTGAGGGCGCTGGCAAAGTCAGCGGCGTAGCGGGCGATTCCTTCGGCGGTGTGTTGCGGGTGGCTGGTCATGCGGTAGCGAAATTCGTGGCCGATCATGCCGAATTGGATGAAGCATTCGATGATGGTGGACTCGGCCGCCATGATCCGGTGGAGGTTGTGCTGGCGCGTGGCTACCGCGCCGACGATGTCACGCGAGAAGATTCGTTGATAGTGACGAGCCAGATCGGAATCAACGAGAACCTCCTGGATGCGATCAAGTTCGGCGGGTATGGCCAGATTCGCGGTCTTATAGAAGCGCTTCATGGAGACAGGGTTTTGGAATTCGTAGTTCAGTTCGGTACGCGTCCGTCCCAGGTAGGGACGGCTGCATTTGTATACCAGCATGGCGTGCGAATCGGCCAAGCGGGCGTAGCGTTCGGGCTTGCTGAACCAGAGGCGGGGAAGTTCTTCCCGCAAAACGCGCTGCACGGCGAGAGCGATTTGGCCATAGGCGGCGGTGTAGGTGGTGTCCCGGTCGCCGGGGGCGTCAAACCAACTGGTCAGATAGCTGGCTGGGATCTGCCGCGTGGCCGTGTGGCCAGATTCGCCGGGCGCGCCGGTGTGGACTAACCTGGCCCCGGCGATGGAACTGGTTTTGCTGGAAGCGGCGAAGCCGGCCAAGCGTAGCATACCCTCCATGACTCGGTGTTCCGGCCAGCCGACGAAGATCTGGCCGGCTTCGTTGCATCGAATGGAGGAGCGCTGGAGGGCGGCGGCGGGCGATTTCCAGTCTCTGCGGTCCAGTTGTGGGAGATAAAGTTCGATGCTCGCGGACGGCGACAAGAAGGCGCTGAGGTTTCCATGGCGGCATTCGGTATTGGAACCGGATTGAAAGATCATGGAGAAATCTCCGTCTACGGCGCGCAGCCAGGCTTCGTGGCCCTTCCGTATATCGGAGAAAGAGACATCGAGCAGAGCCTCATGACTGGGATATTCTTCCATGATGCGTCTACATTCGGCGCTGTACTGGGCCTGCAAACTTTCGGGCACAAGGCGGTAGATCTCGTCACGAACGGCGGTCTGTAGATATAGGGTCCTCAGCAGCGGGTCGGCATCGGTTGCGACCGGAAACTCGACGCCTGCCTCGATCGCGATGTCCGGGGGGCGAAGGGCGGCCATTTTATAAACTTCAAGGCGGATCCGGCCGGTCGCGTCGATGGACTTGCAGATGCGGAAGTCGGCTTGGATAGCGATTTTCAGGATGGCGGAGCAGGGCGATTTCAGGCGGGTTCCCAGCTCTCCTACGACTTCGCGCATATTGACGCGGCGCACCCAATGAAGAACGAAGGCGCATTCCACCGGGACTTCGAGTTGCAGGCAGGCGATGTGCGCGGACTGGGATGTGGACGCCGCTATCGGACGAGTGTCTTGGTTCATTTCCTATGAACCTCCTTTTCTGGCTCGAGTATAGAGAGCGGTTACTCGAAAACGGACTATGAGGTTGCGGTTTGGGCCGGGCTGAGCGGGGTAGGTGGTTGATTGTACGGTGGATAGACGGCTGGAAAATAAATATCGAACTTCGGTGACTGGGTTTTTTGGCGGGTTGGAAAATGGGGAGTGTGGTGGTTCTTAGGGTGATTCCCGACGGAGCGGGCTCGGATTCCAAGCGTTATTAGCTTACCGGGCCTGGCGGACGGATCGGCGTTTACGCAACCCGATACCGCCAACCAAGCAGCCCAATGCCAGCAATCCAGCAGATGCCGGTTCCGGGACGCCGGCGACATTGGCGGCATTGCAGCCGCCCACCACCGTCTGGCCGGCCAAGGTGTTCGCCGTCTCTGCGAATACGCACCCGTTGATGGTGCCGGCGAGCACTCCACTGCCCCCAGGGTTGGCCGACATGGTGAAGCTGGATCCTGCCAGAATGTTTCCGTCAAAGGTGACCGCTCCGCCGCCAGAGCTGATTGTCGCGTCCCGGCCAACAATCCAGTAAATGTTACTTGCCAACGCCCCGTTTGTCAGGTTGAACGAAAGGGGACCATTTACCACGAAGTCTCGAGTTGTTTTTATGATAAAAACTTCGCTGCTGTCGAACTGGGCGTCGAAAGTCAAAGTAATGTTCGCCGTAGTAACGACATCGGTCAGCCCGAAAGTGAATACATTGTTGCCGAGGAACGAACGGTTCGTGGTGAGATCGGTCACCGACTGGGTAGGCGGCGTGCTCACGTCGCTTGCAGCATTGTTGAACGCCAACAGAAAGTCGTTGTATGCCGCTACGACGGTGGGGTCGCTGGGGGCCGTGTAAACGGTGCCGGTGGAGGTGCCGGGCGGGAAGCCGGTGATTGTCGTTTTGGCTCCGACATTGCCAAAGGCGAGTGAGGTTCCGGTGTTTGAGATCGTATCGCCGAGTAATGAGAAAGAGGCGGCGGAACCCAAATTCGGTGCGATTGTGGATCCAAAAACCGGAAAGACCATTGCTACAGCTGATACAGCACAAAGAAAATACGCGCGCATAATTCCTCCGTTCGCTCTAGGGCTTCGTACACCCCGACGCCAGCAAGGACAGGATTGCTCACATCGCTCTGAATTGTGCCAGAGAGAAGCATCCCGAGTTTATGCCCGATTGATAACATATGTCAAATTAATTCTGATAGCGTAGTACTTTGTTGTGAAATAAGTATTATATTTGACCTAATGCAAGCCGGTGAATATTCCGATAGAGGACCGGGCGTAGCTTCGCGCATTGGGTGATTGAGTAATCCATCGACTAGCGGCGTCGATGGTCGAGGGACTTTTCGCGCCAGCGGCGCACGCTCATGACGTCGAAACGTTCGGCCTCGAAGACGATCTGCTTGACTGGCTTCTGGCCGTCGTTGGTGGCGCGCTTTAGCCACTCGCGTACTTCCATCCAACGGACTTCGCCGCCGGAATTGCGGATCACCAGCATTACGGGAACCGGTTGGCCCATCCAGTAGCGGACGTGGCGTTCGTCTTTGATGGGGAAGAGTTCCGCGCCGTCTGCTTTTCGCGGGCGCAGGTAGGAGTCGCCGGACTTGAGCTGGAGATAGAGCTTACGGCCGGTGGCCTCGCCGTTGTCATCCTTGAATTCGATTTCCATGTCGATACCGTGGTCGCTCACGTTGAATTCCCGGCAGACTTGTCCGGCTAGCGCGACGGTGGATGTTACTTCACCCACCAGAACGCGTTCCTTGCTCTCGTTATCGAGCATGATCGCCGATTGCTCCTGCAGATCTCGCACTTGTTGCTGAATCGCCGGGCTGGCGAACGTCTGCTCCAGGTCATCCCATAACGGCACGCGCTTTTCGCAATTCACGCAAAGGATGGTTGGCGGTTCTGTCTTGTTGAGCCAATTCGTAAACCGTCCGCCCGCGGCCTGGTCTGGGGACTTTTTCTCCAGCCACGCTGCCAGCCGTTGCATGGCCACTTCCCGATTGCCCACCGACGTACCGCAATGGGGGCATACGTAGTGCCGCAGCCGGATCACGTGGTGCGCTTTCTGCACCAGATGCTCGTGGACGTAGCGGCTGAAGATGATCTTCTCCTCCACGGGGATGGCCGGCTCGAAATACACTTCCAACTCGCCTGTGCCTTCGGCGCGGCGTTCCAGCCTGACTCCCATTTGCTTGCCGGTCAGCGTCTTGAAGTCCGCGGCGTAGCGCCAGAGTTTGTCCTGAAGGAATGGCTTTGTATGATGCAGCCGGACCACCAGCGTGGCGTAGATGTCGTCAAG
>JBBRNO010000075.1:0-31275 GCA_038230275.1 Bryobacterales bacterium
ATGCCCGACCCCGTGGGGCACTCCACCTTGAAATCATCGCCCAGGTAATGATGGAACTTCTGCAGCGATTCAATCAAGAGGTAGTTCACCGGAAACCAGATGGGTCCCCGCCAATTCGAATTGCCGCCAAACAGTCCCGTGCTGGATTCGGCCGGCTCATAACCAACCGTGTAATTCGTTCCGTCCACCGGCAGCACGTACGGTTGATCGCGATGCACTCCGGAAAGCGCGCGGATTCCGTACGGCGAAAGAAACTCGCGCTCGTCCAACATGAACTTCAGCACCCGGCGCAGTTGATCGCCATCCACGATAGACAGCAGCCGCCGCTCGCCCATGCCTTCCCTCTTCATGCAGGCCACGTTCGCGGTAAGGTCTTTGCGGTTCTCGATGAACCACTCCAGCCGCCGCTTGAAGCCTGGAAGCTGATCGATCACTTCCGGTTCCAGCGTCTCCACCGCATACAGCGGAATCAACCCCACCATCGACCGGATCTTCAGCGGCAGATGATTGTCACCTGGCATATGCAGCACGTCATAGAAAAAGCCATCGGCCTCATTCCACATGCCCACACCGTCGTTACCCAGATGATTGATCGCCTTGGCGATATGCAAAAAATGCTCCCAGAACTTGCTCGCCACATCTTCGTATGCAGGGTCTTCCTTGGCCAGCTCCAGCGCGATAGCCAACAGATTCAGGCTGTACATGGCCATCCAACCGGTACCGTCGGCTTGCTCCAAATGCCCGCCTGTGGGCAGCGGAGCGCTGCGGTCGAAACACCCGATATTGTCCAATCCCAGAAATCCGCCCTGGAATACATTGCGCCCTTCCGTATCCTTGCGGTTCACCCACCAGGTGAAATTCAACATCAGTTTGTGGAAGATCCGCTGCAGAAAAGTGCGGTCACCCACGCCGCGCCGCTTCTTCTCAATTTTGTAAACGCGCAATGCCGCCCAGGCATGAACCGGCGGGTTCACATCGCCGAACGCCCATTCATACGCCGGCAACTGCCCGTTCGGATGCATGTACCATTCCCGCACCATCAGCATCAACTGTTCCTTGGCAAAGTCCGAATCCACCAGCGCCAGCGGCACGCAATGGAACGCCAGATCCCACGCCGCATACCACGGGTATTCCCATTTGTCGGGCATGGAAATCACATCGGCATTGTAGAGGTGGCCCCACTCGGAATTGCGCCCGTACTTCCGGCCCTCGGGCGGTGCGGGTTGACCGGGGTCGCCCTCCCGCCAGGCACCCACTACGTAGTGATAGAACTGCTTCGACCAAAGCAACCCGCCGAACGATTGCCGCATCACGTTCTTGCCGTCCGCGGTAAGATCCTGCGGAATCACACTCTCATAAAACTCGTCGGCCTCCAACAAGCGCGCCTGGAACACCGCGTCGAAGTCGTTACCGATCTCCACCGCCGTGGAGTTAGTCAGCCGCAGACGGACCACCGCGGTCTCTCCTCCCCCCACCGTCAACGCATAACGCGCGGCAGCTTTCGTACCTATATGTTCCGGATTCACCGCGCCCCGCACTCCATTCACAACGTATTCATTGATGCCGTCTTTCACATACTGCGCGCCATTGTCGAATCCATACAGCCTGCGGGTATTCGTATCGTTCCCGGTAAACAACAGTTCCGGATCGCCTTCGCACGCCAGCACCCGCCGCCCATATTGCGGCTCATCCAGTGCAATGGCGTTCGGCGAAATCGCATGCATTGACGGCCGTTTCACCGCCTTCCCCCAGGACCATGTATTGCGAAACCAAACCGTCGGCAGCACATGAACCGTAGCCGCCTCGCTGCCTCGATTCGAAACGCTAATGCGAATCAGGATGTCATCGGTATCCGCCTTCGCGTATTCCACGTGAACGTCAAAATACCGGTTCTGCTCAAACACTCCGGTGTCGAGAAGTTCAAACTCCCCCGTACCGCGCCCGCGAGTCCGATTCTCCTCCACCAGCCGCTCATACGGAAAGGCCGCCTGCGGATATTTGTACAGATACTTCATGTAGGAATGCGTAGGAGTGCTGTCCAGGTAGTAGTAGCACTCCTTCACATCCTCGCCGTGGTTGCCTTCATTGCCGGTAAGGCCGAACATACGCTCTTTCAAGATGGAATCCCGGCCATTCCACAGAGCCACGGAGAAACAGATCTTCTGATGACGGTCGCAAATGCCGGCGATTCCGTCTTCATTCCACCGGTATGCGCGCGACCGCGCATGGTCGTGCGACAGATACTCCCAAGCGGTGCCGCCGCCGCTGTAATCTTCCCGCACCGTGCCCCACGCCCGCTCGCTCAGATAGGGTCCCCAGCGTTTCCAATGTGCATTCCGCTCGCGCGCGGCTTCCAGTCTTTTCTCTTCGTTGTTCATGCCACTGTAAGCCGGAAAAGCAATCTGCTATTCCACGGAAAGCGAAGATTTTTGCGGCGCCTGCACAGCAAAAACGCGCGCGGCCCCGGAACAGGACCGCGCGCGTTGAAAAGCAATTCAGTCGATCTCTAGCTTTCCAGCCGGCTCAAAAACTCCTTCACGCCAGGCGCCAGCGCCAACACCGTTTCCATATTCTTTTGTTGCGGCAGGTCGGATATCACATACACCAGGCGATCCCTGCTTTCAAACGCAGCAATCTGGAATCGCTGCACCCCGCTGCGGTAGATTGGAATGCCTGCTTCCGACAGTGCCGGCACCAGGTTCTCGGTCTTAAACGACTCCCCTTCCCCCTTCACCGCAATCACCATCGACAGGACTTGACCGCCCTTGGTTAGCGCCAAATGTACGAACCGGCGTCCGTGAATCTTGCAGTGATGCGCCATCATCAAATGGAAGCCGCTTGGCGCATGGGCGGTCACAATCTGCATCAACCCCACGTACTTCGGACCCAAATCCTCCGCCAGTTCCTCGACCGTTGGAGGCGCCGCCGGATACTTCCGGAATACGGCGCAGTGGATATGATCCCCCAAACCGACTCGCATAATGCTGGGCACCTGGTTCGACACCGATGCCACATAGGATTCCTGCGAATTTGCGGTAAGCCGTAAATGGCCCAACTGGTACGTAACGGTAACTCCGATGCAGACCGCCGCTGCCGCCGCCACCGCCATCAAACGGGCGCCCCATACGCTTCGATGCTGCACTGCGTCTAGCTCGCCTCGAATGCGCGCTGCCAAATACGGAGGAGCGGAAACACTTTGCACCGCCGTCTTCAATCTCGCATTCATTGGATTCATGCCCCCCGCCCCTCTCGCATTGGCTTGCCAATTCCATAGGCTTGCGCCACGCTCGCCAATTGTTCCCGCAGCAACTTCCGGCCCCGGCTCAGGCGTGACATTACCGTGCCAATCGGAATGGCTAAAATATCAGCCGCCTCCTTATAGGGAAACTCTTCCACATCCACCAACAGCACCACCGCGCGGAAGTCGGCGGGAATGGCGTCCAAAGCACGCAGCATTTCCTCATCGGTCAGATGTTCGGGGATGGGGGCTTCATAGGTAAGGTTCGTTTCCAGAAACTCCTCAGCTTCCTTCAACAACGGAAACCGGAACCACTTGCGTCGATGATGGTTCACGCAGTGAAAGAGAATCTTATACAGCCAGGCGCGGCAGTTCGTTCCCGTCTCGAACCGGCCGAACGATTTCCACGCTTGCAGATAGACCTCTTGCACCACGTCCTCCGCACGGGCTCTTTCGCCAATCATCCGGCTCGCCGCACGAAAAATATCGTTCAGGTGAGGCATCGCTTCTGCCTCGAATCTCGCCGGCATGGACAGCTCGCTCAATCTTGTCTCCTTCTGGAAAATCCCCAAAGGAGCGGGCGCCGACATGTCATACTTTGCCGCCGGCGAGAGATCGTCTTCCATCCAGCCACCCAAAGTGTTGGAAGCTGCCATACGCTACGGACATCCCGCCGCGGCGCGCGTTTATTCCGGGCATCCTCAAATTTCTCCGATACTTCCAGTATGACGCTCATTTGGAATGGATGCGAGGCAGGCTGGATTGAATCGCCATGAAGAAAATGATTCGCCTGTTTCTGGCAGCCGCCGCACTCTTGATCACGCGCGATCTGGGCCCAGCACACCCTTGACGATCCAGCTCTTCATTGAATAGGTCGTAATTGAATGGGTCGTACAATAGAGCTCGCGGGCCCTGAATGTTTCGACTGGCTGCCGGGCTCTATTCCTAATGCTTCAGCAACTCGTCCAAGCTCCGCGCCTATGGCCGTCGAATCCCGATAAAGACCGCCGCGTCACTTGGACTGAGCTCTTCTTCGATGTCATCTTCGTCGCCGCGGTCGCCCAGGTGGGCACGCCTCTGGCTCAGGATTATTCACCGTCCGGCCTGCTGCGCTATTCCCTGCTGTTCGTTTTGATCTGGTGGGCGTGGAGTGGTCACACCCTCTATTGCACCCGGTTCGACACGGACGACGCAATTCAGCGGCTGCTGGTCCTGGTGCAAAGCTTCATCGTGGCGGTGATGGCGGCGAATGCCAAGGATGCACTCGACAGCACTTCCTCCGCGGGTTTCGCGGCAGCTTACGCCGGCATGCGCATCATTTTGGTAGTTCAGTATTTGCGCGCCCGCCGCGTCCCCGAAACTCGCGATCTGACCACCCGCTACGCCATCGGTTTCGGCGCGGCAGCGGTCCTATGGATGGTGTCGGCAACCACGGATCCCCCGGTTCGCTTTTGGCTCTGGATGGCCGCCCTTATCGTCGATTTCGCCACACCCTGGATCGCCGTGAAGCACAGCGTGAAATTTCCGCCCGACGCGGCACACTTCCCTGAAAGATTCGGCCTGTTCACGCTCATCCTGTTGGGTGAGTTCGTCTCCTGCGTCATGCGCGGAATTGAGAGCCAGGAAACTTGGAGTCTCCCCCTTGCCACCACGGCCTTCGCTTCCATGGCCTTCGCCTTTGCCCTTCGCTGGTGGTACTTCGACGGGGCACAGAGCGCGGCGGAACGTTTCGTCCGGTCGAAACGCCAGGCTCGCTTATTCCGCCTCTGGAACTACGCGCACTTCCCGCTCTCGTTAGGTATCGGCATCGCCGGAGTTGGTTTCCAGCGGGTCATCGCCTTGCAGCCAGGCCGGCAACTGAATCGCGCTGAAACATGGATTCTTTGTTCGTCCGTTGCGTTGCTGATGCTCGCTCTGGTCGCCATCGGATCCACTTCGGATGCCGTGCAGAAACGGCAGGGTCTTTGGAGATACCTGCTCCCTCAACTCCTGCTTGTAGCCGGTGCCCTGGCCATGGGCCTGTGCGCGGCCCGCCTTCCACCCGTGGCGCTGGTGCTCGGCTTGTTCTTACTCTGCGCCGGACAAGTCATCCTCGCGCAATTGGAAATGTTCGTGCCCCCGCGGATTTCGAAAAAGGCCCAGCAGTTACTCGTGCGGTGGATTTAAACTGGTGATCTCGCGCAAAAAATACGCCGCTAGCGACTTTCCTTCCGGCATCCGGATCAGATCGGCCAGCGTATAGCGGTCCAGCACCGCGAAGAATGCCGCCAGCGCCTCGTGCAGCGCTCCGCGCAAGCGGCAAACCGGAGCAATGGGGCACGTATTACTCGCCGGATCAAAGCATTCCACCACGCGGAATCCCGGCTCAGCCGAGCGCACCACATCGCCCACACGCACTTCAGCCGCCTGACGGGCAAGCGTCACCCCGCCAGTCCGCCCGGCACTCACCCGGACAAATCCGCTCGCAGCCAGCGTTTGGATCACTCGAACCAGATGATTTCGAGAAATATGGTAGGCGTCGCTGATCTCCTGCGTCGACACCACATCGTTCGGCCGCTCCGCCAGGAACAATAGCACGCGGAGTGAATAGTCTGCATGAAGAGTAAGTTGCACGGTTGGCGGATGCCTAATCCCACGGGCTTAATTCCCAAGGGCTTAAACCGAATGTAACACCCATCCCGCAAGCCCTCTCAAGCGGCGCTAGGCAGAAACGGATCGGCATAAATTTGACGCGACGCCATTCCAGCCAGGAAGAACTTCTTACGCAGGGAATTGACTATCGCCGGATCCCCACAAACGTATCCCTTCCAACCGCTCAGCTTTGGAAAGCGGGATAGGATCGCACCGTCCAGCGCCCCCACCTCCGCCTCACCCGGTCCGCCGCTGCGAAGAACCGTGGGAACGTATTGAAAATTGGCATTGCGGTCGCTCAGTGCCCGCAACTCGTCCACTAAATACAAACCGGCATCATCCAATGCTCCATGAAAAAGCCAAATCGCTCCCGTGTGTCCCTGCAGAATCGCATCGCGCGCGATTCCATAGAGAGGAGCCAGTCCCGTGCCCGTACCGGCAAGCAAAAGCGGCTGTTCCGGGGCTCCCGGAACGTAGAAGCACTGGCCGGCGGGACCTCGCAGCCAGACGGTCATGTCGGCCGTCGCCCCATCGTGCAGCCATCCACTCATCGCGCCCCCGCTCACTCTGCGGACATGCAATTCCAGGTGGTTCTCCTGCGGCAGGCTTGCCAACGAGTAACTCCTCGATAGCCCATCCTCCCGAACCAGAGTGACAAATTGCCCGGAGCGGTAAGCGAAAGGCCCCGTCGAAGTAAGTCGCACTCGCAGGACATTCTCACTCAGCAACTGCAGGCAGCTGATTTTCGCCGCCACCTGCAAATCGGCCGCGGGAGGGCTGACCACCAGATCCCCGCCAGGATGACAGGCACAGGCCAGAAAGTAACCCTGCGCCTTTAACGTGTCCTTCAATCCGTCCTGCGCCTTCTCTGGAATGGCTTGCCCTGGAGCGTGCAATAAGCACGATTGGCAAACACCCGCCTTGCACGAATGGGAAATCGGAAAATTACTTCGCAGCAGAGCATCCAACACGCTTTCGCCGGCTTGCAGTTCCACCTTCACACCGGCATACTCAATATGAGGCATGGAGTGTGTTTACCGGCCTAAAACATCGTTACGTGTGCTCTCTGCGATTGCCGCCACTTGCGCAATCAACGGCTCCGTCACACCAAGTTCGCGCAAACTCGCGGCCAGCAACTCCAGAACCGCGTCCACGTGGGAATCGTTCAGTCCGCGCCTGACAAGGTGCGCATGCCCGTCACGCATGCTCTTGCCGGTGTAAGCGTTCGGCCCGCCGAATGCCATTGTCAGAAACCCCTTCTGCTTCGCAATCTGGGTATCCATATCCAGACCATCGAAAAAGGAGCTGATTCTATCGTCCACCAGCACTTTGCGATAGAAGATGTCCACCGCGGCGTCCACTGCCGGCGAGCCGCCGAGTTGCTCATAGAGGGATTGCTTTTGATCGAAAGTCATATTATGCATTCATAATGCATAATATGGACCCTCCCTGTCAATGAAATGTTCACCGATTCTCGTTCCCAACTTTCTTTCCACTATTTTTCACTGCAACTCACACAGAACAAAGCCCCGGCCAAAACACAGCAAACTGCCCGGACGGGAAGACCAAGTTAGAGTGAGGTAATTCGTGACGTCGAAGCCGTCAGCCGGAAACGGTGAACCGCCGTGGAATTGGCTCTGTTTCGCAAAATTCCAAGCGGCCGAAAGGGTACCCTCGCAAGAGGCTCTACTCCGAAGATATTTGAAATTTGAATAGAACGAAAGTCAGGCGCTCCCTCCGTTTTTGCACGAACAAAGCCAATCCCAGCCCCTCGGAATTGGCTTTGTTTCGCAAAACCGGCCCGCGTCGCTCGGCAATCCACACCGCGTATGATGGTGGCAGGCTGTAAGAGGCCGCCACTATGGGTGTAAGCGGACACCGCAAGTCCATCATTTTCTTCATCACGTTTTGCGTATGCCTGTGCATTCTGGCCATCACCCAAACCGTCGGCTGGATCGTGATCCTCGGCTGGCGTTCCATCACTCTGCTAATCCTGGGGATCCTGGTCTTTCTGGCAATTATTGCCGGATTGGTGCTGAATACAATCTTCCTCGTCCGGGAAATCCGCCGGAATGAACAGCACGACACATTCATCAACGCAGTAACGCACGAACTAAAAACTCCGGTCGCCTCCATCCGGTTGTATCTGGAAACCCTGCAGCGCAGGGAGATTGACGAAGCCAAACGCCAGGAGTTCTACGGCATCATGCTGGCCGACAACGACCGCCTTCTCAATACCATCGAACAGGTGCTGCGAGCTGGCCGGACCGGGCGATCCCATTTAAACCGCTCCCTCATCGATTTGAGCGAAATCGCTACCGAGTGCCTCACTCTCGCCCGCACCCGCCATCACCTTCCACCAGAATCCATTCGCTGCACCGCGGTCCTGCCGGATGGCGAAAAGGCCACCGTGCTGGCCGATCTGGAAGAACTGAAAGCCGCCCTGACCAACCTGCTGGACAACGCCATCAAGTACTCCGGCAACGAGGTGCGAGTGCTGGTAGAGGTAGTGAAAGTGGACGCCAAGCGCGTTGCCGTCCGGGTGAAAGATCAAGGAGTGGGAATTCCGAAGGACGAATTGAAACGAATATTCAAACGCTTTTACCGCATTCCCGGCTCGCTGGCCACCCGTGTGAAAGGCACCGGACTTGGGCTGTTCATCGTCCGCTCCATTGCCGAGAAACACGGCGGCCGCGCATTCGCCGAAAGTGAAGGTCCGGGCCACGGAAGCACGTTCACCATCCAATTGCCGAGCGCCCCAACCAAATGAGCACAATCCTGGTTGTGGAAGACGAGAAGCACCTGGCCGAAGGGCTGCGTTTCAATCTGGAAGCCGAAGGCTACAAGGTGGAAGTGGTGGACAACGGCGAGGACGCACTGCGGCTTCTTACCGCCAATCCGCCGCGCTTCGATGCCGTGGTCCTGGACGTCATGTTGCCGGGTGTGGATGGGTTCCATGTTGTGAGGGAGCTGCGAAAAGTTGGGCAGTTCATTCCGGTACTGATGCTGACCGCGCGCGATCACGCCAACGATGTTCTGCAGGGATTTGAAGCCGGCACCGACGACTATCTGCCCAAACCGTTCGAGCTGGCAATTCTGCTGGCTCGCCTGCGTGGCCTGCTGCGTCGAAAAGAATGGATGCGCCCTCGATCGGACGACGTCTATCAGTTCGCGGGCAAGACCATCAACTTCAATACGCTGGAACTGCGCGTGGGCGACCGTGTGTTGCCGCTCACTCTGATGGAAGCGAATTTGTTGCGTTACCTGATCCGGCATGAGGGCAAATCCGTGTCCCGAAAAGCGATGCTGGAAGAGGTGTGGGGCGTCCATGAAGACACCGACACGCGAGCCATCGACAACTTCATTGTCAGGCTGCGAAAATATATGGAGGTCGAACCGTCCCGCCCGCTGCATCTGGTCACAGTCCGGGGCGTCGGCTATCGATTTCTCGCGGAGCCAGAAAATGCGCCGGCATCTTAGAATCGCTATTCCTCTCCTGCTCGCGGCAGCTACCGCGTGGGCCGATCCTCACCCGCAAGCCGCCCGGGTCCTGATCCTGGTAAACGACGCGATGAAGCCCGAAGCGGGCACGGGTTCCACCGGGGCCAGCGTGTTCGTAGGCGAGTATTACGCCGCCCAGCGAGGAATTCCCAAGGCCAACATTATCCACCTGAACACCAACACCGCTGAGGTCATCCCCTACCCCGACTACATTAGTCAGATCGAAAAACCGCTGAAGGCATTCCTAGAAGCCAATAGCGGCGCAATGAAGCGGCAGGCACTCTACATTGTTCCCACCTATGGAATTCCGTTGAAGGCCACCATTACCGGAGACCAACTTCCCGCCTTGGATTCACTTCTCGCAGGAATGTATGCCACATCCCCTTTCGCCATTCGCATAGCCAATCCGTACGCGGCGCCGCAGGGCAGCAGGCCGGCAAAGTTCGCTGCCTGGTCTGATCAACGCGATGCAATCGGCATTTGGAAGATGTTCCTCGTCTCCAGGTTGGATGGGCCGGGCGCAATGATCGCCAAGGGCCTGGTAGACAAGGCGATCTCAGCGGAGAGCCAACTTACGCTCACCAGCGGCAAAGGCTACTTCGATTACCAGGGTACGCGTGGACCGTCGGAGTGGCAGTACGCGATTGATGAGGAGATCCGCAACGCTTCCGCGCTCAGCAAGAGCAAGGGCTTCCCGACCGTTCTGAACACGCAGCGGGAAGCGCTCTGCGGATTGATGATTCATCCGGCGGCGGTTTATTACTATGACGCGGCCGCCAAGAATGTCTACGTGAATGCGCAGGGGACCGATGCGGCCGTCTCGTTCTCGGTTAAGGCGCTGCAGGAAGGCGACGTGACGGTCAAGCTGAAGAACGAGAACGTGAACAACTTCGGAAATTTCGTCTACGTCACCCTAGGCACGGCGGATCCAAAAACCTACATCAAGCTGACGTATCCCTTTCTGCCCTTCATTGGATTCAACGCGGCCGACAAGATTTCGCTGGAAAAGTTTGTCAATGGAACAAGCGTTGCCAAGGCGGAAATTCCAGTAAGCGGCTCCATGACTGAGGCTCTCAATTCCGTAACGGAACTGAAGGTCAGCTTCCGCAGCGGCACACTCTCCGTATCCCGCAACGGGACCGTGCTGTTGCAGGGCACGGACACAAGCGGGGCAGCCATCGACGTCACCAAAATCTCGCTGACCGCGCGCTGCTGGAACTACCGCCTGAACGGCTTCTCGGTCACGGATAAGGCAGGAACATCGCTCTGGAACGACACCTTCACCGCCGACACCACGAAGAACTACATCTGGGACATGCCGCCGGCGGCAGGCTTGGATGCGCTTTGGGCATGGGGTTGGTATGGATTGGCAACTGATGCCTACCGCTTCGTGAACGGAGCAGTGGGCGCGCAATTGACCTCATTCACGGCGCTCACCATCCGTACGCCGGTCGATCCGAATCCGTTGCTGGCGAGTGTGGAGACGAAGCGCTGGGGAGGCAATTGGGTTCCCCGCATGCTCGAAGAGGGCGTCACCGCCACCTGGGGAGCGGTCACCGAACCGTTCGCGAATTTCTATGCACCCGGCGGCAACGTCTTCGATCATTTGTGGAGCGGCTACAATTTCGCCGAGAGCTTCTACATCGCTCAGAACACGCTGAACTGGGTGATGACCGCCGTGGGTGATCCACTCTACGCGCCGAAGATTTTCCAGCAAGCGGCCGGGCCGGGAAGAGTGCTCAACTTCGTGGTCAACGGAGCCAGTGGACAACTTGGCGCCATCGCGCCGGGACAAATTGTCGCGCTCTTTGGCGAAGGCCTGGGCCCGGCCGCGCTGGCAGGCGCCGGACTGAATGCGGAGGGCACGGTGGCCACCGGCATTGAAGGGACGCGTGTCTTATTCGACGAAATCCCCGCCCCGCTGGTCTATGCTTCAGCGAAACAGACAGCCGCCATTGTGCCTTATGAAGTAGCGCAGCAAGGCTCCACGGCGGTAACGTTTGAAACGGATGGCATCCGCTCTAATCCACTGGTAGTCAATATCACGCGGGCAGCCCCGGGAATCTTCACACAGAATTCCACGGGCGCAGGCCTCGGCGCAATCCTGAATCAGGACAATGCGCTGAACTCCAGTGCACGCCCGGCGGCCAAGGGATCCATCGTAGTGGTGTATGCAACGGGCGAGGGACAGACGAATCCAGAGGGATCGAACGGCCGGATTGCGGCGGCAATTTATCCGAAACCAACGCTGCCGGTGACCGTACAGGTGGGCGGTGTCGACGCGGAAGTACTCTACGCAGGCGCAGCTCCGGGCCAGGTGGCGGGGTTGCTGCAAGTGAATGTTCGTGTGCCGCAAAGCGTAGCTTCCGGGCTGATCCCGATCATAGTGAGCGTAGGCGGAGCACCCAGCCAACCCGGCGTGGTGCTGGCCGTCCGTTAGAAGGGACTACACTAAGTTGTTCGCGAATTACTCTGCACTGAGGAGCATGTCAAGGGTGGCTGCAAAATCTGGAATCATCGCATTTTTCCTGCTGACGGTGTCTGCCTTCGCCGCTGACTATCGTGCCGGCGCAGCACGGGTGGACATTACGCCCAAGCAGCCGATCTGGATGTCGGGCTATGCCAGCCGCAACCATCCATCCGATGGAGTAATTTCGCCGCTCTTCGCCAAGGCCCTGGCCATTGAAGACCGCAAGAAATCCCGCGTGGTGATTGTGACCACCGATCTGGTGGGCCTGCCCCGAGCCATCTCAGACGTGGTGGCGGCGCGCGTACTGAAGCAATACGGATTGGCGCGCGCCGATCTGGTATTGAATTCATCGCACACGCACACCGGCCCCATCGTCCGGCCGAATCTGATCGCCATGTTCAACCTGCAGGAAGAGGATGACCGCGTATTGCGCGAGTATGCACAGCAATTGACCGATGACCTGGTGACGGTGGTGGGCGCCGCGATTGCGAACCTTTCGCCCGCGAACGTCCTCTACGGCGAAGGCGAGGCCGGTTTTGCCATCAATCGCCGCCAGCCCACCGCAAACGGAATTAAGATCGGGCTCAACCCCACCGGCCCGGTGGACCACAAAGTGCCGGTGTTCAAAATCACCACACCGGACGGAGTGTTGCGTGCCGTGCTGTTCGGCTATGCCTGCCACAACACCACGCTGACCGGTGAGTTCTACAAGCTGAGTGCCGACTACGCGGGCTTCGCGCAAGCGGAGGTAGAGGACGCGCACCCCGGTGTGACCGCGCTGTTCTTCATGCTGTGCGGCGGCGACCAGAATCCGAATCCGCGTAGCTCGCTCGAATTCGCGCATCAGCATGGACGGGAGTTAGGGAGCGCCGTCAACCGCGTGATGGACGGGCATTTGATGTCCGTACAAGGTCCCATTCGGACTGCGTTCGTCACCACCAATCTCCCATTCGCGCCGCACACCCGCGATAAGTTTGAAGCCCTGAAGAACGATCCCGTTCTCGCAAAGCGCAAAACCGCCGAAGCAATGTTGCGCGCCTATGATGACGGACGCCCGGTGCGCAGCATCGCGTATCCGGTGCAGGCAATTCGTTTTGGAAGCGCGGTGGCGATTCTTGCATTGGGAGGCGAAGTGGTGATCGATTACGATCTTCGCGCCCAACGGGAATATCCGAAACATAAGCTGGTGGTAGCCGGATATTCCAATGAAGTGATGTGCTACATCCCTTCGAAGCGTGTGTTGGCGGAAGGTGGATACGAAGCGGTGGATAGCATGGTCTATTATGGTCAGCCCGGGCCGTTTACGGCGGATGTAGAGGAGCTCATCTTCGATGCGATTCATCGCGTAATGAAGCGAGTTGGATTATGAGGCAGAACATATCCTCAGGGGCAATTTGGGAGCCGATTGTCGGCTATAGCCGTGCGGTGCGGGTTGGCAATTCCATTCACGTTGCCGGCACCACGGCGACGGATGAAACAGGCAAGGTGGTGGGCGCGGGAGACGCCTATGCCCAGGCGCGGCAGGCCCTTCGGAATATTGAGGCTGCGCTGAAGCAAGCCGGCGCGGAGATGCGGCACGTGGTGCGGACGCGCATGTTCGTCACTGATATCAGCCGCTGGGAAGAAATAGGCCGCGCGCATGGGGAATTCTTCCGCGACATCCGGCCGGCGGCAAGCATGCTGCAAGTCGTAGCGCTGATCGACCCCGAAATGTTGGTCGAAATAGAAGCGGACGCAATTATGGATTGAAGCTAGGACAGATGGAATTCCTGTCCAATACCGTGCACCACAATTCGTTTCGATTCCCCGCCCGCCGCATTCCGCAATCGCTCTAACGGTTCCGCCACCGGCTCGCGGCTCAGCAGAAAGGTGGAATGGTGAACCGGAAGCACATGTTCCGCCCGAGCTTCCTGCGTCATCCGCCAGGCCTGTTCCGGGTTGCAATGGTAGTGAATCCAGGGATTGTAGGCGCCAATGGGCATGATGGCCAGATCCACCGATGCTGAATCGGCCACGCCCCGCAGCTTATCGGTATTGGCGGTATCACCGGCAAACAGCACCCGGTAGCGGCCCACTTGCAACAGGTATCCGTTATAACCGCGAAACGTATCGGTGCGCACGCGCGCTCCCCAATGATTCACTTCCAATCCACGAATTGTGGCCGGTCCCACTTGCCGCGCCTCACCCCACTTCAACTCCGAGACTGTCTTGTACTTTGCCACACGCAGCAGATCGCTGGTTTGCGAGGCGGTCACAACGTCCACGTGTTTCGATTCCAAGCGCCGCAAGGAGGGAAGATCGAAATGATCCATGTGCGCGTGCGACAGCAGGATCAGATCCACTTCAGGCAGGGCGGGAATTTCCAGTGCAGGCGCCACCAGCCGCTTCACGCCCAGCGTGGTCAAGCCGAGATTAATTCCGGCGCGATCGCTAAACACAGGGTCGGTGATGATGGTGAATCCATCCATCTTCAGCAGAGTGGTGCTGTGTCCAAGCCACGCCACATGCAGACCTTGATCGGGCCAGTGCTTCACATCCGGCACCAACGGCGCGGGCGCGATATCGCGCTTCCGTTCCGCCGCGTATTGATTCCAGAAACCCGGAGCAGCACGATACAGCAGCGCGCCCGCGGTGGCCATACCCGCCGTTCCAGCCCCCAGAATCGTTCGCCGTTTCCAGTCGCTCACCATCCGAAACGCTCCTCTTTCCACGGATCGCCGTTCATGTGATAACCGTTCCGCTCCCAGAAACCGGGCCGGTCTTCTTTGGTGAATTCAATACCGGATATCCACTTCGCACTCTTCCAAGCGTACAGCCGGGGGACAATCCCGCGCGCCGGTCCGCCGTGCTCGACACTGATCGGTTCGCCATCGTGGGTCAGTGCGATCAGCGCGTCCTCCGCCAGGAACTCACTCACGGGAAGGTTCGTCGTCCAGCCAAAATCATAGCCATGCGCGACCACGAAATTCGCCTCCGGCAACAGACCGCCCGCCCGCTCCACAAGCTCATGCGTGGAGACGCCTTCCCAAACGTTGCCCAGCCGCGACCATCGGGTGACGCAATGAAAATCGGAAAA
The DNA here is from genome assembly GCA_038230275.1 of Bryobacterales bacterium. Classification (GTDB taxonomy): domain Bacteria; phylum Acidobacteriota; class Terriglobia; order Bryobacterales; family Bryobacteraceae; genus JANXXV01. The sequence goes on from JBBRNO010000075.1 coordinate 14,917, forward strand.
CACTTTCACCCGAGGCAGCTTTTGAAACTCTTCCCAATTCCATTCCACGGGATGCGCGACTAGTCCATCAACGCGGAATCGCCATTTCTCGAGATCAATACTGGGTGATCCACCGGCATCCAGAACGGGCCATTTTCGGGTTCGCGATTGCCCTGGAGGAATTCGCTGTACCCGATGCGTATCGGGACTGACAATGATCCCGGCCGGCACGTCGCCAGGGGTAAGGATCGGGTCACGCTGGAGTTTGGGATCGGCTTCGAACACTAGACAATACTCCCTAGCAATGAGATGCGTCAGGCAGCCTTTTCGATCTGCACAAGTTTCGTCCCGTTGGCGGCGGGTGCGGCAAACGACAAAACATTCATAGGACAGACGGTTACGCAAATTCCGCAACCGATGCAGGAGCTATTGAAGTTGGTGATCTCTTCCTGTTTCAGCGCAAAGCGCATCACATCGATGCCTACCTGGCAATTTCTGGAACAATCCTCGCAGGCGATGCATTTGTCGTTCGCCTGAATGGCGAAGCGGCTTACTTTGAAGCGGGTGAAGACCGCACTGAACAGCTCCATCATCTTCGCCAGCGGGCACCAGTAGCGGCACCAGACTTTTCCGCCGAAGAACGGGTATAGCGTGACGGGCAGAATGCCCACCAGCCACGTATCGGCGATCAGGTGGTAGTAATCGATACCGATATCGGCTGGGGCGCGGAAGATGGTAACGGCATCTTTCGTCAGGATCATAACCGTAATGGCTACCGCGGCGAGGAAGACAACCAGGTTCATCCGTTCCCAGCGAATGCTGGTGTCACCCTTGGGTGAAAGCTGGCGCCAGCGGTCACCGAGCGTTTCCGCCAACCCGCCGCAGCCGCAGATCCAGGAGCAATATCGTTTGCCGTGGAACAGCACCAATATGGGAATGAAGACGAAACTAAGCAGCGCTCCCCAGACGATCCAGACGCGGTTCGCATCGCCAAAAAAAGTATAGAAGAACAGCGGCCAAGCGTAGATTAAGCCGTAAGACCGCCACGAATCGCGTGCGAATGTAGGATCCTGCGCCAGCTTGGTTCCCAACCACTGATATTCGACCAGCCAACGGAATAAGAACTCCGGAATCAGGAAGAAGAACAGCCACTGAAAACCGATCAGTGAAACGTAGCGCCAGATTTGGAACTTATCTTTGCGATCCAAGCCCCAGCGCTTCATCGCCTGGATGCCGAACACCGTCATTACGGAGGTATAGAGAACGGTGTACCAGAACGACCAGGGCCGTTGAAAGAACGTGAACGCCTGATCACCCCAACCGCGATAGGGCCAGAATTCGTGGCCTTGGCCCTGCTTCACTCCGTAAATGGTGTAGGCGATGACGAACGATAGGGCGAGCCAGGCGAATCGAGAGGCAGTCCATTCGTTCTCCAGCCGCAGCCCGATGGAGTGCAGAAATTCGGTGGGCGGTTTGGACCCGATCAGCACGAAGGCGTGGTCGAAAGGACGTTCGCCACCAGTATCTAGAGAGTACGTATCGGGTCCAAAATGAGTGACACGCGAGTTCAGCAAGACTTCCAAATGGCCGCGCTTGACGGCCTCATCGAGCTTCCGCTCATTCGCCTTCGAGACCCTGTAAAAGCTGGCCCCGCGATACGACAGCGTTACCCGGGCGTCGGCGGACAGCGCCACCGCGGCTTCGATGGCGCTATTGCCGCCGCCCACCACCAGAACGGTTTTGCCGCTGTAAGTCTTGGGATGGTAGAGCCGGTAGTGCACCTTGCCGGAGTCCTCGCCCGGAACCTCCAACTTCCGCGCATCGCCGCTCTTCCCGATGGCGACGATCACCCGGCGCGCGCGGTAAACGCCCTTGCCTGTGGTGATTTCGAAATCCAGTTTGCCGCGCTTCTTTACGCCAGTGACGCCTTCTTCTACCCGTACATTGAGCTGGCTCAACTCGATATCGGCACGCCAACGCACCACCAGGTCTTCTTTAGTGGACTCTTCCAACCACAAGCGGCCCATCGCCGGCCGGTCCTCCGGTTCGGTGTAAATCCACTTGCCGTCAGGCAGAGTATCGATGGTATTGGCCAGCTTGCTTTTCTCGAATACGATCACCCGCAGTCCGAGCTGCTGTAACTCCAACGCTGCCGTCAGGCCCGCTGCGCCCGCGCCGAGTATCACCGCATCGTAAACAGAAGGGTCGTTCCCCCGCGCGTCCGCCTGCCCGGCGATGTGATGCGCCACCGCGTACCCCTGCTCCATGGCCAGCTTCACCACCGGAGCGCCGGCCAACTCTCCTGCGATGTAGATTCCGGGAACGTTGCTCTCATGATGATCGTTCACCACAGGCCTGGGCGAAGGCATGTTGGGGCTATTGAGAATGCCCATCGCGAACTGTCGCATATGCGCTAACATCCGGGATTACTTCCATTCTATTCCCGTGAGAACTTTGGTGCCCTGATTTCACTTAGGTCATATGCGAATCCTCGGGCTGACTGTAACGTTTCTGGTTCTCTTCGCCTTCGCGCCGCGGCGGTTGGCTCTTGCCGCTGAAGGGCTCCACGCGGATTACATTGGCGGCACCAATTCTTCTTTGGCGGCTAATACGAATGGGGTGCTCAGGACAAACGGCGAGGAATTTCTCTGGTTCAAAGCCAAGAAGAGCCAGATGCAGGTCAGTTATACGAAAATCAACCTTCTGGAATATGGCCAAAAGGTGGACCGGCGGTACATGGCCGCCTTCCTGATATCGCCCCTGTTCCTGCTGAGCAAAAGCCGCCGTCATTTTCTGACCGTGGGCTACACAGACGATGATGGCCGCCAGCAGGCGATGGTATTTCAAGTGTCCAAGGGCAGCATCCGGTCGGTGCTGGTTAGCCTGGAGGCGCGCACTGGTCTCAAAGTGCAGTTCCAGGACGGCGAGGCGCGTAAGGCGGGGAAAGGCTAGCCCATGCTGCGTCTGTTGTTGGGTCTTCTAGTCGCGGGGTACGCATTCGCGCAAGATCAGGAGTTGCTGGCCGTACGGCGTGTGTTTATTGAACAGCTGAATGGCGGTGACGCCGCCTACCAGATTCGCGACCTGATCATCAGTGCCATTCAGAATTCGAAGCTGTTTGTGCTGACGGAGAGCAAGGATCGGGCGGATGCCATCATGCGCGGCTCCGCCGGGGACACGGTTTTCGACGACACGTATCAATCCAGCGACGGCATCGCCGCGCGCGCGACCATCGGCGGGTTGGGGGCATCCACTTCTTCGAAAAGTAACAGCTCGCGCGTTCCCGGCGTCTCCGTCGGACAGAACGAATCCTCACGCATCAGCGAACGCAAACACGAAGCGATTGCTACCGTCCGATTAATCAATAAGGAGGGCGACGTCATCTGGTCCACCACTCAGGAGAGCCCCGGCGCGAAATTTCGCGGAGCCAGTGCCGACGTCGCTGAAAAGATCACCCGCCAGCTTGCCGCGGACATGGATAAGGCAAGAAAGAACGCAGCCCTAAAGTAGAATCACCACCTGCTTGTGCGCCGAGGTCTCTCCACGAACCACCTCGACATTGCGCTTCCCCACCCCGAACACTTCCGCCAGAAACTCGCGGATCTCCGCGTTGGCCTTTCCTTTTTCCGGCACCGCATGGATCTTCAACTTCATTGTGCCGTCTTCGAGAAAACCCACAATTTCGTTCTTAGACGATTTCGGAATCACCTTCAACGTCAGGCTCAGGCGTTTGTCGCGCTGCAACTCGGCCCGCAGTTCGGCCAGACTCATGGAATGAAGGTGACGGTCTGACCGCTGGGCACGTCGGCCGGAGTGCGCAGACTGAATACAGGTGCACCGTCCAGAAAGAAGGCTTTGTCTACCGCTTCCAGCCGGCACGTCCCGGAATGTTCCTTCCCTGGGACCACGCACTCGAAGCCAATCTCGGCGATCTGGTCCGCCTTCGTGCCGGGCGGAAGTTCCACCGTTGTCCGCACCCAGCCAGTGCGGGCGATGGCGTAGTCCGTGCGGCCAAGGCTGGAACTGAACCAGCGCTTTTCGTTTTTCAGCCGCACTTGAACAGCTAACGCGCCACCTTTGTTGGTCGCGTTGTAATCGACGAACAGATAGTTGCGCGGGTCGGAGATCTTTTCGCCATCCACAACTCCGAATGGCCGCAGCTTCTTTTCGCGAACCAGTTCCTTCCCCATCACCTGGTAGGTGATCGGATTCTGGTCCATCACCGACTCGCGCGAGCGGCTGGCCAGATCCACTAGCAGAGGCAAAATCTGGTAGCGCACAGCCGAAGTCTCATCGCCTGCCACCATGTTGTTGTCGGTAACCGGGATCAACAGCGGATGGGCGCCCTCGCGCTTCCCGGTGAACTCGACTTCCTTATGATCCCGCGCCTGGATGGTGGCCTTCGCCAGTTTCCCGGTGGAATCGAGAAACGCTTTGTACAGGTACTCGATATCCGTTGTGCGACCCCACCGCGCCATCAGTGCACGCGTCGAAGTGCCACCATCTTCGTTTGAAAAGATCATCGTGTACTGCAGCAGCGGATGGCCGTCTTCTACCAGGCGCTCCGCGTAAAGCACCAGCGGAATGTCCGTGAATTTACCTATGGTGTTCTTGCGCGCGAAGACGACGGGAGCATTCGCCAGCACGGCATAGTAAGGATCCGGCGGCAGGATGTCATGGAAGGCTGTGCTGTGTGTTTCAAAGCCGCTGCCGCCGATGGACAACTCATGCGCACCGGCAGCCAGCGCTCCCAGAAACAGCTTGTAATGGAACTTCGCCGGACCCGCATAGAGCATCACGTGCTGCGCTGCACCGCCGTCCAACGTGATTGCCGCCATGGGCGCTTCCCTGCCCTCAATGGCCCAGTCGGCGCCCGGTGCGCTCATTTCTAAATCGGCTACAACTTCGGCGGTCTGTGCCACACGGAAGATATGCTGCGAAGCCGCAAACGTCAGGCTTACGTTGAGGAGGGCCAATCCTAAAAAGCGCGGCATTAGCGTGTCATTCGGAAAACGCGATGTGCGCGATCACCAGTTGCGGCATGGTCTGATTCCAGCTTGGCGCCACCCCTTCAAAAGGCAAACGGAATTCCTTGGTCTCCCCGGGTTTGAGCGGGGCCTTCACAATGGGCACACGTTCGCGCAGCACCACCAGACCGCTCACGTCGTAGAAGATGCAGTTCAACTCCACGCGAGCCAGCGTGCGGTCGCCGTTGTTGGTAATCTGTCCTTCCACTTCAATCACCGCCGCGCCGGTGAAGTTGGCCGTTGCCTTCATCTGCACCTGGCTCAACTTCAAGTTCCGCACGTAACTCTTCGCTTCGGCTGTAATGGCGGGCTGCACCGTGGGCTTTGCCGCCTCGCGGTCCAAATACCACCAGCCACCGCCGATAATCGGCAGCAATCCGCCGATGATCACCAGCGGGATAATCAGATTCGATTTTTCCCGGACAGAATTACTGACCACTGATCGTCATCTCTCCAATCACAATTGTAGGTGCAGCGGTGGACCCGCGGAATTCCAGATCGGACCCAATCGTTTCAATCCCCAGCAACATCTGCTGCAGCGTACTGGCGATGGTGACCTCCGAAACGGCATGCGTCAATTCGCCGTTCTCAATCCACAGCCCTGCGGCCCCGCAGGAATAATCGCCGGTAACTATATTGACACCGTCGCCCATCAATTCGGTCACATAAAATCCGGTCTTGACCGACTTGATGATGTCGGCCAGGGAAGTGTCACCATTCTCCAGATAGAAGTTGCCGTGGCCCACGCCGGCATTGCCGGTCAATCCCCGCGAGGCGTTGCCGGTAGTCTTCATTCCCAATTTGCGCGCGGAATAGGTGTTGAGCAGGTAGGTCTTCAGGATGCCCTTTTCGATCACGACCGTGCGGCGCGAAGGGACCCCCTCATCGTCAAACGGCTTGGAGCCGAAGAGCCCGGGAATGGTGCCGTCATCCACGACGGTGATCTTCTCCGAAGCGATCTTTTCGCCGAGCTTCCCGGCCAGAAACGATTCGTTTCGATAGATGGAGCTGCCGCTCACTGCCTCAAATATGTTCCCCAGCAGCGACCGCGCCACCCGCGCTTCAAAAACAATAGTGGCTTTCTGCGTGGCCACCTTCCGGGCGCCTAACCGGCGCAATGCCCGTTCGGCTGCGCGGCGGCCAATGTCTTCCGGCTTCTCTAGCCGGTCCGCCGTGCGCGCCGTGGAAAACCAGTAGTCGCGCTCCATGGATTCGCCCTCGCGGGCCAGCGGCACCGTCCCCATGGAGCAATGGCTGTGGCGAAAGCTGCCTATAAAGCCGCGTGAGTTTGCAAATACGTGCCTGCCGGTATGCGTGTCGAACGATCCGCCTTCGGAGTTGAAAATTCGCTTGTCGAAAGCCAGCGCCGCCGCTTCCGTTTTGGTGGCCTGTTCAATCTTGAAGGGCGCTTCCAGATTGGCGATGGTGTCGGAATAGAGGCCGAGATCCTGATCGAGTTTGCCCAATTCGGCGGCATCGGGCAGCCCTGCGAATGGATCTTCCGTGGTGATCTCAGCCAGCTCCAATGCCGACTTCACCATAAACTGCAGCCCTTCTTCGGTGAGATCCGACGTATACGCCGAACCAGTATGCTTCCCCACTAACACGCGAACACCGGTAGCGCGCGAGCCTGCTTCGGTAAGCGTCTCCACGTTGCCCATGCGCACGTTCACCGAAAATTCTTCGCCTTCTGAAACAGTACACTCGGAGTCCGTCGCTCCGCCGGCCTTGGCCAGCCCGACTACATGAAGTGCGATTTCTTCTAAGTTCAAGCGGTGCCTCCCACCGTCATGCGATCAATCCTCACGGTCGGAATGCCCACTCCCACCGGAACGCTCTGGCCTTCCTTCCCGCAGATGCCAATGCCTTCATCCAACTTCAAATCGTTACCCACCATGCTGACGTTCTTCATCGCTTCCGGCCCGTTGCCAATCAACGTGGCGCCGCGGACCGGCCTGGTGATCTTTCCGTCTTCAATCAGATAACTCTCTGACGCGGAGAAGACAAAATTGCCGCTGGTGATGTCCACTTGGCCGCCGCCGAAATTCGCGCAATACAAGCCCTTGGGAACAGACCGCACAATATCGGCCGGATCACTCTCACCGGCCAGCATAAACGTGTTCGTCATCCGAGGCATGGGGATATGCTGATAGCTTTCCCGCCTGCCACTGCCGGTGGAAGTCGTACGCAACAATCGGCTGGAAAGTTTGTCTTGCAGATATCCGCGCAGAACTCCCTTTTCGATCAGCACATTGCGCTGTGTAGTGTTCCCTTCATCGTCGACATTCAAGGAGCCGCGCCGGCTGTGAATGGTGCCGTCATCAATCACGGTGCACAGTTCACTCGCCACTTGCTGTCCAATACGATCGCTAAACGCAGACGTCTTCTTGCGGTTGAAGTCCGCCTCCAACCCGTGCCCGACCGCTTCATGCAGCAAAATGCCAGGCCAGCCCGGACCCAGCACCACCGTCATCTCGCCGGCCGGCGCCTGCACCGCATCTAACTGCACAATCGCCTGGCGAACCGCTTCTTTCGCGAAATGTTCGGGTGTCTTTTCGTTTAGAAAGAAGTCCAGCGAGACGCGGCCGCCGCCGCCGGAATAACCGCGCTGCGGAGTGCCGTTGCCCTCGCGCGCCAAAGCCGAGACGCCAATTCGCGCCATGGGTTGACGGTCGGTACTCAGTGCGCCGTCGCTGGTGGCCACCAGAACGTGCCGCAAATTATCCACGTAGCTCGCCTGCACTTGAAACACTCTGGGATCGGCGGCGCGAGCGGCCTTCTCGGCCCGTTTCACCAGATCGACGCGTTCCGCCAGACTGGTCTCAGTGGGCGCGGTCAGCACCGGGTACAGATTCCGCTTGCCGACATCTTCCAGCGCCGTCTTCTCAATATTGGCCGGGCCTTTGGCGATGTACGCCGCAACCCTAGCGGCCTTGCGAACTTTCTCCGGGTCGAGATTGTCGCTATAGGCGTAGCCGGTCCGCTCACCGGAAATCACACGAATGCCCACGCCCAGCGAAACACCCTGCGTGGCGCTCTTGATGATCGATTCATCAATGGTGATACTGGTGGTGGACACGTACTCAAAGTACAAATCCGCATACTCCCCGCCGCTCGAAAGCGCTTCAGAGAGGTAGCTCTGCAAATCCTGCTCAGTGATTGCAAACTTCTGGGCAAAGAACGATTCTGATAAACCCATAATTTCAGCCTAGCATCCGGTTACTGCAACACTGGTGGCAGAACCGGCCTTTTCTCTCCATAAAAAGCCCGCAGTTTGCGAGCCACCGCGGGTCCGGCAACCTTGGTCAGTTCTTCTTCGGAAGCGCCCCGGACCCGCTCGGAGCTTCCGAATTCGCGCAGCAGCTTCTGCATCGTACGCGCACCGATGCCGGGAATATCTTCCAGCTCCGATGTCAGCGTTCGTGCGTTACGCCGCGTCCGATGGAAAGTGACGGCGAACCGGTGTGCCTCATCGCGGATCGTCTGAACCAGATGCAACACCGGCGAAAACTTGTCCAGTACAATCGGCTCGTCTTCCTGACCCAACACGTAGATCCACTCTTCCCGTTTGGCAATGGACGCCAGCGGTTGGTTGATCACCCCGATCGCCTCCAGCGCCTCAGCCGCGGCGTGCAACTGCCCCAGCCCGCCATCAATCAGAATCAGCCCCGGAAACGGCTGCTTCTCTTCCTGCAACTTTGAATAGCGCCGCGTCACCACTTCCGCCATGGATGCAAAATCGTCGTTCCCCTGCACCGTGCGGATGATGAATTTGCGATAGTCGGCTTTCTTCATGCGGCCGTTTTCCCACACCACCATGCTGGCCACTTTGTCAGTGCCCTGAATGTGGGAGATGTCGAAACATTCAATGCGCTTCGGCGGATCGGGCAGCGTCAGCGCATCCTGCAAGGCTTCCTGAATGGCCGCGGAAGATGGCGTCAGGACGCGGAAGCGGGCATCGAAACTGTGCTTGGCATTCGTTTCCACTAGCGACAGCATCGCTTTCTTTTGCCCCCGCTGCGGTGTGTGGATCTCCACCTTGTGGCCCCGCTTCTCGGCCAGAATATCCTGCAGGACTTCCAGATCTTCAAACTCCACCGGCACATGAATCAGCGCCGGAATGTATTCCTGGTTCAGATACACCTGCTTTAACAGCGCCGAGAAAAACTCGGGCGGATCGAAATCCATCTGGTCTTCCCAGAAGAATTCCCGGCGATCCACAATGCGGCCGCGGCGCAGGTGGAACAGGTTCACGGCAATCAACGGAGCTTCGGCGTAATAGGCAAAAATATCGATGTTATCGCCGTCGGCCGAGTCCATTTTCTGCGTCTGCTCCATCTCCTCCACCGTGGTGATTAGATCGCGCAACCCACCGGCTTCTTCAAAGCGCATGTCTTCCGACGCTTGCTGCATGCGGCGGCGCAGATTCGCCGTAAGATCACGGTGCCGCCCTCCCAGAAACAGCTTCACGTTCCGCACCGCGTCCGCGTAAGATTCGTCCGTCGTTAAGCCGGGAACACAAGGCCCCAGGCAACGGTGAATGTGGTACTGCAAACAAGGGTGCGTATGCGTGCGGGAGAAATCCACCTTGCACGACGGAATTTTAAAGTGCCGGTGAATGAAGTGAACCAGGCGGTGCGCCAGATTCGCGGGAAAATAAGGTCCGAAATACGACGATCCGTCCTTTCGCAAGCGCCGGGTCACGAACACCCTGGGAAACGTCTCATTCACTACTTTGATGTACGGATACGTCTTATCGTCGCGAAGAAGAACGTTGAAGCGCGGCTTCCACTGTTTAATCAGGTTGTTTTCCAGCGCGAGAGCTTCTTTTTCGTTGTCGACTTCGATGAAATCGATGTCGCGGGCTTCCGCGATCAGGGTGCCGGTCTTGGGCTCGGCCAAGCGGTCTTCGTTGAAATAGCTGCGAACCCGGGCGCGCAGGCTTTTGGCCTTGCCCACGTAGATTACGGTGCCGTGCGCATCCTTATAGAGATACACTCCAGGCAGAAGCGGTAATTGCGCTACTTTGTCACGGAGGTCCATCGGAGGGCTATAATCCAAGTGTGACATGGCTTCGGGTCGGCGTGGTAGTTCTGGCCGCGCACGCCGCAATCTTCGCGCAGGATAAGAACAAACAGGAAAAGCCGGATCCGCAGTACCAGGAACCGCCTGAAGAAGACGTTGCCACCGCGCCCAAAGACTACGTTTTCAATCCGTTGCAAGCTGCCAAGGAAGTCCGGATTGGAAACTATTACTTCAAAAAGGGCTCCTATAAGGCCGCGGCGCACCGGTTTGAGGAAGCGCTGAAATGGAACCCCGGCCTGGCGGACGCCACGTTCCGCCTGGGCGAATCGCGGGAGAAATTGAAAGACAAACCGGGCGCTCAGCAAGCCTTCAAGAAATATCTGGAGATTGAGCCCGATGGCAAAGAGGCCGCCGCCGTCAAGAAGAAGCTGAGCCAGAAGTAGCGGCGCCGTTCAACCGGCCACTGGCCGCCTTCGGACTTCGTGCAGTTTGACCTGCCTGCGCATAGCCGCTACCACCCGCCTCACGCCCTTTTCCCATTCCGGGTATAAGTCCACATAGTGCAGGTAATCGCTAACGCGGTTGGGAACCTCGCATGCCTCCAACCGAATGGGCACAATGAAAGTTTCGTCCAGTGGCACCTCTGCCGCGCAACCGAGGGCATAGCGCAGTTCACATTGAAACGTTCCCCGTTTGTAGGTGGCGCGCCGGGAGAAACAGGGGACGAAGAAATCGGAGATTTCAATGGCCTGTTGGATGGAACGCGGCCAATTCTGCCCCGGCAGCAGTTTCCGCTTATCCAGCCAAGGGTTGAATCCCGCTCTGTGCAGCGCGTCGGCCAGATTCCGGACCTTGCCAAAATCTTCTTCCACGTAGGCGAGGAACACTTTGGGCCGGGTTTCGGCCAGGAATTCGAACTGGCCATCCGGTCTCCGGACCAGGGTGCCCAGGCCGTCCATTTCAATGGTACTGCCAGTATCCAGGCACTCTTTCAAAATCCGGCCAACCTCGTTCTTACTTGGCACGGGCCCTCTCAAAGCGGATGGTGGAGTCCTTTTCTACGATGAACCTGCCCAAACCGGGGACCGAGGCCGGCTTCCCCTTCCTAAGATTCTTCAGGATATCGTGTACCACACGATCCAAGTCGTCCGCGGCGGCGCCAGTGGACACATTCGTCTGTTTTGCCAGCAGTTCAGCCAGCGCAAGTTTCTTCATAGCGCTTTAATAATATTGGACGGTTCCGGCTGCCGAGATCTGCCCGAAGTGTCGCCGTGGCCGAGATTCAAAAGGTAACTGGCATAATTTGCAATGAGTTAGAGAAAACGAAGCAGAGCGAAAATATCTAAAGAAAGTTGTGAACGCGATTTTCAATGAAGGGATTTTAACTGTGTCTTAAGAGCTGGTTCATGTGCGCTTGCCATCATACCCTTGAGACGTAGACGTCCTCAAATCCAAGGAGAACTAAACTAAATGAAAAAGATCATGAGCCTCATGCTCGGCCTCGCCCTCGTAGTTGGAACCAGCGTTGTCACTTTCGCCGCCGACGATAAGCCAGCCGATGGCAAGATGAAGAAGAAGGGTGGCAAGAAGGGCAAGAAGACCACCGACGCACCGAAGGCGTAGTTTTTTCGCTTTCCTGGATTTTTTCGCCGTGCATGGCCGCTGGGAACAGCCGCTATGCGCGGCGATTCCATTTTTGGCGCCTTTGTAGTGTTCCTCATAATGTTCCTGATGCTCGACGTCGCACACGCCGAAGGCGCGGTTTTATCGGGTTCCTGAAGCTTTTCGCCGCGCACAGCCGCGCCGAATCCAAGCGATATTTGGTTAGCCCCGCAGTGGAATTGCGCCTTCCATTACGCTCCGCAGTGGAGGTGGATGCGCTTTACAGCCGGTTTGGACTGCGATCCGCTCAAGACGGCTTCTTCGGCTTTACCGCTCAATCCCAACGGGCGAACTCTTGGGAATTTCCGATTCTAGGAAGATTCCGGCCCATCCGGCCCATTTTCATTGAGATAGGCTACGTGCCACGAACGATGACCGGCACTACTCACTTCGATTCAACAATCATAGATGTCGCCGGAGACCGAACGCGCCAGGTCAGCGACCAGAAGATGGCCTACCAATTCACGCACGGCCTGATTGCCGGTGCGGGTGTGGATTTGCCACTTGGACACCTTCGCTTCTCGCCCGACGTCCGGTATACACGGTGGTTTAACCGATCGTTCGATCACCAGGGATCTCATGGATTTTCATTGCAATCCCCGCGGAATCGCGCCGAAATCCTGTTGGGCATCTGGTGGAGGTGAGCTAATGACCCGACCTAGCCACCGGGATTTTCCGGTGCCTGCTCCCACGCCTTCATGAAGTCGAAATGTTGCTCGCAACGGTGCAGCGAAGCAAACCGCGCCACCTGCCGGCCCACCGTTCTCAATCTCTCTTCTAATCGCGGGTCGCGCAGGGAACTGTCCGGATTGAATACTTTCCAAGCCTCGGGAACCGATGCCTGTTCCGGAACCACCCAAGCGTGCAGCGCTCGCCCAATATTGCGCAGATTATTGAGTGCGTCGATTGCGCCCATCTGTCCACCGGAGACGCCCACCAGCCCAAGCATCTTTCCTTCGAATTCCTCAAACCCCATCAAGTCGAGCGCGTTCTTCAATACACCGCTAAAGCTGCCGTGATATTCGGGAGTGCCCAAGACAATGCCGTCCGCGGACCGGACCAGTTCCCGAAGCGCTGCCAGCGAATCGGGATAAGTGGGATCGGTGTCCACACCAGTGCTCAAGGTCAGTTTGTAGTCTCGAAGATCGATCAGTTGCGTCTTCGCGCCCGCCTCAACCGCACCTCGCAGGGCCGCAGCCACCGCCATTGTGGTGTAGCTGCCGGCTCGCAGGCTGCCGGATATACCGATCACGCTAGTGTAGTGTCCGCGAATTGGGTGGACACTACCGGAAACCGCTCCTTTACAGTCGCGGCTCGGAAACTACTGTTGCAGCAACGAGTTCGAGAGCCAGCCGCCCACGTGAGCAAGCCGTTTCTTGTGTCCAGTTATTTGCCGGACAGTACACTAGTTTGAGAAGGACCCGTGCCCTGCGGATGAAAGCCAGCCGCCTGTAGATTCAAGGTTATTCTTTGCCGTAAAGTTCGGTCCAAACCTCTGTTTTGCCGCTCGACCCGGTGGCTTGAATGCGCCGGACCAGATGCTTGCCGTCCTTGGTGATGGTAATGGAGATCTCCTGGTTCGTTCCGTCGTCCGCTTTCCTGGCGAATAGAATGGAAAAGGGCGAAAGGCGTGTGGCGATGGCTCCGCCGTGCTCCTTGCCATCGATGGCGCCCTCAAACCTGACGCTCTTGTCTTCCACTGCGGCGGTGGTAAAAGTGCGCTCGTATTTGAGCTTTGGATCCTGATGTTCAATCACCAGCCGTCCGCTGTCCGGCTTGGGAGCGCGATGCCACTTCGACCGCTGGACGTCTAACACCCAGGTGCCGCTCATATCCGCCACGTCCGCTGCCGTCAGTGCGGATAGGCCTAAGAAAACGATTGCTAGAAAACCTCTCATTCTGTCCATTAGAGGGAATTGCCAGCGAAACGCAACAGAATTCCTCAGCGCAGAAAGGCCATCCCAACCGGAATCGCAAGCGTAGCGGGAACCAGGATCCATGACCACGGATTCCCCAAATTCACCGTATAACCCAATCCAAAGCGCTTCTCGACGAAAAGTGCGGGGTCGTCTGGATTGACGTAGAGCATACCCCATTTCCAGCAACTGTCGGGCGTGCGATCTCCAACAGGTTTGGCCGAGGAGGAGATGGGCCAGAGCCGGCTGCCGCCCTGGCCCTGGCGGATCAATAATGCCGACGTCACCACGCCAAACACCAGCGTCAGCGCTGTAAACAGGGGGCCGGCCACGGTCCCGCCCAAGGTGGAAAGAATCGGCAGGAGTCCGAAGACGGATGCCAATACGTATTCCGCCCCCAGCAGCGCCCAAAGGTTCAATCGCCGGAATTCGCGTTCGTGGGCTCCGCGTTCGCCAGTGATGGAGATACGGCGGGAACGCATTGTCAGCGACGCCATCACCACCATCAAGAGGCACATGAGCGCGCCGATCGCGAGAGACCCGAACACCGTCCGCGGACTGCGATCCACCCAACGATTCGGCTTACCGTCGATACCCCAATGCACGGGAAACGCAGGCGGAATCTGCTGCCAGTTCCAATACAAGATTGCGCCAGAGACAGCCAGGATCACGAACGGAATGGTAAACGCAACCATTCCGCCGGGAAGCGATTCCGCGCGTGGAGAGAGCTCTACTTCAAACTCCCGGCTGGGCTCGGCAGCGAATGGACGTGTGGCGGCATTCGCGGACTTCAACGCCAGCATGGGCCCGGCCGTTTGCCAAAGAAACGCCAGAACGCTGAACTGCTCATGATGCAAGAAACCGCATACCGTGGTAATCGCAAACGCGATTGCCGTGTGAACCCCGATTCGCGTGTTGTATTTCCGGAGAATCGCCTTCGCATCGGTCGTGTTTCGGAAACCAGGTTCCACGGTGACCGCAAAGAAGATGTCGGGACGCGTGAGATGGGGCATGCGGAACCACAGCAGTCCCAACAACAGAATCAACAACGGGGGCAGCCAGAGATTAGCGTTCATTTTTCCAATCCTTCCGCGAGACCACGGAGCTCGCGAGCAATTCGTGCGGGAGACATGCCAGCGGCGCGAAGCTCAGCAATCAGCTCGCGCAAACGGCGGGAAAAAACACCGGAGACGGCGGCGTCCGGATGCGCGGGACTTTTTCGCGACAACACCAGCGCCCCGCGGCGCCGCTTCAAGTCCAACCATCCTTCCCCGGCCAGAATGCGGTAAGCCTCAGCCACGGTGTTGAAGTGGACTCCCAGATCGACTGCCAGTTGACGAACCGGTGGGAGAATGTGTCCGGGCTGAATGTCACCGGCAACCAGCGCATGGCGCAGCGCATCGACAATTTGCCGGTATACCGGGGCTTCGCCGTTTAACGTTATCTTTAGAATGAGCGGCGTGGAGAGCATTGTCTAATGTACATGTACAGTGTACATTCGAGTTCGTGAATCCGTCAAGAGGGAGATTCTGGCCGGCGGATCTGCTTGTTATTGACACTAGTTGTTTACAACGAGTACTATCGATTTGTGGCTGGCAAGCTCCAAAGCGAAATTCGGCAAACGAAAGGTTTCAATGATCCCGGCGAGGAAGCCGTATTGAATATCCTGCGAACTTCCGACGTGATGACGCAACTGCTGACCGATCTGCTGAAGCCATCTGGACTGTCGCTTACCCAGTACAACGTGTTGCGCATTCTTCGCGGGGCGGCCGGCAAGGGAGCGTGCTGCCGGGAGATTGGAGAGCGCATGGTTACGCGCGATCCGGATGTAACGCGCCTGATCGACCGGCTTGAGAAGCGCGATTTGCTGGTGCGGACCAGAGATAAAGAAGACCGCCGCGTCGTCACTATTCAGTTGACACCCGCCGGCCTGGCGCTGGTGAATCAACTGGACGAGCCAATCGAAAGGTGGAATCGAACGCTGACGCGAAACATCAGTAGCGAAGACACGAAGATTTTAGTCGAACTGCTGGAACGGTTTAGAGAAGGCATCGAAGACTTTTCTCAGGCCCAGCAATGATTGTGTATTTCAGGAGTACAAACTATGAGTCAATATGAGATCGATCCCGCCCATTCGCGCGCGCACTTCAAAGTCCGCCACCTGATGGTTTCGAACGTACGTGGCGAATTTTCAAAAATTAGCGGCACGGTTACTTACGATGCCGCGGACCTGGGGAATTCGAAGCTGGTGGCGGCCATTGACGCCTCCACCGTAAACACCAGCGAACCGCAGCGCGATGCCCATCTGCAAAGTGCGGATTTTCTAGACGTGGCCAATTTCCCCACCATCAACTTCGTCTCCAAGTCGTTTACGAGAACCGGCGCGGATACATTGACGGTGAAGGGCGATCTGTCCATCCACGGCGTCACGCGCGAAGTGGTGCTGAGTTTGGAAGGGCCCAGCGGCGAAGTGAAAGATCCCTGGGGCAACACCAAGGCCGGCGCGTCGGCTACAACAAAGATCAATCGCAAGGATTTTGGCCTCACCTGGAATCAGGCGCTCGAAACCGGCGGATTGCTGGTGGGCGAAGACATCACCATTACACTGGATGTGGAACTAACCAAAAAATGAAGCAGCTCTCACTAACGCACATCGTCAGGCAACCGGCTGTCCCTTCCCAGGGGCGGCCGCCGCTGCTTATTCTGCTGCACGGAATCGGCAGCAACGAACAGGACCTGATGGGGCTGGC
>JBBRNO010000076.1:0-30728 GCA_038230275.1 Bryobacterales bacterium
GCCCTGGGCAGGAGCGTATGTGGATGGTGCTGGAAGGATGGGGGACGCTAAACGGACAACCCTATCGAAAGGGCGAACTGTGGCGGCTGGACGATGACTGTCCGCCGGTTCGCGTAGAGCCAACGGCGGCCACAAGATTTCTCGCCGCCAGTACTTAACTCACCCGATGCCCAGCTCATCTACCCGTTCCAGCGGCGAACCGCATACCCGGCAAATCAGCGCCGTGCAATCTCCGCATTGCAGCGGGTTGGGAACGGGACGATTGCAGTTTGGGCAATAGAATTCTATCTCTGTCGATTGTGGGATTTCATCGGGCATATTTGAAAGGCTTGCTAGACTGGTAGCTAGAGTTAGTTTTGCGCTGATGCAGAACCGTTCCCTCCATTTTATTCCCTTGCTTTTTCTGCTTGGCATTTGCGGCTGGTTGACAGCCTGCAAAGACCAGCCGAAGCGTGCGCCCTCGATGGGCGAAGCATTCGCCGGTCCTATTTCTCTCAACCTGCGGGAGGAAGTCTCACCGTCGTCTAAGATCGTGGCCACGCTGAAACACGGAGATCGGGTGGAAATTTTGCAAACCCGGCGGCGGTTTGTGAAGGTGCGCACGGCAAAAGGGACGGAGGGCTGGACCGATACCCGGCAGTTGATGACGCCGGAGCAGATCAAGGAGCTACAGGATTTTTCGACACGTTCGGCTGCCCTGCCTTCGCAGGGATCCGCGACGGTTTTCGGCACCCTGAACATGCATGCAGAGCCAAACCGGCAGTCGCCCAGCTTTTATCAGATTGCCGAAGGTTCAGCGGTTGACGTGGTGTCGCATCGGATAACGCCGCGGATTGCTCCGCCGGCCGCAGCGCCGCCGGCCACGCCTAGACCAGCAACGGTTCCCAAACGCAAGAAATCCGGGAAAGAAAAGAAGGAAGTCACGCTACCGCCTCCTCCGGCTGGCCCGGCGCCCAAGTTGCCCGCGAACTGGCTGGAATTGTCAAAGTCCCGCGTGGCCCCAGCCGCCATATCAGGAGAAGTCCAGAAATTGAAGCCCGCGGCACCTGAGCAGCCGGTGGTTCCAGCACGCTTGGAAGATTGGTCTTTAGTGCGCACCAAGGACGGGAAAGCCGGGTGGGTATTGTCGAGGATGTTGAACATGACTATTCCGGACGACGTTGCACAATACGCCGAAGGCCACCGTATCACGTCCTACTTCCCGCTGGGAAAAGTAATGGATGACGGCGTCGAAAAGAAACACTGGCTATGGACCACCACCAGCGAGAACGGCCAGCCGTACGAATTCGACAGTTTTCGGGTGTTCATTTGGGCGCTGCACCGGCATCGCTACGAAACGGCGTATATCATGCGCAATGTGAAGGGATACTACCCCGTGGAGGCAAAAGGAGGCGACTCGCCTTCGTTCTCGGTGATCATGGAGAACGAGGACGGAAAACGGTACCGGTACAACTTCGCGTTTGAGGGGAACCGCGTGCGGCTGGCCCAGAAGACTCTGGTGGAACCCACGGCGGAAGCGGCCAAGACTGTCGCGGCGCCGGTTTTAACTCCGCCGCCGGAGCCTGCGCCCAGCAGCACACAAAAGGTGAAGAATTGGTTCAAGGCGACCGTTCCCGCGAAATAGTGCCGATGACGCTCTGCTACTCGGTCATCTCCACTTGGTTCATTTCCAGCCGGTCCATCGCCAGAAACTCCTGAATGTGAGGGTGATCCGACTGCTCCAACTCCGCTGTCGTCCCGAAGAAAATCACCTTCCCTCCGAAGAGAAAAACTACCCGGTCAGCCACCTTCCGCATCAGTTCCAAGTCATGGGTAACAACCACGGAAGTCAACTTGAGCTGCCGTTTTAGCCTTAGCATCAGGTTCCCAAGGTGGTTCGACATGATGGGATCCACCATGGTGGTGGGCTCGTCGTAGAGAATACATTCCGGCTGCGCCGCCAGGGCCCTGGCGATGGCAACTGCTCGGCGGTATCCGGTAGAGAGATCGGTCGGGTACGAATCCTTGTCATCCAGCAGGTCCACCATGCCCAACAGCCCATTCACAACCGTTTCCTTATTGGCGCGGTCATAGTCTTCCCGGAGTTCCAGCGAAAACAGGATGTTTTCCGCCACCGTCAACGAATCAAACAGCGCGCCGTTCTGGAAGACCATGGTGACTTTCTTGCGGATTTGCCGCAACTCGGCTTCAGACATGGCGGTTATGTCCTGATGAGCGACAATTACCTGGCCTTGGTCCGGCTTCAGGAAACCCATGATGTGCGAAAGAGTTACAGACTTTCCAACGCCGCTTCGGCCGATGATAGCCACCGTTTCCCCGGCGTTGACGTAAAAGTTGCAGTCGACTAAAACAGGACGGTCAAACGTCTTATACAAGTGCCGGAATTCGATATAGTGCGGAAACAGGTCAGTGGGCTGCATTTTGGAAGGCACTCCACTCGGCCGGGGTATTCACGTTGGCCAGTAACTCCGCGGCGGAGACGGCGCAAAAATGAACGTTGAGATCTTTGATTGCGTCGTGCAGCTTATGGATTCCGGCGTCCACCGCGCGCAGCAGCGGCAATCGGGCCGACTGCCGGTAAACCGCGCAGACGGCGTGGAGCCGGCCGTCTGGAGTTCGCGGAATGGCGCAGTCGGCGGCGGAACCAGCGGCTTCCGCCAAGAGGGCGGTGAGAAATTGGACCGAAACACCGGGCATGTCGCAAGCCACTATCAGGTTCCACTCGCTGGCAGAGGCCGACAACGAAGTGACTATACCGCCCAGGGGACCAAATCCGGGGAAAAGATCTGGAACCACTGGATAATGCAGATGACTGTACGCGCCCGGAGAGCCTACCAGACTGACGGAACCGGCTGCGGCCAGCACGTTCAAAGCGACATGCGAAACCAAAACGTTGCCGCGAAGAGGCAGCAATGCCTTGTCTTGGCCCATCCGTTTGCTGCCACCGCCAGCCAGAACAAAGCCCGCGGAATGGCCAGCGGCTCCCTTGCCGGCGCTGTACATGAGAAGATAATAGCATTGCACTCTACAAAAGAAGGATTGCCTGTGAATCGTTTACGGGTATAATCAGGTAAAACATAGACATGCGTGTTTGTTTCAACTTTGGTACTTGTCTGTTTCTGATGGGCTCCTGCCTATTGGCCGGGAATACCCCGGCAAGCGCGGAGGCTGTGCCTGCGGCGGTGCCGCGAAGGCTTACCAGTGTAGTCCGGGTGGATACTCGCAGCGGCCGGCTGATGCGGACGGTGGTAGTAGGGCCGAAGCCGGTGGTCCCCAGGACTGTTGTTCCGGGAAACGCGGAGACCGGCGCCGGCATCGGTGGCGACGCGAATCTGCAACAGATTGTGGAAGATGCGGCACGGCGCAATCAGGTGGACCCGCTACTTGTTCATTCGGTCATACAGGTGGAAAGCAACTATAATGCGAGTGCCGTCTCGCCGAAGGGCGCACAGGGCTTGATGCAACTGATTCCGTCCACGGCCCGCCGGTTTGGCGCCAAGAACAGTTTCGACGTGAAGGAAAATGTTGAAGCCGGGGTGAAGTATCTGAAGTATCTGAACGCGCTCTATCCGAATGACTTACGCCTGACTCTGGCAGCTTATAATGCCGGTGAAGGCGCGGTGGCGAAGTACCGCAACAACATTCCGCCCTACCGCGAAACCGAACACTATGTGTATAAAGTGGGAGAAAAGTACGGATCGGCCCGCCGCGCCGCGGAACAGCGGAAGTTGGCTGCCGCGCCTGCACCCGAGAAGACGGTAGCTGCGGAACATCACCTTCCTGTCGAATCATTTGTCGATTCTGAAGGCCATCTGCACATGAAGACTGTGATTCCGTCGGAAGGAATCCCGCAATAATCTTATGCCGAGCCGCTGCCAATCCCGAATCGCTACCGTCGGCGCCTTGGCACTTTTTTGTTCGCTACCAGCTCAACCTGCGCCACCCGCGCGCGCAGTGACCGCAGTGCGATTCTGGTCAATGCCCGAAACGACCCGTGTGGTGATTGAAACCACAGACGAATTCCAGTTCCGCTCCGACCATGTTCCGAATCCCGATCGCCTTTTCTTCGACTTGATGGGAATGCAGGTTCGGATGGGGCCGAAGGGTACGCACAACATTAGCGTCGCCGATAAGCTGCTGAAACAGATTCGGGTTGCCGAACCACAGCCAAACGTTACCCGGGTGGTGTTCGATCTTGAGACGGGCGTAGATTTCACCGCGTCGCAGCTGACGAATCCTAACCGACTGATCATCGAACTACGAGCCGCCGGGTCAAAACTTCCAACTGGGCCGTTAACCGGAACGCCGGAGATCACTCTGACCGGCAGTCAGAAACCGGCGGCTGTCCCGGTAGAAGAGCGGAACCCGGCGCCTGGAATCTCGAAGGAGAAGGCGGTGGATCCGGTACAGCTTCCTGAGGTCCCGCCGCTTCCTCCGTCGCCAAGGATGGACCCGAAGATTGATTCGAAGCCCGTTCTCTCAAAGTCAGAGGAAAGGGCTATTGCGTCGATTGCGAATCCCAGGCCGGCGAGATTGCCGAAGAATGGAGAGCCCTCGCTATCTCGCGTGTTGGGTCTGAAGATTGGAAAGATCGTGATCGATGCCGGTCATGGCGGGCATGACACGGGAACCAGCGGACCGGCCGGCCTAACAGAGAAGGACCTGGTCTTGGATGTTACAAAGCGATTGGGTGCGTTGATCGAATCGCGTATGGGCAGCGAAGTGATATACACGCGCTCAGACGATACGTTCGTCCCGCTCGAAACCCGGACTGAAATCGCCAACGAACACCGGGCGGATTTGTTCCTCTCCATTCACGCCAACTCCTCGCCGATCCGGATCGCTTCCGGGGTTGAGACGTACTACTTGAATTTCACCACGTCGAAGAGTGCGCTGGAAGTGGCGGCAAGGGAAAACGCGAGTTCGCAAAAGTCGGTATACGAATTGAAGGATCTGCTACAAAAGATCGCCCTCAAGGACAAGGCGGAGGAGTCGCGGGAATTCGCGAGCAAAATCCAATCCTCGCTGTTCAGCTTGTCCGCACGAACGAATACGAAAGTGCGTGACCGGGGCGTGAAGAAGGCGCCGTTCGTTGTTCTGATTGGGGCGTCAATGCCATCTGTGCTGGCAGAGATCGGCTTCGTAAGTAATCCTAAGGACGAAGTATTATTGAAGCGGTCCGATTACCGGCAGAAGATTGCCGAGGCGCTGTACAAAGGGTTGTCCGGTTACGCAAGCTCGTTGAGCCACTTCCAGGTTGCTAAGAACTAGGAACTTCGATCAGCAGGCGCGGGAGCGGTAGTCGATCTCGATAAATGGAGAACCCGCCAAGTGCGTGTAGTTCTGGAAGACCGTACAGTTCCGGCCAGAGTTTTTCGCCTTGTAGAGCGCTTCGTCGGCGGTACGGATCAGCATCTCCACATTCACAGGGCCAGAACCGCTGAACGTGCTGCATCCAAAGCTGGCTGACAACTGCAGCGGACTTTCCGGCATCTCCACCAATTCAGAGTAGATTGCGGCGCGCATGCGCTCCGCTTGGTTTCTGGTACTTGCTTCGTCGCATCCCGGCAGGACTACCAGGAATTCCTCGCCACCGTAACGTCCCACGGCATCGTAGGCGCGGATAGAGTTCTGCATCCGCCGGGCGGCCTCCCGCAGGGCCAAGTCCCCGGCAAAATGCCCTCGTGTATCATTGATCTGCTTGAAATGATCCAAATCGAGGACGACTACTCCGCAAGGGGATCGCTCGCGAGCGGAACGCGTCAACTCCCGTTCCAGCGTGGCTAGAATCGACGAACGGTTCCATAGAGTAGTCAAATAGTCTCGCGTCGCTTGTTCGCGCAGCGCTTCCCGCGTAGCCAGCAACTCCGCCTGAAGATCGACGATTCTAGTGCCTGCGCGGAGGCGGACCTTCAATTCATGTTGATCGAAGGGCTTCGTCAGATAATCGTCAGCACCGGAATCCATTCCGGCCACAACGTCTTCCTTCAGGCTTCGGCTAGTCAACAAGAGGATATAGGTATAAGGCTCAATCGCCTTCTGGCGGACCATCCGGCAGACCTCAGGCCCAGTCTGTCCCGGCATCATCCAATCAAGAATTGCGATGTGCGGAGCCTCTTTGCTCTGCAGAATTTTCCAGGCCTCGGTTCCATCGCAGGCCACAACAACCTCGTAGCCCCAATTCCGGAGGGTAGCCTCCAAAAGATGGCGCGAAACAAGGCTATCATCTGCGATGAGTATTCGCATGCCATTCAACAGTTTGGACGCCGCATCGTTGACTGTGTTCTTCATTGTAACGCTGCGCCCTTCAATATGCATATCGGTAAAAAACGAAGACAGACGAATGGAACAACCTGGACACTATTGCTCTCTATCGGCCGAATCCGCGGATTGCATCACTCGCTATGCGTAAAAAGGTGTACTTCGCTCCTAGGAGCAGCCCCTTCGTTTATAACGTTTTTTCGCGGGAAACGGATGCGGCCGTTCGATCTAAATCTTTCGATCGCTAGAACTTTTGGAGCGACTTGAGCATCGACGCCGTCGATCCTCCGCCCGGGAGAGCCACCGAATCAACGGGGTGCCAATTCCGGTCAAGCGCGCCAACATAGAGCGCCTTGTTGCGTTCCGCACCCATTAAAATGACAGAGACGCCTTGATCGGGGTAGGCGAGACTGCGGTACTGCATTTCGCCCGTTTCCGACTTCCAGCGGTCACTGGCCGGCGGACCCATCTTTCGTACGACGGCGAAGTAGTCGTCACTACCGCTCAGCCCAAGGCTAGTTTGCACCACGGGAGTATACGTAATGCGCGAACCGTCCCGTCCGGACCGGAAGAAGCTGATAAGCAGGAAACAGCCCAGAATTCCCACAACCAGAACGACCCCAATCAATTTTCCGATGCGCGACTCCGTCCCACTTTCCAAACGGATCCCGACAACCGGGGCGCGCGATGGGGCCTCATCCTGGGCTGGTGATCGGAAGCCTTCGTTTACCGCTCGGGGAATCTCGATCACGCGGCGTTCAGACGGCCATACCTGGCCTGACTTATACTCCAACTCTTTGAGGAGGCCGAGTATCATCACTGGTTCCTCGATTCGTGAAATCTCACCCAGGAAGCGCCGGGGGACCCAGATCTCGTTATTGGTTTTGGTATTACATACGAGGATCTCAGACCACGTGGCACGCCGAAAAATCCACTCGTTGTGCTCGGTATTGAGAATAGGAGGATAGAACGAAAAGGGACGCTGCCCGAGATGTTCAATCGGCGGCGGAATCGGCTGGACAGACATGCTTCAGTTCAATCTTAGCCGATCTAGTAGAAAACCTCGGCACCAAAACAAAACGGATGATTGAATCGAGGATCCAATCATCCGTTCCAGTCGTAAATCGAAGAAAGACTTTCGAGCTAGACAGTCTTGCGACGGCGAAGCATGAACGCAAGTGCCGTCAAGCCGCCACCGATCATCGCCAGCGATGCCGGTTCGGGGATTCCATTTGTATCAGCGCTGACGAAATCGGCGCGAACATCCAACCCGCCGATACCATTGATCCGCAGTTCAATCGCATTAGCAGCATTGAAATCCGCACCTGTGCCCGTGCTGACAAAGGACGTAAACAAGAGGTCCGCATTGGTAAAACTGGAAAAACCGAGGGCGGGAGTGTTAAAAGTAGCAGTAGAGAAATTCGCTGCGTCTTTGTATACCGTCACTGAACCGCCAGCGACCAGATCGGACTCCAGGGCGAGGCGGATGAAAGTGTTCAGCCCTCCCTGTGACAAGGAGAAGCCTCCGAGACCGAAATCCAAAGTATTGTTCGTGTCGCCGTCCCATCTCACCAAAATGTTTGAAGTGTCTGCAGCGGCCGTGTTGAACTCCAACAATCCGGGAGTCGCAGCATTGATGTCTAGAGTGTCGCCAGTGCTCCCAGTACCGGTACCGCTGACCTTGGTGATCGAGGCAAAGCGATTACCGCCAGCCGCGCCCGTCGCCGCAACCCCTTGACTCACGGTTCCAGCTGCAGCCGGCGCGTTCAGTGTTTGCGACGTAGTTCCGAACGGATCGATAATAACGCTGGCAGATGCACTACCCGCCAATGAAAGTATGAGAACTGCAAATGAACTTTTCTTCATCGAACACCACCTCCGAATGTTTTGAACAGCGAACTCACCAGATGGAATCCGTAGTGGCTCTACTGCCAATTTACCTTAGGTAGGATAACACTGATACCCGTAGGAATACAAATAAATTTATTGCCACAACGGAAACAGTAAGCAATCATTCACTCGCGCCACCGAGTCTTTGTTTCTTTGAAGTTACTGGGAAACCAGAACAGTGCGGGGATTAGAAATTGATCCTATGAGACCTAACTTAAATTTGCGTCTATACTACTTAATGATCAGGCAAGGACAACCGGCTATGAGGTTCACCCTATTCTTTGTCGCTTTTGGTTTTCTCCTGGCGCAACCTACGGCGAGGAAGGTCCTCGAAAACACTGGAAAACCGATGCGTCTCGCAGCGCAATGCAAGGGCGAAGACGTTCTGGTGCTTGGGCTTACGTGTTCGCAGGACGATCCGTGCCCCTTGTTTCTGGAGTTGTCCGACGTCGAACAAGTGAACAGCCGTCTGATCCTGTCAGGGAACCTCCATACAGCGACCGCGACGCTGGAATCCATCTTGCTGAGTAGCGAAGATCTGGGCAAGACGTGGACTGAGCCATTCGAGCGAATGCCCGGCATTGGCATCGACAACATTCAATTTATCGATTTCGAAGCCGGGTGGATCAGCGGACAAGTCCAGCAAACATTGCCACGTGATCCTTTCCTTCTGATTACCACCGATGGCGGCAAGACGTGGCGCAAAGCAACCGTCTCCGGCGAATCCCGGGTGGGCGCCATCGAACAGTTTCATTTCGAATCGCGAACCGCCGGAGCGCTGCTGCTAGACAAAATCCAGTCCGGTGAGAATGGCATGCGGCATGAGCTTTATGAAACGATGACCGGCGGCGAAAGTTGGTCACTGCGGCAGGTTTCGAACAAGCCTATCCCTTGGAAGTACCCGAAGGGCCTGGCTGCGGAATGGCGCATTCGCGCCGATGGGCCTTCCAAGTCGTACAAGGTAGAACGGCGTCAGGGCGAGCGCTGGCAAGCGGCCGCCAGCTTCCAAATCTCGGCCGGTGATTGTAAGCCGGAGGAGAAGCCTGACGAACCGCCTCCGCCAGCCGTTGACGAGCCAGCGCCGAAGGAGCCGGTTGCCCCCCGTACTGCGCCATCTTTAAAGAAGAAGCCTGCGTGAAGCGCGACCCCATCGAACTGGAGCTATTCCGGCATTTGCTGGCATCGATTGCCGAGGAAATGGGCGTGGTTCTCCGTAAGACAGCATTCTCGGCGAATATAAAAGAACGCCGGGATTACTCCTGCGCCGTTTACGATTCCGGCGGAAACACGGTTGCCATGGGCGATCACATGCCGGTGCATCTGGGCGCCATGCCGCTGTCCGTCGATCACGCGCGCAAGGCGTTCGACCTGCAACCGGGCGACGTCGCCATTTTGAACGACCCGTTCCAGGGCGGGACCCATCTGCCAGACATCACCGCGGTTTCGGCGGTCTTTCTCGCCGGAAAGCGGAAGCCTGTGTTTTTTCTGGCAAACCGGGCTCACCATGCCGATGTGGGGGGCATGAGCCCGGGGTCGATGCCGATGGCGCGGGAGATTTTTCAGGAAGGCTTGCGTATCCCACCGATACTACTGGTTAGACGCGGGAAGATTGACCGGAGCCTGTTGCGGCTGATCCTAGCGAACGTCCGCACGCCGGAAGAACGCGAAGGAGACCTGCTGGCGCAATGGATGGCGATTCATCGGGGGGAAGTCCGGCTTCGCGAATTGGTTGGCCGCTACGGAATTACGGTCGTGGACCGGAACATGAGCCGTTTGCAGCAATACAGCGAGCGCATGATGCGGGCGGCCATCCGGGACTTGCCAGACGGTGCGTACCGGTTCGAAGACTTCCTGGATGGCGACGGCAGCGCGGCGGAGCCGGTCCGAATCGCGGTGACTGTCACAATTCATGGGGACTCTGCTACGGTGGACTTCACCGGGAGCAGTACGCAGGTGGGTGGGCCATTGAATGCCAATTATGCGATTGCCGTTGCCGCCACTACTTACGCATTCCGATGCCTGATCCAGGAAGAAGTTCCCTTCACTGCGGGCCTGATGAAGCCGGTAACGGTGATAGCACCGGCCGGAACCGTGGTGAATGCCCTGCCGCCGGCGGCCATGGCGGCGGGAAACGTGGAGACGTCGCAGCGTATTACGGATGTATTGCTGGGGGCTCTCTCTCAAACGGCGCCGGACCGCATTCCAGCCGCGAGTTCCGGCACGATGAACAACCTGACCTTTGGCGGTTGGGATGCACGCAGGGGCCGTTCGTTCGCCTACTATGAGACCATCGCCGGGGGCATGGGCGGCGGCCCGGCGAATGCAGGCCAAAGCGCAGTACACACACATATGACGAACAGTTGGAATACGCCGGTGGAGGCCTTTGAACACCAGTACCCTGTCCGGATCCAGAAGTATGGAATTCGTTCCGGCTCAGGTGGAGCTGGCGATCACGCTGGGGGAGACGGCATCATCCGGGCATTCGAGTTTCTCACGTCCGCGGAGGTGACTATTCTTTCCAGCCGCCGCGCCGAGGGGCCGTACGGATTGGGAGGGGCGAAGCGGGGGAAGCCCGGCCGGAATACGCTCATCCGGAAGGGGAGGAAAATCGCGATCACCGCCATGGCGCAACTCGCGGTGGAAGCGGGCGACGTGCTGGAAATTGAATCGCCAGGGGGCGGTGGATTCAACGTCGGCCGTTCGCGGTAGCCACCGGCGGCTCCGGAACGGAGTCGGCGATTTTCTTGGGCCGCGCATCCAGCTTCTTTGAAATCATTTGATCTTTCAACTTTTGGAACTTGGGAGTTCCGGGAACACCGCCGGCGGACTGCACTTCGTGGTCCGTAACTTCCTGCGCGGCCGGAAGATACCTTTGGAGATAATTCCGGATCCGATCGTTGACGTTTCGCTGGGAAGACTTCGCCAGCAGAAACAGCAATTGCTCGCCGGGCACTTTGGACAATAAGTGGTAGAGCGCGGAGGGTTTTGCCAACTTGGCGGAGAGCAGTTCCTTCTCGAGCTTTTTCGCCTTCGGCTCCAGTTTCTGCCAAGCCTCCACCGCGGCCTTGTCCATGCCAAGGCTGGAAACCAGTGCAGCACGCTCCTTCGGCGTCAACTTCTCAGCCAGAAAATGGAAGAAAAGTGCGGAATGGTCAATATGCAGATCGAGTCCAAAGGGGAGGATCTGTTTCGCCTTTTGCAGTTTGGCAAAACCGGCATGATCCACCTTCGCACCCGTGAGTACGGGCGAAACCAGAGGCAGCAGCTTTTCCTCTTCAAACGCCTGGACAATGTCCGCCGAGTTGGGCTCACTGGCGGCCTTCTGCAATTCATTCAGCAGCGCCGCCGGACCGATGTGCTTTTCTACTTCCGCGAGGCGGGCATTTTCATACTGCGTCCGGGTCCGCTCGGCGATTTGGAATCCAAGGCGAACCTTGAAGCGAATCAGCCGGAAAAGCCGGATGGGATCGTCATACAGCGTGTAGTTCGTCGCTGCACGCAACTCTTTCCGTTCCAGTTCGGATAGTCCGTTCGTCGGGTCCAGCAACAAGCCCCGTGAGGCCTTGTTCAGCGAAAGTGCGAGCGCATTGATGGTAAAGTCGCGGCCACGCAGGTCCTCGTGAATGGTGGCGGGAGTCACGTGGGCTTTTCCGCCTGGTTTGGCATAGCGTTCCTGGCGCGCCATCCCAATTTCGGCCGTAACTCCTGAAGGAAAGCGAAGTTCCGCGGATTTCCGGTTTTCGTCGGTGCTGACAATTTCCGCGGTGCCCTTCTGGGCGAGCGTCTTGGCCAGCTTCAACGCGTTGCCTTCCACGGTAAAATCCAGGTCGCGGATTGCGAAACCGCCAAGCATGTCTCGAATCGCTCCGCCGGTCAGGAAGAGGCTGATGCCCGCCTGTGCTGCGGCCGCCTCCACCTCGGCCAGAATATGGCTCTGGTCGGCAGTCAGGTGGTTCTCCAACATGAACATGTAATCGCTCATCGCAATCGCTCTCTTGAGTTAGGTGACCTGCATCTTCAAGCCCTCGGATGATGATCGTCAACCGTGCTGCGAAGCCTGGATTTTAGTACATGGGTATATATTTGCGTCGTCGCTATGTCAGAATGGCCAAGCATCGTCTGGACGCTGCGCAAGTCCGCCCCACCTTCTAAAAGGTGAGTGGCAAAGCTATGCCGGATGACGTGTGGGGTCAGCCGCTGCCAGATTCCGGCCTTCTTCGCGTAAACAGCCAGCTGTTTCCAGAACGACTGCCGGGTCATCGCCGAACCGCGCGCTGTTACGAAAAGATACTTGCTTCCCCGCCCGCGCAGCAACGCCGGACGGGCACTCGCCAGGTATTCGGAAACGGCACGAAGGGCGGCCTTCCCAACCGGCACCATGCGCTCCTTATTTCCTTTTCCAGTGACGCGAACAACGCCGAGATCGAGAGTCAGCCCGGCAAGTTCGACGGTACACAGTTCGCTGACTCTGAGTCCGGTGGCATAGAGGAATTCCAGCATGGCACGGTCGCGCATTCCGGTGGCTTTGTTCGTGTCCGGGGCCTGCACCAGGCGGTTAACCTGCTCCAGATTTAGATACTTCGGAAGATTCTTCCACTGGCGAGGCAAGGGCATGGCGCCGACCGGGTCGGCAGCCACTTTCCCTTCTCGCAGCAGGAACTGATAGAAATTGCGCAGCGTGGTAATGTGCCGGGCAATCGATCTGCTGGCCAGTCCGGCAACATAGAGGGAGTCCACATAGGAGCGCATCAATTCGACATTCGCAGTAGCGCCAGGCGGGCAAAACGCGGTGTACTTCTGGAGATCCAAGCGGTAAGAGGCGATGGAATTAGCCGCTAATCCCTTCTCCACCCGGCAAAAGTCGAGGAACGATGCTGCCCAAATTTCCACGGATTGCCCTTCCGGGCGCACGTCCACCGCAGGTACTCCGGATCGCTTTGCGCCCCTGTGCATCGAGCCAATGATACAATACTCGCGAAATTGTTTGGAACAAATTGTGCCTGCAATGGTAGGTTTAGAGGGGATAAGGACCTTTTTGGCCAGTTCAACGAGCAAAAAAGTGCAGATCTGGCGGTTTGATCGAGATCTGCTGTCGGGTTTCGTGAACCCCCTTACATATCTAACGAGCTCAGGAGTAGAGCTTCTCAATCTGTCCGGAGTGGCGTCCGTGGTCCCGTATGGAGAGATCAAACGGGTCCATTTTGTGAAGGATTTCGATCCGATGGGAAAACCGCCGGTGCGGAGCTCATTTCAGACACGGCCGAAGCTTGACGGACTGTGGGTGCGCCTGCTCTTTAAAGATGGCGATGCGTTGGAAGGGGTCCTTTCCGGCAACTTGTTGCAACTGGAACCGCACGGCTTCACGATTGTCCCGCCCGACTATTCCTACAACAATCAGCGTATTTTTGTTCCTAAGTGCGCGCTGGCGGAGATGCAGGTTTTGGGTGTGGTGGGGAGCCCGCTGCGGCGAAAGAAAAAAGTGGTTCAGAGCCAGATTGAGCTTTTTGACTGACGGTGAGGGCGAGATTGGGACGCGATCTATTTTCCAACGGTCAGGCGATAGGCAAGCATGTCCGGTAACCCGGCGCTGACAATTTTGCGTTGGGTGGTTTCGATGTCGTAAGGAACACGGCCGAATTCCACCAGGCGCTGCGCCGGAGTGTAGATCGCATAGGCAGCGTCCGGGTCGTGGTCGCGCGGCTGCCCCACCGATCCCGGATTCACCAGGTAGCGAGAGCCGGTTTCCAACTGAAACGCATAGGGAGCCAGAAGCTTGACCCCGTTGCGATGCAGCAGGAAGCCGCCCTGCAGATGAGTGTGGCCGAAGAACGAAATGGGCGTATGCACCAGCGACGCAACGTAGCCCGCTTCCTGCTGCGTAACCAGATATTCGTCTTCGCCGGCAGGAGAACCGTGCAGTATTTGAAAGTCGGAAACAGCCAAGGGACCGGCGGGGAGCTGGCGAAGATACTCCCGGTTCACTTCGGTCAGCGTTTTGCTGGTCCAAATGGCGGACGTCTTAGCTACCGGATTGAACCATTCCAGGTCTTCCAGGCCAACACACGACTTGTCGTGATTGCCCCGGATTCCGGCCGCCGTGTTGGCCCGCGCCCAATCGACCACCGCGTTTGGATCGGGCCCGTAACCCACCAGATCGCCGCAATTCAGAATCTGATCGTACTTGCCATGGGCGTCCGTGAGAACCGCGGATAGCGCTTCCCAGTTGCCATGAATGTCGCTGAGAATTAAGTAGCGCACAGGCGTATGAGGGCGATTTCCGGAGGCACTCCGATGCGGGCAGGCAAGCCGACGGTGCCCACGCCCCGGGTGACGAAAATCGACGCATTTCCTTCACGGTATAAGCCGTCAACGTACGGCGTCATGAATCGGGCGATGTTCAGGCCCTGATGCAGAATCTCCACGTTCACCTGTCCGCCGTGAGTATGGCCGGATAGAGTGAGATCGTAGCCTTTCGCCGCTGCCACGGGAAAGACGTCCGGGCTGTGAGACAGCATGATGTTCAACGCCCCCGGCACTACCATTTCTTCAGCGCCCACAAGATAATCATTCCCCTTTCGCTGATAGTCGAATCCGGCGAAGTTGATGCGCGCTTTGCCGAAATTCAGAATCTGCGTCTCCCTACGAAGAAAGCGGATTCCGACCCCCAAACCGGCTCTTGTTGTGTAATCTTCGCTTTCGGCGTAAATTTCGTGGTTTCCCAGGCATCCCAGAACAGGAGCGTCCACCTTTAAGCGCGCCAGATGTTTCAAACAGAGGTCCAGCGGATCACCCACCCTGGTAATCAGGTCGCCGGTCACCAGGCCAATATGCGCGCGAGTCTCATTCGCCATGTCGATGGCACGCGCCAGCAGCGCCTCACTCACGAATGCGCTCAAATGGATATCGCTGATTTGTACCAGTCGAAGTCCCTGCAAATCCTTGGGCAGATTGGGAATGTGAACATCCACCTCCCGCAGGGTTAATTTCTCGCGCTGGATAATTCCGAAGCCGGTGGCGACAACCGGGGCGGCAAACGTAGCGGCACGCGCAACCCGCAGAAACTGCCTTCGCTTCGGATCAAAGACCGGAACGTTTTTCCAGAAGCCCGCCAATATTAGGGCCGCGACCGACCATACAGCAATTGCGACAGCACCGGCGTGAATCCAACTGGTCCAAAAATTGGGCAGGTGCCTGGAAATGACAGCCGGCGTCAGCGCCATGCCCAAAGAAAGCCAGGAGGCCGAGATGACCAAGCCCAGGTTGATGCGCTTCCTTACAGGATCGAGCGCCGGATCTGGCGGCTGCGCGGAATTCCAGCGGCGCAACATATAAATGGCACCAAGGCTGACGAGGTAAACGATTAGATCAAAGACAAAATGCGGGCGAGGACCCATGACTTACCCTTTCAGTGTACCGTGCGCGGGTGCGGCGGTTACAATCGGGAAATGTCCATTGTTGTCGTTGGGTCGGTTGCCTATGACGGTGTCGAAACGCCGCACGGGCGGGTGGAGCGAATGCTGGGAGGCGCCTGCACCTATATTGCTCTTTCCGCGAGCTATTTTAGCCCCGTGAAGATTGTCGCGGTGGTGGGAGAAGATTTCGACGCCGCCGATGTGGAGTTCCTGGAGAGCCGTAACATCGATCTGGCGGGTTTGGAACGCGTCGCCGGCAAGACCTTTTTCTGGGAGGGCGTGTATTCCCAGGACATGAACGACCGGACCACCATTCGGACGGATCTCAACGTCTTTGCCGATTTCCAGCCGAAGCTGCCGGAGGCGTACAAGGCCGCGCCTTACCTGCTTCTGGGTAATATTCAGCCCGCACTGCAAAAGAGCGTGCGTGAGCAGATGAATGGCGTGCGGCTGGTGGGAGGCGACACGATGAATTACTGGATCAACGACTACCGGGACGAGTTGCTGGGAACGTTGAAGGACTGGGATTTTCTGCTCATCAACGACAGTGAGGCGCGGCTACTGTCCGGCGAATCCAACCTGCGGAAAGCGGCGCATAAGATTCTCTCGATGGGGCCCAACACACTAGTGATCAAGCGCGGCGAATATGGAGCGATGCTCTTCCGGCATGACCAGTTTTTCGTGGTGCCGGGCTATTTGTTGGAGCAGGTCTTCGATCCGACCGGTGCGGGCGACTGCTTCGCCGGCGGCTTCATCGGCTACCTGGCGGCGTGCGGGTTGGACCTAAAGAAAGACCATATCGACCGCAAGGAATTGAGCCGGGCCGTAATCTACGGATCGGTGATGGGGAGCTTCTGCTGCGAAAAGTTCGGCGTGGACCGTTTCCGCAATTTGACGCGCACTGAGATTGATGCCCGCTTCCAAGAGTTCAAAACCTTCACGGACTTCTAAGAAAGCTCCGGCTCGGCGGGCAAGCTCTGGAATCCTCCCGGCCGCAGTTGTGTTTGTGTTGCTAGCCGCCGTGGGGATCGCCGCGGCTGCCTGGTTCTACGGCCAAGGTTATGTGCTGTATTACGGGGACGCGGAAGCGCACCTGAATACGGCACGCAGAATCCTGGACTCGCGGAACCCCGGCTATGACCAGGTGGGCAGTCCGTGGCTGCCGGTACCCCACGCCTTGATGCTGCCTTTCGTGGGGAATGACCGTCTGTGGCAATCCGGGCTGGCGGGAACGATTCCTGCCGTCGCCTGCTTTGTGCTTGCCGGCACCATGCTGTTTGCCGCCGCGCGGCGTGTGTTTCAGAGTACGGCCGCGGCAGGTTGCACTGCCGCTTTGTTCGCGCTGAATCCGAATCTGCTGTATCTGCAGTCGACGCCGATGACTGAACCCGTTTTCTTTGTGATGATCTGCGGCCTGCTTTACTGCACGGTGGTGTTCTATTCGACGCAATCCGTTCTAGCGGTCGCCGGGGCCGGCATCTTCTCCATCGCGGCATCACTCACCCGGTATGAGGGATGGTCGCTGATCCCGTTCCTTACGGTCTACTTCCTGGTGTCATCGCAGACGAACCGGATTCGCAATGGGCTGTTATTTGGCGTCATTGCCAGCATCGCTCCGCTCTACTGGATGGGACACAACTGGTGGTATTACGGAACGTTCTTTGAATTCTATTTCGGCCCGTATTCGGCGAAGGGGATCTACGCGAGAGACCTGGCCGCCGGCATGGCGCGCTTTCCCACGGATCACGATTGGACCAAATCAATTTTCTACTTCCGCTCCGCGGCGCAGCTTGCCGTTGGGCCGGTGTTGCTGTTTGCCGGGCTGGCCGGGCTGGTAGCCGCGGTCATCAAAAGGGCATTCTGGCCGGTGATTTTCCTGGCGCTGCCACCCCTGTTCTACGTATTGAGCATGTATTCGTCCGGCGTGCCGATCTTTGTGCCGCATCTGTGGCCGAACGGCTACTACAATACACGGTACGGACTGGCGGTGCTGCCCATGCTGGCACTGGGCGGAGGGGCGTTGGCGGCCATCGCTCCGCAGAGGATTCGCGCTCTGGCCGCGGTCTTGATCGTGCTGGCCTGCGTAACTCCGTGGCTCGCCTATCCAAGGGCGGAGAATTGGATTTGTTGGAAGGAGAGCGAAGTAAACTCCGTTTCGCGCCGCGCCTGGACGCAGGAAGCCGCCGCCTACCTGCGCGAACACATTCGGCCGGGGGATACGGTGTTCGCATCGTTCGGAGATCAGACTGGCATTTTCCGGGAAGCCGGAATCCCGATGCACCAGACCATCCACGACGGTGACAATCCACAGTGGCTTGCGGCGATGGCGAGACCCGATCTGTTTCTGAACGCCGAGTGGGCGGTGACACGCGGCGCAGACGCCCTGGCCGGCGCCATCGATCGCGCCGCCAGGAACGGCCCTCGATATCGCTGTGTAAAAATAGTCTCAGTTCGAGATGCGCCGGTGATTCGGATATTCCGGCGCGAAGCTGCGGCGCCAGTTCCCACTCCATGATGATTCCGTTTACGAAGGCGCACGGCGCTAAAAACGACTTTCTACTCACTTGGGCCAGCGAAATCCCGAGCGAGGATTTGCCTGCCGTTGCCATCGCAATCTGTGACAGGCACACCGGGGCAGGTGCGGACGGGTGGCTAGTGGTTTCACCCGGAATCGATGGCTGCGATGGAAAGATCCGGCTCTTCAATCCCGACGGAAGCGAGCCTGAGTTATCCGGCAATGGCACGCGTTGTGCAGCGGCATTCCTGATTGAGGCCGGTCTGGCTGAATCCGCGGTGTCGATCCTGACTGGCGCCGGGCGGAAAGAAATCGAGCTGATCGAGCGGAATGGTTACAAATATCTGTTCGAGATGAACATGGGCCGGGCGGTAGTGGAAGAACTGCGGGGCACGCTGCTGGACCTGCCAGTCACCGTTATGAACGTGGGAAATCCGCAGTGCGCCGTCTTCGTGGACGACTTCACGCTGGACTGGCGGACGATTGGTGCGCTCATCGAAGCCCACGCGCGGTTTCCCAAGAAGACGAACGTGTCGTTTGTGAGGGTTGTGGACGGCCATACCATCGACGTACGGTTCTTTGAACGGGGTGTGGGCGAGACCATGAGTTCCGGCACGGGATCTACCGGTGCGGCGGCAGCGGCATTGGCGCGCGGCGTGGTTTCGAGCCCGGTTACGATTGAAACTCCGGCTGGCGCCCTAAACCTTCGGGCGGAAGACGACGATTTGTACCTGGTAGGTCCTGTTGAAATCGTTGTCAAAGGTGAGTTCTTTCTATGACGGTAGTAGAGAAACTGAGTGCGAAGATTTCCTCCCGCGAAGCCCAGGTGGGCGTAATCGGGCTTGGCTATGTGGGCTTGCCGCTGGCGGTTGAGTTCGCCAAGGCGGGGTTCACCGTCACCGGAATTGATGTTCAGCAGTCCAAAGTGGACCTGGTGAACAAGGGTGAATCCTATATTCAGGATATCCCGACCGAGACTCTGGCCGGGCTGGTTAAAAGCGGAAAGATCAAGGCTACGACCGATTTCTCAGTGGTAGCGCAGTTGGACACGATCGACATTTGCGTGCCCACGCCGCTGCGGAAAACCAAAGACCCGGACATGAGCTATATTGTGTCGGCCTGCCAGGAGATTGCTAAGCACTTCCATGCGGGGATGCTGGTGGTTCTGGAATCGACCACCTACCCGGGGACCACCGACGAGTTGGTGCTGCCCATGCTGGAACGGGACGATTTGAAAGTGGGCGAGGACTTCTTTCTGTGCTTCTCACCCGAACGCGTGGATCCGGGCAATCCGAAGTATCAGACGGCGAACATCCCCAAAGTGGTAGGCGGCATCACGGCGGCTTGCACGACAATGGGCGCGCTGTTTTATGCGCAAGCCCTTGAGAAAGTGGTGCCGGTGAGCTCCACCAAAGTGGCCGAGATGGTGAAGCTGCTGGAGAACACATTCCGCATGATCAACATCGGACTGGTGAACGAGATGGCGCTGATGTGCGACCGCATGGGCATCAATGTGTGGGAGGTGATTGAAGCCGCCGCGACCAAACCGTTCGGCTTCATGCCGTTTTATCCCGGGCCGGGGCTGGGCGGGCATTGCATTCCGATCGATCCTTTCTATCTTTCCTGGAAGACCAAGCAGGCAGGCATTGAGGCGCGGTTTATTGAACTGGCTGGATACATCAACGGGCAGATGCCGCATTTTGTGGTGGACAAGGTGCAGAATGCACTCAACGACCATAGCAAAGCGTTGAAAGGATCGCATGTGCACATTCTGGGTATGGCTTACAAGAAGGACATCGACGATGTGCGCGAGTCTCCGGCGCTGGATATTTTGCACCTGCTGAAACAGCGCGGCGCGAAGATGACCTATAGCGATCCGTTTGTTCCGAAAATCCATTTGGAGGGAATCGATATTCTGGCGCAGGATGCCAACGCGATGGCGGCGGTGGCGGATTGCGTGGTGATCACAACAAACCATACGGGCTTCAGCTATGGCGAGGTGTTGGAGAAGGCGAAGCTAATTGTCGATACGCGAAATGCGCTGAAGGGCGTGGTTTCCGATAAGATCGTGCGGTTGTAGGGTTGGCTACGTTGTCCCGCCGCGTTGATGTTCATGAGCGATTGTCCGCGATCCGTTTGTATAGCTCCATGGGCTAAATATGAAGAAAACTCTCAATGTGGATGACAGGCTCTTCAAGGAAGCAAAGATAGCTTGCGGTGCGGGCACCGATACGGAGACGGTGCGTCTGGGCCTGGAAGCCTTAGTACGCCATGCCGCCTATCAGTGCATTCGGACGTTGCGCGGTACTGAGAAATTGCCGTCCGACGTCCCAAGGCGCCGGGAAAGCCCGGTGTCGAAGCGCAAGACAAGGTGAGGGTTCTTGTCGGCCACTTCGGTTTGGATTCGATACCTCGCAAATCGGTCGACCTACGCGGCAGAAATGGACCGGCTGCTGGCCAGGGATGCGGTAACTGGGCATCCCTTGGTTTATGGCG
This sequence comes from Bryobacterales bacterium, assembly GCA_038230275.1. Taxonomy (GTDB): domain Bacteria; phylum Acidobacteriota; class Terriglobia; order Bryobacterales; family Bryobacteraceae; genus JANXXV01. The sequence goes on from JBBRNO010000076.1 coordinate 20,575, forward strand.
AACTTCTGATTGGCGACCGGGGAGGCCGCAACAAGCTGCTGGCCGACTATGAGCGGATGCACCAGGCTGATATGGTGCCTCACGGTGACGTTGTTGGTTTTGTGCGGGATCGCCGATTGCACGGCAAGGGCGCAGGTTGGATCGATATTCGCCTCACCGCGTCCGCTGCAATTGAGCGCTTGCTTTCTGGACAGCCGACGAGCATCTCTCCAAGCCCGCTTGAGGCACGGCGTCAATCCGCGCTTTCCATCCCCATTTGCGAGAGGCGGTAACGCAGTGCGTTGCGCGTGATGCCCAACAATCGGGCGGCCTGACTCTTGTTTCCATCGGCGCGCCGGAGCGCTTCCCGGATGATCGATTTTTCGTAGTCGTCCAGGCTGACCCCATCGGGAAGAAAATGTTCGGCCAGCGTCGCGCGGGCACGCGATGTATCCAACTTGATGTCGGCCGCATCCAGTGTGGGGCCGGAGCTGAGCACGATGCTCCGCTCGATAACGTTCTCCAGTTCCCGCACGTTCCCCGGCCAACTGTAGGCGATCAACTTCTGCATGGCAGTTTCGCTGATCTTGACGGCGCGGCCTGCCAAGTCCGTGGCGATTTTCTTGACGAAGTGGTCGGCCAGGAACGGGATATCTTCCTTGCGTTCCCGCAGCGCGGGGATGTTTATTGGGAGAACGTTCAGCCGATAGTACAAGTCTTCACGGAACGTGCCGTTTTCCAGCGCGACGCGTAAATCCACGTTGGTGGCGGCCAGCACGCGGACGTCGATATGGCGCGTCTTGTTACTGCCCAAGCGTTCGATCTCGCGCTCCTGCAGGACACGGAGAAGCTTCACCTGAATGGATGGGGGCACGTCGCCAATCTCATCAAGAAACACGGTTCCAGTGTCGGCAAATTCAAATTTCCCGGGCTTGGTGGCCAGGGCCCCTGTAAAGGCGCCTTTTTCGTAACCGAACAGCTCGCTCTCCATCAGATTCTCAGGCAGCGCGGTGCAGTTAATTTTGACGAAGGGCTTGTCGCGGCGAGGCGAATGAAAATGAATCGCGCGCGCGATCAAGTCTTTGCCGACGCCGCTTTCACCCGCCAGCAGAACCGTTGCCCGGGTGGGGGCGACCCGCATGATGGTGGCAAAAAGCTCCTGCATGATGGCGCTGCGGCCGACGATATTGTCGAATTCGTAGCGGTGGCCAAGTTCTTCGCGGAGCTGGCGATTCTCATCCCGCAGCGCACTTACCTCCAGCGCCTTCTTGACCACAGTCAGCAGGTGATCCAGCGAGAAAGGCTTCAACAGGAAGTCGGCAGCGCCCGCTTTCATGGCTTCCACTGCGTTCTCAACCGTTCCGAACGCTGTGACGACAATTACGGGGATCTGTGAGTTCTGCCGGCGGATCGTAGCCAGCAGTTGGAGGCCGTCCATACCAGGCAGGCGAAGATCGGTGATGATCAGGCCGGCACGGTCGATCTTGCGCATGCCCTCTTCCGCGGTGCCCGCCTGATCCACTTCGAAGCCGGCGGAACGCAGTTGCAGTTCCATGACGCGCCGGAGCTTTTCTTCATCTTCGACGATCAAGATACGGGGGGTCATGGGCGCGGTCTCCAGGCGAAAGAGTGATATTTGGTTGCTTGACTCGACGACATATTTTTCAATTGATGGAGCACTCGCGGTAACGCTTCGGGGACAGGCGAAAGCCGCGACAGGTATCAGCCTCAACGAGGACCATAGCCATTATTACTTCTCTCGCGCTGGAGAGAAACTGGACACAGAAAGGGTAGGCTCCTGCATTGACCAGTATGCGGGCACGCAAGTACGGGAATTGATGCACTCGCCGAATCCTCAAAGGACCAGTTATGGGAGCAAAGTCTGGGATCCGATTTGGCAAGGCTACGATCCGGCCGCGCCGGACGATCAGGCACTGTTCCGAGATCCCTCTGGCGAAAGGCTTGGCCGCAAGCGGACGGCGAGTGTTCGATTTGGGACTTCCCAAATCCGCGCTAATGATTCTGGTGGGTAGGGGTGAGGATTTCATCGCGCGCCGAAGGAGCACGGTGGTAGAGAGCGGCGACCAACTGTTGGTATTGGCGGACAAGCGCGAGATCGCGGATCTTTATCGATTACTCGATCCGGAAGGCCACGGCGAAAATGTCTGAAAGGAGCCCTTCCCAACATACGCTACATTCTGTACAATATGTCAAGCTTGTTTGTTACATTTTGCTCTTTGGGGGATCTACCATGCGTTTGCTCCGTTGCTTCGCGCTTATCTCGGCGATAGCCGGGTTTGCTAGTATTGCGACCGCACAGATCGGTTCGGCGACCATAACTGGCCGGCTTACCGATCCTAGTGGCGCCGTTATTCCGAATGTTTCGGTGACGGTCGTTCAGACCGACACCAATTTCCAGTTCACCGCTACTACCAATGAGGGTGGGCTCTTCCGCGTACAATCTCTTCAACCCGGCCCGTACCGCGTTACCTTCGAGGCCGGCGGCTTTAAGCGTTTGATTCGTGAAAATCTCGATCTTCACCTCGGTGATGTCATGGCGGTTGACACCACGATGCAGGTGGGAAATGTCAGTGAATCGGTGGAAGTCACCGCAGCAGCAGCGTTGCTGGAGACCGAAACTTCCGCCACAGGCTCGCTCGTCGAAGGTGAGGTACTCCACAAACTGCCAATGTATCAGCGATACATCAATTCGACGCTGAATGTGGTTCCTGGAATGACGATGGGCGGCTACGGCTACGGTGGGGGCCTCGGAGGCTTTCACCTCGCCGGCCAGCGGGATACTGCCATTGGATTATTCGAAGACGGCGTCACCGGCAACAACCAGACTTCCGGAACTACCTCGGTCAAACCCATTCAGAATTCAGTGGAAGAAGTAAAGGTGCTTACAACGACCCTTCCGGCGGAGTACGGACATTCAGCCGGCGGCGTAATCAGCGTGGTGAAGAAGAGCGGAACGAATCAGTTTCATGGTCTAGCCGCCGATTACGGCCGGTCTCGCCGCATGCAGCACCGGCTGTTTTTCGACAATCTGAAAACGTCTGATCCGCGCCCCGGTTTTCCCAACGGGATCCCCACATGGTTCATGATGCCGGAGGCAAATGCCGGTGGGCCTGTGTTTATTCCCAAAGTCTACGATGGCCGCAACAAGACGTTCTTCTTCTTTGGTTATCAAAAGCTGATTGAGAAGAAGGGGGCACAGGTGATTATCAATACGCCCACCGATGCGATGAAGGGTGGCGACTTTAACTTCGGCGGAAAGGGTAACGCACTATTTGATCCTGCGTCCACCACGCAACTTGCCGATGGAACTTGGACTCGCGCCCCCCTTCCCGGCAACATCGTCCCGGCCAGCAGGCTCGATCCGGTGGCGAAGAAAATCGTTGGCCTGAACCCCTGGGTTTCGCCGAACGTCCCTGGGTCGTTCTATAACCTCGGTCCGCAGAGCAATCTGATTACGGCCGAGAACTCGCGGACGTTTTTAGAGGATTACAACACCAGAATCGATCATCAGTTCAATTCCAATTTCAAGATCTATGGTAGCTGGACGTACAACCATATAAGCGGTTTGCAGCGGCCCACTAATATCGGGATAAAGGCCTTCGACGGCTCTCAGGGCCTTGAAGCTCCGTTCACGAGCAAGAACTTCTCCACCGGTGGAACGTACGTCGTCAGTCCGACGATTGTAAATGACATGAGGGCCGGATACTCGCGTTTTCGAAACGATCAATTTTCGTATTCGGCGGGCGGGAACTGGCCTTCACAACTTGGCATTCCCAATGTGGACGGCGCGCTTATGCCCCAGTTTGGCTCCCCGGCCAATGAACGGTACGAGGCAAGCGGTATTTACGGCCTGACTGGAAATGGGAACAACCGGAGCATCACCGAAACTCTTTCGTTTCGTGATGACCTTACCAAGATCCACGGCAGCCACGTTTTCAAAATGGGTTATGAGTTACTGCACTTCCGGTTGAACGCGACCACAACGAACCGGCCCAGCGGCTCTTTCTATTTCGACGGTATGACGGCGGGTCTGCAGGCGAACGGACAGCCCGTGCCAAACACCGGCAACACGTTTGCCGGATTCCTGTTGGGATCGGTGCGGGAGGCGTACTTTGATGCAGAATTTACCTCCTGGCTGCCGCGATCCGACATTCACAGCTTTTACTTCCAGGACGATTGGAAGTTTAGCCCGACGTTGACGTTCAACCTCGGCGTCCGTTATAGCAACGAGTCCCCCTTCAAGACGAAGTACGGACTGCAGAGCAATTTCGATCCAACCGGAACCGACAATCTGGTCGCAGGTGGAAAGGGTGCAATTACGCATCCCACTGGCGCGCTGAACGCGAGGGACAATAATAACTTCCAACCGCGTATCGGGCTGGCCTGGCACCCGCTGAGCAAGTTCGTATTCCGTGGCGGCTTCGCAATCAATACAGTCGATGTGAAGTTTCCTTCCAGCCGAGGGCAGTTTGATGAGTACGTCGGTATCAACGATCAACTCCGCGCAACAGGCGATCCGAGGCCTCTTTTCCAACTCAGCAATGGCCCGGCGAAAGTTACGTTTGCCTCGAACGGCCCCAATACAGCGGCATTCGTCAACCCAGCCGCCAACTACAGCGGCCGAAACGTAGAGTGGTGGGATAAGACCCTCCGCAATCCGTACATCTTGAACTGGAATGGCGGCGTGCAGTATCAACTCGGTCCAACGTATGTAGTGGATCTGAGTTATCAAGGTTCCTCCGGCGTAGGCCTGATCGAACGGTGGCAGTACAATACGTTCCCGGTTGATTACGCTGCCAATGACCCGGCATTGCGCACCAAGGTATTCGCGGCAGCGCAGAATTACCGGCCCTACCCGAATTTTGGAAACGTGATGTTGCGGTCCAATTTCGGACATTCGACGTATCACGGCGCAACCGCCAAGCTGGAGAAGCGCATGTCCCAAGGCCTGACATTCAGCACCTTCTATACGTTCTCGAAGGCAATCGACAGTCAGGATAACGATAACGACGGGTCCGGCGTGGCTCCGCTCCAGAATCGGGGTCTCGAAAAAGCAAGGGCCGGCTATGATCGCAATCACCGGTTCATCGCCTACACCACATACGAACTGCCAATCGGAAAGGGAAGGAAATTCATGAGCGGCGGTGGATGGAAAGATACGATCTTCGGCGGTTATGAGATTGCCTTCATCCAGACACTGGAGAGCGGGAATCCGATGACCTTCGATTTCGCCGGGAGCCCGAGCAACTACTATCCAACCTTTGCCGGCAACAGGCGTCCGAACCTGCTCAGCCAGCCTACGTTGCTGGACGGCTGGAACAACGTCGGTGGGGATCGCTTCACCCAGGCCAACCGCAATCCTACCATCGCCATCAACAATTTCGCCTATCCGGCCGCATTCACGCCGGGGACCGCGGGACGCAACATCATGACCGGGCCACGCCTGCTCTGGTCGCAGGTATCGGCCCAAAAGAATTGGGCGATCAAGGAACGTTTCCACGTGCAATTGCGTTGGGACTTCCAGAACCCGTTCCACAACTACAACTACAACAATCCGTCGTCTCAGGTTAACTTCACTTCCCCGCAGTTGTTTGGGAAGCTACAGAGCGATCAACGCACGGCTTCGATCGGCGGCCAGGCGTTGATGAACCTGACGCTGCAAGTTAGATGGTAGTTTAAGCAGTTCGGTGGCGCCGGTCTTGCGTCTGAGGCCGGCGCCATTTTTTTGTCAGATCCGCTCCAGCACCTTCGCAGTCATTTCTCCATCCACATTACCTGTGTTCAGTGTGTCTGCCGGTTCGAACAGCAGGATGTGCGTCTCTTCGTCCGCGACGGGGCGGTGCTCTACTCCGCGCGGCACAATAAGGAACTCGCCTTCTTCCACCCACACGTCCCGATCCCGGAATTCGATGCGCAGCCGCCCATGGATTACCAGGAACAGTTCGTCTTCGTTATCGTGATGATGCCATACGAATGGCCCCAGCACCTTCACTAGCTTGACATGCTGTCCGTTCAACTCGCCCACGATTTTGGGATGGAAATGTTGGGAGAAGAGGGCAAACTTCCGGGCCAGATTTACTTTGTCCATTTCTTCAGGCTACTGCAAAGGTGATGAACCAGCTAGCGGCTGGATAGGGGGATCGTACTGAAGGCGCCACTCGGATTGAACCGTAGCGCAAGCGTGGCTAAGCCGCTGGCGGAGCCTTGAATGCGTAACTGTCCTACACGTCCGGCGAGCTCAGGAAACCGATCCGGAACAGAAAACGCAGTGGTGGTGCCGGCAGAGAGAGTTATGTTGCGAGTCGAAATCTCACTCCCGGAGGCATCCCAGAAGCGAAGTTGTAAGTCTGTATTTTTACTTGCCGACGGATTTGTAATTGCTAAGGTTGTTGCATATCCCTGTGCATTGTTCAACGGCAAGTATACGGGTGTTTCGTCTTCGCGGGCCAGCGTGACGCTGCTCTGGAAGTCCAGCCTGCCTGCGACTCGCTGGCGAAAAGTAACCATGCCACCGATCCGGCTCTCGCCGTCGTAGTCGAGCCGGGCCCAACCGGTCTGCAACGTTCCCACGTCCTGGAGTACAAATGTCGCGCTGGAGTCATCCCCCAGTTGTCCTTGAATCGTGTCAGCGGAGGTAACGCGGCCGTCCGCCGTGCGATAGGAGACCTGCACCGGCTGGCCATTCACGCCGCGAAAGGAAAGCCGATATCCGATACCCGACTCGAAGACGTTGATCAACGTAATCGTGGACTCCCATCCACCGCCGCTGGCAAAGAATGGGAATATCCGAGCGTTATCAATTCGAGATTCCCGAACTGGAGAAGTATCGGCACCCCAACAAAGGGGTAGTACGGTAAACAGCGCGGCAAGGATAGTTCCGGTTCGCTTTTTATTCATATTGAAGAAGACGCCCCGCGCGTGAGGTTGTTTCCACTCGCAGTGGCGGTGTGAACGATAATAGGCCGTCAGCTCTCAATGCTTGAACTCAAGTTATTTCTGGAAAGACGGACGAATTTGCCAAGGCGGTGCAGAAAGGAAAGCGCGAATGTGGCCAGTATACGATTTCAGGAAACCGAATGTCCCTGCGTTGGCAAACCAACCCGAGCTATGTAGCCAGTTTTGTCAATTATTAGAATCACAGTTTCGAAATGAACCAGTACAGCGCTGCGAAGGTTGGCTTCTGGGCAAGTCAGACGCTCAGTGGTACGTACTCTGCAACCGTGGTGGGCGATAGGAGGAGAAGCCAGGTATACGTATTCCATTCCGATGGAACCTACCAGTTCAGCGATAAGCCCGTCACCAGCAGGAACGGGGCGCCGGCGAACGCGGCAGGCCGCTATCGTTTGTATGGCGGGACACTCGAATTGAGCGGGACCTCTGGCGAGAGCCGTAAGACTGCCTATCCGTTCCCGAACGGCGGCATCAGTATAGAGGGAACATTTTTCGGCAAGTAGCTGAGGTAATTTCAACAGCGCAAACAAGGTTGGCGCCCCTAAGCTTGGCGTCCCTAATGATTGAGAACTGGAACCAGACCATAGACCAGCTTAAAGACCTCGGATCACTGGAGGATCTCCAGTCTGAGCGCTGACCTAGCTTTGAATCCCCTCGGTTGAACAATCCGCCGCGTAAGATACTCTCAAGGTTATATGGAACAGCCGCCTGGTAGCTTTTGCTTATACCTTCTTTCTACACTGTACTTCCGAGATATGATACTGTCACTGCAGTATTCGTTCGAAATCATGAGCAAACCTTCCCGGGTATTAATCGCGCAGCTTTGCGTTTTCAACTTTGTCCTAATTTCGGCATCCAACTTCCTCCTAGGGCAGCAAACGGCTCTTCTCGAACCGGCACGTCGTGCTAGTTTTCTAGGCACAGGCGGTGCGAAAGAGTTTGCCGCTAGGCCTGATGTTACTTACGGCACTTACTTTGGTGGGTCCGGAGATGATTTTGGTACCGTGGTTGCGGCTGATGCCAGTGGGAATATCATTATCGCAGGGACGTCGCGATCCGACTCACTCCCAGGGACGAACGGATCTTTCCAACCAAATAGAGCACCTGGCTTGCCGGATCATGCTAATGCGTTTGTCGCCAAGTTTGATCCGACTGGACGGAGATTGCTCTGGAGTACCTTTCTAGGCGGGGACGGCACTGAATCCCTTGTTGCCATAGCGGTTGAAAGAAATGGGAATATTATCGTCGCAGGCACCACTAGCTCCACCAATTTCCCAACTACGTCAAATGCATATCAAAGACAGTCCCTTACGAATCAGGTCGCTTCCTACGTAACGAAAATCGCTGCCGATGGCCGTACTCTCGTCTTCTCGACTTATTTGAAGCAGGTCAGCGCAATGGCGATGACCATCAACGACGCTGGTGATGTCTATGTGACGGGCCAATCTTACATATCGTTCGGAACATCTCCCGCTGAACACGAGACGCCCGGCAGCATCGGCAGCATACAACCTCATCAGGTGCAGTCGGTTTTCCTCATTCGCCTAAGGAGCGATGGAACCGGTCTGGTATACGGAGCCAATTTGGGAGGCGGTGGATTCGATGGATCCGCTGGAACTTCAATTACCCTGGACCCGTTGGGTAATTGCTACGTTGCTGGAGTGCAAAAGGGAAATACCGGGCAAGGAAACAGCATAGTCACTTCATCAGGAAGCTATCAACCGTCGTACTCGAACTCGGGGCTCACCAATTCAGTGGGCCCTGGGGCCCTCGACAATGGATTTGTCGTTGCAGTAAACAACACGGGAACGAAGGTCATCTTCGGAACTTACTTTGGCCCGCGATTCTACGGGACCGCCGTTCAAGGAATCGCGGTAGACCCGAATGGAGGAGTGTACTTCGACGGAAGAACAAATGCACCGACGCTTTCACTCCCCGTTACGGCTGGTGCTTACGGTACTTCACCAACGGCCGTCGGAGGGACCGGATTCATTGCCCATCTTCGAGCCGACGGCACAGCAATTGATCGTTTCTCTTATCTTCCATCTGGATCTCGAATAAAACGCGGTGTAGATGACTCCTTGTATGTCGGAACAAACCTGAGAATCCGTGGACAGGATTTCAGTCTCATCAACTTGCTTCCATTTGAACTTTCCGACGTCGTACCAATTGCAGATCGGTCGGCTTGGTTAGTTGGAACAGCGAATGCGAATTCCCCGTTCGTGGCTCTCAATTCGTCGCAACCTGCCCCCAATGGCGGAGTTGACGCAATCCTCATCCGGGTCGCAGACATCCAACCGACTGTCGCTACGATAACCAGTTCATCGGGCGTCTCTGGTGGGTCTCTTGCTCCAGGGCAATTGGTTTCTATCTTCGGCAGCGAACTCGGCGCGACGACCGGTATTAGTCTCCATATCGACTCCCTGGGCAGGCTCGATTCGGTTCTCGGAGAAACGCGTGTGCTTTTCGACGGTTCACCTGCTCCGCTACTTTATGCGAGATCGGATCAGGTCAACACAATCGTTCCCTTTGCGACTGCTGGGCACGCTTCAACCGAAGTCGTTGTTGAGTACAAGGGTGTTCAGTCCAAGCCTGTCACCGTCCCTATCGTGGAAACGGCCCCTGGCATTTTTACCGTGAACGGCAAGGGTTCGGGCCAAGGTGCCTTCTTGAATCAAGACGGCAGTCTTAACAGTCGTTTGAACGCAGCTCCTCGTGGTTCAATCGTTGCCTTGTATGCGACGGGAGCCGGACTCATCAGCCCGGCTGTCGACGGGCGTCTGGCGGGCAGCGATCTTCCAAAGCTACTTTTGCCAGCTATCGTCGGTATCGACAATGCTGGGGCTGAGGTTCTGTACGCGGGAGCTGCGCCCGGATTAGTGGCGGGAGTAATCCAAGTGAACGTTCGAATTCCGATCGATACACGAATTGGGGACGCCATCCCTGTCGTTCTCAGAGTTGGAAACGCCTATAGTCAGCCCGTCACGCTGGCAGTCAGAGACATCCCTTAGAGCTTAAACAGTTTGCAATGATGTTTGAAGAAGTTTCCACTGAAAGCCAAGTTGGCGTCCCCAGCGGGTTTCGAACCCGCGTTACCGCCGTGAAAGGGCGATGTCCTAGGCCACTAGACGATGGGGACTGCTGGGCAGGAAGAAGCTACCTCTCTACTGTAGCTTCCCAGGCGAGAACGAGTCAACTCTAAC
>JBBRNO010000077.1:0-30222 GCA_038230275.1 Bryobacterales bacterium
CACACACACCGCCCCACACACACACCGCCCCACACACACACCGCCCCACACACACACCGCCCCGCACACACCGCCCCGCACACACACCGCCCCACACCCACACCGCCCCGCACACACCGCTCGCACACACACCGCCCCGCACACACCGCCCCGCACACACCGCTCGCACACACACCGCCCTTCTGAGCCGCGCCCGTAAGGAAGCGGTGGACAACAACCTCTCAGAAGTACACACTACACGCTCACTCACCGCGCGCCGCGACCGTAGTAGGGGACCCAGCGACGATTAATAGCAAGGTCCCTCCGCACAATTGAGTTAAACCGCACCTGCCAACCGAAGGCAAAACCAACACACCTAAACACTCACAGCGCTTCCTCAAAACCCCGGCCGCCCTTCCCGAATCCGCCGTGAAAAGTCCGCCGCCGCATCCGCCGCCTGAGCCGCGGGATTAATCAGCGCCCGTGCCTTCAGTTCCGCAAACGGCAGATCTCCGGCCAGGTCGCCGCGTTCATACATCATCTCGTCGCCATGCCCGTCCAACAGGATTCGCCAATCCCACTGCGGCACCGCGCCACCCGCCGCCTCCATCCGCCCGGCGATATTTGTCGTGCAGTTGCTGGTCAGTGCGTTGTACCACTGCGGGCGTTTCCTCAGCGAATTGATCTCGCGCAGGTATTCCAGGAAAAGCTTGCGCGCCCTCTCCGGCGTCGCGCGCGTGTGGTACAGATAAACGTCTTCTCCCTTCCGATAGTTCGTCCGCACGCGGACCAAATCGCGCTCATCTCCTGCTACGTAGATCAGTTCATATTGCCGGAAGAACCCGCGAATCGCGGAGTAAACCTCACCAACCTCTTTTCTGGCCTCCACTGACATCGCCACGTGGTCATCGTCGCCCAACTGAAAACTCACAATGACATGGGCAATCCACGGCGAGCCCCAATAATCCACAAATAAGTCGATCCCACGGATTCGCGAAACGTCCACCACTTTCGTTTCCCAATGCGGCGTGTAGTTCATTTCCGTGCGGTAGTCGAAATTGCGGTAATTATGAATCGTAGCCCGATTGCCGGCCACTTCCGCCCACGCGGTTTGCGCCACATCCCCCTGCCAGGCGCGGCTATTCGGAACCGGTATCGCCACCCACCATGCCAGCACCAAAGCGAACGCCGCGAAGCACGGTCCGGCGCCAAGAATCGGCTTTCGCGCTAGAAACGTGGGCGCTGTAACGGCGATCAAATAGGCGATAGCTGCAGGAATCCGCAGCGCTGGTACACCGAAGTCGAAGTACACAGCCGCCGCCGCCCAAAGACTGAGAAACGCCAGGACAAAAAACAGCAACACAAATGCCAACTTACGGATCACACGTCGAAGTTATCACGCCGCGACACAGTCCCAACTATTTTCAAATATCTCATCTTGATAGCAAACGACTTAGTCCGATCTCCGGTCCGCCCTGCTACGGCCGAATGTTAAATCTCAAGGCGGTGAAGGAGGAATGGATAACACAAGATGAACGCAAGTGGCATTGATTCGCAATATCCACACAGCAGTGCGCGCCGGGTGAAATTGGCTTTGCCCGGCAAAATACGGCTGCTCCCAGACCGCGCCGGAAACCCAACGCCCATCCGCGAAAGCAGCGCAATGCGCGACCCGCAAAGTGACAAATTGGCTTTGCTCGGTAAACCACGACTCGCGAACCACGACGAACGCAGTCTCGTTCAGCCGGCCTCAGCGCTGGGCACAATTGGCTGTGTTTCGCAAAACGCCCCGCGCGGCCCACAAAGCGACAAATTGGCTTTGCTCGGTAAAACACGATTTGCGAACCACGATCAACGCAGTCTCGTTCAGCCGTCTCACCATCGCGTATACCAAACTCTCGCCTTGCAGCTGACCGCAATTGGCTGTGTTTCGCAAAACGCACCGCTCGACTCACAAAGCGACAAATTGGCTTTGCTCGGTAAAACACGATTTGCGAACCACGATCAACGCAGTCTCGTTCAACCATCTCAGCATCGCGTAAACCGAACATTCGACTTGCAACCGAACACAGTTGGCTCTGTTTCGCAAAACGCACCGCGCGACCCACAAAGCGACAAATTGGCTTTGCTCGGTAAACCACGACTCGCGAACCACGATCAACGCAGTCTCGTTCAGCCGTCTCTGCATCGCGTATACCAAACTCTCGCCTTGCAGCTGGCCACAATTGGCTGTGTTTCGCAAAACGCACCGCGCGGCCCACACAGCGACAAATTGGCTTTGCTCGGTAAAACACGATTTGCGAACCACGATCAACGCAGTCTCGTTCAGCCGTCTCACGATCGCGTATACCAAACTCTCGCCTTGCAGCTGACCGCAATTGGCTGTGTTTCGCAAAACCCACCGCAAGACTCACAGAGCAACAAATTGGCTTCGCTCGGTAAAACGCGACTGTCGAACCACAACCCCCGTATTCTGGTCCAGCTGACCGCAGTTGGCTTCGTTTCGCAAAATGCACCGCCCGCCGCCCAAAGTCACAAATTGGCTTTGCTCGGCAAAAACCTACCGGTGCACCAAAAACACCGCCGTCTCCGCCAAAAGATTCGGCATCACCGAAACCCGCCGGTTCCCAGCCAGAAAGATTCCCCGTTCCACGGTCCAACCTTCTTTCGCTGCCAAAGCCTCAAAGTCATGCACAGTCAAAAAGTGAATGTTCGGCGAATCATACCAGTCATGCGGAAACAGCTTAGTCTTCGGTGCCCGGCCAGTCCACAAATGAGCCAATCGCACAGACCAGTGTCCAAAATTCGGAAATGCCACAATCGCGCGCCGTCCCACCCGCAGCATCTCGTTCAAAACTTTCAGCGGCTGTCGTGTCTCTTGCAACGTCTGGCTAAGAATCACGTAGTCGAACGCCTGGTCCGGGTAGTCCGCAAACCCTTGCTCGATGTCACCCTGGTAAACCGAAACGCCCCGCGAAATCGCCCGCTGCACCTTCGCGCCAACAATTTCCACACCCCGCGCATCCACGCCCTTGTTCTCCGCCAGCCACTCCAAGAGTTCTCCATCGCCACAGCCCACATCCAGCACGCGCGTATTCGGTTCCACAATCCCACTGATGATCGCGTAGTCGCGACGGCCCAGAACAGAATGCACGAACGGGCCTACTCGGGCCACCTCAGCCGCGCTCATGTCTTGCTCCGGAAGGTGCTGGTCAGAAATCCGCGCACCAGCTCCGTCTGTTCGCCAACATCTACCAGGAACGCATCATGCCCGTAATTCGAAGGCAGTTCACAAAACGCAACATCCCGATTGCGCCCGCGCAACGCACTCACAATTTCCAGCGATTGGTAGGTCGGATACAACCAGTCGGAAGTGAAACTAATCACCAGAAACCGTGCCGTGGCCCGCTCCAGCGCCGCCGCCAGCGATCCGTGTCCGTTCGCGATATCGAAAAAGTCCATCGCCTTCGTGATGAAAAGGTACGAGTTCGCGTCGAAGCGGTCCACAAACTGGCTCCCGCGATAACGCAGATAACTCTCCACTTCAAACACTTTCGAGAAATCCGGCAGCGCCTCGTCCTTGTCCTGAAATCGCCGCCCAAATTTCTCCCGCATGGAGTCGTCACTCATGTAAGTGATATGGCCCACCATGCGCGCCACCGCCAAACCGCGCGCCGGCGGCTTTGTTCCGTAATAATTGCCCTGGTTCCAATCCAGGTCGGCCATTATCGCCTGCCGGCCCACCTCGTTGAACGCAATCTGCTGCGCCGAATGGCGCGCCGTCGTCGCAATGGGAATTGCCGACGCAACCGCGTCAGGGAAAGCCACCGCCCATTCCAAAGCCTGCATTCCGCCCATCGAACCGCCTGCCACGGAGAGCAAACGGCTGATCCCCAAATGCTCCACCAGCATTTTCTGCAAACGCACCACATCGGACATGGTGATCACCGGGAACTGCATCGCGTAAGGTGCGCCCGTAGCAGGATTGATGGATTGCGGACCGGTCGTTCCCTTGCACCCGCCCAGTATGTTCGCGCAAATCACGAAGTACTTGTTGGTGTCGAAAGCCTTTCCCGGGCCGATCATGTTATCCCACCAGCCCGGTTTCCCTCCATCGTGGCTGATGCCGGCGGCATGCGCATCGCCGGAAAAGGCATGCTCAATCAGGATCGCGTTGGTCCGGGCGGAATTCAGCTCCCCATAAGTCTCATAGGCGACTTCCACCGGGGCCAGAACCACTCCGCAATCCAGGGAAATCGAGTCAAATCGCGCACTTTGCGTCTCAACAATCATCGAAACTTGAGGACGGCGGGCTCCATCGCCCGCACCAAGGCCGTTGCCTCCGCTGCCCAACCTTCATCATATCAGCGCAAAAGAATCGCACCCGTTCTTTGTGATCGAACCGCGACCCGTGTTTCAATAGTAGTTACACCAACCCCCAAGGAGTCGATATTGAACACAGCAATGCTCGCCCTGGAAGACGGGACTGTCTTCGAGGGCCAAAGCTTTGGTGCGCCCTCAGAAAGCTACGGTGAAGTAGTTTTCAATACCTCCATTGCCGGTTATCAGGAAATCTTCACCGATCCCTCCTATGCCGGTCAAATCGTCGTCCTCACCAATCCGCAAATCGGCAATTACGGCGCAAATGCCGAGGACAACGAGTCCCGCAAACCGTTCATCGAAGGCCTGGTAGTCCGCGAAGTCTCTCCCGTAGCCAGCAACTGGCGCTCGGAAGAGAATGCGGAACATTTTCTCGCCACCCACAACATCCCGGTGGCAAGCGGCATCGATACCAGGGCCCTCGTCCGTCACCTGCGCAGCCGTGGCGTTATGCGCGGCGTGCTTTCCGGAATGGGCGGCGACCCCAAACTGCTAGTTGAAAAGGCCCGTAACATCCCCTCCATGGCCGGCTTGGATCTGGCAACCAGAGTCTCCACCAAGGAAGCTTACTCCTGGGCAGCCGGCGTGGACGCGTGTTCCCCCTCAGACCGCCTGGCAAAGGCCGTGCAACCGCGCCATCACGTAGTCGCCTACGATTACGGCATCAAACGCAACATCCTGCGCAAACTGGTCCACACCGGAGCCACCGTGACGGTGGTTCCCGCAATGACGTCAGCCGAAGACGTGCTCTCGCTTAAGCCCGACGGAGTCTTTCTCTCAAACGGCCCCGGCGACCCCGAGCCGCTCGAATATCAAACGCAGCAAGTCCGCAACTTGCTGGGTAAAACGCCTATCTTCGGCATCTGCCTCGGTCACCAGATCATGGGCCGCGCGCTGGGCGGCAAAACCTTCAAGCTGAAGTTCGGCCATCGCGGCGGCAATCATCCGGTCCTCAACCAGGTGACCGGCAAAGTGGAAATCACATCGCACAATCACGGCTTCGCGGTGGACCCGGGTTCGCTCAAAGATAGCGAAGTGCAACTCACCCACATCAACTTGAACGACCAGACGCTCGAAGGCTTTCGCCACCGCAATCACCCCGCGTTCTGCGTCCAATATCACCCCGAAGCGGCGCCCGGACCGCACGACTCTTATTACCTTTTCAACGACTTCATGAAAATGATGGACGAGTGCAAGAAATAGATGCCAAGACGCAACGACATCCATAGAATCCTCATCGTCGGCTCGGGCCCCATTGTCATCGGCCAGGGCTGCGAGTTCGATTATTCCGGCGCGCAAGCCTGTAAGTCTCTCAAGGCCGATGGCTACGAAGTGGTGCTGATCAATTCAAACCCGGCCACCATCATGACAGATCCGGAGCTGGCGGACCGCACCTATGTGGAGCCGCTCACCGTAGCCTTCGCGGAAGAAGTCATCCGCAAGGAACGCCCCGACGCGTTGTTGTCTACTGTCGGAGGCCAAACAGCCCTCAATCTGGCTATCGATCTGGCGGAAGCAGGCATACTCGACAAGTACGGCGTCGAATTGATCGGCGCCAAAATCCACAGTATTAAGAAAGCGGAAGACCGCCTGTTATTCAAAGACGCAATGCGAAAGATCGGCCTTGATATGCCGCACTCGCAGTTGGTGAACAGTGTGGAAGCGGGCCTGGAATTCGCCGCCAAGAATGGCTACCCGGTCATTCTGCGCCCCAGCTTTACGCTAGGCGGAACCGGCGGCGGCATCGCCTACAACATGGAAGAGCTGGAAGACATTCTGGAGCGTGGGCTCGATCTTTCGCCGGTCCACGAGACGCTGATCGAGGAGAGCGTCATCGGCTGGAAGGAGTACGAACTGGAGGTGATGCGCGACTTGGCGGATAACGCCATCATCATCTGCTCCATTGAAAACTTCGATCCGATGGGCGTCCACACCGGCGATTCCATCACCGTAGCGCCCGCCCAAACTCTGACCGACCGCGAATATCAGATGATGCGCGACGCGGCCCTGGGCTGTCTGCGTGAGATCGGCGTCGATACCGGTGGATCCAACGTGCAGTTCGCCATCAACCCTGCCAACGGCCGCATGATCATCATTGAGATGAATCCACGCGTATCCCGCAGTTCGGCGCTGGCTTCGAAGGCGACGGGCTATCCCATCGCCAAGATCGCCGCCAAGCTGGCCGTGGGCTATCGTCTGGATGAAATCCGCAACGACATTACGCGAGTAACCCCGGCCTGCTTTGAGCCAACCATCGATTACGTAGTAGCGAAAATTCCACGCTGGCAGTTCGAGAAATTTCCTGGCGCCGAGCCGGTGCTAGGAACGCAGATGAAATCCGTGGGCGAAGTGATGTCCATCGGGCGAACTTTTAAACAAGCGCTGGGGAAGGGAATTCGCAGCCTGGAAACCGGCAAGGCAGTCACCGCGGAAAAGTTTGAGGATCACCTCATTCCGAAGCGCCTCATCACGCCCAATCCGGATCGCCTGAACTATATCCGCTTCGCCTTTGAACGCGGCTACACCATCGAACAAGTCCGCGAGATGACGGGCATCGATCCGTGGTTTCTGAAACACTTGAAAGAGATCATAGATCTGGAAGCATCGCTCGAAAGCGAAAAGCTGGAGACCATTTCCAAGGCCACCATGCTGCAAGCCAAGCGCGATGGTGTCTCCGACGAACGCATCGGCCGCGCGGTGGGTGCGACGTCGCTCGAAGTTCGCGCCAAGCGGAAAGAGCTCGGTGTGACCGCGGTTTTCAATCGCGTGGATACCTGCGCCGCGGAATTCGAAAGCTTCACCCCATACCTCTATTCCAGCTACGAATCCGAGTGCGAAGCCAACCCATCGGATCGCAAGAAGGTCATGATTCTAGGGAGTGGTCCGAACCGCATCGGGCAGGGAATCGAATTCGATTACTGCTGCTGCCATGCATCCTTCGCGTTGCAGGAATTCGGCATCGAATCCATCATGGTCAACTGCAACCCGGAGACCGTGTCCACCGATTACGACACCAGCGACCGTCTCTACTTCGAGCCACTCACGCAGGAAGAAGTTCTGAACATCGTGGATACTGAAAAGCCCGATGGCGTGATCGTGCAGTTCGGCGGCCAGACGCCGCTCAATCTGGCGCTGCCGTTGAAGCGCCTGGGCGTGCCCATCATTGGAACCGACCCCGATAATATCGATCTTGCCGAAGACCGCAAACGCTTCGGCAAACTGCTGGACGACCTGAACATCCCGTCGCCGCCTAACGGAACCGCAACCAGCGAACAGCAGGCCTGCGACGTAGCCAATGGACTGGGCTTCCCCATTCTCGTTCGGCCCAGCTATGTGTTGGGTGGGCGCGCCATGGTGATTGCCTACGACGAGGATACGGTCCGCCGCTACATGCGCGAAGCCGTAACAGTGTCGCAGGACCGCCCGGTTTTGATTGACCGCTTCCTGGAAGACGCTATCGAAGTGGATGTGGATGCCCTGTGCGACGGAGAAGAAGTTCTCATCTCCGGCATCATGGAACACATTGAAGAAGCCGGTGTTCACTCCGGTGATAGTTCGTGCGTGCTGCCTGCCTACTCGCTGGGCGAAAAAGAAATCGAGACCATTAAAGGCTACACGCGCAAGCTGGCGTTGGCGCTGAAGGTCATCGGTCTGATGAACGTGCAATATGCCATCAATAAAGAAGGCAAAGTGTTCGTCCTCGAAGTGAATCCTCGCGCATCCCGCACGGTTCCCTACGTCAGCAAAGCGACGGGAGTTCCGCTGCCGAAAATCGCCGTCGGCTTGATGGTGGGCAAGAAGCTTTCCGACTTCAGCGAACTGCTGAAGGACGCAGTGGACGGCGTGCTGGTGGCTCCCAAGTTCTTCGTCAAGAGCCCGGTGTTCCCCTTCAATAAGTTCCCCGGAGTGGACCCGGCGCTGGGTCCGGAGATGCGTTCCACGGGCGAGGTGATGGGCGTGGGAGAGAACTTCGGCGAAGCCTTCGCCAAGGCGCAACTCAGCGCTGGAACGCCGCTGCCGGAAGGCGGCACTGTGTTCTTAAGCGTGAACGACCGGCATAAAGCGGAAGCCGTTGAGATTGCAAAACGCTTCTCACAATTCGGATTCGATCTGGTGGCCACGCGCGGCACGGCGGCTGCCATCCAAGCCGCGGGGCTGAAATGTAAAACAGTCTTCAAGGTGAACGAAGGCCGGCCCAATGCAGTGGATTTGCTGAAGGCTGGCGCGATTCAACTGGTGATCTACACCGCAACCGGGGCACATTCGTTCAGTGACGAGAAAGCGATTCGCCGCGCCGCCGTCGCCTATCGCGTACCCTGTATCACAACCATGAGCGGCGCCAAGGCTTCGGCTGAAGGTGTCGCGTCCAGGCAGCGCGATCCCATCCGCGTCTGGAGTCTGCAGGAGATTCACGCCGAAGCCAAGGCTACTGGATCCAGATAGTCACGTTTGCCGGGCTGCTCTTGGTTCCTACCAGCAGAGAGACTGGGACCGCACCGGCGGGCGCGTCGGTGGGAATCCGGACGTTGACCTGCAACACCCCGGCGGTCAACCCAGGTGCGGCGCCGGCGTACAGAACGATCGCCTCGCGGCTGGCTATCAGTACCTTCACCGGAAGCACCGGCTTAGGCAGCGGTGCAACGGCGGGCTTTCCGTCAACGCCCAAGGGCGTCGATTGTCCCTCGCCGGTGCCGTAGAGCACCACCGTAGAGCTGCGCGGCGCCGGGTTGGCTTGCGTATTCACAGAGCCGTCTTGATTCAACAGCGCGGCCGGACCTTTGCCCGAGGAATCGAACGTAAAGAGCGCCGGCACCGCCTCAATCACTGGCACGGCCACCGCATTCGTATTCTGGCCGCCGGAGTTCACGGTAATTCGCGTGATCGTTTTGCCGGCAACCGAGTAAGGCACCACGGCGCTGATCTGGTTCGGTGACACGTAGATCAACGGAGCGGCAATCCCGTCAAAGAAGACGCGTGTGTCGGCAAGTACGGTGTCCAGATTTCTCGTGCCCGGGTTGATGCGCGAACCAACAAGAGAGTTCGGGCCGAAATCGAGCCCGAAGATGGTGACGATTTCACCGGGAGCCACGCCGCCATTCAACAGAAAGTTGGCCGCGCTCACGGTACTGTTGGAAGTCAGCTGCTTCGGAGCGGTGAAGTTAGCGGTGATGCTCTTCTGATCGTCTACGGTTAGGATTCCCGGCGCCGCCGTCCCGCTCAGATCGCCGGACCAGTTCACGAATTTGAAGCTGCCGGCGGCAAGAGGCAGAATTCTGAGTTCCGTCCCCGCGTCGTAGTATCCGTCACGGGAGAGTGGGTCCAGTTGCAGCGTCCCGCCGGTGATGGGAGAGGTGTTGGTCAGAACCTGGAACTGTGTCTTGAATGCAGCGGTGAATGTGGCAGGTTCCGCCGGGCCGGTTACAGTGTGGGTGACGTTCCCTCCGTCGCTCCAGCTCTGGTAGAGGTACTGCTGTGTGCCACTTTGACTCAGCTGCGTTTCGGTCTCGACGCGCAAGGTGTGCGTGCTTCCAATGTTCCAGGCAAAGTTCTGCGGTGTGATGATAGATTTCCCGTCCACCATCACACTCAGCCCCGGAGGATCGCTGGTAACTCTTGTCAGCACCGAGCGTGTGTACGAGGCATCATACCGGGTCCGGGAATCGGTGACTGCGAACCGCAGCGGATTCGGACTCAACCCGTGCACCGAGAACAGTCCGAAGCCACTCCAGCTCAAGAAGCTATAGCCGGCATTCGGCACCGCGGTTACTTCCACCTCCGTCCCATACGGATAGAAGCCATCGGGCGACGCTGGACTATAGCGCAGCGACCCTCCCAGGATCGGGCTCGAAGTCCCCGGAACTTTTATGGACTGGATGAAACTTGCCGTATAGACCGTAGCCGCCGCCGACACCGTGATCAAGTGCGACTGCGTGCCTTCATCGCTCCAGCGGGCAAAATCGTTGCGGGCCACTCCGTCAAATTGCGACGCCTGCACACTTAACGCGTGAGTTGTCCCCAGTGCCCACTGGAACGATTTCGGAGCCGTAAAAGTCTCGCCGTCAACCAGGACGTTCAATCCGGCTGGAAATGTAGCGATAGTCGTCTCGGTATTTGCCTGGCCATACAGCCGCTTCACCACGTCCAGATCTCCCGGTGACAGTCCGGTGCGCTGACCAATTGGGATGCCCATGGGAATGGACTGCATGACCAGCTCGCCGTTGCGCGAAAAGCCGCTGGGGCTGTAGTGCATGATCGATCCGAAATCGTATCCGCCCAAATCATCCGCACTCGAGAGCTGCTGATCGTATTGCAGAAACTCCCGCTTGTCGAGATTGGCGTAGATGACCTGAATGTAGAAATCGCGGTCCTGCCGCGACTGCTCGTGGTAGAGGCCAACCGCGTGTCCGATCTCATGGATGGTATTGCCCAACGAACAGTCGTCGCCGAGATTGATGGACTGTGCTCCGCCGATCATCCCAACGAAGGACGAGCATCCCGATACCTTGCGGACGAATCGGACAAAGTTAGCCTCGCCGGTCCGGGGCACCAGAAGCAGGCGTGTGTTGTCGGTCCAATGCTGTAGCGCGTCCGTGATGCGCTGCTGATTGGGAATGGTTGCGTCAATCGTATACGGCACGATGCCATCCGGCCAGCGGTACCTGTCTCCGGCGATTGCGATTGCCTCTTTGGAGTGCGTCTTGCTGCTGTTCGGTTTGAGAAGAATATCGCCTTCCACGACCTTCTCGTCCTGTGCCATCACCGGCAAGCAGGCGAGCCATCCTATGCAGAGCAACAGTTTCATAACTGAAAGAGCCGGATTCCGGCAATTCCCGCCGCGCCGCTCGATACACACAAGTGAGCGTTCTCGGTCGTCACGCCGCCCAATGCCAATACTGGGATTCGCACCGATGCCGCCGCGCGTCCCAGTGCATCCAGGCCAACCGGCGAACCCTTGCCGGGAGTTGCGAAAACAGGACCGAACACCACGAAATCGGCTCCTTCGTCTTCCGCCGCACGAACTTCATCCAACGTGTGACAGGACACCGCAATCACCTTTACCATCCCTCGAAGCGCTCGCGGCGCAATGGACCCCGCCGGCAAGTGAACGCCCTGCGCGCCGGCGGCTTGCGCAATGTCCGCACGGCTGTTCACCAGGATGGGTATCTTCGTAACTGCGGCAACTCGTCGCGTCAAATCCAAGAGTGCCTTTGCGCTGAGATCTTTCTCACGAATTTGGATATAGTCCGCGGACGCGGCCTGAATGCAACGCAGCAACGGTTCAATGCCACCGGCCGCGTGGCGGTCCGTGATGTAGTAACGAAGCATTTAAAGCACCCGAAGTGAACGCGCCGGAAACTCGATGGCCCACTCCTTGTAGTGCTTGTTCCGCTCATAATCGCCGCGCGGCATCTCCACATGCAAGTCCCCGGCGAACTCAAGCCGCGCGGCTTGTGGAGATTCGATTACGCGCAAGAGTTGCGCCGGCATCTGATGCGGCGCGAGCTTGCCTTCTTTCGGAACGGCCCGCAATTGTTGCGGGGCTACCGCGATGTGAATACGATCGCCGCGCAGCCGGCCCGGGTAATACTCGCCGCCGATGTCGAAGTCCCCGTACCGCAGCACACTTGTATTACGAGACGGGTCCAACGTTCGGATCTCCACCGGCAAAATATTGTAGATGCCCAACAGCCGGGCAACGTCAATGTTCGCAGGGCGATCGCACACCTTGGCCGGGGGGCCGCCTTGCACCACGCGTCCATCGCGCAAGATTAGCATCTCGTCGGCAAGTTCGAAGCATTCGTCCATGCTGTGAGTAACCAGCAGCATCGGGATACCGAACTCCACGCGGACCTGCCGCAGAATCTCATAGAGTTCGGCTCGCAGTGGAAGGTCGAGGCCCGCCGCCGGTTCGTCCAGCAGCAGTATTTTCGGGCCACCGATCAGCGCGCGCGCAATGGAGCAACGCTGCCTCTGGCCGCCTGAAAGTTCATGTGGTTTGCGCCCCGCCAGATCTGTAAGCCGGAACTTTTCCAACATTTCCGCAATCTTCCGGTGCCGTTCCAGACGCGGCCACATCTCTGCCGCAAAGGCGAGATTGCGGCGTAGCGTCATGTGCGGAAACAATGCGTAATTCTGGAATACGTAGCCGCAGCGCCTCTGCCGCGGAGGAATGTTCACGCGGGTCTGGGCATCGAAGAGAATCTGATCGTCCAGCGGAATCCGGCCCTCGCCCGGCCGCACCAATCCGGCGATGCAGTCGAGTGTTAGCGTCTTGCCGCTGCCGCTGGGACCGAACAGTGCAGTGATTCCGTTTGCCGCCGAGAATTCAACATCGAGTGAGAAGGCCGCAGAATCCGGTCCCGCCGGGAAATGCCGCCGCAGCCGTGCCTGAATCATCGGACGCCTTGCCTCGCCGGAAGAAAACCGGAGCCGAGCCGATTTGCCGCCGTGAGAATCAGCAGCGTCACCGCGGAGATCACCAGCACCAGTACGCGCGCCGTCTGGCCGTTGCCCGCTTCCACTGCGTCGTAGATTGCCACCGCAACCGTTTGCGTGCGATGAGGGATGTTGCCGGCGATCATGATGGTGACGCCGAAATCGCCAAGCGCACGGGCGAACGCTAAGGCCGTAGCCGCCAGAATGGACCGCCAGGCCAGCGGCAGGCTGACTTCGAAGAACACCCGGAACTCCGATGCGCCCAGCGTCCGGCCCGCTTGCTCGTAGGTGTGATCGACGCTCTCCAGTGCCGCGCGAGCGGATTTGATCAGCAGCGGCGCCGAATGAAAGATGGCCGCCACAACCGCAGCCTCCGCCGTGAAGACCAAGGGCGAACCGAAGACTGCTTCGTGAAATCGGCCGAGAATGCTCTCTCGCCCGAAGGCGACCAGAAGATAGTAACCAAGAACCGTGGGGGGAAGCACCAGAGGAAGAGCTACCGCGGCATCCAGAATTTCCTTCCCGCGAAAATTCCGGTTAGCCAGAATATATGCCAGCGCCAGACCAATGCAAAAGGACAGGACAGTGGAGACCGCGGCGACACGGAGACTGAGCCACAGAGGAAACCAGTCAATTTGCATGAACTACCAATTATAGAGGGACGCAAAAAAAGAGCGCGAGGAGAAGGCTTGCGGCCCTCTTCTCGCGCGGTAGGTTTTAGTACAGGGGAGGAAACCTCGATTAGCTGTGGTTCTCGACTCGCAGTTCGTTCTTCACCGAGAACACACCGGAGACGCCGTTGGCTCGAATGTTCGCGATGTTCTTATCGCCTTCATTCGCCACCACGCCGGTGAGCGTCACGTTGCCATTCTTGACAATGATGTGAATGGACGGCACGGCGCCCAAGGCATAGCGTTGCAGGGCTGAGAAGCCGTAGATGGAGCGATACGTCGCAATCCGAATGCGGTTATCCATCGGCGAGAGCGGCAGCACTTCAATGTTGTTGACCACGCTGGTCACGCCTTCCAGGCGTTTGATCACATTTTCGGCGCTGGACTTCAATGTCGGCCGCGTTACCTGGCCCGTCAACGTCACACGCCCGCCGTTTACCTGGAATGAAAGGTCGTCAAAAATGTTGTAATACGGCAGCATTACCAATTCATGCCGCACTGATTTTTCGATACTGGCCTGCGGGACCGCGATCTTATCACTAACCGAAGCCTGCACCAGCGCTGGCGCTGCAAAAGTCAAACCAGCTAAAGCCAACGTCAAAGTTCTTATTGTTTTTGTCATCACTCACTGTCTCCTTGCACTACATGAGATGGATGGCCGAGTACCGGGGTTTCAGTATTTACAGATCTTTACAACTCATTTACATTGGCACGGGAAGCGCGCTCGACCAATTCAGGGGAAATCAGATCGGGAGCAGAAGTAGCCCCTTTATCCTTGATGCGGCGGGCGGTCACCAGGATGCGGGATTCCAACGTGGCCGCGGCTTTGTTGTAGGACTCCACGGCGCGGTCCAGGTTTGCGCCGATCTTGCTGAAGTGCTCCAGGAAGACGCGCAAGCGGTCGTGAATTTCACTTCCGAGTGCACTGATCTCCTTCGCATTTTCGGCCACTTGTTCCTGACGCCAGCCGTAAGCCACTGCTTTCAGCAGAGCAATCAGCGTGGTGGGCGTGGCCAGAATCACGCGCTGATTGACGCCGTGCTCGATGAGTCCACCATCCTGTTCCAGCGCCGCGCTGAAGAACGCTTCACCGGGCAGGAACGCCACCACGAATTCCGGCGCATTTTCAAATTGCGCCCAGTATTCCTTCCGCGACAGGCGTCCGATGTGCGCGCGGATTTGCGTTGCATGCTGTACCAGTTTGGCGATGCGCGTGGGTTCGTCGGCGGCTTCGGTTGCGTCCAGATAAGCAGCGAGAGACACTTTGGAATCCACTACAATCCGCCGGTCATTGGGCAGATGGATTACCAGGTCGGGGCGCAGCCGGCCGTCTTCGCCATGGACGGTGCTTTGTTCCTCAAAATCGCAATGCTCAATCATGCCGGCCATTTCCACTACGCGGCGCAGTTGCATTTCTCCCCAGCGGCCGCGGGTGGCGGGAGCGCGGAGGGCGCGCACCAGGTTCGCGGTTTCGGCATGCAGTTGCGATTGCGAAATCGCCAGTGACTTTACCTGATCGGTCAGTAATGTATAAGCGGATTCGCGTGCGACTTCAATCTGCTGAATTCGGACCCCGGCAAGGGCGAGCGATTCCTTCAACGGTTTCAGCGTCAAATCCGCGAGCCCGAGAAACGCCTGGTTGTTCGCGTTTAGTGCGTCCGAGGAAAGCGCTTTGAAGGCGTCTGACAGTTTCTGCTGCGCCTCGTTCAGCAGCGCGAGTTTCTCCGCCGAGGCCGCGGCGGACGACTTCAATCGTTCAGTGAGGACGGCATTGCGAACAAAGAGAAAGACGGATATTGCAGCGAAGAGAACGGCCAATGCAGTTGAAGCATAAATCATAGATCCAGCATCATCAGGTGTTCGTCATGGTAACTCTCGCCGATCTTCAGGCCTCTGAGTTCCACACCGTAGACGGTAAATCCCAGCGACCGGTAAAGCGAGGATGCAGCCGTATTGGCCAGACCCACTTGCAGCAGCAACTGCTCCAACCCCTCCATTTCCCGCGCGCGGAGAATCGCTTCCGTCAATAAGGCGCGGCCCAAGGCACGGCCTCTCCATTCCGGTGTGACGTACATTCCCCAGATCACTGCCTTATGCCGCAACTTCAATCCTTCTTTGCGGTGGCAACCTACGGTGCCAATCAGATTTGGCGCGAATGCACCCAGAACGAAAGAGCTGTCAGAAGCCTTCAGGCGCTCGCCAACCTCCGCAATTGGCGTTTCGGCTGACTCCTCATACGCCGATCCAAACGAAGCGGGTTCCTGCCGCAATCCGCGCAGCCGGACGGCCCAGAACTCCGCGGCGTGCGCCTCGGACAATACTCGGATCTCCGGCTCAACCCAGCTGCTCAACTTCTAACTATACTATTTCTCTACTTCTTCAAGGTCCGCAGGTAGGCGTACGAAGCGTCTTGGCGGCCATGGCAAACCCTTCGTCAATCGGTTTCTTAACCGCAGCGACCTGAAAGGCATGTACTGCCACGAGAGCTTTCACTAGCGATTCACGAGCTTTGATTTGCTGTAACTGCGCCTCGGAAATCTCCATGCCGGAGTTTCGGGCACTGGCGAGGGTGACGTCGGACTTGTCCAGCGCAACCCCCAACCTGCCGATCAGGCCCGCCATTTCGGCTGCCGCCGCTCCGCCGGCCGAAGTTGCGTCATGGCACTGCGTGCATATCGTAGCGGCGGTCCGCCACCGCACGCCGTGAAACGGGACGACCGAATGTCAGCTGGCCGGCCGCACGTCCCGCAGCACCGCGCCCCAACCGGCGTAACCGCGGCTGAGCGAGTAGGAGTCTTCCTCCAGGCACAGCGCCAGATCCACGCGCGCCCCGGCCTGCAACTCCGCGGAACGCTCGGCAAAGCTCCAAGCCTTCACGGCCAAGGTGCGCCCGCCCTGCCGTACCACAAAACGCAAGTGCTTCTCTTTCATCACTACCGGGGGCGCGCAGACCTCCGCTCCCATCACCGCAAACACCGGTGCACCATTGCCAGCCCCGAACGGAGCCAGCGAAAGCACCTCCGTCACGGCTTCGTCAGTCACTTCATCCAGCCGCAATAACGCATCGATTTCCACCGTCCGCCGGAAGTCGTCCACCGACAATCGCTCTGCCGCAAACGCATTGAACCGGGCGCGAAAGTTTTCGATCCGGTCGGCCTGCATCGTCAACCCTGCCGCCTGTTTGTGACCGCCAAACTTGGTGAACAGCTCTCCCATGGCTTCCAGGCCTTCCAGCAGATGGAAACCCGCGGCGCTGCGTCCAGACCCATGCGCCATGCCCGTGCCCTCTTCTTCGCTGAGCACAAAAGCCGGCCGGTGGAAGCGTTCCACCAAACGGCTGGCCACGATGCCGACTACGCCCCGATGCCATCCGCGCCCGGCAAACACCAACGCAAAGTTGTCGTTGGTCACCGGGACCTGAATGCACTCTTCCAGAATGGCGGCCGTGATTGCCGCCTCGGTTTCCTGACGCTCCCGATTCAGATCGTTCAGTTGACCGGCCAGCGTCATGGCCAACGCTTCGTCACTGGTGAGAAACAGATTGATCACGTCGTCGGCATTGGCCATGCGCCCGGCGGCATTGATGCGCGGCGCGATGCGAAACGCCACCTGCCCGGCGGAAGGGCAATCGCCATCTTGAATGCCAGCCACGCGCAGCAGCGCCCGCAGTCCCGGATTGCGAACCGTATGGAAGCCCTCCAGCCCGCGTTTCACGATGATCCGGTTCTCTCCGGTCAGTGGCACCACGTCGGCCACGGTGGCCAGCGCCACCAGCTTCAGGATCGATTCCGTGATCCGGTCAATCCGTGCCACCGGCCAATCGAGTTTTCGCAACAACGCTTGAATCAGCTTGAAGGTAACGCCTGCCCCGCAGAGATTCTTCTCCGGATAGGTGCAGTCCGGCCGGTTCGGATTGATCACGGCGACGGCCTGCGGCAGGTCGGCCTCAGGCAAGTGATGATCCGTGACAATCACATCGATCCCAAGCGTGCCGGCATGAGCGACCACGGCATTGGCGCGGATCCCGGTGTCCACGCTGATCACCAGGCCGACACCGGATGCCGCCGCCCGATCGATGACTTCCGTCCTCATGCCGTAGCCGTCTTTCACGCGGTGCGGAACATGGAACTCCACCTGCGCGCCGGTAAGATCCAGCACCTTTTTCAGGATCACAACGGAGGAAGTGCCGTCCACGTCATAGTCGCCATAAAGCAGGATCTTCTCGTGACCGGCGATCGCGCGTTGCAAGCGGTCCACGGCCCGATCCATGTCCTTGAGCAGCATGGGGTCATGCAGGTCTTCCAGACGTGGATTTAGAAAGTGCTCTACGGCCGGCGGGTCCCGCAGACCCCGATGCCACAGCACGCGGGAAGCGATGGATTGCGGCGGCGTATTCGGATCCGGCAAGATCCACCGCGATGGAAGTGGCATCGCCTAGTTCTTCGAGTAATACCCGCCCAGCGGGTCGGCGTCCGGACCGCCTTCGGCATCGTCGTCGGTGATGGTCAGTTGATCCAGGATATGGGTCAGCTCACTGAACCATTCGGTGCGCAGCTCGAAGAGATACAGTGTGCCTTTATGGTCGAATGAAATCTCAATCAGGCAGGTGAAGCCTTCGTAGACGCTGAGCTCCCGCAGGCGCTGTTCATAGACGCGCTGATCGTCATAATCCAAGCCTGCGGCAGGCAGATCGTCAATGGCGCGGTCTACAATGTCGGAAGAAAACTCGCGGTGATGAAAGACAATCAACGTGGCTTCCAGGCGCTTGGCGACACTCAGAAACTCTTTGTAATCGGGGTAGCGCCGCGTATCCCAATCCACTTCAGGCATATCATCCAGACTTCTGGAGAAGGCATGGAAGACAACGAACTCGTTGTCCTTGAGATAGGATTGGATCTCCGCTTTCAGTGAATCCAGGTTTAACTTCATGTTCGTTTCGCGTGGACGAGCGTATCATGCTGCGCGGCAAGGTCTCGCGCGGACGGCGTGACGATCGTCTTCGGCCCTATATAAATTTTCTGCGACTTTCGAATGGCCACCTGGACGTCGTTCTCGCAAACGAAATCGACGATCACCACGGAAGGCGCGGGTGCAGGTGACGTTTCGACTGTAGCAGCAGGGGGCGGAGTTCGCTTCGCAGTGAGGAACTGGTCCACTATATCCGCTACGATGCCGGTCTGCTTGTTGGCAGCGGCCGGTTGGATCGCCGGTAGCACTACCGGCTGCACTACGGGCACACCACGCTGCGCCAAATATCGCTCCACAGCGGCCGACACCATCTGCTTGTCTACATTCGTCGCGGAAGCGCGGAGCGCGGGGATGTCAAATGCTTCTTCCGGTTTTCTCACAGCGTATGCCAGCCTTTTAATATTGATCAGATTCAAGGGTGTCACATTATCGCCCGTGCTGTTGCCTGCCATTGCGCCGCAGCCCAGGGTCATCGCCGGGAACAGATTCGTGGTGATGCCGACCGAGCCCTGCGGCGTAGGCGTATTGCAAAGAACGCGCATGGCCGGCATGCGCAAGGCGAATTCGCGAATCTTCGTATCGTCTTTCGAATAGATGCCGCAGGTGTGGCCCAGCCCGCCGAATCGTAAAATGGCCTCGGACGTATCCAGTGCGGCGGCGAAGTCTTTCACAAAAAACAGGGAAAGAACCGGCGACAGTTTCTCCGCGGAAAGCGGATGATCCTTACCAACGCCTTCCACCTCGGCTACCAGAATGGAAGTATCGGGAGGAACGGTGAATCCGGCCATCTCGGCGATCTTCGGCGCGGGTTGCCCCACGCACTTCGGGTTCACGCTCCACATGGGTGGAATCAACAGCAGCTTAGCCAGCGCCTGTTTCTGCGGCTCATCGCACAGGAAAGCCTTCTGCACCTTCAGTTCGGCCGTGATCTTCTCTCGCAGTGAGCTCTCAGCAACGATGGCCTGTTCACTGGAACAAAGCGTGCCGTAGTCGAATGACTTGCCGGAGACCACCTTGGCCACGGCATCGGCAATGTCCGCGGTCTTCTCAATCAGCACCGGAACGTTGCCAGGACCCACGCCGAAAGCCGGCTTCCCGCTGGAGTACGCAGCCTTCACAATTCCCGCGCCTCCGGTGGAGAGAATGGCCGCGGTGCGCTTATGGCGCATCAGTTCGTTGGTGGCTTCCAGCGTAGCGCTGAAGATACATTGGATGAGGCCATCCGGCGCACCGGCGCGCACTGCGGCCGCGGTGAGAATGGCAGCCGTTTCACAGGTGCATTGCTTGGCGCGTGGATGCGGACTGAGAACGATGCCGTTGCCCGCTTTCAGCGAAATCAGGATCTTGTAGATTGCAGTGGAAGTGGGGTTCGTGGTGGGCAGAATGGCCGCGATCACGCCCAGCGGAACGCCGATCTCGACAATCTTCTTCTCGGTATCGTCGCGTAAAATGCCCACGGTCTTCATGCCGCGCATGGTGCGCGGCAGCAGATCGGCGGCCAGCAGATTCTTCGCCAGCTTGTCGCGGGCATTGCCGTAACCGGTTTCGCTGACCGCCAGTTCGGCCAGGTGCTGTGCACTTTCACGCGCGGCTGCTGCTACTGCCTCGACAATTTTGTCGATCTGGTCTTGGGAATAGGTACGGTACTTCCGCCAGGCCGCATAGGCTGCATTTACCTTGGTGCGGACCTCTTGCAGAGCGAGCAGGTCGGAATCGTGCAACATTCGCTAAATCGCCAGCCAGCTAGCCGATGGAGTTTCCGGCCTTCTTGGCGCCCGGAAGTACCTTCTCCGTGTCGGCGGCTGGATTCGGAATTACGTGAACCGCAACCAGTTCACCCACGCGCCGCGCTGCTGCCGCACCTGCGTCGGTGGCGGCTTTCACTGCACCCACGTCGCCCCGGCAGGTGACAGTAACGAAGCCGTTGCCGATGTACTCTTTGGCCTGCAAGGTGACTTTGGCGGTCTTCACCATCGCGTCGGCCGCTTCCACGGCGCCAACCAATCCCTTCGTCTCAATCATCCCGAGGGCTTCCATTCATCCTCCTGCAAAGTGCTGAAGCTTCACCGTATCACATTGGCAACAGAAGCTTAGTAGATCTCGATTTCCCGGCGCGGCAGAGAGCCATCGCCATAGGCAGCCACCAGACTTTCGTTGCCGTCTTTATCAATCGCCTTCACGCCAAAGACATACTCGTCCACGGAAACATTCTCCAGTGTGAACTCATTTACGCGGCCGGCAAAGATCTCTGTTTCCCAGAATGGGGCCCGCGTGGACCGGTAGACGACGGAGTAGCCCAACAGGTCCGGCTCGGGATTCGGATCGGTCCATTTCAGCACCGCGTCATAACGGGATTTTCCGCGGGCCAGATTGGGCGCCAGTTTTCCTTTGTTGGGGCCGGTCTTGATCACGCGCGTCACAACGGGCGGCTTGGGCGCGAGCGCCAGACTGGCCGCGGCTGCTCCGTTCACCTTGGTGACCCGGGTGATGTAGGCCGGCGAAGTATTGGCGAAAGTATCGGTGCCCGTGTGCTGGTTCGCGTAATTCTCGCTGGCGGTGGTGATGCGCACGGCCGGAAATCCGTGGGCGATGAACGCCATGTGATCGCCGCCGCGTCCGAAGCGGTCCCCCCGAAAGATGAGGTCGAGCTTCATCGAAGGGACGTAGCGTTCCGCGGCGATTTTCAGATAGCGGGCCAGCTCGCGGGAGGGGGAATCCCGCGGATCCGGTGAGAAGATTCGCAGGGTGCGGTTGTCGGACCGGCCGTTGCCGGAAACCTCGCTGCCGATGATGTCGTTGTTCAGCACGCCTTCAATCAGGCGGTTCTCTTTCTCGGCTTTTACGGCGAAGGGGCTGCTTCCGATAAGTGCCTGTTCTTCTCCGGCGAAGGTGACGAAGACGATGGTTTTCTCGAACTCATACTGGCTCATGATACGCGCCAGTTCCATGACAGCCGCCGTGCCGCTGGCATCGTCGGTAACACCGGGTGCGCGGGCGGCGACAGTTTTCTCTTCGTCCACCTCCGGTTGCTCTCCCGGCTCGGGCGTTCCCGGCTTGGCGATACGGTTGAGGGAATCGTAGTGCGCGGAGATGATCACTTGCCGGTCCTTATTGATGGTTCCCGGCAATACGGCGACCACGTTTACCACTTCCACGTCGCGAAAGACGCGAGGCTGCTTTTTCACTTTGTAGCTGTCGTAGTAAACCTCCAGCTTTGGACTGTAGCCGCGGAACTGATCGTAAATCCACGTGCGTGCGGCGCCGATGCCGTGGGCAGGGTCGTCCGTGGCCGAGAAGGTGTTCCGTGTTTCGAAGCTTTCGAGCTTCTTGAGCGTGGCGATGATGTTCTGTTCGGAGACTTCCTCCACGATCTTCTTCACCGTGGCGTTGCTGTTTTTTGGAACTGCCTGCGCCAATGCCAGCGCCGGAATCAACAGCAAAGCGGGGAGTCGCATGGGGATTCCACACGATACCAAATTCCATCACTTCACGAACACGACGCCCGACGGCGAGAAGACGAACAGGTTCCGGAGTGATTCCGCCACCGCAACTCCGAGGGCGTGCGGGGACGTATTGCCGGTGACGTCGTAATTTGGAAAGGTGATTTCAACTTGGGTAGGCAAGTCGGCATCGCGGACGGGAATCTGCACCGAGAGGGCATCCGCGGATTCGATTTTGAGCGCCGAGGCGATTGGAGTGGAGTTCTGCGTGGACTGCACGCCAATTGTGAAGACACCGGGGATCGGAACTTGCTTAGATCCGCACCGGGTTGAACCGTCAGAGTCAGCTTGATATGGCCGATGGATGTGGAAGAGTTGATGGGAAGGTTCGAGCCGGTGAAGACAGCACTTACGCCTGGGGAGATGTTGGCCAGCCACATACCGGAGAAGAGACGGAGATTCGAACGCCAGGCGGATGGGTTATTGCCCTAGTAAAAATTGTAAACGGTTTTCGTGGGCGAGTCGCCTTCGGGGACGATGTTCGGATCCACATCAGCGATCTGTATTCGAATGCGGTTTCTGAGCACTACCGCGTCGCGGGTGAAATAGAAAGAGTTGAACTGTGAGCGGCGCGCAAATCGCACGGCGGGGGGGGGGTGACCGATGTTCGGTTCCAAGCCGAACATCGGATCGCTTTGGCTGAATGCGGGAGCAATCGAAAGCAGGAATATGAATAGAAGGCGCAAGTGAACTTCAGGGCTACCTGGATGAAGAACGTTTTGAACAACGTGGACGCGAGGCGGGACGTACGGCTTCAGTTTAGCAAGGCTCTACAATAGGGTTCATCATGACGGCTTCCCCCCCTGCCACCGATGCTCAGTTCTTCGGGCACCCCCGCGGACTGGCCACACTCTACTTCACGGAGATGTGGGAGCGGTTCAGCTTTTACGGCATGCGGGCGTTGCTGATTCTGTTTATGACGGCCAGCGTGGAGCGCGGAGGTTTGGGTTTCTCCGACGCGAAGTCAGGCGCAATTTACGGACTCTATGCGTCCATGGTTTACATGACCAATCTGCCCGGGGGCTGGATTGCGGACCGCATTCTGGGTCAGCGGAAATCGGTGCTATACGGCGGAATCATCATCGCCTGCGGACACTTCTGCATGGCCATGCCGGGGATCACGTTCTTCTATCTGGGGCTGGGGCTGATCGTCATTGGCACCGGACTCTTGAAGCCGAATGTCAGCACCATGGTGGGCGCGCTCTACGCTCCGGAAGACAACCGGCGCGATGCCGGCTTCTCCATTTTCTACATGGGGATCAATCTGGGCGCGTTCCTTTCGCCGCTGGTCTGCGGGTATGTGGGCGAAAAAATCAACTGGCATTACGGATTCGGACTGGCGGGGATCGGGATGACCATCGGCCTGATTCAATACCTGATGGGGGCCAAGTACCTGGGCACGGTTGGCCTGAATCCGGCGCCGGCCGAGAGCACGGAAGATGCAGCGAAACTGAAGCGCAACTTTCTGATAGCGGCTGGAATTGTTGCCGCGCTTGCCGTCTTGACTACGATACTGCCGGTCACGGCGCAGGGCCTCTCCGATGCCGGGGGCGTGTTGCTGCTGGTGGTCACATTTGCGACCTTCGCCTGGCTGATCTTCTTTGCGGACGCGACGCCATTGGAACGAAAACGCTTCGTGGTGATCTTTGTCCTGTTCCTGGCCGCATCGCTATTCTGGTCTGCGTTTGAACAAGCGGGGTCCACACTGAATCTATTCGCGGAGCGCAGCACAGCGAAAGTAATCCTTGGTTTTGAGTACCCGGCGAGTTGGTTCCAATCGGTGAACTCGCTGTTCATCATCACGCTGGCGCCGGTGCTGGGGTGGTTTTGGATTCGCCTGGGGAAACTGGAACCGTCCAGCCCGGCTAAGTTTTCGTTGGGACTGATCTTTGTCGGACTCGGATTTCTGGTCATGGTGGGCGGCGGTTTGGCCGCGGCGAACGGCGTGCAGGTGAGCTCGATTTATCTGTGGATTTGTTACCTGCTGCATACCATCGGCGAGCTTTGCCTGAGCCCGGTGGGGCTGAGCGCCATGACGAAACTGGCTCCGGTGCGTTTTGTGGGCTTGATGATGGGGATCTGGTTCCTGGCCACTGCCGTCGGTAACTACATCGGTGGGCGATTGGCTTCGCTGTACGGATCGTTTGGGGTTCCCTCGCTATTCGGGATTGTGGCGGCGTTTTGCATTGCGTTGGGACTGGTGCTTGCCTCAATGGTGAATCCGATGAAGAAGATGATGGGCGGCGTGAAGTAGATGAATGTCAAGTAATGTAAATTCCGTACACGGCCTGTAACTTCGGGTCCAGGCGGGCCATCCTTAACCTGTGTGAGCAATTCAAAGCTGCAGGCCCGATGACGGCTGCGGATGAGGAAAACCTATGAAACTAAGACTGTTTCTAATTTTGACGGTTGCGCTGGCCCTATTCACCATCGGGGCATTCGCAGCTGATATCACTGGCAAATGGACGGCTGAAACGAAAGGCCGTGACGGCGAAACCCGCACCCAAACTTTCGATCTGAAGCAGGATGGAGATAAGCTGACCGGCACTGTCAGCAGCCCTATGGGTGAGAGCAAGATCTCGGACGGCAAAGTGGACGGCGACACCGTTTCGTTTGTCGTAAAGATGGAGCGAAACGGCAACGAGATGAAGATGCCGTATACGGGCAAGGTGTCCGGGAACGAGATTCAATTCAAGGTAGAAAGCCCTCGCGGCACGCGCGAGATGACGGCCAAGAAGTCAACTACCTAACATATAATTCCAACAAATATTGTGAGGGCGCGGACACTTCCACGCCCTTTTTTTTTGCTGGTTTCCTACCCGGCTTCTGCTATAATTCTGAAAGATGTTCTCTCATGCCAGCGTCTACCTAGAGTAAGCCAAGACCGGGCACCAGCCCGCGCAAGTTATAGTAAATAATAGACTTTAAGGAGAAAAAACGACTTGAGAAAACTTGTCTCCCAAGGGATCGTCATGTTTGCCGGACTCCTTGCCACTCCGCTGCTTCCGCATGCTCTTGATAACACACAGGTTAAAGACGCAAAGCCCGACCCTCGCTTCACGCTGCTAAAGAAATTTTTCGAAAAGCGAGGCTCTCCAGCGCAGGAACATGTTCACGATTTCATACTTGCCGCGGACCGCAACAAGCTGGATTGGCGGTTACTTCCCAGCATTTCCTTTATCGAATCGGGCGGCGGGAAAGAATATAAAAATAATAATATTCTCGGTTGGGGATCGTGCAAGGAAAGATTCCCATCGGTGAAGGCTGGAATTCACGCCGTCGCCGACAGGCTCTCTACCTCTAACCTTTACAAAAACAAGACCGTCGAGGGCATATTGCGGACTTACAATTCAAACGCAGATTATCCCGCAAAGGTGAAGAGGGTGATGTATTCAATCAGCCCCGTTCTTACGCCGGTCTTGTTAATGCAAGACTAAACTATTCCAGCATTCGGACGCCGTAGTAAAGTCCGCCAAACAACAAAACCGATAGGATGGCAACCGCGGCCCAGCGCAACCATCGCTCGGTGGGAGAACTTTCTTTCCGCTGATCTACCTTCATTTGGTCATCGAGGCTGTCAAACATTGTCAGACCCTCCTATTCACATGGTCGACATGATTCTAACTCCTATCTTCCCGGAATGGAAGGGGGTCGTTACGGGCGTGCCTGTGGATCCGCGGTCAAGTCTAAGCCAGTCGCAGCTTGCTGTAACTGCCGGGCCTTTAATTCCTTCACCTTCGCTAAGGCCTGGGCTGATTCTTCATTGCGGCCTGAAAATTTGAGCGCGCGAGAAAGCTGGTAGTAGACTGCGGCCTCGTCCGGATTCAGACGCGAGGCCTCGCCAAGCAGTTTCACCGCTTCCTGAGGTTTGTTCCCGGCCAGACGCACGCGGCCCAGGTAATAGTAGTTACCCCAAAAGTCCGGATTCAGCGTCCGGGCTTTTTCCAGAGGTCCCACGGCAGCCGCAAAATTGCCCTCCTGCACCAGCGTGCCGCCCAGGAAATAGAGCGCTTCGGCGTCGGCGGCGTCGGACCCGAGTGCCAGTTTCAACGAAGTAAGCGCGTCGCTGGAGCGGCGCAGGCTGATGTAGGTCTTACCCAGCTCGCGATGTCCCCCTGGGATGCTGGAATCAGCGCGTAACGCCTTCTGAAGATAGGTGGCAGCCTCTTCAAAAAGACCGCCTTCATAGGCGGCTCGCCCCATCAGGAAATCGGCCTGAGCCGGTGTGCCGGCGGTAAGCATCTGAGAGGCAAGCGCGCCAGCCTTTTCCTTTTCGCCTAGGCGGTAGTACCCTAGCCCCAACAGGTAGAGGATGCCGCTGTCGCGCGGCTGCACTGCGCGTAGAGCTTCCAGGCGGGCGACTCCAGCGGCAACCTCCCGCGTATAAAGTTGACACGTCGCCAGGAGTTGTTGCGCCTGCGAGTTTTCCGGATGCGCGGCTGCGATTTTGGCAAACAGCGGGCGAGCGTTGGTGTATTGTTCCTGTTTAAGGTAGGCGAGTCCCAGATTCAACAGCAGCCCGTCGTCGTTTGCAGCCGCAGGAGACGAACGAAGCGCCAGCCGGTAGACCTGTATGGCCTTCGCATATTGGTGTGTGCGGGAATAGACGACGCCCAGATTTCCGAGGGCGCCCACGTTCCCGGGCCTGGCCTTCAGGACTGCCTGAAAGCCTTGCTCGGCGCGGACATAATCCTGTGAGGAGAGGGCTTGAACGGCCTGTTCGAAGGTGTTTTGAAGGGAGTCGGCGGCAGCTAAAGCCGCCGCCGACAGAACGAATGACGCCGATAACCGCACGAGTTTAGTTTAGAGCATCTACTACCGGCTAGCAAAAGTTCGTGTGTACCGCTCCCAAAGGGTCGCGCGAAGAATCAACGGCTTACGCGATCCTTCTTCCGCTTCAACCGGGCGCATTCGAC
This sequence comes from Bryobacterales bacterium, assembly GCA_038230275.1. Lineage (GTDB taxonomy): Bacteria > Acidobacteriota > Terriglobia > Bryobacterales > Bryobacteraceae > JANXXV01. The sequence goes on from JBBRNO010000077.1 coordinate 26,851, forward strand.
CGGCCAACCGCTCCCAAAGGGCCGCGCGAAGAATCAACGACTTACGCGATCCTTCTTCCGCTTCAACCGGGCGCATTCGACCGGCCAACCGCTCCCTTACGGTCGCGGCTCAGAACACCTATTTCTGCAACTAGGCATCTAGAACAGCAGCTTGATGCCGAACTGAATGTTGCGCGGGTCACGAGTGTTGCTAACCTGGCCCACGCTGCCTTTTGTCGCGTCGGTAACAGCCTGTGAAGGATTGGGAACATTGAACCCGGTGCTCACACTCGCCCACTGCGTGTGATTGAAGGTATTGAACGTCTCAACGCGCAACTGAGCTGTCACTTTCTCGGTAATCTTCGTGTTCTTGAAGGCCGAAATATCCCACTGGTTGATGCCAGGTCCGCGCAGGGCATTTCTGCCGACGTTACCCAGCGTGCCGTCGGCCGGGCGTCCGAAAGCAAGCGGATTGAAGTAATTGAAGCGGGTCTGATTATCCGGGTAGATTTGACCGCCCAGATAATCGGGGCGCACGCCGCCTCCCAGTGTGCCAGGGTTGCCGTTGGAGGTAATATTCAGCGCCGAGCCGGTCCAGAAGCGAGTGATCCCGGAGACTTGCCAGCCGTTGACAACGCCTTTGACCAAGCCGTTGCCCGACTTCAGTTTCGGAAGCTCATAGACGTAATCGAGCGTGAAAATGTGGGTGCGGTCGAAACCGGCGGGACCGTTCTCCCGGTGACGATTCAAGTAGTAGCCGATGGTGTCGGTATCGTTGTCCGCATTATCCATCGCCTTCGACCAGGTGTAGCTGATGTTCCCTGTGAAGTTGGAAGCAAAGCGGCGGCTGACCCGGGTTTGCAGCGCGTGATAGTTGCTGGTGGCGCTGAACTCGGTGTAAGTAACAGCGGTGAAGCCAGGGAATGGCCGGATTGCGTTGTTGGTAAAGTTCACACTGCTGAGCAGCGTGCTTCCCGCAGCCGTGGTGGTATTCAGCGGCAACTGGCCCAGGTCGCGGCGGTTCAGCAGATGGCGCGATGTATTACCCACGTAGCCTACGTCAATGGAAGTCTTGCTGCCGAGTTCGCGCTGGACGTCAAACGACCAGGCATAGATGGTTGGATTCTGGCCTTTCTGATCTACGGCCGTTACACCAACCGGCGCCCGCGTTCCGCTGGATGCCAGGGACGGGTCCACTTTATCGAGGTTGCCGCCGTACAAGGTGGGAGTAAAGACGAGCGGTGGATTACCCAAGCCTCCGAAATTGTAGACGTTTTGCTGGATGCGTTCGAAGAACACGCCACCTCCCAGACGGATGGACGTTTTGCCATCGCCGAACGGATCATAGGCAGCACCGAACCGAGGCGCGACCTGGTTCCGGCGGTGATTCACGCCGCCAAGCGGCAGACCGGCGGTGCCTTCCCGTACCAATCCATTGAAAGGGTCGCCGGAGTTCGGAAGGATGGTTCCGTTCAGAACCGTCCCAGGGGTGGTATTGATCTTGACGGCCTTGGAGCGGTCGTAGCGGTCCGGTTGGAAGTAGCTCTGCAGGTACTTGCCGCGAGTGTAGGTGGGGCCTTCATACACATAACGGGCGCCGAACTCCAGCGTCAGGCGTTTATTCACCTTCCAGCTATCCTGGCCGTAGAATTCAGTGGCAAAGAAGCGGAAGGAACCGTAGTAAATACCGCTGGTTTGCGCGACGCTGGTGTAATTACCCAGTAACATATTGGCGAATTGATTATTAGTGTCTCCGGGATTATCGGCGCTAGGGCCAAAGTTAATATTGAGCGCATCGTTCCAACCCGGCTGCTGCTTGTTGTCGTTCATGTTGAAGTAGATGCCGGCCTTCAAGGTGTGCGCGCCCCGGGTGTTGGTGATGTTGTCGGTCCAGGCGTAGGTTTTTCCTTCGCTTCTCCAGTTTGGCTGGAACGGCGCAAAGTTGCACGATCCGATACCGCAGTTAAAGTTAGGGAAACGGTTGCGTACGTTCTGATCGGGATAGAGTTCCTTGAATTTGAATCCCAGCGCGTCACGGTCGTAGCTCGATTTGTCTTTTCCGGGCACTACATCCACCAACTGCGTAAGGTGGTTATAGGCGAAGATGAACTCGTTGGTGACGGTGGGCGCAATGACATTGACCAGATTCCAGGACCAGCTTGCACCGGGCTTCTGGCGGAACTGCGGGAAGACCGGGTATGGCGTGCTGCCGAAGATGCCCACGCCTTGCTGTTCCTGTTGCGCATCGTCGGCCCAGCGGAAGAAGAAGTTCATGCTGGGGCTGATGTTGTAATCGACGCGCAGAACTTTCGCGTTCTTGTTGAACTTGTAAGAATCCTGAAACGGCAGGCGGACCAGTTCCGGACTGTTCGGCGTTGGGGAAGCGCTAGCTCTATTGGCGAGGCTGAGGATCTTGATGAAAGCGGGCGCGTTCTGATTCCATTGCGATCTGGGAATGGTGTTGTTGGGGTACGGGGTGCCGCCGATGGCGCGGCCACTGGAATCGCGAACGATGGTTCCAGGCTGGAAAACAGTTCCAACCTGAAACGTGCTGCCTGAGATCAATTGCGGGGTGCCGTTCGCATTGTTGCGGTAGAGGCTGCGGAAGTCGCCATCGAGAATCGCCTGACTGGGGATGTCGATAAAGCTAGTACCCAGAGGCCGGGTGGCACGCGAACCTTCATAGTTGAAAAAGAAGAAGAGCTTCTTGTGATCGCCGGTGGAGAACTTGGGTATCAGGACCGGACCGCCGAGGTTTGCGCCGAATTGATTGAAGCGTAGCTTGGCAACGGATCCGGTGGTGTCAAACGGACGGCGAGCATCGAAGGCATCGTTGCGGAGGAACTCATAAGCGGTGCCGTGAAACTGGCTGCCGCCGCTCTTGGTATTAATACTGATCATGATGCCTGGGCTGCGTCCGTATTCGGCGTTGAAGGTGCTGGTTTGCACCTTAAATTCGCCCACGGCGTCCAGGCTGATTTGGGTGTATTGACCGTCGTTGGCGCCGACGTCGGTATTGATTGAGCCGTCCAGGAAGACGTTGTTCGCACTGCCACGGGCACCGTTGACGTTGAACGAATTCGTGTTATTGAAAGCCAGGCGGAAATCGCTGGCATCGTTTGAAACGACACCTGGAAGAGTGCGCATCAGCGATTGGAAGTCGCGGCCGTTGAGGGCAAGTTCGGTTACCTGGCGCGAGCTGATGACGAACGATTTTTGCGCGGTGGAAGTTTCCACCAGCGGCACCTGCGCTTGAGGGTGTAAAACAGATTGTGTAAACGAGTTCTCCGATACTAAACAAGGAGAACGAGGATGGAACTGAAGGCAGAGGTATTAGACGATCTTTTAAAAGGGATCAAGACGCAGGAAGATTTGGCAGGGCCGAACGGGCTA
>JBBRNO010000078.1:0-30178 GCA_038230275.1 Bryobacterales bacterium
GAGCCCGACACGGCACCAGAATTTGCCACAGCGGTACATGCGTTCCCACAGTTCATTCACGTCGTCCGGAGTCTGGCCCAGCAAGATCGGGCGGAAGAAATCAACGATAGCGGGAACCGCTTCCGGACAGAAATACCCGGCATAGGTTTCCCCAAGGCCCACCAGTTCGGTATCGGTATGAATTTCAATAAAGGCGGCGCTGCGCCGTCCGCGGGCTTCCTTCAAGTAGCGGTCATTCGTGCATGGACCAGTCAGCAGAATACAGCGAACGTCAGTTATTTTCATTCCAGCCAATCCGAATATTTTGAGTGAAGGATTTGGCGGCACTCTTCATACACTTCTTCCGAAAAGCTGTCGTACGGAGAGAGCAGCCGGAGCGGCATCTCCATACCACCCAGCCGTACCAGCACTTTGTCATAGGCGCCATCTATCAGCGCCTGCCTGCGCATGGGGGCGATTACATCTTCCACTACAGTGAGATAGTCTTTTTGAAACCGGAATAGTTTCTCAAGCTGCCCCGTTATTCCGTATTCGAAGAACTGCTTCGTGCGGGATGGAATCATTGGTCCGAAGGAACTTAGCAGCGAACAGGTGCCGTGCAAACAGCCGGTAGGGAACATCGTTTCCCCAAAGAAGTGCTGGATCTCCGGCGTCAATCGGAGCAGTTCCGCCGTGGAACTAACGGTGGTTCCTGTGTTCTTTGTCGCTACCAGATTCGGCACTACGTCCGCGATGCGGCGGTAGTCCTGCGCGGCCAGTAGGCGCTTCGTCCGCATTAGATTGTAGTGCAGAAACTTCGCAGCTGGAAATGTTCCGCAGACATCCTGGAAGAAGCGCAGCATCTCCCGGTCATTTAGCGCGCCCCAGCAGGGCAGGGAGATCTGAAACATGCGGAAGCCCATTTTGTAGGCTAAAGCGATGCGTTCGCGCACCGCGGCGGTAGAGAGTCCGATCACACCGACCTGCGGGAAGACCCTTTCCCCACGAGTCTCTTCGTAGAAGATCTCTACAACGCGCTGAAACGTGGAAGTGTCAACAGCGTATCCCTCTCCAGCCGTTCCCATGATGTAGAGATTATTGAAGCCGAGCGAAAGAGTATGGCGGATTTCCTGTCGGAACAATTCCTCCATTAAATGTTCTTCCTCGTTCCAGGGAAGCTCGCAACTGATCAGAATGCACTGGTGATATCTCATCATGGCTTCCAGATGGTCTGCCCCAGGAAGTAGCGGCCAAACATATTGAAGTAGTACACCGTCAGAATTCGACCGTCTGACATTTGCATCGATTCCGGATATCCGATATCGATGTTCAGAAAATCTTTCCGGATGCGGACCTCTTTTTCAATTTGCCAAGTCTCGCCGTTGTCCTCGCTGAAGGTAGCGCGGATGCCGCCGGGGTCGGAATGAATTCCCGAACGCAGGCCGTATGTACACAGCAGCCGGCCGTCAGCAAGCTGCATCAGATCCGCCGGGTGGCCGATCATCGGCGATGGCTTCACGGGTTTCCACGATTTACCGTCGTCGTCGGAGTAGGTGGTCCAGATGGCTTCGGCCGGACCGCGATTGCGAATGGCTGCAACAATTCTTCCTGTCTTTGTGCGAACGATTGCGGGCTCCTGGAACGTGCCGAGTTTTCCGCCAGGGTCTTCAGCCATAGTGGAGAAGTACGTCCAAGTCTTGCCCTTGTCGGTGGATCGCAAGAGAACCGCGGCCTGATTCGTGATGTCACCCCTAACGTTGTAGCCCATCACGGGCATCAGAATACTACCGTCCGGCATTTCAATGGGCGCATCGGCGGGGCCCTCGGTGTCGGTGAAGGGCATGCCGTTGGTCTCGATAAAGTTCGGCTGCGACCACGTTCTTCCGTTATCTTTGGATGTGATGACATACGTGCCTAGGTGACGCTTTCCGTCGTTGAAGTTCACCTTCGTTGCCCATTGCCACTCGTACTCGCCGTCTGCGCGATAGAGGTTGTTGTAGAACACGGCTACTACGATGGTGCCGTCCTTCAATTGGACTCCGCAGGCTTCGCGCTCATCCAGGTTCTTGATGTTGGCGATCACCTGTTTCTCGCCCCAGGTCTTGCCTTCGTCTTTGGAGCGAAGCATGATGACGTCGCCGTCACTAGCGATGTGTTCGGTGGCCTCACGAGCGGTGACAAGCAACTCACCGTTTTGCAGCCGGATCAAATCCGCCGGATGCAGATGCCGCCACCCGTTGGTATAGATGACGCTGTTCTGCATCTCTCTCGGTTCCAGCAGTTGGCTGTATTGATTGGCCGCCAGCACCTGTGTCAACTCGCCCAACCGGGTGACATCGCGCTGCAATTGCTTCACCTGCTCACTGAGTGTTTGCTCGTTCTCAGTCAGGGTGTCGGTGCGATCCTTCACAGTGAACCAGCCGTTCGGCCAAGCGGGAAACGGAAGCAATTCCGCTTCAAGCGCCACGGGTTGCCCGGCGTTGATCAAACTCGCAGGCACTGTAAGGCGGTAGATGCCGCTGTCGCCATTCAGGAAAAACTGCCGCTGAGCCGCGCCGAATGGAAACTCAGACCGTCGCGATTCGTAGCGCAGTTCCAATCCATTCTGCTTCCACACACGGTCCCTCGTTTGGCCGATCTCAAACGTCACGGACGTTTTCCCATTCAGTGACAACCGAACCATCGGTCCGCGTGAGAATTCCGCGGGGACTACCGCGCTTGCCCCGACGAACGAGAACTCGGTGACCTTTTTCTCTGGCACGACGGCTGTCTTCCACTGCAGCTTCTTGTCGCCGGTGGTCCACCAGGGTGGCGTCATATGACCGCGGGCGGGGCCGCGGAAATCCGCGAGCGGTTTCCCCGGACGGCTATTGGCAGAGGGCGAGTTTACGATCGACGCGAAACCTTCCACGCGTTGGGCGACGTCCGCGGCAAACGCGGAGGATACAGACAGAAGGAGACAAAGAGTGGATCGCATAGAAGTCAATTGGCGGGCCAGTTGCCCGGATTCAGATAGAACGGATCTGGCCTAGGGATGCCGTGAATGCTAGTGATAAGTTGCGGAGAGAGAGGGCCCATCTCCTGGAACCGCACGGCCGCTTCGAGTTCCTGGACACTTCCGGCGCCGACGAGCGCGCTCTGCAGCCGAGGCTGGCTGAGCACGTATCGATAGGCGAATTCTGGAAGCGTAACAGTGCCGCCGGCCAACTGCGCCATACACTCCACGGCGGTCTTCAGCTCTGAAAGCGCTTCCGGCAGGTGATGGCAGCGGTCTGTCAGCGCACCTTTCAACAGTACCGAACGGGCCACTAATCCCACATCCGCTGCTTCGGCGGCAGTGAACAGGCGCGATTCCGGACGGCGGTCGAGAACGCTGTAGGCAATTTGCAGACAGTCATATCCGCCGGCTTCAATTGCGGCCAGTGCCGTCTCTTCGCCGTAGACGCTGGCGCCAATGGACCTGATTGCCCCTTCGCTCTTTAGCTTCTGCAGCACGCCCAGCACTTCGCCGCGCTCAATCACTGCGAGTGGAGCACTGTGGATCATCAATAAGTCGATGAAATCCGTCTTGAGTAACCGTAGGCTCTCGTGAACCGAATCGCGCACACGAGTTTCCACGGCCTCTCCTTCGAAGGGAAGCACTTTCGAAACCAGCACAAATTCCTTGCGGCGCCCCGCGATGGCTCGACCAATGATTGCCTCGGCGTCGCCGTAGACTCGTGCGGTATCGATGAAGTTGACTCCCAGATCGAGTGCTCGATTGAGCAACCGGGCTGCCTCCGATTCATCGGGCCGCGAAGCCGCGATGCCATAATCCATTCCGATCTCGACAGTGCCCAGCGAGATCTTTGACACCTGGCAGCCGGTTCGTCCAAGCCGCGAATATTTCATAGATTGCGCCAATCGAACACAGCGGCCACCAGTTCTTTCGAATGCTGCTTGGCGAGTTCATACGCTTCCCGCATCCGCGGGGCGGGGAAGCGATGTGAGATGACAGATTCGAGATGCAAGGATCCGGCCGCCATCAGCGCGAAGATATATTCCAGGTTTCGCCGCAGATTGAAGCGCACCTCCGCCGGAGTGCATTCGCTGCGCGGCGAATAGCCTGCGCCGATCAGACTAAGTTGCTTGCCGTAAAACCACTGCGGATCTAAAGGGTTGAATTCCGGCGCGGCTTCTCCGCGGCCGGGAAAACCGAGGATGCTGACTCGTCCGCCATATCGGGCCATATCTATGGATGCGCGGTAGGCGGCCCATGGATTCGCGGTCAGAATCACCAGATCCACATCGCGCGGCGGATCGCTTTCCCCCATTACGTGGACCCGGTGCGCGCCCACCGCGAGCGCCGCATTCGCGCGCAGTTGCGAGTTGGCGACGCCGATGGCTGTGGCGCCCATGGCCCGCGCGATGCCGATGGTGCCAAGCCCGATGACGCCGAGCCCGACGACGGCGACCGATTCGCCTGCCTGATAGTTCGCCTGCCGCATTGCGGCCATTCCCAATTGAGTGAGATAGGCAAGCGATGCCTGTTCGGGCTGCACGCTAGCGGGCACCGGCACTAGCAAATCAGTTGCCTGTGCGATGTACGCCGATTGGTGCGGTTTCAGCGAGAATACCCGCTGTCCGACTTGCCATTGCGAAACGGAGTTGCCGATATTTCTTACAATGCCAACGTTCGAATATCCAACGCCTCGCGGATAGCCCGGGGCGCCCGGCACATCCGTGGAGTTGCCGAGATAATTACCGAGATCCGTCCCGGTAGAGAGCGCTGTTACTTCCGTCTCCACATAGATTTGATCCGCGCTCAATCCGTCAAGGTCGAGAGGACGGTCCTCCAGCCGCAGGTCGCCGGCTCCGTATAAAATCGCCTGTTTCACTTCCCCAGTTCTCCAACAAGCAAACGCGCTGAACGGCTCTTTTGACGGTCCTCTCCACCGGCGCCGTAGAGCGTTCGTCCATCCCGAACAAACGCCGTCGCCATCAGCGGCACCGGCAGAGGAATCGAGTGTTGGTAGGTATCCGATTGTGTGTCGTATACCAAAACTTCAGCGCTGAATGTAGTTCCATATCCGCCCAGCAAGTAGATGTGACGATCGTCCGCGGCAACGGCGGAAAGACCACGAGTAGCGGCTGGAAGACTATGCAGCGGGGTCCAGATGTTCTTGCGCGGATCGTAGCGGTATGCCTCCGCGTGATTCAGCACCTGCCCGCTGCTGGGCATGGAACATCCGCCGAATACATAGATCTGACCGCCCAGCGCAGCGATAGCCGATAGAGCCATCGGCCCGCCTGGCAGGGTGGAAACGCGGTGCCATCCGCCACTGCCGCGCCGCCATACCGCATCGGAGCAGCGAGTGAGATCCGCCGCATCCGGACAACCGCCGAGCAAGAACACATCGCCGGCGGATCGCGCCGCTGCACCTAGCAGGACATCCGCAGGGGCGTCGCCAGTGGATTCCCAAGCCATCTTTGTGGCATTGAGTTTCCATGACCCGCGATGCACCTGCTTGCCATCCGTGCCACCAAAGACTTCGAGATCATTGCCGGAATGGACGAATGGGCCGTACGCCAATGCCACTGGAAGCGGTGGACCTGGATGCCAAGCATTTCGCGCCGGATTGTAGATCTGTACTTCCTTCAAAAATACTTTCGTCTCGCCATCCCAAGTTGTTCCGCCGGCGATCACCACTTCTCCGCCTGTGAATCCGGTCGCGCCCCCTGCCTCAGGGCGAAGCATGGGCTGTTTCTGGTTCCAGATAAGTGAAGGCATCGCGGTTAGGAATAGTGCGCTGACAAAGAGCGGTGAATGCATTGGATCTTATAATCTGCTTACGCGAACACTGCGGCCCATGGTGTCGTACTTGACCTTTTCCGAGCTCGATTTCGACGTTGAATACACGACGAAAAGCTCGCCCGGAGACATTTCACGGACGCCTGTATAAGCACTGGTGATGGTCGAAGATATTTGAGTAACCTGCGTCCAGCTTTGTCCGTGATCCAGGCTGAATGCCAAATAATTTCCGTGTTCCCGGTAATCGGGTTTGTGTCCGAACGACATCACCAGCGTTCCGTCGCTCATCTCGATCAAGTCCGGATCGGTACCGGCGATATCCCGCTGACGTCCGAAACGGCTATAGGTCCAACGTAGTGCATATGCCTTGGTCCACGTCTTCCCTTCGTCATCCGATTCGCATTGATAGACCGGATTTTCGCGGCCGGTGCGCATCTGGCAGATCAACCGGCCGGCCCTTGGACCATGCTGTAGTTGCAGCAATACCGGCTCTCCGAAGCCTTCCTGCTCCACTGGATCAGAGGCGATGGTGGAGACAAACGTCCATGTTTTTCCCTGGTCTGCCGAGCGCAGTAGGAACGATCGAGTCTTATACATCTTGGGCATGTATTCGGTGGCGAATGTGTCCACCTCAAAGTGGCCGTATGCGGTGGCCAGCAGGTCGCCGTTTTTCAGCCCGATTACGGAACGCCGCAGATACATGCGGGAGATGGGCTCGCCGCGGTCGTCAAAACTATTGATCTCCGCCTCCGGTAATACGAAACTGTACTTCCGCGGCGGTTGCAGTGTGCGAAACGCATCTTTGGAAGTCCAGAAGTTTCCTTCGAATCGTTTGCCGCCCACGTGTTCGGCATGCACGTCGAACAGTAAGATGCGCCCGTCGGGCAACTGGACAGTGGAGCCTTCCGTGATGGGGCCCCGGCCGTATTCGGCGTTCGGCTTCCATTCCTGCCATGTCTTTCGGCCATCGAAAGAGCGTGCCGTGTAGACGATTGGATATTTGCCGCCCGGGGGCCAACCGATGTGTCCGAAGAGCACCGTAGTGCCCTCGTGCGATTGAAACAGGTAAGGCCACGGCACGCCAGCGGCAATCAGTTGCTCAGGGCCTAACTCTATTTTTAAAGAGGACTGAAGGGCCAGTGGCGCCAGCAGCACTCCGCCGAATTCACGGCGGTTCATGCGAAGACTCCCAACTCGATACTCACTAACTTCACGGCGCTTGCACTGTTCGATATGGTGAAAGTGTTCCAGCCTTCTTTCAGATCGCTCGCCTGCACGGTGAAATTGTAGGCGGCATTCTCCGGGATGTGCTGCGTGTAGGGGCCAACCGCAAAGAGCATTTCCTTAGTAGGCTGCGATTCAAACACAGGCCATTTTCCGTTTACACTTACGCCCAACCGCACTGCGCCGGAAGGTTTCTCAAGCACCACTTGGGCGATGAGTTTCGCGCCTGCCGGTTCCGAACACATCGAGAGCCGGAACTGCCGTCGACCCTTCGCGTCAATGACGGCAGGGAGTTGTTCGGGGAGTTCCCACGCAGTGGACGCACGGCCAGTTGGAGTTGACAGGCAGTAATGCTTGGGTTTTCCGCGCAGAAAATTCAAATCGTGGGTGTTGCGCAAGACTGAGTAATCGGCGCGAAGCCCTGGGACGGTGGGTTGATCGGTGCAGAAGAAGTTGAACTGTTCAATGCCGTGGACGCCCATGGCGAGCTTGCCGGCGGCGTTGGCGCGTTGCATCTGCGGGCTGGCCGCCATGTATCGCGTGCCTTGCTTTGCATTTGCCGGAGAGTATCCGGGTATCCAGTTCGGCGCATCTTCCACTACGCCGTAGAACACAACGTCCGGTCCCAATTCCCGCCGCAGTTCGTCGTACGGCATGTCCCAAGTGGTTTGCCAGTGATTGCTGAAGTTGAGGAAATCCACATAGCCGGCTTTGACAATCGCCCTCACGTCCAAGCCACGGCTTCGCAGGTAACCGAGGTTGCCGGGGATTCGCATACCCATGGGATACGGCTTTCCAATCTTCTTGCCTTGCGCCTGTGTTAGTGCTCGCACGTTACCAATCCACGCTGTGATTTTGTCGGCCTGCGCCTGAGTTGCGCCTGGTTCGCAGCAATGGGGATCGCGGAGCCAATCGAGCTCCAGCCCTTCAAAATCGTAATCCTGCACCGATTCCCGAATGTGGCTGAAAGTGAAATCGCGCACTTCGGGCTTGTCGTAATTGAGCGCCATCCAGTGGGCGTTTGTTCCCAGAGACGGGTCTGGCAGCACTCCGGACAAGCGAAATTCTTTCTTCTTCACCAGAGCGCAATTGAAATGGGAGCCTTCCGGATTTTCCACTCCGTGCGTATCATTCATGCGGATGGAAACCCACGGGCTGATCTTGCGGCGGCGGCACGCCTTGGTAGTTTCCGCCAGCCAATCTACACCCGCATCCGCCAGATCCAGATATAGGTTGAAGAACTGCACCATGTGGTCAAGGAACGCGTCCAGTTCCGCCGCGGGCACATGGGTGGCGATTGCGTGACCGCGGAAAAAATCGCGATTGCCTCGCTGATAGCCGTCGATCACCGTTTGCAGATGCTTGCTGGGATACCACGCCACGGAAGCATTGGGATTACTGAGGAACGTATCGACGCCGTTGTCGGCCAGCAGGTCTACGTAGCGATGAATCGCCTTGGCGGTGTAGGGCAGGCCCTCAGGATGGAAAAGTTCCGGGTTGTAGAAATACACGCAACTGTCGCCGGTGAACAGGTTGCGATGTTCAGCGAGTTTCGGAGTTTCCTTGGCTGCGCGGACCACGGCGGGGACTAGTCCGGCGCCTGCCATTCCGCCGAAGAAAGATCTCCTCTTCACCGCGGCGCCTTCCAGACGACGGACTTGGCCTTCGCGCTGGCGGGCGTGTTCTTGGCGTCATCCACCTGATAGTAGATGGTCAATATCTCGCCTTTGGAAAGCTCAATAGAACTTGGGTATCCGCAATCAACGTTCGGCGCATCGCCGGCCAGTACAACCTGATTCGCTTTGTCCCACGTCTTACCGCCGTCTTTGCTCAACATTGCATGGACGCCACGCGGCGCGTTGCGCTCTCCGAACGTCAACAGAACCCGCCCGTCTTTGAGGACGATTAGATCCGCGGGATGTTCCATGTCCGCCGTCAACTGTTCCGGAGTGCTGAACGTTTTGCCCTTATCGCTGGAGCGGGTGATTGCAAGATGGGCGCCTTTCTCAGAACGCACCGCGGCAAGAATATCGCCATTCGGAAGAACTGTGATGCCAGTCTCGTTATAGTGTCGGCCCATCAAAGAAGGCTCGCCCCATGTGACGCCACCGTCGTGCGACTGGAAGAGATAACTCTCATGCGCCATGTCCACCCAGAATTCAAAGTAGACGGCCATCAGCACTGTTCCGTCTTTCATCTGGACAATCTTTCCGTATGGCGATACTACGCCGCGGCCTTCATAGAACTTGTGTATCGGCTCGCTTCGCTCGGGTTTGGACCACGTCTTGCCGTCATCTTTGGAACGGGTGAGGTACACACCGTCGAATACGCGATCTTTGCGCCCACCGTTAAACTTCAGGCCGGTCGCATCGTAGTTGCTGGCAATCGAATACGCCAGCAGGATTGTGCCGTCCTTCAGTTGGCCTAACGCGGGATTGCGGTCGTCGAATTCGCCGTCTACCGCCGTCCACGGTGCGGACCAAGTCTTACCACCGTCTTTGCTACGAACCAGATCGAGACGGCCTTTCACCCCAACGTGGGGAGCGCCAGCGCGGAACACGCTGAGTGCGTCGCCGTTTTTCAGCTTGATCATCACTGGAAAGTAGCCGGCTCCTTCCACGACTGTGGCCGGTTTCATAGACGCGCTGAAAAGTAAGAGGACGATTAAAGCTTTCATGCCTTTGTCCGTTCAGTGTATCGTCGATCCATGATGAGTGCCGTGCGAATTGGTCAACTAGTCCAGGGTGTTGGACCCTGCGCCTCCATCATTTCGCGTTCTTCAATTCGCGGAAGCGCTGCATGGTCTCAGCGGCTTTGGCTGCATCGCCTACGCGCTGATAACTAAGACTCAATTGATAGTGGGCTTCGGCGTTTTTCGGATCGGACGCGACGGCGCGCTCCAGCAGAGAAATGGCTTCGCGGGTATTGCCCGCAGCGCCGGCAATCTTGCCCAGATTGAATAACGAATCGGCGTGGCGTGGATTGGCGGCAAGGGCGTTCTCAAACTCCGCGGCTGCCGCGGTGGTCTGGTCCAACCGCAATAGATTGCGGCCGGACTTGTTGTGATAGTCGGGATTCGATGGTTCCAGGCGTGTGGCCTCGCGGTACTCCGCGGCGGCTTTCTGGAAATCTCCCGATCCAAACCGAACATCGCCTAGCGATGCATGAAGATCTGCCGCAGCGGGTTCCATCTGGATTGCCTTGACGTAGGCTTGTTCAGCGCGCTTCAGATTTCCGTTCATGTATGACGCCATGCCCAAAGCACCGAAGACTTTCGCCTTGGCCTGCGGTCTGGCCGCAGTTGTTTCCAGCAAACGGATCGCTTCCCCGGCCTTGCCTGCATCAATCAGAGTGAGTGCCAGGTCATAGGCGAAATCAGAATTGCCGGGTTGCATCGCTACGGCCCGGCGAAGGTTTGTTGCGGCCGTATCGAAATGCCCCTTGGCCCGATGGCTGGCGCCTAGCAGTGCGTATTCTTCCGCACGCAGTTGCTTTGAGCCACCGAGCACGCGAATACAATCGTCGAACTGCTGGTTATGGAAGTAGGCCAGTGCCAGGTTGAATCGCGCGTCCGCCGATTGGGGATTCGCGGCGAAAGACTTCTCGAACAGCGCGATCGCCTCGGTAGTCCTGCCCTGTTGCAGCAGCGAGATTGCTCTGTCTGCCATGGTGCGCGCGTCTTCGGCGCACACGATGCTTATTGCGCAGAGTAGAAGGCAGAGAGATTTCGGTGACAACTTCTTATTTTACTTCCGGCGCAGGTAGACGACATTCAAAAGAGGTTCACCCTCTGACAGACGCCGCAGGTTTTCGGCAATCGCGGCCCACCGGTGTTGCATCGTCTCATGCGTGTATCCTCCGTTGTGCGGAGTCATAACGATATTGTCCAACTCATGGAATGCAAATGTCGAGGGAAGCTTCGACTCGTTCGGTTGCGGATACTGATACCAGACGTCAATACCGGCACCGGCAATTTTATGTTGCTGAAGCGCCGCAAAGAGCCCGGCTTCATTAATCACCGGTCCGCGGCCTACATTTATTAAGAACGCCGTGGGCTTCATGAAACTGAGCTGCCTTTCGCCAATCAAATCGCGGGTCTCAGGAAGCCCCGGCAAAGCAATCACCACGAAGTCCGCACGCGGCAGCGCATCATCCAAGCATTCGAGCCCGCCAACTTCTTTCAATCCCGCCTGCTGCGCCCGCTCCATTGAGGGCGTCCGTGTTAGGGCGCTTACCTCCATGTCGAAAAACCGGCCCCAACGAACGATCTCCCGGCCGATAGCACCTAGCCCAAGCACCAGAAGGCTGCGTCCACGAAGTTCACTCTGAATACGGTTGCTCCAGCCCCAATCTCCCTTGCGCAGAGCGGCGTGCGATGCAAAGAGTTGTTTCTGCAAAACCAGCATCATCATGAAGGCATGTTCGGCCACTGCGCGTTCATGCCCGTAGACATTGCATACCGCGCAACCGTAAGGGAGAGCATCCAGGGCTACACCGTCGTAGCCGGCGCCAACGGACTGAACCAGTTGGAGCGTGGCAGGATTGCCGGCGAGCCATTCCGCCTTGACTTCCGCTCCGACGAAGACGTCCGCGGCTGCCAGGAGGCCGGCTATGGCTTCGTGACTGGCCTGTTCGGGAATGCCCTCAATCCGCACGGGGAATTGAATCACGCGCAAAAGATCCTGGACGTTTCGCTGCGGTGTTACTATCCGCAGGAGTTTCGCTTTGCCTTCATTCATTATGAAATCCTTAGTCCCACATGGACTGTCCTGCATCCAGATGCTGCATACAGACCTGCCGGTTGAGTTCCACGCCAAGTCCGGGAGCGTCAGTTAGCGTGATCTTGCCGCTGTCAAATAGCGGAACACCTTCGCGAGTTACAAACTCGCCAATCCAAGCCGCCTCATAGAAGTGGTACTCCAAGCCGAGAAAATTGCGCACCCCGGCGGCTACATGCGCAGCTGCAATGGTTGCGAGGGCACCACCGTTTCCATGCATTGCCATTGGCATGTAATGAAGCTCCGCATAATCGGCAATTCGCCGCGCCTCATGAAGGCCGCCGCAGAACAGCACGTCCGGATGGATGATGTCGCAGGAACGGCGGTCGATAAACATGCGGAATTGCTCCGCATTAAACATCTCACCGGTGCAAATGGGAATGGGGCTTTCAGCGCGTACGGCCGCGAGAGCATCCGGATTTGTGATGGGGACGGGATCTTCCATCCACATCAATTTCAGATCGGCGAGCTCGCGTGCCAGGCGGACGGCATCCACCGCATTGAAGCACATATGGCCATCGACGCAGATTTCCGCATCCCAGCCGGCGGCCTGGCGAACCACACGAAGCCTTTCGCCGATGCGGCGAAGTTGAGCCCCGCCGATGGAGCGGTTCCAAACGTCGCGCGTGTATTCGGGCGCGGTATGCTCGATGTCAAATTTCATATGGGCGAATCCGGCGGCCATCGTGTCGGACGCCATTTTCCGCCAAGCATCTAAATCATCGGACGCGAGGGGCGAACTTCGGTCCAGGTAGATACCGACTGAGTCACGGCACTTTCCACCGAACAGGTTGTAGCAAGGAGTCTTCAATGCTTTTCCAACGAGATCGCAAAGAGCCATTTCCACCGCACTGACAGCCCACAAGATGGGGCCCGCCGGAGTAGCGGTGGGAGCGTAGGATGCGATGGGCTGATAGAAGCTATCGAATTTACGGCCATCGTATTGGGCGCCTGCGTGATGGGGCGGCAGCGTGCCGTAGAGCATATCGGAAACGGCGGGCCGCACATCAAAAGGGCTTCGTCCGCAAAGGCAAGCGCGGATATAGCCGACGGCTTCCAGCACGCCCATGAAATCCTGAGATTCGCCCAGGCCATAAATACCTGCGTCGGTATCCACCCTGATAATGAGACGAGTGACTTCGCCCTGCTTGCCGCCAACTGAATGGGGCCGGGGCCCGCGCAAGCGCAAGGTTCGGATATTGGTGATCTTCATTCGCTGTTCCCGGTTCCGGTAGTCAAGCCAGTGAGTTCGGGCGTTCCCACTGGATGCGCGCGGCGTAGACGCTGTTATCGCCTCCGTGGCGTTCGCATCCGAGCGGTTGCATATACTCCGAAACCACGACCCACGTCTCTTGCGGATTCACATTCACCACTCCAAAGTTCCCAAGCCTGGCCCCGCGTTCGGGAACCAGCGTGCGTTCCGTCCGGCGGATCACGCACAACTTTTCGGGGTCCACCTGCGCCATGAACAGCGGAGCGCGGTGGCGGAAGACGTGGTCGTTGTTCGCTCCGCGGCGCGTGTACACCAGAAACAATCCGTTACTGTGAGTAACCCAATGTTGTTGTGTATTGTAGTTGCCCAAATCGGAGCCGTCATCCCACGTCCACGGTTTGAGCGGACCAAAGTGTAAACCATCGCCGGAGGATGTAACGAAGCCGTTCGCATCGTTGCGAAGTGTCATGTAATAGCGGTTCTTATAGACGGCGAGCGAAGGCTCGTCGAGTCCACGTTGAAACTCTACCCGCAATACGTCGCCGTGAGCTAAATAGCGCAACGTATGCCCATCGAAGGCGCAGCGTACGACGGTCACGAAAGCGTTATCGGCCGTCGCCCAACCATTTTCCCGGAATAGAGGGTAGGCCTTCGGATCTCCACCGTCCGGGATGAAATATACAGGCAACAGAATATCGCCGTTGGGTAGATCCACTCGTTGGCAACTGTCAGCGCCCGCGTTGAAGAATTTTCGGCCTCCAGGCATTTCGAGGGTTTGCCAGGGCGCCCAGGCGCGGGCGGAAGGATTGTAGACGGAGTAGCCTGTTTCGCGCGCCGCTTTGGTGCCTGCGAACTTATTGCCTCGATATCGAATCACCGAGCCGGTGGCGAGGAGCTTTCGCGTCTGCGCGTGCCATGCAGGCACTAGAGCGGTAACAGCAGATTCCAACCCATCGACCTGCTTGCGCCGCCCTAACGCCTGGTGTTCCACTAATGAACTCCACGTCTTCCCCAAATCCTTCGTAGAAAGATCGTTGAAGGCGAAGAACACGTCGCTTCCGCTCATCTGCAAACGCTGCATAAGCACCACAACCTCAGGCGAGCCGCCGGGAATAATGCCGGCTCGCGCATGCACCCAGCAATCTTTGTGATAGCCGGATGCATCCACTTCCTTGAAATCTTGCGCCCAACCCCGGCGGATGGTGTCGAGGCGAATCTTATAATTGAGATCCGTCTGCTGCGGGGCGCGTTGTGTTTGCGCCATCGCAGGAAGGATGGACACGCCCGCCATTGCCTTCATCCAGACCCGGCGGCCGGTGCCTGGAGTTGTTTTAGTATTCTTGCCGCGCATAGGTGAGAATAGCGATCCGGTTAAAAATAAAACTTCAGTGCGATCTGAATGTCCCGGGCATCAGTCGCCGTTGCCGTGGTCCTGCCGAATTGCGCGTTATCGACACTGGCATTCGGATTGCCGAAACTGGCATGATTCCAGACGTTGAACATCTCAAAGCGGAACTCTAGCGATTTGCGTTCCGTCAGTTTGGTGCTCTTCATGATGGAGAGGTCCCAGTTGTTGATGATGTTTCCATCCAGAATGTTTGAGCCCGCCGTGCCGAAGCGAGGCGGTTGGGCCGCGTGGGCCGCAGTGTTGAGGGGATAGTCGAAGGCGGCTCGGCTCCATCGTGGAGTATTCACGCCGCTGCCGCCGACGAAGCCGAAATTTGCTCCGATGAGATCGGCCCGGCAGGTCTGCTGGAATGCCGAATTGCAATTGGCATTGTTGACGCCAGGGTTGAGAGGCAAACCGGAGCGAACCGATGTTACTCCGCTTAATTTCCATCCCCCGACCAACTTTCCGGCTATGCCTTGTGTGCCGCCTGCGAAGCGCTTCCCGGGTCCGAAGGGCAACTCGTAAACATAATTGATCGAAACCCTATGCCGCATGTCATCCGAAGTTCTTCCGGTCTCAAGCGACATGTTCTGTGGGTTCTGCGGATTTCCATTTGCGCCGCCACTTTGGCGGCCGCCTCCACCACCCAGCGCTTTCGCCCAGGTGTAAGAGCCTTTGAACGCCAGGCCTTCACCGAAGCGTTTCTCCGCGGTGACCAGCAATGCGTTGTAGTTTGAAGTTGCACCAGAAACGAAGCCAAGCAACCGGCCCCACTGTGGAAACGGAACGTTGCTGGCGAGTGCGCCGGACTTTGGAGTGTTGGTGCTGTTGAAGTCGCGGAAGGTTTCGAGGTGAGTACCTTTCGAGCCCAGGTATTGCGTTTCCAGGGTGAAGCTCTTGCCGAATTCGTGGCCGATGCTCAAGCTGTACTGCTGTGTGTAGCCGTTGAGCAATTTGGATTCCGACCCGGTGATCAAGCCATAGGTCAGGCCCTTGAAATAATCGCCGGGAGCCAGGCCGGTCTTGCCGGCATAGCGAAGATCCGGTATTGTGGTATTCCCCGAAAGCGATACCAGTTGCGAGCCGGGAGGCGCGCTGAATGCGTTGTTCGCAATATTCAGACCGACTGTCTGCGAGTAGAACCAACCATAGCCACCGCGAACCACGGTGTTCGTGTTGCCGAACGGCTTGTATGCGAAGCCAAAGCGCGGCGCCAGATTATTCGGGTCCGGTTTGAACAGGGTGTCGCGGTCCAGAAAGCCGTATGGAAGATCGGGGCGCAGCCTGGTGTAGAAATCTTTAGCCGCAGTATTCTGTTTCGGGAAGCGCAAGCCACCCAGCGCGGTATCGAACATTGGGGTGAATCCACGGTCTTCTCTGGCAGGCGTGACGTACTCATAGCGCAAGCCGAGATTAAGAGTGAGCTTTGAGGATACCTTCCAATCGTCCGCCGCATAGAAGCCCAATTTGTAATCGCCGTAGTCAAATTGGGGACTTAGGTCGAGACCGACATTTAGCGCGCTGGGGTAGCCGAGCAGAAAGTCCGCGAATCCATCCCCGCTATACTGACCACTAAATGTGAAAGATCGCCGCACGTAATTGGCAAGCAACTCATGCGCGCGGGAACGCCTGACGTCGGCACCGAACTTGAATGTGTGATTGTTGCGCGCCCATGTCACGCCTTCGGTGAATTGGTACACCTGCGACTTTTGAATGCGGGGAAGACCTTCAGCGTAGGTGGAGATGGACGTGCCGGAAAGTACGATACTCTCAGGGTAGCCATAGAGTTGATCGGCGCTGGCCTGGCCCTGGAAATTCAACCCCAGCGCCTTCATCACCGGCTTATAGAAATTCTGCCCGACGCTGGTGCTGATCAATCGGCTGAAGCCGAAGCGGAATTCGCTGATGAGCGTGGGAGTGACGCGTGTGGTAAGTCCGATTCCGGTATTCTCAAAGGTCTGCGGGACGCTGAGGCCTCCAGCATCTGGAAACGCGCCTGGGGTGTAGCGGGCGAATGACTGGCGCGCATAGCGGCCCATCAGGTCGTTGTTGTCGGTGAGCCTGTGATCGGCCCGTACGAGCCAGTTGTCCTGATCAACCATCCGGGAAGGGGACACGGCGTAGTTGCTAGCGCCGATGCCTCCGTTCGGCAGCGGATAGTATTTGAGGATGGCCTGCGAGATTGGGTCCAGGCGACTGGTGGGAATGACTCCACCGGGAAACGGAGTTCCGGCATTGAGAGGATCACGAATCGTCTTGTTGAACGAGGCGAGATTTCCGTTGCGGTGATCCGCTGTAGGAACAGTTTGGCTGAGCGTGATGCCGCGGCGTTCGCGCGAACCTTCGTAGCCGCCGAACACGAAGGTCCGGTTCTTGATGACAGGCCCTCCCGCGTAACCGCCGAATTGATTGAGGCGAAGCGGGGGCTTCTTGGCGGCAAAGAAATTGCGGGCGTCGAATTTGTCGTTGCGCAGGAATTCAAATACGGTGCCATGCAGTTCATTGGTGCCGGACTTGGTTACCACGTTGATAACCGCACCGCCGCCGGATCCGAATTCGGCCGAGTATTGCCCAACCTGGATCTTGAATTCGCCGATGGCATCCACGGAAGGGGCAATATTGAACGAATGGTAGACCGGCTCCTTGTTATCGATTCCATCCAGCTGGTAACTGTTCTCAGTGGCCGGCATGCCCGCGGCTGAAGGAGCGAAGCCCTTGCTCAAAACGTTCTTCGCGTTGCTGCTGACTCCTTCGGTGATGCCGGCGGTGAGCGTGGTCAACTCCATAAAATTGCGGCCATTCAATGGCAGCGATTCAATGCGCGATTGCGCGATTACGCCACCGATGATGGGGCTCTCCGTTTCAATCGCCGGAGTGGTAGCGTGAACGTCGACACTTTCTGTAACCTGCCCGACCTCAAGGATCAAATCGATTCGTGCCTGTTGGTTCACTTGCAAGATCACATTGTTGAGTACCGCTTTCTTGAAGCCGGCACTTTCCGCCTCAATCCGGTATTCGCCCGGGTTGAGTGCGGGAATCGAATAGGCGCCAGAGGCTCCAGACGAAGTTTCGCTGGAGAGATTGGTTCCGGCATTCGTCGCAACAACTTTGACGCCCGGAATGGCGGCGCCGGAAGGATCCTTCACCAGGCCTGTAATGGTGGCTTTATTGGTTTGGGCTAAAGCGACGGTATAGGCCAAAAATGCGAGACATGCTAACCTTCGATTCATACAATTCTCCCTGGACAGGCAAAGAATAGCATCAAAGGGATTGAAAACGACCCACTCCGTGGCGGGATATCCAGAGTGTTGGACTTGGCGGCCAGCAAATGCAGCGTTTCATGCGGGCACCGTCTATGCTAGGTGAATATTATGACTCCTAGCAGAGTGCTTGCCAAACTGCGCGCCGGTGATTTTGTGAAAGTCGCGGGAATCGGACGCGTGGCTGAACCGTGGCTTACAGAAGTAGTCGGCCGCATTGGTTATGACGTGATCTGGTTCGACATGGAGCACCGCTCCTACAGTGTCGATAAGATTGACCCCCTCTCCCTCGCCTGCCGTGCCACCGGCATGGACTTGATGGTTCGCATTTGCAAGACTGGCTATCAGAGCCCGATGCAGGCGCTTGAGTTCGGCGCTAACGGATTGATGATTCCACACTGCCGCAGTGCCGAGGAGGCGCGCCAGTGGGTGGAATGGACTCGCTTTCCACCACTTGGAAAAAGAGGGCTGGACGGTGTGGGTGCCGATGCGGACTTCGGACTGGCCGACACGAAGGCCCATCTGGAACACGCGAATCATGAAGTGTTTGTCGCGCTGCAGATTGAAGACAAGGAAGCCGTGGATGCCATTGATGAGATTGCGGCGGTGCCTGGTTACGATATGCTTTTTGTCGGCCCGGGCGATCTCAGCTTGAGCATGGGAGTGCCGCTGCAATTCGAGCATCCGACAATGGTGGCGGCTATTGAGCGTGTAGCCGCGGCTGCCAAGAAGCACGGCAAGTGGTGGGGCACAACGTCTGGAACGCCCGAGGCCGCGCAGAAGGCGCTGGATCGCGGCGCCAGAATGATCACCGCTGGAGTAGACCACGTTTTCCTGGTGAACGGCTTCAAGAATTCATTCGCGGAGTTCGGCAAGATAGGCATTCGGTAGCATGTCCGGCGGGCATAGCAAGCGCTGGCAAGTGGTGGGGATTCTGTTCTTCATCGCTTGCCTGAACTATGCCGACCGAACTGCCATATCGGCGGTATTTCCGCTTCTTCGCAGCGAATTGGGAGTATCCGATGTTGGCTTGGCCGCTATCGGTTCCTTCTTCCTTTGGACCTACGGGATCGGATCTCCGTTCGCGGGTAGACTGGCCGATCGTGTATCGCGAAGCAAAATGGTAGTTTTCAGTCTGGTTGCCTGGAGCTTGATTACGATTGCTACGGGCCTGGTTGCCAACATCAACCAACTGCTGTTGACGCGCGTGCTGTTGGGGCTGGCTGAGTGTGCCTATCTGCCCGCCGCCATTGCGTTGATTGCGGATCATCATTCCGCCGAATCTCGCGCTACCGCTATGGGCGTGCATCTGGCCGGGCTCAACTTCGGCCTTGTGGCTGGCGGAGCGCTAGCCGGCTATCTGGGCGAACACTACGGATGGCGGACAGGGTTTTTCTTGTTGGGCGGTACCGGATTGGTGCTTGCCATTGTTGCCCGCTTCCTGCTTTGCGACGTGACTTCGCCGGCTGAGCGGCGTGCCGCCGAGACAGGTCTTTCGGTTGGACAAACGATCAAACAGATTCTGGTGGTGCGCAGCTTTCTGGTGGTGCTGGCCGAATCGACAATCATCGCCGTTGGCATCTGGATGTTCTTCAACTGGCTGCCGCTCTACTTTCGCGAAACGTTTCACATGAGCTTGACGGGCGCTGGTTTTTCCGGAACGTTCATGCTACAGATGGCGGCCACCATTGGCGTTACCGTGGGTGGGTATCTCTCAGACCAAATCGCTGGAAAGCATCTGGAACGGCGGATGCTGTTTCAAGCCATTTGCTATCTTGCGGCGACTCCGTTTCTGCTTGCCTTTCTTGGATCGCCTTCCTACGGATTCATCAGCACGTGCCTTTTCTCGTTTGCTTTCCTGCGGGCGTTGGGTGCTTCGAATGAAAATGCAATCGTCTGCGACTTGTTGCCGGCGAACCTGCGATCCACCGCAGTGGGCTTGCAGAATTCGGCCAACTGCATGGCGGGGGGCATCGGCATTCTGATCGCTGGTTACTTGAAGGCCACCGCAGGTCTAGCGGGTATTTTCGCCGGGGTCTCGGTTCTGATTTTGATTTCCGCCGGCGTGGTGCTGTGCGGATATCTATTCTTCATCCGCAAGGATCTGGCCCGAGTGCGAGCCATTCCAATTGTTCAGGAGGTTTTGTGAGTACCACTGCTTTTCGCGAAGATGGATATGTGATTCTGGACCGGTTGTTTTCAGAAGAGGAAATCGCGCCGATTTCCGATGAGGTAGACAACGTGATTGAAGGGCGCGTCTCCTACATGCCGGATCGCGACCTGATTTGGGAGCCCGACGCGAATCCACCGCGATTGCGAAACGCACTGCGGCTTCATTTGTACAATTCGTTTTTCCTGGACGTTGCGAAGAATCCGAAACTGACGTCCGTGCTGGGCGAGCTCCTGGGGACACCGCTGCGGCTTTATGGAAGCCAGGTGTTTGCGAAGCCAGCGCGCGTGGGTACGGTTGTTCCGGCTCATCAGGACATGCCTTATTGGCCGTTCGCGCCGTATGAGCTGATCAGTGCGTGGATCGCGCTGGATGATTCCACTATTGAAAATGGCTGCGTGCGCATGGTGGCCGGTTCGCACAAAGTGGGGATTCTGCCGCACGATCCTACGCAGGTGGTGGGGAATTCGCTGGGGCTTCGGGATTCGCCTTTGCTGGCAGGCATGCCTGAGAGGACGGTTGAAGTGAAACGCGGTTCCGTGGTGCTGCATCACTGTCTTACTGTTCATCGCAGTGAGCCGAACCAGAGTGATCGCCCGCGCCGTGGCTTGATTTACGTGTATATGTCGCCTAAGGTGGAACTGACCGATCCCAGCCGGATGAAAGGCCCGGCTATTTTTCCTGAAGTGAGTTGAGAGTTTGCCATGAAGCGACGTCTGATACCGCTCCCTTACGGTCGCGGCTCGGATACGATACAGATCGAGCCGTGGCGGTTGGGTAGTGCTTGGCGCATCCTTGTTGCGCTGCTTGCTTTCTGTTCGATGGGGAGAGCGCAGGATCCGATTGCTTCCTTTTGGAAGGCAACACTTGCGCGGCTTGCCGCTGAACCTATCGAGGCTACCGTTGAAGACACACGCGAGCCGCTTGCATACAAGAAGTTCCGGGTGGATTATCGTTCGCTGGATGGAGTGCGAGTTCGCGCCTTCTTGGCAATGCCCGTCAGGGGAGGAGAGCGGCCACGTCCGGTGCCGGCCATCGTCGCCGTTCCGGGCTATGGGGAGAACCAGCAAGGGTTGATGCTGGATGAGTGCCAGCGGGGCTACGCGATTCTGCAAGTGTTCCCGCGGTCGCAAGGTCCATCGCGAGAACTTTGGAAGATTGATGGGCCGGATAAACTCACCTGGCACCTTGCTAAGCCGGAGGGCGCTTACTATCAAGGCGCGTACGCGGATGTCATCCGGGGAGTGGACTATCTGGTATCACGCGGTGACATTGATGCGAACCGGATTGCCATCGCGGGCACCAGTCAGGGCGGAGGTATTGCGCTGGCCGTTGCTTCGCTCGATCCGCGCTTCAAGGCGGTGGCTGCGCACGTTCCATTCCTTTGCGACATGCGGCAAGCCGCGCGCACCGGCGGCGCGTTGGTGAAGAAATTATTAGACGACGCTCACGTGAACGACGAAGCGCACCTTCGAACGTTGGATCATTTCGATCCGTTTCAGTTGGTTGCGAATTTGAAAATGCCGGCGCTGGTGAGTTCCGGCGGCTTGGATACGGTTTGTCCGGCGGCTACCATTCGCACTGTGTTCGATCGGATTCCAGGCGTGAAAGTGCTGCTGCACGATCCCTTACTGCCGCACACAACTTCAGAGACGTTTTACTCGTTGACGTGGCTCTGGCTGGATCGCTACCTACGGCCTTAGTTGGTGGCGGACTTCGGCCAGACTACGCCCTGGTCTTTTTTCGTTACGGCAGCCAGCCCCTTGAAGTGAAACTTCTGGACCCGTTGTCCGCGGTAGGTTTCGGTGGTGAACACGTTGCCTTTAGAATCCGTCGCGATGCTGTGTACGGCGTAGAACTCTCCGGGCTGGCGTCCGCCGTCACCGAAGCTGGTAAGAATCTCCAGCGTATCGCGCAGCAGGACATGAACCTTCATGTTGGAACCATCGGCCACGTAGAGAAACTTCTGCTGTGGATCTTTTGAGAACGCGACATCGAATGTTACGCCGTCCCCCAGCGTGTTCTTCGCGATAAATGCTTCTTTCACGTAAGTGCCATCCGTTTTGAAAACCTGGATACGATCGTTGACGCGGTCACATACGTACAGCAGGCCATCGTTGGCAAGGGCCACGGCATGCACGGGAGTGCGGAATTGCTGCGCCGGCGGATCGTTGGGGTTATACGGCGGCAGTTGCGTATCGTCCGGCTTATGGCCGTAGGCGCCCCAGTGCCGTTTGTACTTGCCGGTGTCTGCGTCGAACACAATTACGCGGCGGTTACCATAGCCATCGGCTACATACAGTTCGTTGGTCTTGGGGTCCACGATGGTCTTTGCGGGCAGGCGGAGATTCTCTGGATCGTTACTGCCTTTGCCCTTGTTGGGCTTTCCGATCTGCATCAGAAACTTGCCGGTCTGGGTGAACTTCAGCACCATGCTGTCATGAACCGTGCCGCCACCCATCCTGCTTTCATCGCCGGGAAGCGGGGCTGCTTGTTGGCCCCGGCCGTTACCACCGATCCAGACATTGCCTTTATAGTCGACATCGATTCCATGGTTCGACGAAGGCCAGTCGTAGCCCTGGCCCGGGCCACCCCAATGGCCGATCAGATCACCGGCTTCATTGAATTCGAGAATCGGGGGAGCCGCGGCGCAGCACTCAGAGGCGACGGGCTTCATGGTCGCATACTGTTCCTTGGCTTCCAGGGAGCCTTCGCGATGGATGATCCAGATGTGATCGCTTGCATCCACCGAGACGCCGATAACCGATCCGATGACCCAGTGATTGGGCAATGGCTTGGGCCACATGGGGTCCACTTCAAACCGGGGAGCCTGTACGGCCGCCGCTTCCACAACTGCTCGCTTTTGGAGCAACGACGATCCTACTGCCAGTGCACCAAGCACTCCAAGAAAGACCCCGACAATTGAATAGATCCGCTTCATTCTTCCCTCAGCTGTACGCCGTTCGATATCATACACGATTCATGCGAAGCATTCGTTGGGCGGAGATTCTGGCGTTGGTCCTCACATTGCCGGCCGGCGTGGCGGCCCACGACATTCCTACCGATGTGACAGTCCACGCCTTCGTGAAACCGGCAGGGGACCGGCTGCACCTGCTGGTGCGCGTTCCGTTGAAGGCAATGCGCGACATGATAGTTCCGGAACTGCCTGGCGGCTACCTGGACGTTGAGAAACTGATGCCGTTGTTGCCCGACGCCGCAACGGTTTGGATCTCCGACTTTGTCCAGCTTTACGAGGGAGAGCGCCGCCTGGCCAAGCCCCGCGTGTTGGCAACGCAGGTGTCGCTGGCGTCGGACCGCTCGTTTGAATCCTTCGATACCGCGTACGCTCATGTCAACGGGGCAAGGCTGCCCAATAGCACCGGCGCGGTCTGGGGTCAGGTGCTATTCGACGTGTTGTTTGAATATCCCATCCATTCCGATCGGTCGGAATTCTCCATCCGGCCTGGCCTTGGACAGCTCGCTGCGCGAGTAGTTACTGTGTTGCGCTTCCTGCCGCCTGGCGGCGCGGTTCGTGCTTTTGAGTTCCCGGGCGATCCTGGTCTGGTATCGCTTGATCCCAGTTGGCATCAGGCAGCGTGGCGTTTTGTGCAACTGGGCTTCTTTCATATTTTGGACGGAACGGACCACTTATTGTTTCTGCTGTGCCTGGTGATTCCATTCCGGCGATTCCGTTCTTTGATTGTGGTGGTGACTGCGTTCACCTTGGCGCATTCGGTAACGTTGATTGCCTCGGCGTACAATATGGCTCCTGACGCGTTGTGGTTTCCGCCGCTGATCGAAACGCTGATCGCCGCCTCCATCGTCTACATGGCGCTGGAGAATATTGCCGGTGGCAGCACCGTGCATCGCCGGTGGATCATCGCGCTGGGATTCGGCCTGGTTCATGGATTCGGCTTCTCCTTCGCATTGCGTGAGACGCTGCAATTTGCGGGCTCGCACCTGCTCACGTCTTTGCTCTGCTTCAACATCGGCGTGGAGATGGGACAAGTGCTGGTATTGCTGTTGCTGATCCCACTGCTGGACTTGCTTTTCCGCTTTGTTGTGGCTGAGCGGATGGGCACCATTATCCTTTCAGCCTTAGTTGCCCATACAGGTTGGCACTGGATGGTGGAGCGATGGCAACTGTTACGCCGGTTTAGCTTCGAGTGGCCTGCATGGAATGCGGCACTGTTAGCCGGCGGGATGAGGTGGGCCATGGTGTTGTTGATTGCCGCCGGCGCGGTGTGGATGGCGGTCTGGATTGTGCGTCAGCGTTTCGGCCGGAGCGCTGCATTATGATGGAGAACATGAAAACCACCCGCCGCCGCCTTCTTCAGCTCAGCGCGCTGGCTCCCGCCGCTGCATCCGCAGCGCCTACGGCAGCCGCGCTCACTGCTTCCACTCCGTCTTCCCTTTATGCAAGCCTCGGCGTGAAGCCGGTGATTAATGGCGTCGGCGTGGTCACGGTACTTGGCGGTTCTATCATGCCGCCGGAAGTGGTCCGCGCGATGGAAGACGCATCCAAGTATTTCGTCTCCGTGCCGGAATTGGAAAAGAAAGTGGGAGCCCGCATCGCGGAGCTTCTGAATGTTCCCGCGGCCATGGTGACGTGCGGCGCGGCATCCGCCATCACCGTTGGAACTGCGGCGTGCTTCTCCCGCAACGATCCGGCCAAGCTGCGGCAGTTGCCGAATCGCGATGGCATCCGGTATGAGGTGATTCAGCAGAAGGCGCATCGCGACGGTTACGAACACCAGATGGAACTGTGCGGGGCCAAAATCGTGAGTGTGGAAACGCGCCAGGAACTGGATGCGGCCATCAATGAAAGAACCGGCATGATGTTTTTTCTGAACAAAGGGGAACCCGACGGACAGATCAAAGCCGATGAGTTCGTGAAGATCGGCAAAGATCGCGGCATCCCTACTATGAACGATGCTGCTTCCGATGCAACACCGAAAGAGAATCTGTGGAAGTATACGAAACAAGGATTCGATCTAACGATCTTCTCCGGCGGAAAGGCGCTGCGCGGTCCGCAGAGTTCCGGATTACTGCTGGGGCAGAAAGATCTGATCGCCGCCGCGTTGCCGGCGATGTCGCCGTTCGGCGGAATTGGCCGCGGCATGAAGGTGGGCAAGGAAGAGCTGTGTGGCTTGCTGGCCGCGGTGGAGCGCTACTTGAAGGTGGATCATCAAGCCGAGTGGAAAGAGCTGGAAGCGCGCGTTGCTTCCATTCGCGGAGCGTTGAAGGGTATCAAAGGAGTGCAAACCGAACGTCACATTCCGGTGATCGCCAACGAAGTGCCGCACGTTACCGTGCAGTGGGATGAGGCTTCACGAGGGCTGACGGCGCAACAGGTGGGCGAGAAACTGGAAGCAGGCGACCCGCCGATTCAAGTGCAACGTCCTGGGAAAGGGCAACTGTTGATTTCGGTCTGGATGATGCGCGGAGACGAACACGCTATTGTCGGCCGCCGGCTGCGGGAGATCTTTTCGGCCTAATGGTTCCACTTCAATTCGCAGTGCTCGCGGCCGCCTGTAGCGCCGCTCTTCTGACGGCACAAACGCCGGCCAAACCGATCATGAACGAAATACGCATTGACCGCTATCAAGCCGCCACTATGCGGGATGGCGTGAAGTTGTACGCAGACGTGTACCGCCCTGCTGCGCGGGGGAAGTATCCGGTGCTGGTTGTGCGCACGCCTTATGGGACGCAACGCGACGGAATGCACGAACCGCTCATCCGGTTCGCACAGCGCGGCTATGCGGTGGTGATGCAGGACGTGCGGGGCCGCTACGAATCAGAGGGGAAGTGGGAGCCGTTTCGCAACGAGGCGAAAGACGGTTACGACACCATTGAGTGGGCTGCCGCGCAACCGTGGTCGAATGGCAAGGTGGCTACCCAAGGCGGATCGTACCTGGGACATGCGCAGTGGGCCGCTGCCAGTCAGGCGCCGCCACACCTTGTAGCTATGTCTCCAGCAGTAGCCTCGACGAATATCTATGCCAACTGGCTGACTCGCGGCGGCGCCTACCGCCTGTCATTCAACTACGGATGGGGCGTGGTCCGGATGCCCAATCGCATTATGCTGCCGCAGTACTGGCACACCGAAGCGTATACGCCGGAAGAGTTGAAGTACGAGGAAATTCTTACCCACCTTCCGTTGAAAGACGGGGATCTGCGCTCCGCCAACTATGCGGTGCCGTTCTATCGCGACTGGTTGCAGCATCAGTCGTTCGATGACTATTGGAAGAGCATCAGCGACGAAGACCGCTTCGAGAAGATTACCGTGCCTGCGCACACCCTGGGCGGGTGGTTCGACATCTTCCTGGGCGGCAGCATTAACGGCTACACCGGAATGAGAGCCAGGGCTGGCAGCGAGAAGGCGCGCAAGGAAACACGGATGATCATTGGCCCGTGGGGACATGGTCCAAGCCAGAAGTTCGGCGATGTGGACTTCGGGCCACCGGCGATGGTTTCTTCATTCGACCAGGAACTTCGCTGGTTCGATCACTATCTGAAGGGCGAAGACAACGGGGTTGATCGCGAACTTCCGGTGCGTCTCTATTACATGGGCGCGAACGTTTGGCGCGATGAACAGGATTGGCCAATTCCCGGCACGCGTTTCACTCCCTTCTACCTGGCGAGCGGCGGCAACGCGAACACTCTTCGCGGCGATGGCAGAATCACCGTGGAAAAGCCAGCGGCGGCATTGTCCGACAAGTATGTCTACGATCCGAAGCTGCCCATTTCAACGATGGGCGGAAACAACTGCTGTGGTACCCCAACCGTGGCGGGCCCGAAAGACCAGCGCCCCATTGAGCGGCGTGACGATGTGTTGGTCTATACGGGGGAGATCCTTACCGCTCCGGTTGCCATTGCCGGTCCAGTGAAGGCGAGGTTGTTCGCATCCACCGATGGACGCGATACCGATTGGATGGTGAAGCTGGTGGATGTCCATCCGAATGGATTCGCGATGAATATTGCGGAAGGCATGTTGCGCGCCCGATTTCACAAGGGGTTGGACAAGCCTGAGTTGCTGGTGCCGGGGCAGGTGTATGAATTTGAAATCGACCTGATTGGGACCGCGAATGTTTTTCTGCCAGGCCACCGGATCCGCGTGGACATCACCAGCAGCAACTTTCCGCAATTCGATCGTAATCCCAATACGGGTGACGATTTGGGCGCTTCGGCGACCGTACGGACTGCGGCGCAAACGGTATTCCACGGTGGCAGCCGCGCCTCTCATCTTCTTTTGCCGGTGGTGCCTGTACCGCGGTGAAGAGCCGCGTGGATCAATTGAGCGGCAATACGATTTTGCCATCCAGGATGGTCATCACCGGGTGAATTTCCTTGATCTCCGCTTCGGGGCAGGTAAGATAGTCGCGGTCAATGGCGACCAGGTCCGCCAGCTTCCCGGGCTCGATGGATCCGCGCTCCTTTTCGGCGAACTGCAGGTAAGCCGGCCAGATGGTGTGTGTCTTCAGCGCCTGGGCGCGAGTTAGCTTTTGCTCAGGGTGAATCACCTTGCCACGAATGGTGAGGCGGGTCACCTCGGTCCACATGCTTAGAAAAGGATTGTACGGATTGACGGCACTGTTCTTGTCGTGACCGATCATATGATCGCTTCCGGCGGCCACTACGATTCCGGCATCGATGTAGGATCTGAGCGGATAGAAGTAGCGCATGCCGTCGTATCCGAACACCTCTTCCAGGGCGGGTCCGTCGAGATAGAGCCAGGGGGCCTGGACGTCCGCCAGGATTCCCAGTTTCTTCATGCGCGCGATTGCTTCGGGGCTCTGAAAGCTGGCATGCATGACGTGGGAGCGAGTGGGGCCGATGGGCTTGACACGATCCAATTGTTCCAGCGCATCCAGAAAGTTGTCGATGGCGCCGCCGCCTTGATCGTGGGTGGTTAACTGCCAGCCGCGATCTCGCGCGGTGCCAAGGATGGCCAGCAATTTGGCGGGAGGGATGAAGAGCTGGCCACGGTCGTCGGGGTTGGTCTTCCCATAGAGCTGCTTTCCGAAGGCGCCGTAGGGGTAACGTTGATAGGCGGTTCCAATGGTCATTCCGCCATCGAGAGTCAACTTGAACGTGCCCAGCTTTAACCAGGAGTCTCCGGTGTTTGTGGTGAAAGATGCGGACTGAATCTGCTGCTGCACGGAGGCAGTGGGCTGAGAGGCATCGGGACGCCATGTCATGACGACGCGGATTGGGAGGCGTCCGGCGGCTTTCAACTTCTGGTATAGACCGATCTGGTTTGAGTCGAGCGCGCGATCGCCGACGGTGGTAAGCCCCGCCGCAAGGTAGCGTTTCAACTGTTGCTGCAGTGCGTCGAGCTGCTCCGCTTCGGTGAAATGTTGCGCGCGATCCAGGCCAACGATCAGGGACGGAGCATTTTTTAAGACTCCCGTCGGCTCGCCCTTGGCATCTTTCACGATTTCGCCCGCGGGCGGATTCGGGGTATCGCGAGTAATGTTGCACTTGCGCAGGCCGTACGAATTTAGGATTAAAACATAGCTAGCGTCGAAGAGAACGGGATGTTCGGTTTCAAAGTCGAGCGATTCGCGTGTCGGCATGCGTAGCTCTTTCAGACGCGTGGGAAAGGTGCGGGGGACAACGATCCATTCCCCTTTGGGAGTCTTTGCCGCCTGCTGCTGGACGTAGGCTTGGATGGCGGCGAAAGAATTCAAGGGGGGCAGCGGAGCGCGAAATTCGCTTAAACCGGCCTCAATTGCGTGAACATGAGAGTCGACGAGGCCGGGCAGAACCGTCTTCCCTTTGAGATCGACCACCTTGGTGGCGGGGCCTTGTTCGGCATTCCGTACGGCAGCGTCAGATCCGACGGCGACGATGTTTTCGCCTTTGATGGCGACTGATTGTTGAATGGTGAATTTCCCGTCTACGGTGACAATTTTTCCGTTGCGCAGGATGAGGTCTGCGTTGGCGGAGAACAATGGCGCGGCGAACGCGATCAAGCCGAAGAGGGAACGAAACATAGACAAGTTATACAACGGGGTAGCGAAGGGATTGAAACGCAGATGTGCGGGTGTTAACGCGCCGCTGCCGAAAGATCGTCAATTTGCCGAAAACGCAGCACGAGATCTTAATGTCAAGCCATTCCAATGCAATTGTTAACGAATGGAGCTTCTAGTGCGTAGCTATCGAGAGAAGGAGCAATCGATGACATCTGCACCATCCGTCCTGACTAGCGGTGCATCGGCTGGGATTGGCGTCGCCAGGAGACCGGCTTGTTGGTCGACGTTATCGCAGCGGAACTCACCGACCCAAGTGAAGACTCGACTGCGCGAAGACACACGCACCGGGATCCTGATCAATAACGCGTCTACGTCCTGGCGGTATTGCCCGCGACGACACGGACGGAGATCTGGCAGCACTCAGGTGCCGATGTAAACACGCTGCCGGGCGCAATTGGACGCTGCGCTTGCCAGCTAGGATGCCCGCGAGACGAACACCATTCCGCCGCTTCCCGATTCGGGCCAGCGGGGGGATTTCGATGCCGCCAGAGATGCCATGATCCCTAATTTTGTTCAGACCATGCCGCTCTCGTTACCGAATCGCATTCGTCAAATCATGCATTAGGGGATCGCGGGTCAAAGCTGAAGATTGGAAAGGAATCGGGTGGACACACGATGGCCCTTCGGTTGCCGTGTTAACGTCCTTAGAAGCCGAGGATACCGTTCGTTTCTCGGAATTAGCTGGTGTGCGGGCAATGATCGAAACGTATCCGCTGGAGAAATCAAAAGTAGCTTACGCGCCCATGATGAGCGGCAATGCAAGGTTCCGCGTTGTGCCGACGATCGACCTCAGATGAGCTATCAACCGTTTGCGTTGGCGCAATTATTGGATGCGGATGGGATTCGTAAACTATTGATATTGAATGCCGAGTGTATTGTTGCGGTCATGGCCGCCCAGTTGTTTTGTGAGGGCTTTGCCGCGATCAACATCGAAGGCCATTGCGCGATAGCGAAAAGTGATTTAGAATCAAAGAAGTAGATGTCGGGGCGTAGCGCAGCCTGGTAGCGCACCTGCCTTGGGCGCAGGGGGTCGTGAGTTCGAATCTCGCCGCCCCGACCAAACCTCCCTGATTCTAAAAGGCCGGGCTCTTCGCAAGTAGCTGATTTCAAGAAACAACCTCGGCCCACCCGAGCGGGACGTACATCAACCTTTCGACAAGCGCTCCTTCATCCTATTTTTCACAGCCGAGCCGCATGTTACCGGAATACCATAGAATTGATATGCCTATGCAGGTAGAAGTAGTGTCCGAGGATGGGGTGCTAAAGCCTTTGCGCCCGTTGGCATTGGCTGAGCCTCAGCACGTGACTGTGTTCATCTTTGAGGAAATGAAATCC
>JBBRNO010000079.1:0-29746 GCA_038230275.1 Bryobacterales bacterium
CCATCCACAGGGCCGCGCGGACGGGCACGGAAGAACCGGACAATTGCATTAGGAGCGCACTGCCCTGACAGATTAGCCGGCAGCGTTCCCACCGCTGGTGCCGAAAGCAGATCGGCCGGGTTGCCTGCTGAAATGTGTTCCAGTGCCGTCGGGGTTTGACCATCAACAGGGCCTCGCGGACGGGCACGGAAAAACCGCACCACTGGACTCGGAGCGCATTCTCCGATCAGAAAGGCAGGAAGCGTTCCCGGTGCCACAGCGGATACCAAGCCAGCCGAAGCGCCCGTGCTGATGTGCTCCATTGCCGTCGGGGTTTGACCATCAACAGGGCCTCGCGGACGGGCACGGAAGAACCGCACCACTGGACTCGGCGCGCATTCTCCAATCAGATAGGACGGAAGCGTTCCCGGTGCCGCAACGGAAATCAAGTCGGCCGAACCGCCCGTCGAGATGTGTTCCAGTGGCACTGGCGTCTGCAACTCCACAGGACCGCGCGGGCGGGCTCGGAAGAAACGATCCTGCCGGACCGGGCTAAATTCTCCCATCACGGAGTGTGGCAACGCCGCCAGTGCCGGAGCCGAAAGCAGCGGCTCATGGATTCCTTCCGCGATGGATTCCTGGGTATGGGAAGAGGTTGCCGGGGACTTTGGTCCGATTCTGTAAAACCGCCGTACAGTATTCGGAACACATTCTCCGATCAGCGCCGCCGGCAAGTGGCTCAGTGACGGAGGGGAAGTCAGCGCGGCGGCATCACCCACGTACGCCGTCTCATACAGCGGCAGTCCCGGCGAGGGCACCGGACCGCGAGGACGTGCACGGAAACCCCGGTCTACAAACGCCGGGGCGTGTTCGCCCAATATGGTGGAGGGCAGCGATGGTCTGGAGGAATGTAGAGCAGGGCTCTCGGCAGAAGTGGGAAGGAGGAGTTCAAACAGGGCGAGATTCGTAGCGGTAACAGGTCCGCGGGGACGCATGCGGAAACCACGATCCAGAAAGCGCGGTGTGCAGTCTCCAAGGGGCGCCGCGGGATAGGACGGACGAGAAACTGCAGAACCGAAAGATCCCAGATCCGCCGAATTGATGGAAGCGGCGGTGTCCGAGGCGCCTTCCGCGGACCGGTCCTGCACCGGACCCGACGCCCGCATCCGGAAAAACCGGTTGACGACGGACGGAATCAACGCGGGAGCGGCTAGAGCGGCCAGCGAGGGGATGGATAGAGTAGCCGCCGACACCGCCGCGCGTGCCGGTTCAGAGCCTGGTTCAATCTGTTCCGAATCGAGAATGGTAGCGCTGACCACCGGCCCGCGCGGCCGGGCGCGGAAGAAACGACCGCAGATGGCCGGTCCCAAAAGCTCAATCTCTGGAAGGGAACGGGCAAAGGACGCACCGGCGGTTACGGGTTCGCTCGCGGCTGGATTGGGTTTGATCGTGCAAAACTGAGCGATGGCCGCATCCTGAACCGGCCCGCGAGGGCGCATGCGGAAGGGGTTCGATACTTCCCTTAAACCATTGAATACAGAGGGTTTCGTCTCGAAGAGCGGCATGCCCGGAGTGCCATCCTGCGGCGCTGGTGCCAGCTCGGCAGACGCTCCCACTGCGGAAACGGTTCGGGAGTCCGAAACTTCCGGAAGACCGGACACGGGTAACCTTCCCGACAGCGGTACGCCAGCCGCACTGGCTGCGGAGCCCAACCGCGCATCAGGCGGCGAAATCGTCCTGCCAAAATCGGACAACTCGCCCGCAAACCGGAGTTGGGCTGAAAAGAATGCCGCACCGTTTGGGTTCGTTTTGTCAAAATTGCTGCCAGCCTGCGCAGCCATGCCCATTCCGTGCGCGTGAATTCGCCGATAACCGGCGATCTCCGGGAATACCGGGCTTGTGCAGCTGGACGCGGCGGGTTTGACGTCGATCTGCTTGGTCCGTTTCCAAGAACGGGCGTTGAGAAATGTCGGCGTCAACCCTGCAAGACGCGACTTCCGTTTCGCGTCCGCCCGATGGAAAGATGGAGGAATCAGCAGCAATTCCGGCGGTATCGAAGCAAACCCCGACGCTAGTCCATAAGTGTGGTCGCGAATAACTAAGGCGCCCAGTACGTGCAAGGGTACTAGGCCGCAAAATGCCGGCAGATGTTCCTCGGGTTTCGCTGCTGGAACCGGTTCCGGCTGCGCAGGAAGGGGAGCTACAACAGGTTCGGAGCGTTTCGTAACTAGCTTATGACGCTTCAGTTTACGAGCCGATTCGGCTAGGCGTTCGATGATCAGCTTTTGCTGAGTATCGTAGAAAAGGATCCGGTGATCAGCCGAACAGAATTCACCATCGGTGAACTTCTTCAACAGCGCGAGTTGGCTTCCGCACTGTAAACAGCGCATTTCGCGGACCTATTCCCTCTGCTTCCAGTGTAAACAAATCCCCGCAAAAAGATAGACGATTAAGTACCTAAGTTTACGGAAACAAGGGGCTAACTTACGAAATGGCTAAGGTAAAATACCTAGGCGATCACCGGAATATAACAGTACTTTTTACGTAAAGGTACTGTTATATCCAAGTCGATACTTAGAGGGGAAGGGGGAAATTCAGAGCGGACTTCGCTAGAGCTTTTTGCAGCAGATCGATGGCATCCGTCTCGCAAAGTGCACGACAAATTGAGATCTCAGTGATCAGCATATGACGCGCGCGGTCCAGCATCTTCTTCTCGCGAAAAGAGAGTGGTTTGTCGGCCTGAAGAATAAGCAGCATTTTCAGAACTTCGGCCGTCTCGAGCAGGCCGCCAACACGCATCTTCTCCGTGTTCTCCTTAAACCGGTTCTTCCAGTCCCCATTGCACTTGGACTTTCCCGCAGCCAGGAATAGAAGAACGCGGGCTATTTCACCGGCCTTAGTGACCTTTCGCAAACCGACGTTGCCCACGTGGGAAAACGGCACCATCACGGTCATGCTCTTGTATGTAAGCCGGAGAAGGTAGAACCGTTCAAATTGCGACCCGAAGGACCGGGTGCTGATATTCTCAATGGTGCCTACCCCATGATTCGGGTAAACTACTTTCTCGCCAACCTGGAAGGTCATGCTGGGACCTCTGTACACTTTCGTGAAGTTGTCAGTTACTTTTTGGGAACTTGAAACCAAATCTTAATGCCGAAAGGGGGGGATGTCAATAGAAATATGCGGGTACTACGGAGTTTGCCGTACAAAACAGAATTACCAAAGCACGGACATGCAAGGCGGTTGACACTTTTCTAAAGTGTGGGTATTGTCTGACCCAAAATTTGGCATCTCCAATTTAGCCCTTTATTTCTATCGCGTTTCAAGGTTAGCGATGACTTCACGGAGCAAGTTCTATTCAGAATTATTGGGGAATGGCGGCCAGAGACACCTGTACGTGCCGTATCTTCTTCCGGTTCCAAGTGTAGGTGACGTGGACACTGCCGTCAGAGGCCTGAATGATTGCAGGGTACGAAAATTCGCCCGGATCTGTTTCGAGGGGCAAAAAACTGTTCCAGTGTTCCCCATCGCGGCTGACCGCCAGGTTTAGCGGCGACCTACCCTTTGCAGTGTGGTTGTAGACGAGCAGAATACGGCCGTCTTTCAGTGCCACCGCATCGATACCGCTGTTGGGGTTGGGCAATTCGGAAGGCCTCAAATCGGTCCAAGTCTTGCCGCCATCGGTAGAGTCCGAGATACAGATGCGGCCGATGCGCGGCGTGGAGCGGACGAACATGCGCAGGTGGCTCTTACCTAAGGAAACGATCGCCGGTTGAATGGTGCCTCGTGGTTCGCCGCGAAACACGATTGGTCCGTGCTTGGTCCAGGTTTTCCCGTTGTCAATGCTGCGCTCCACCCAGGATGTCCAGGCTTGGTAGCTCTCCACGGAGGTGCCGCTGACAATGGCCCCATCCTGCAGCAGCAGCGGCTTGTTCTTGATTGGCCCCAGGACGCCCGCCGGAAGGTGTTCCACCGGTGACCAGCTTTGACCGCCGTCCCGGCTGAAGCGGCGGGCTCCGGTCCACGCTTCGGGCGAGGGGCCGAACTTGTAATACATCCAGAGCGTGTTGTCGGCACTGAAGAATAGCACTGGGTTGAAGGTGGGAATATTGGGCTCGCGCGCCAGTTCTACCGGAGCGGACCACTGGCCCTTCGACTTACGGGAAGACCAGATGGCGACGTCCGGCTTGCCCTCCGCTGTGCCACCGAACCAGGCGGCGAGGAATTCATTCGGGCCGGTTTCTACGATTGTAGAAGCATGGCAAGAGGGAAAGGGCGCGTCTTCGTAAATGAATTCGGAGGTGGTGGCGGCAACCAGGCTGGTGATACCGATCAGTAGGAGAAGCAATGCATGGATCATCTTTGGCAGTATACGCCGGAAGTATACGCCGGAAGTGCAGGCCCGGTAATCATGGCGTGATTTCGATTAGCGGCGCAATCTCGAGGTTGCCGTCTGCCCAGCCATGGCCGGGATAGTAGGCCTGTTCGTCAGGCCAGACGAACGCAATGGTTGCGCCGGATCTCTTTTTCCAAAGCAGGCGGTTGTAGGAGTGCCGGTGCCAGGATGCCCGTGGAGCGCCAAGGATGCTGAACTGGAATGGTGTAGGCCAGCTGAGCCAGCTGCGGCACTTCAGGAAAGAAATCTGGTCGTCAGGATCGGGCGCGAATTCGTAACACGCGCCGGCGGAATCCGAAGCGCAATTCTTGAGCGGACCGAAGGTAAAGGCGCGCCCTGCTCTGGAAAGAGTGACCCGGCGCTGGGCATCCAGAGCCAGGTTAAGGTCCTTTGGCAGTATCCATCGGCGGGAACCTACAATGAACTGGCTCGCGTCCAGCGCATACGGGCCGCCCAGTGGTAGGTTTGCGTACGGAATCGTGAAAAAGCGATCCAGGAAGGAAGAAATTTGCGGTCCGATTGTCAGCCATGCGATCAGGGCGCAGAGGACCGCTAGAACCGATCTAGTCAAAATCGCGATTTAGTGATCCCGATCCGTCACCAGATCCGTTACATCCGCCAATGCACGCTGATACGGCGACTCAGGAAACTCATTGATAATCGCCCTGGCTTTCCCGGCGAAGTCCTGCGCGCGATTGCGGGCGCGGGCAATGCCGTCGTGGCGTTCGATGAACTTCCGGATCTCCTGCACCGACACCTTTTCGTAGTTGCTGTCGCGCAGTACGGTCTCTACCATCTGGCGGCCTTCGCGGTCGCCGCTTTCCAGCGCGTAGATCAGCGGCAGGGTGACTTTGCCCTCGCGCAGATCGTTGCCCACCGGCTTGCCCAGAATGGTCTCGCGCGCGGTGAAATCCAGAATATCGTCGATCAACTGAAACGCGATACCCAGGTTCCAGGCGAATTCGCCCAGCTTTCGCTCGATGGCCTCGTCCGTGGTGCCCACCACCGCACCCAGCCGGGCGCAGGCGGAAAACAGGCTGGCCGTCTTGCGGTCCACCAATTCCATGTAGTCGGCTTCGGAAATTCCAATCTTGCCGATGCGCTCCAATTGCAGCAGTTCGCCTTCCACCATGGCTTGGGTGAGGCTGATCAGAATATCCAGAAGATGGAAGTTGCGCAGCCGCAGCGCGATCTGGAACGCCTGCATGTAAAGCCAATCGCCCGCGAGCACCGATGTGTGGTTGCCCCAAATGGCGTTCGTCGTTGGTTTGCCGCGCCGGGTTTCCGCTACGTCGATGATGTCATCATGCACCAGCGTGGCCGTGTGGATCATCTCCACCACCGCGGCCATGCGGATAGCGCTGTCGCCGGCATCGCCCACCAGCTTGCAGGAGAGCAGCAGCAGGATGGGCCGCAAGCGCTTCCCGCCATTGGAGTTCAGATACTTTCCGATGGTGGTGACGGCCGATACCGAAGCCATCGATTCCAGGCTGATCTCGCGTTCGACTTTACGTAGATCTTCCTGGACCAAGTCCAGTATCTCCCTGGCGTTAAGGGACTGCCCCAACTTACTAAATCCCATTGAACTTCCCAGTGTAACCGTTGCGTTTCTATACTGGCAAACACAACCTCTGAAAGTTGGATGTCGTGGAGGCGGCAATCCGTTCCAAATCTTCTCCGCGAAGTTCCGCCAGGCGGCGCGCCGTATGGACTACATGGGCCGGTTCGTTGCGCTTTCCCCGGAATGGAACAGGCGGCAGATAGGGAGAATCCGTCTCAATCAACAGCCGGTCGAGCGGAATCAATTTCGCGGATTCATGCACATCGGTGGCTTTCGGGTAGGTGAGAATGCCGGCGAAGCTGACGTAGCAATCCAGTTCCAGCGCTTGCCTGGCCTGTGCCGCGCCGCCGGTAAAGCAATGCAGAATGCACGGCAGCCCGGTGGGACGCCAGTGCTGTTTCAACAGCGCATAGGTGTCGTCCCAGGCATCCCGGGTGTGGATGATGATGGGCTTGCGCGCGCTATGGGCCATCTGCATCTGTTCGATGAAGAGGGCGGCTTGCTCGTCTTTTGGAATCGGCTGGTAGTGATAGTCCAGGCCGATCTCACCCACGGCGATTACTTTGGAATGCTTCAGCAATGCGGGGATGCGGTCCAGCACTTGCCTGTCCGCGTTTAAGGCGTACTGCGGATGAATGCCCACCGTGGCCAGCAGAATCTCGTGTTTCTCCGCCAGGCGAATGGCCGCCTCCAGATCTGGCGGACCTTCCCCGGTGCCGATGGCGAGCATCTGCGTCACGCCCGCCTCGACGGCACGTTCGATTGCCGCCTCGCGGTCTGTATCAAATTGTGTGTCGTCCAGGTGGCAGTGGGAATCGACTAGCGTCACTTCAAACGCGCTCCGGGCTGGATGTCTTCCAAGAAGCCCGCGAGCACCGCCGGACCGCCTTCGACGGAGGCAGCCACAATCATCCCTTGTGATTCAATCCCACGCATTTTCCTGGGCGCCAGATTCGCCACAATCACCACTTTGCGGCCAACCAGTTTTTCCGGCTCGTAGAATTTAGCAATACCGGCGACGATGGTGCGCGGGAGCGGTTCGCCGATATCAATCTTGAGGTGCAGCAGTTTATCCGCGCCTTTCACCGGTTCGGCGGACAACACCAGGCCGACCCGCAGATCGATCTTCATGAATTCTTCGATGCCGATGGTTTCGGCGATGGGTGCGATTGGCAGCGCGGGTGCAACTTCGGCCTCGGGCTCCGGACCCTTGCCGAATAATGCTCGCTGCCTCGCGGTTTCCGCAGCTTCCAGTTCCAGCATTTTGTCGATGGTGACTTTCGCATCCAGGCGCGGGAAGATGGCTGAGACGTCGCCCACTTTCTGTCCAGCAGGCAGGCCGCCCCATTTCAGATCGGCGAATTTCAGCGCATCCAACGGCTCAATCATGCCCAGTTGCGACCAGATCTTTTTTGCCGCGTGCGGGATCACCGGAAAGAGCAACGCGGTAACGATGCGCAGCGTTTCCGCGGCGGTGTACAACGTATCGTCGAGTAGATCTTGCGCGGCGTCATCCTTGTTCTTCACCAGCTTCCACGGAGCGCGTTCGACGATGAGTTTATCCACGTCCGAAATCATCGCCCAGATGGCTTCCAGGCCTTTCGAGAAGTCGAACTTGTCGAACGCGGCGATGATCTCGTCCATAGCCGGTTGCAGATTCTTCTCCGCCGACGCGGGTGGAATGAACCCGGCGCGGTATTGGTGGATCATGCTCAACGTGCGGCTGGCCAGGTTGCCCAGGCCGTTCGCCAGGTCCGAATTGTAGCGCTGCACCAGGGCGTCGAAGCTGAACGTCCCGTCCTTGCCGAAGACCACTTCCCGCAGCAGGAAATACCGCAGACCGTCATCGCCCACCACATCGGTGATTGGCGTGGCGCGCACGATGTTGCCGCGCGACTTGCTCATTTTGTCGTTCTCAAAGAGCAGCCAGCCGTGGGCGAAGATGCGTTTTGGCAGCGGTAGCCCGGCGGCCATCAGAAAGGCCGGCCAGAAGATGGCGTGGAAGCGCACAATCTCTTTCCCGATCAAGTGCAGATCCGCGGGCCAGAGATCTTCGCCGTCCACGGCGCTCATGTACGTGGCCAGCGCATCGAACCAGACGTAAAAAACGTGGTTGCCCTCTACCGGCAGCGGGATTCCCCACTTGATGGTGGTCCGGCTGATGGAAAGATCGTTGAGCCCTTGCTTGAGAAACGCCAGCACCTCGTTACGCCGCGTTTCCGGCTGCAGGAAATTCTGGTCCTGATGCAGTTCCAGCAGCCGGCCTTGAAAGGCGGAGAGCTTGAAAAAGTAGTTCTCTTCCGTCACCGTTTCGGTGATTCGCCCGCAATCCGGACAAGGGTCGCCGGGGTTTGCGTCGTTGACGTAGAGTTCATCGGAGACGCAATATTGGCCTGTGTAGGAACCCTTGTAGATGTAGCCGTTATCCAGGCAGCGTGTGAATAAATCCTGAACCACTTTGGCGTGCTGCGGACTGGTGGTCCGCTGGAAACGATCGATCTTCAGATCCAGCGACCGCCACTGCTTGCGGAACTCCTCCGAGATGACATCGGTAAACTCTTGCGGCGATTTCCCGGCGGCCTCGGCCGCGCGCTCAATCTTCTGGCCGTGTTCGTCCGTGCCGGTGGTGATCACGGCTTCGTACCCCTGCATCGTCTTGAACCGTGCTATCGCGTCGGCGGCAATGGTGGTGTAGGCGTGGCCGATATGCGGCGCGGCGTTCACGTAATAGATTGGTGTGGTGATGTAGTATTTCATCGATTCGACTTCCGATAGGCGAGATTCGCCGCGGCGATAATCTCTTTGAGTGGCAGCCCTTTTTCACGGGCGATCCGGCGGCAGTCGTCATACTCCGGCGCGAACGCTCCCGTGGCCGCGTGCTTCATGCGCACTGTCCCGTATTCTGTTTCTACTTCCGAAATTTCCCGCGCCAGGACACGGCGCTGGGCGCTGTAGATGCGCAGGCCCAGGGTCGAGGTCTCGCTCAAAATCAGTTGCGCCAATGCTTCCTGATCGCCGGGCGAGGCGATGACGGTCAGCATGGTGCCGGGCCGGTTCTTCTTCATAAAGACCGGCGTCAGCGTGACGTCCAGCGCGCCGCTTTCGAGTAACCGCTCCATCGTATAGCCGAGAATCTGCGGGTTGGCGTCGTCAATATTCGTTTCTATTACGGAAACCGTGGTGGATTCCGGCGTTTGCTGCATCTCCCCGATCAGCGCGCGCAGCACGTTCGCCTGGCCGGGGAAATCGCGGGTGCCCGCGCCGTAGCCGGAGGCCAGAATCGACATCGCCGGCATCACGTCGAAGCGGTCCGCCAGTGTGCTTACCAAAGCTGCACCTGTCGGCGTGGTCAGTTCCATTTCCGGCCCGCGCGAATAGACTGGCTTGCCAGACACTAACTCCGCCGTGGCCGGCGCTGGGACGGGTAGCAAGCCATGTTCGGTATTCACGGTTCCGCTGCCCAGATTGAGCGGACCGCTCCAGATGGAATCCACACCCAGTGAATCGAAGCAGAAGCAGGCGCCCACGATATCGCAGATAGAATCCACCGCGCCCACCTCGTGGAAGTGCACCTTCTCAATCGGCATGGCGTGAACCTTGGCTTCGGCCTCGCCTAGCTTTTGAAAAACCGCCGCCGACATCTTCTTCACACGGCTGGTGAGCGGCGCGGCGTCTATCATTTTCAGAATATGCGAGAGATGGCGGTGGCTCTTGGTTTCCCCGCCCTCGACGTGAAACTTGCTGGCGGCGATGCCGCGCCGCTTGGTCTTCTCCACGCGGAAGGTGGCGCCGGTTCCCAGTGAGGTGAGGGCGTCATTGAGCGCAGAAAAGTCCGCGCCTGCATCGAGCAGAGCGCCCACGGTCATGTCACCGCTGATACCGGAAAATGCGTCTAGATAGCAGATTTTCATTTAAGGAGTTCCGTTAGTATGTGTGACGATGCGCCGCGCAGCGAAAAGTCCACTGCGTCTGAGATCGCGGTCTCGTCCAGATTGATCTCGATCACCTGTGCGCCCGAACGCTTTGCCAGCGGCACCAGCGAAGCCGCCGGGTAAACCAGCGCCGAAGTTCCGGCTACCAGCAGCAAATCCGCCGAGCGGACCGCCTTCTCTGCATTATGCCAGACTTGGGGATCGAGCCCTTCGCCGAACCATACCACGCCCGGCCGATGCAGTCCGCCACACGCGCACAGGGGCGGCAACGTGGGTAGCGGCACGGCGTGATTGGCCTGCTGACTTCCGCAAACCGTACAGCGGACCCTCCAGATACTGCCGTGAATTTCCAGCACGCTTCCGCTTCCGGCGCGCTGGTGCAATTCATCCACGTTCTGGCTGATCAGCATGAATTGGGGAACACGGGCTTCCAATTCGGCTAGCGCGAAGTGTCCGGCGTTGGGCTGCGCAGCCGCGATAATTCCCCGCCGCCATTCATACCATTCCCAGACGAGCAGCGGGTTGCGGGCGAACGCCGCGGGTGTCGCCAGGTCCTCCGGCCGGAAGTTTCGCCACAGTCCGCCCGGCCCGCGGAACGTGGGAATCCCACTCTCCGACGAGACACCAGCACCGGTGAGCACGCAGATTCGAGACGAACTTCGTAGAATATTTCGGGGAGATTCCAGGTCGTCCATTGGGATTCGCTTTTTCTTCTACAGCGGTCGCAGTAGGACACAAAAAACTTTCAGCAGTTGTAAAAAAAATGTACCAAACATGTAACGAAAGTGCCGGAGGCGGCGTTATCTATTCAACCCCG
Source organism: Bryobacterales bacterium (assembly GCA_038230275.1). Taxonomy (GTDB): domain Bacteria; phylum Acidobacteriota; class Terriglobia; order Bryobacterales; family Bryobacteraceae; genus JANXXV01. The sequence goes on from JBBRNO010000079.1 coordinate 10,686, forward strand.
TTACAACGGCGGGCGCAGACACCCCTACACCCAAACATGCGCCCGCTTCTCTAGTTCGAATTTCTATTCGGCGAACATTCCTTCAAACAGCGGAGAGCTCAAGTAGCGCTCGGCTGAATCCGGCAGAACCACCACGATCGTCTTCCCTTTCATTTCCGGTAATTTCGCCAGCCGTACCGCGACCGCCGTCGCCGCGCCGCAGGAGATGCCGCAGAGAATCCCTTCTTCCTTCGCCAGCCGCCGTGCCATTTCGATGGATTCCTCATTGGTGACGGATTCCACGCGGTCCACCATGGACAGATCGAGTGTGTCTGGGATGAAGCCTGCTCCGATACCCTGAATTTTGTGCGGTCCGGGCTTTAAGTCCTGTTTGTTAAGCGCCTGCGCAATCACCGGGCTGTTGGCGGGCTCGACCGCTACCGACAGGATCGGCTTCCTTTTCTCGATCTTGATGTAGCGGGAAACTCCGCTGATGGTGCCGCCGGTGCCGACGCCGGAAACCAGAATATCGATTCCGCCCTCGGTGTCGTCCCAGATTTCCGGGCCGGTGGTTTTGAAGTGGATCTCCGGGTTGGCCGGGTTCTTGAACTGCTGCAGCAGAACGTAGCGCTCGGGGTCAGTGGCCACCAGTTGTTCGGCGCGCGAGATGGAACCCTTCATGCCGCTGGCGCCTTCTGTCAGGATCAAGTTTGCGCCAAGTGCCTTCAGCACCTTGCGCCGCTCGATGGACATGGTTTCGGGCATGGTGAGGGTGATGGGATAGCCGCGGGCGGCGGCGACAAAGGCCAGCGCGATCCCGGTGTTCCCGCTGGTGGGTTCGATCAGTTCCTTGCCCGGCTTCAGAATGCCGCGTTTTTCGGCGTCCCAGATCATGGACGCGCCGATGCGGCACTTCACGGAATAGGCCGGATTGCGGCCCTCAATCTTGGCAAGGATGGTGGCAGGCGCCCCATCGGGAACTCTATTCAACTTCACGAGCGGCGTATTACCGATACTGAGAGAGTTGTCCTGATAGATCATGTCGTCTCCTAGTGTTTCACACTAAATATCCCAGTTCGGGACATATTTACCCTGGCCTTCGCGCCATTGGCGGGCGAGGTCGGCGAAGTTCGTCTGGTCGATGACGGATGAGATCGCCTCGTCGACACTGCGCCACATTTCGGCGAAGGGGGATCCGGTCTTGTGCTGCCCGTCGCGCTTGGCATCTTTGGCGCCTTCCATGTAACGGACCACCTCTCCTACCGTGATAGACTCCGCAGGCCGTGCCAGAAGGTAGCCGCCCTCGGCGCCGCGCCGGGATTCGACGAAACCGCCCTGTTTGAGGCCGGCGAGGATGAGCTCGAGGAACTTTTGCGGGATCTTCTGGCGCCTTGCGATGTCGGCGATCTTGATCGGCGCGCCTCGATGGTACATAGCCAGATCGAGGATGGCCTGGAGTGCGTAATCGCCCTTAACCGAAGTAATCATAACGAGATTGGTGAATCACCGTGTCGCAAGTAGAGATTAGCGGATTTGAACGGGGATAGTCAAACCGTGCGCACCGCCATGCTAGAATAGGGCCTCATGCCAGGGAAGACGAATCGAGCGCGCTATGGCGTGGTGGGGTTCCTTATTGTTACTTGAGGCGCTGTTGTGGCTAAAGGTTGACGCGTCGACGGAATTGCATGTGGAAGGTCGGCTCGAACCTGCCCCGTTTGTGGCATGAGTCAACTTCCGTGAAGATTCTCTATCCGGAAAACGCGTCGTGTGAATGTATCAATAAGCACGCAATCGAACTCCACGAGGCATTCGAAGCGTTGCCACCAAGACGAGGTAAGAAATCACCGCGATTCAGCGCTACGCTGGCGGATGGATTCGACGATCTAGTCGAGCGTGACACCTTTCTGCAATCCCAATCGATCCCGCGTGTAGCCGCCGTTAAGCTGGCTCAGGTGATACCCGCTCGCTTACGCTCCGTTGCTCGTCGAGAGGTGTATGCTATCGACTGGATGCTCAAAATAAACCGGGACCAAATGCGTTTCGAGCGCCTAGCATCAATACCGTTGGGAGATGCCGGACATAGTGAGCGGTATCACCTCCAAGAATACATCGCAAATGCGCCGCAGGCTTTTTTTGAGGAATTGGGACAAAAGCTTTTTCTTCTCGGGAAAGAGATTTCTCCATCCGAAGTCGAGAAGCGCCGTATCGACCTTCTCGCCCTTGATTCTGCGGGTCGGGCGGTCGTTATTGAATTGAAGCGTGGAAACGACGAGAAGCACTTGTTGCAGGCGCTGTCGTATGCAGCTATGCTATCGAAATGGACTCCAGAGGACTTCCGGCGTCTAGTACCAGAAGACCAGAGGGAAGCGCTTGTCGAGTTTCTCGATGAGGGATCGACTGCGAAACTCAACGTGGCGCAACGAGTTATTTTGATCGCTGAAGCGTTCGACTATCAGGTGCTGATCACCGCGGAATGGCTAAGTGAGATGTATGGTGTCGACATCGCTTGCTGCAGAATTTCTCTTTCAATCGATTCGGCAGGCGAATATCTCACGTGTAGCCAGATCCTCCCTGCGCCGGAACTTGCCCACCAAGCCCTCCGCAGAGGTGCAGCGCGCGCCGCCGATGCCGCATCGACCCCGGACTGGTCAAGCAATTTGGCAGGTTGCAAAAATGAGGTGGTCGGGAGATTTTTTCGCGAACGGCTCGACGCTGGTCAACACAATAGACCGCGGACAGGGGATATTGTTTTTCCGGAGGCTGGCGGAAGGAAGGGGGGCTGGTACGTTGGTGTCCAACAAGATTGCGCCAACGTTCGTCAGATCGGCCGGTTCGACGGCGATTGGGATTATTGGCGCGAGAAAATTTCTGCGCCGGCGACCGTGCGCAAGCTGAACCCAGGATACTTGGGATTTAAGCTATACACTCAAAATGATTTCAACGCCTTTCTGAGCGCAATGGAGACTCTAGGAACTAGCACACGCCTGGTGCTCACCCAGCCACTAATCGACCGAGAGAACGGTGCGAACGACGTGGTAGATATGGATCAGGATTCGTAGTCCGCTTCATTAACCGCTCCCAGCTTGCAAATTCATCTGATCGGAGCAGCTTCACCCATCCCGACGCCATTGGTTTTAGAGGCGGGAAGCGCGACGATCAGGCGCGACGTTGGCGCATGGAGGCAACGATGTCGTCGACGGTGAGATCCTTCTAGCATTCCAATCGATGCCGCGTGTACTCGCCGCTGCCGGAGCGGTGAAGACGCAGGAAGCGGGCGATACCGTCCGGACCGAATTCGCGCTTTAATAAATTAAAGGCGTGAGTTCGAATTGTTGATCCGTCATTTTGTCCATTACCCTACACCAGCTCCAGGCGAATTTCGCGCCCCACCACGGCTGCCGCCTTTTGCAGAGTGCTCAGAGTTATGGCATCGCGGTGAGGATCGAGGAGCCTGTCGAGGGCGGCGCGGCTGGTGTGCATCCGGCGGGCCATCTCGGTTTTGGAGAGGCCTTTTTCCTGCATGGCGGCTTCCACCTGGCGGGCGATGACACGTTTGATCGCATTTGCGCTGGCCGCCGCATAGATGCCTTCTTCGCGAAGCCAGCTGTCGAAAGATGAACCGATATTCTTTGTTTTCATGCGCCCTCTCCCTTCTTCCGCTTGATAGCTAAATCAAGATCCTGCTTAGGGGTCTTCTGCGTCTTCTTTTGGAAATCGTGAAGAAGCACCATGCATTCGGATTCCACGCAAAATACCACACGCGCGATGCGCCCCTGCGGGAGGCTACTTCGGACCTCCCAAATTTCTCTCCCGAGCGGGCGAACGAGAGGCATTCCTATGGGCCAGGAAAATTCCACGTTCTTGATATCCTCGCCAATGATCCTGCGGTCTCCAGCATCCAGACTTTTAAGCCATTCCCGCACGGGTTCTCGCCCGCTGTTGGAGCAATAGATTCTGGCAGGCAGACGTTTGAGTCCTGCCATCATTCTCGTAGTGTATCATTTTTGATACGCACTTCGCCTTAAACCGCCGGAACCAACTCGTGACTCTTGGCCTTCTTGCTCTTCCGGCGCTGTGCCAGGTCGTGAAGCTGCGACATGTAGGTGTAAAACACTGGCGTCAGGTAGAGGGTGACCAACTGCGAGAACAGCAATCCGCCCACCACCACCAGACCCAACGGCTGACGTGCTTCGCCGCCGGCGCCATATCCCAGCGCAATCGGCACCGCACCCAGCAGCGCCGCCATCGTCGTCATCATAATCGGCCGGAATCGAATCAGGCAGCCTTGATAGATCGCCTCTTTTGGCGTCATGCCGCCGCGCTCAGCGTCCAAAGCGAAATCGATCTGCATGATCGCGTTCTTCTGCACGATGCCAATCAACATGATCAGACCGACGAAAGCGTAGATGTTCAGATCCATCTTGAACAGAAACAGCGTAATCATCGCGCCGAATCCGGCCGAGGGAAGGCCGGAGAGAATGGTGATCGGATGAATGTAGCTCTCGTAGAGAATTCCGAGCACGATATAGACCACCATAATCGCCACCAGTAGCAACACCCACAGATTCCCGAGTGAACTCTGGAAGGCCTTGGCGGCTCCCTGGAAAGTAGTGCTGATGGTCGGCGGTAGAACACGGTCCGCGGTCTCGCGCACCTGCGTCACGGCGTCACCCAAGGCATAGCCCGGTTGCAGTCCGAAGGAAATGGTGACCGCCGGCAACTGGCCATAATGGTTGATCGCTTGCGGACCCAATTTCTGGCTGATTGTGGCCAGCGTATCCAGCGGAATCAACCGCCCGTTCGTGTTCTTGAAATAGAGCAGTGAGAGCGCCTTCGGGTCCTGTTGATACTCGGGCTTGAGTTCGAGCAACACCTTATATTCATTGATTGCCGAATAGATAGTGGACACCCAGCGCGGACCGTATGCATCGTAGAGCGCATTCTCAATTTGCTGCGCGTTCACTTGAACGGCCGCCGCCTTGTCGCGGTCGATGGTGATATCCACCTGCGGGCTCTTGATCAACAAATCGCTGGTGACATCCTGCAGGCCGGGGATCTTTTCCACCTCAGTCAGCAGTTCTTGCGCTCTGGTGTAGAGTTCCACTTTATCCGGCGCCTGCATGGAGAATTGATACAGGCTTTTTGTCACCTGGCCGCCGATGCGAATGGTGGGCGGGTTCTGCACGTAGACGCGCATTCCAGCAAAGCCGGTCAGCTTTGGCCGGAGTTCCGCAATCACGTCATTCACCAGTAGCTTGCGCTGCGTCCGGGGTTTCAGGTGGACCACCAGCTGCCCGAAATTCGGACCACCCAACGTCGCCGAACCGCTGCCCCCGATGGTGGACATCAACCCTTCCACGTTCGGGTCGGTGCGAAACACTTCAGCGATGGCGTTCTGATAAGAAACCATCTGTTGGAACGACGTTCCCTGCGCAGCCTCGGTGATGGCCAGAATCTGGTCGGTATCCTGGTCGGGAATGAAGCCCTTGGGGATCAGTACAAACATGTAACCGGTGGCTATCAGAACCAGCAGCGAAACCACCATCGTGGCCGGCCGGAAGCGGAGAACCAGTTTCAGCGAACGGTCGTAAAGATCCAGCCACTTGTCGAAAAACCTTTCGGTAATGCGGTAGAACCAGGAATGATGCTGTTCATGCGGCGGCCGCAGGAACCGGCTGCAAAGCATCGGGGTCAGCGTCACTGAGACCACGCCTGAAATCAGAATGGCGACGCAGATGGTTACCGCGAATTCCTTGAAAAGCCGTCCCAAAATGCCGCCCATGAAGAGGACCGGGATGAACACAGCCGCCAGCGAGAGCGTCATGGAAACAATGGTGAAGCCGATTTCTTTCGACCCGTTCAGCGCCGCCTCCAGCGGCCCCTCACCCATCTCCATGTGGCGAACGATATTTTCCAGCATCACAATGGCATCGTCGACGACGAAGCCGATACAAAGGATTAGCGCCATCATCGACAGGTTGTCCAGACTGTAATCCAGCAGGTACATCACCGCGAACGTTCCGATGATGGAGAAGGGCAGCGCCAGGCTGGGAATTACGGTAGCGGAGAAGTTGCGCAGGAACAGGAAGATCACCATGACGATCAGCCCAAGGGTCAACGCCATGGTGAACTTCACGTCCGAATACGATTCCTGGATGGTTTCCGAACGGTCGTACAAGATACTCATTTGCACCGACGGAGGCAATTCGCTCTTGAACACCGGAAGCAGCTGCTTGATGCCGTTGGTGACTTCCATGGTGTTGGTTCCGGGTTGCCGCTGAATGCCCAGCACGATGGCGCGCTGGCTGGATTCCTTATCGGAGAACCAGGAAGCCGTCTTATCGTCTTCCACACTATCGACAATGTCTCCCAGCTCTTCCAGCCGCACCGGAGAGCCTTTGCGGTACGCCACAATCAACGGTTTATATTGCGCGGCACTGGTCAATTGTCCGCTTGCCTGCAAGGTGAATGCGCGCTGCGGACCGTTGATGGTACCGGTTGGCAGATTGACGTTCCAGTTCTTCAGCGCCGTCTCCACTTCATTGATGCCCACCTGCCGCGCGGCCATGGCATGGGGGTCCATCTGCACGTGAACGGCGTACTTCTGCGCGCCTAAAACCTGCACCTGAGCCACTCCGCTCACCATGGAAATGCGCTGGGCGACACGGGTTTCGGCGTATTCATCCAAGGTCCAGAGCGGCAGCGATTTCGAGGTCAGCGCCAGATAGAGAATCGGCTGATCGGCCGGGTTCACTTTCGTAAACGTCGGCGGAGTGGGCATGCCCGCGGGCAGCAGCCGCGCCGCCTGGGTGATGGCTGCCTGGACGTCTACCGCCGCGCCGTCCAGATTGCGGCTGAGGTCGAATTCCAGCGTGATCTGCGTGGCGCCCAGCGAATTAGTCGAAGTCATCGACTCCAGACCGGCGATGCTGGAGAACTGATTTTCCAGCGGAGTCGCCACCGCGGCGGCCATCGTTTCAGGGCTTGCGCCAGGCAGCCCGGCCGTCACCAGTAAGGTTGGCAGATCCACGTTCGGCAGATCGCTTACCGGCAGCGACCGGTACGCCACCATGCCGAACAGAGCGATTGCCATCATCATCAAACTGGTGGCGATGGGCCGGGCGATAAATGTGGACGAAATGTTCATGACTTGACGCCAACCAAATCCCCTGCCACCGGTGCCGCTTGCGGCGTGCGCTGTTTCCGGCTCTTCCAGCTTTCCTGAAGAGCAGCCATGTAGGTGTAAACCACCGGCGTCAGGTACAACGTGATCAACTGCGAGAAGATCAGGCCGCCTGCCACCGCCAGACCCAGCGGACGCCGCGCCTCACCGCCCGCTCCGTATCCCAACGACATAGGAAGCGCGCCCAGCAGCGACGCCATGGTGGTCATCATAATGGGCCGGAAGCGGGTTAAACATCCCTCATAGATGGCCTCCACCGGAGTCTTTCCGTGCTTCCTCTCCGCTTCCAACGCGAAGTCGATTTGCATGATGGCATTCTTCTTCACAATGCCGATCAGCATCATCAACCCCACGAAGGCATAGATGCTCAGATCCACCTTGAAAATCATCAGAGTCAGTAGAGCGCCAAATCCGGCGGACGGCAATCCGGAAAGAATCGTGATCGGGTGGACGTAGCTTTCATACAGCACGCCCAAGACAATGTAGACCACCATGATGGCGACCAGCAGCAGCAATCCCATGTTCTTGAGCGAGGCCTGGAAGGCTTTAGCCGTTCCCTGGAACGTTACGGACAGGTTCCCGGGAAGCGTTCTGAGCGCCAGATCGTTGATTTCCTCAACCGCGTCGCCCAGCGCGACGCCCGGCTTCAAGTTGAAGGAAATTCCAACGGCGGGCAACTGGCCGGCATGATTGATACTCTGCGGCCCGGCGTCCTCCCTTTGCTTGGTGACTGCATCCAAGGGAACCAGATCTCCCGTTCCGGACTTCAGATACAGCATGGAAACCATGTCGGAATGGGCTTGATATTTCGGCTCCAGTTCCAGCAGAACCTTGAATTGATTGGTCGGAGCATAGATGGTGGAAACCCAACTGGGACCGTAACCGCTATAGAGCGCCGATTCGATCTGTTGCGCATTGATCTGCAGCGCCGCCGCCTTATCGCGGTCTATCTCGATATTGATGCGGGGCGTCTTGAGCTGCAAATCCGAAGTTACATCCTGCACGGAGTCCAGCTTGGCCACCTCCCGCTCCAACTTCTGCGCCTGGCGGTACAACTCCTTAGTATCCGGACCCTGGATGGTGAACTCATAGCCGCTCTTGGAGCCGCGCCCGCCGATGCGGATGGCCGGCGGCAAGGTAATGAAGGCGCGAATACCGGGCAACCCCGCCAGTTTGGGCCGCAACTTCTCCAGCACTTCAGCGGCGCTCTGCGTGCGGGTACGGCGCGGCTTCAGCTGAATGAACATCCGGCCCGAACTGGCTCCGCCGGAGCCGAAGTTGCCTCCGGTGCTGGACATAAATGCAAGCACATTTGGATCGCGCCGCAGGATCTCCGCCACCTTTAGCTGTTGCGTGGACATTTCCTTATACGAGGTTCCCTGCGCGGCCTCCGTGCTTACCATCAGTTGATCGTTATCTGGATCCGGGATGAATCCCTTGGGAATCTTGACGTACAAATAGGCGGTGGCGCCAAGCACCGCCAGGAACACCACACCCATCACCGGACGGTGCCGCAATACCCAGCGCAGACTCCAGTCGTAACTGTTCAGCGTCATCTGGAAAAAGCCTTCCGTGACGCGGTAAAAGACGCCGCGCTTCTCATTTTTGTGCGACCGCAGGAACCGGCTGCAGAGCATTGGGGTCAGCGTGATGGAAACCACACCGGATATCAGAATCGCCACGCAGATGGTGACTGCAAATTCCTTGAACAGCCGGCCCAGAATACCGCTCATGAACAGCACGGGGATGAAGACCGCCGCCAGCGAGATGGTCATGGAGACGATAGTGAATCCGATTTCGCGCGAACCCTTCAGCGCCGCCTCCATCGGAGTTTCTCCCATCTCAATGTGACGGACAATATTCTCCAGCATGACGATGGCATCGTCCACCACGAAGCCCACTGAGAGAATCAGCGCCATCATCGACAGGTTATCCAGACTGTAGTGGCACAGGTACATCACAGAGAATGTGCCGACGATGGAAAACGGCAGCGCCATGCTGGGAATCAAGGTCGCCGAGGCATTGCGCAGGAACAGGAAGATCACCAGAATCACCAGGCCCATGGTCAGTATCATGGTGAACTTGATGTCGTCGAAGGCTTCGCGGATATTTCTGGACCGGTCGTTCTGGATATTCAACTCCACCGACGGAGGCAGCTGCGACTTAAAGAACGGCATCAGGCGCTTCACCGCATCGTTTACTTCGATGGTGTTGCTGCCGGGTTGGCGCATCACCATCAGGTAAATGGCCCGTTTGCCTTCCTTGCCCGCCGCGAAAGTCCATGCGCCGGTCCGCTCATCCTCCACGCTATCTACGACGCTGGCCAACTGCTCCAGCCGCACCGGTGCGCCCTTGCTCCAACTGACAACCAGAGGCCGGTACGCCGCCGCATTCATCAGTTGCCCGTTCGACTGTACATTGAACGCCTGATGAGGTCCAAACAAAGTTCCAGTGGGCAGGTTCACGTTCCAGTTCTGAATCGCCGCGGCCACTTCGTTAATCCCAACTTTCCGTGCCGCCATTTTGCTGGGGTCTACCCGCACGTGAACCGCATACTTCTGCGCCCCCATGATCTGCACCTGAGCGACGCCGTTGATCATGGAGATGCGCTGGCCGACGGTGGTCTCGGCATATTCCTGAAGCACCCACATCGGCAGCGTCGGCGTGGTCAGCGAAAGCATCATGATGGGCGATTCGGCCGGGTTCACTTTGCGGAAGGAGGGCGGATTCGGCATGCCGGCGGGCAACAGCGGCATGGCCTCGCTGATCGCCGTTTGCACGTCCACCGTGGCGCCGTCCATCTGGCGGCTGAGGTCAAATTGCAGGGTGATGTTCGTACTGCCCAGCGAATTCGTCGAATTCATTGAATCCAGGCCGGCAATTCCGGTAAACTGGCGCTCCAGCGGAGTAGCGACCGCGGAAGCCATGGTGGCGGGATCGGCGCCGGGCAGGCTTGCCGAGACCGTCAAGGTGGGGAAATCGACGCTGGGGAGATCGCTCACCGGAAGCGCCTGATAGGAGACCACGCCGAACAACGCGATCCCCAGCATAAAAAGGCTGGTAGCGATCGGCCGGCGGATGAATATTTCGGAAAAATTCACGGTGATCTCCTTCCTTAGGAGGCCGGTCTGGCCTTCTTACCGGGCGCTCGCAAGTTGTCTCGCAACTGAATTCGGGTGCCGGGCGCCAACCTCAGTTGCCCTTCCGTCACTACGGTTTCACCCACTTCCAATCCGCGCTCGACAACCATCTCTTCATTGAGGCGTGCGCCCGTGGCGATGGGGCGGGATTCCACCGTCCGGTCCGCCTTAACGACAAAGACAAACGGGCCATCCTGTCCGGTTTGAACCGCCTGGTTTGGAATCACCATCGCGTTTGCTTGCGTGGTAAGCCGCAGCGTGACGCGTACGAACTCGCCGGGCCAGAGCTTGCGATCGTCATTCCGGAATGTACCTTTTAGCTTGATGGTGCCGGTGGACATATCCACATTGTTGTCGACGAAGGTTAACACGCCCGTTTCCTTCGTCCCCTCGTCGTCCTGGGGCATGGCAATCACTTGCAGTTTATTCAGTTCCATGTAACGCTTTACCGGTCGCAACTGCGATTCCGGCACGGAGAAGGTGACATAGATAGGCTGCACCTGATTGATGGTAGTCAAATCCACACTGCTGCCTGTCACTACGTTGCCCTGTTTTACATTGATGCTGCCGGTGCGGCCGTCGAGGGGAGATCTGACTTCGGTATATCCCAATTGCACGCGGACGTTCTCAACCGTTGCCTGCGTGGCGGCAATCTCGGCCTTCGCGCTTTCAATCGCTGCCTTGTCGGCTTCCACTCCCTGCAACATCGCCGACGCGTTTGTGCGCATCTGCTCGGACTGTTCCTTGGAAATCACGCCTTCCGCCATCAACTTCGCATAGCGGGCAGCTTGCGCCTCAGCGTACTTCTGCTGGGCGATGTCCCTGGCCAGGTTGGCTTGTGCCTGCTGCAACTGGGCGTTGTTTTTCATAAGATTCGCTTCCACCTGCTGCAGTTGCGCGCGGATGGCCCGGGGATCGATGGTGAACAGCAGGTCACCCGTCTTCACATAGTCGCCTTCTTTAAAGGAAACCCGAGTCAACTCGCCCCCCACCTGCGCCTTCACGGCGATGGCGGAATACGCTTCCACATTCCCGATCACTTGAATGTCCACCGGCACGTCTTTCGTGGTCACTTTCGCCACCACGACGGGCGCGCCGCCGCCGTCGCCCTTTTTGGCTGCCGCGGTGGTGGGCGCGGGCTTGCCGGAACACCCGGTTAGGGCCAGACCAGCGGCTAGAAGTGTAATACCCGGCAAGGCCCAAAACCAGCGTCCATTGCCCTTATGACTGACAGTTATCATTCCATGCACCAGGAATCGAATCCTACTAATGAAGTTGTATTGAACGCAGACCTACCACCGGACCAATCGCATCGCAACGGAATGCCGAGTCCAAACCAAGAAACCCGGACCACCAGGACTCAACCGGAAAAGGCCTTGGACTAATGGCACAACTTGGACGCCGGACCCGCTGCTACTGCATGTTTTGGCGTCTGATTGTTCTATAAGGTTACGCGGGTTAACGCATTGGTGCAACCCCTACGCCGGCGAATACGGGGTCTGCTGTATGCAGTATGCAGCGCTACCGGTACGCCGACGCTTGCAACTCAAACATGCCGGAATAGCGGCCGCCCAGTGCCATGAGGCTATGGTGGCTGCCCTGCCCGGCGCCCCAGTCGGGACCCGCTTTCCGCAGCATGCGCCAAACCGGGTGCACATTCCGGAACGCCTCTAGGCGGGCATGCCAACCGTTCAGGAAATCTTGAGGCGGCGGTTGCTGATCCGACATGGAAGCTGGACGTGTACCGGGGGCGATTGTTTCGGGCGAAGGCTGACCAGGCAGCAATTTGCCGTGGAAGGGCGGGCTAACGATTGCGTTGAGCCGTGGTGGAGATTAGAATCTGTTTCAGGCGCGGGGCGCTTGCAGCCGTCGCTCAAAGAAGCAGCGGGAGGAGATCGGAGTGTCAACACGGTACCGGCTATTTGTGGCATCTCCAGGGCATGTACCTGCGGAGCGAAATGCCCTCGATCGAGTGGTTCGAGAGGTGAATGAAACCCACGGCGCGCCTTTGGGGTATTAGATTGAATTGTTGCGCTGGGAAACCCACTCGGCGCCGAGTGGCGGCCGTCCCCAGGCTGTGATCAATGAGCAGATTCCGGAGTACGACATTTTCGTAGGAATTATGTGGAAGCGGTTTGGGACACGGTCGGGAGTTGCCGGGTCTGGGACAGAGGAGGAGTACCGGATCGCCTATCGGGCGTGGGAACGCAATCCGGCAATGCCCCTGATGTTCTATTTCTGTCAGCAGCCGTTCATGCCGAAACGGCTGGAAGAAATCGACCAGGTGCGACAAGTGTTGTTGTTTCGGGAAGAATTGGAGCGTAAGGCTTTAGTTTGGGAATATGCGTCATCGGAGCTGTTCGAAGCTGAGATTCGCAAACATCTTTCCCTGCGAATGACCCGCTTGAGACAGGATACAACCCGCCCGCCGGTTCCAAGAGCCGTTCCAAACGATAAGAGTATCGATGATTTGCGGGCGTTGTGGGACCACATGACCCCCGAATTGCAAAACGGATTCAGCGTTGCCTACAACGAGAACCGCCGTGCGGGAGATCCCGGCATTCAGACACGGGACTTGTTTTCCGCGCTGCTGCGAGGAGCGGGAGCACAACTGACTTCGATGGTGAGCGAGATCCCGCAGGCTGCCTTGCCCGAAGCCGTGCAGGGACCAGTACCCAAACAGCCCTACGTGCTGAATGAGCGCCCGTGGCTGTCGCACTGTATCGCGTCATCGGTTAGCCGCTTGGGGAAAGCGGTTCTGGATGGGCGCGATCTTACGGCAGCCGATGTCTTTGCGGACATTGCGAAGAATGGGAGCGGGCAATCGGTCGCTCTGCTGAGGCAGCATAATATCGGTCCGAAAGAAATCGATAAGATCCTTGCCAGGAAGAGCCTGGACGTCCTGCAGGCCTAGCGTTGCCGCGAGTGGGCGGCGGCTAGTCGCTCATCAGGAAAATCAGCGGCCGCACGTCGTCTTCCGGAGTCCATTCCCAATAGCGCAATAGAATCTTATAAACCAGCAGGCCCGTCTCGCCCTCGCCGAAAAGAAGGAAGCGCAGCGCCTGGTTCATGGGATTCTGACGCGTCAGGCCGAGAAAGATACTGCAGGGATCGATCAATTCACTAATGTAGGCAATGGTGTTGGCGATGGCGATCGCCTGCGATACTTCGATGACGTAGTTTCCGCTTTCTTCCCGCACCGAAACCTGCAAAGGCGCGAAAAATTCGCTGCGGTTATCCAGCAGATTGACATTGATGAACGCAGCCTGATCTTTAGTCCGGTAGTACCGCCGAATCTCTTTCACCTTTCCGGCTCTCGCCTGCGGGCTTGAGGTCCGCATGGGAATGAGGTCTACCTTCTTGCCGCAGATCAGCTTCCAGAACCTGGCCGATTCCTCATCGGCGAAACTAAGCTCGGACACGCGGAGTTCAGTGGCACGCAGATACCGGCTGATGGCGCTGATGACGATGGTGACGAAGATAAAAATGCTGGCGATGATGATGCCATCAGGCCTTTCGATCACGTTGTCGACGGTGGTGTATCCAAACACCCCTGCCACCAGCCAGCAGTAAAGGCTTAAGGGGATGCGCCGCTCCCGCCACAACGAAAGAGCGGCGGCAATGGCGGCCGACAGCATCAGCACCAGTACGCCGGTGGCGTAAGCACCACCCTGCGCTTCTACATTCGCCTTGAATACCACCGTGACCAGGACGCTGATGGCGAATAATACCAGCACCAGTGGCCGCGGATAGGCGACCCACGAAGGCGCCATGCCTAACCGGGGCAAATAGCGGGGAATCAAGTGCAGCAGGCCGGCCATGGCGGAGGCGCCTGCGAACCATAAAATCAGGATAGTGGAAACGTCATACAGCGTGCCAAACCCGTTGCCCATTAAATCGTGCGCAAGGTAGGCGATGGCACGGCCGCTGGCCTTTCCGCCGATGCGGTAAGCCGATTCCGGAATCAGCAGCGTGGTGACGAAGCTGGACACCAGCAGCATCACGCTCATGATGGCGGCGGCCGCGGCCAGCAGCTTCCTGGTATTGGCGATTCGACCTGCAGGCACTTCTCCGGGCTTGTCCTGGCTTCCACCGCTGATCAATGGCATTACCGAAACTCCGGTTTCGAAGCCACTCAGCCCCAATGCGAGCCGCGGAAAGATCAGGCCGGATGCAATCGCGATGGCCGTCCAATCGCCGCGCAGATGAAGCGTCGCGTTCCAGTTATGGAACAGTTCCGGATGGTGCGAAATCTCAAGCAGACAGCGGCCCAACACCACAAGATTCAAGAGCAGATACGGCACGGCCACGGCGGAAGCAAGACCGATGGCCTCATTGAAACCCTTCAGGAACACCAACGCCAGCAGGAACAGCAGTCCCAGGGTGATGGTCATGGCGGCGTCGCCGACAAACGGGTGGAAATAGGGATTCTCAATGGCGTGCTGCGCCGCGTCGGCGGCCGACAGAGTCATGGTGATGACAAAATCGGTAGCCGCAAATCCAAGCAGAACCAAAACCAGAATCCGGCCCCACCATCCATGCAGCAGGTTCTCGAGCATCGCAATGGAACCCTGCCCCACATAGGATCTGCCTGCCACTTGAGCGTAGATGGGCAGCGCGCAGCAAAGAGTCACCAGGATGAGGATCGCCGTGGCTATGGGCGAGATTGCCCCGGCAGCCAACAGCGCGATGCCGGGTTGATAGCCGAGCGTGGAGAAATAATCCACGCCGGTAAGCCACAGCACCATGAACCACGGATGAGTTTGCTCGGTGCCGTCATGCTGATGGTCAAGGCGCCCACCGGCGAATAGCCAGCGCGAAAAGCCTACGCGCTCATGCTTGCTTTCCGTCTGTAGCGGCGGAAGAAAGGAACTGTATTCAGGCATCAGGCAACGTCAAACAGGGCCAGCGTGGTTTCCAGCGACTTGAGCGGATCGCCCAGCGGAGAATATTCGTGTGACACAAAGCCCGTGTAAGGGAGAGCGGCAATCGCTTTGATGATGCCACGGTAGTTCATCTCCTGGGTATCGTCCATCTCATGCCGTCCCGGATTCCCTGCCGTATGGAAGTGCCCGATGTACTGGATATTCTCGCGCACCGAACGGATGATGTCGCCTTCCATAATTTGCACGTGATACATGTCGTAGAGCAGCTTCACACGCGGTGAATTCACGCGCTTGCAGACCTCCACACCGTAGCCGGTATGGTCGAACTGGTAATCCTTGTGGTTTACTTTGCTGTTCAAATACTCCATGCAGATGGTGACGCCCTTGTCTTCCGCCTGCGCCTTCACTTTGTTGAGGAACAGAACGCAATTGTCCATTCCCTGCTCATCCGGCTGGCCTTTGCGGTTGCCGGAAAACGTGATCAGGTTGGGGGCCCCCGCTTCGGCGCATTTGTTGATGGTGTCGCGCATCAGCGGCTCAATCATGGCGTGGTTCTCAATGCGGTTCAGCGCATCGGGAATAGTTCCGCCACCGCCCGGCACCATGGACGGGACCAGCCCGTATTTCTTGATCGTCGGCCAGTCGGCGGGCCCCTTTAGATCGAACCCTTGGACGCCCAGTCGCGCGGCGTGGCGGCACTGATCGTCGAAGCTCATCCCTTTCCCGAAGACTCCGCCGGTGACGCCCTGTTTTAGCTTTCCGTTACGGGTAGCGGGCTTGGATTCCTGCGCCAGCGCTGCGGCAAGGCCGGATGCGCCAACCAGGGCAGGGACAAACGATCGTCGAGTCATAGGAATATAGTATCAATGGGCTTTGCACTTTGGATCGACGGCGATTGCGTCTGGGCGCAAGGCGCGCACGAATATAAGCCGATGGGCGCCGCGGTGATTGCGGCTTCCGATCTCTTCCGGCAGCAGGACTTCGTATCGGAGCGCCGCTGCCCGTCGCGTCTGGACCGGTCGTTCGCGGGGCTGTTCGCTTCGCTGGGCGATGTGAATCATCACCTGCGCCGGGTGAAGGCAACACGCAAGACACGAACGACCGTGCCGTATCTGTAAGCGTCAGTCAAATCAAACCCACGCCAACCGGAATCCCATTCGAACCGAATTCTCTTGACACATCTACTACAAAATAGTAGATTCAGGTGGAAGGTAGTAGATCAACATGAAACTAACCAAACTCGAGCTGCAAATCCTGGAGGCACTCTGGGCTCACGGAAAGGCGTCCATTCGTGAGATCCAGGAAGCTTTCCCCGAGCCTCGTCCCGCCTACACCACCATCCAGACAACCGTGTACCGGCTGGAAGGAAAGAAGGCGGTGCGCCGCGTCCGCAAGATCAGCAACGCCCATATTTTTGAGCCGGTAGTGGCGCGGGATGTGGCTCGGCACAAGCTTCTGGATGAAATTCTGAGTTTCTTCGGAGGCCGCGCGCAACCCATGATGGCGCAGCTGGCCGAGGCTGGAAAACTGACGCTCGACGATGTTCGCGAGCTGGAAAAGACCATCAAGAAAATGGAATCAAAAAAGGGAGATAAACCGAAATGATCAACGAATGGAGCAATCATCTCTGGCAGTCAACATGGTTCGCGGTCGCGGCCGGCCTGCTGACGGTCGCGTTCCGCGGGAACCGGGCGCCGGTCCGCTTTTGGCTGTGGTTCAGCGCATCGCTAAAATTCCTGCTTCCGTTCTCGCTGCTACTGAGTCTAGGTAGCCGCCTGGAATGGGCGCCGGTCGCGCAGAAGATGGCGACGCCGGCCGTTGCTTCTACAATGACTCAGATCAGTGAACCGTTTTCAGCGGCAGTGACAATACCGCCCTCCGCTTATGCCGGGCACGATTGGGCATCCATCGCCATCGTGGGTTTGTGGTTCTGCGGGTTCTCGGCAGTGGCGCTAATTCGGGTTCGAGGCTGGTTCCGAGTACGCGCCGCGATCCGTTCCAGCACTCCCATCGACAGGCTGGCCGACGTGGAGGTTCGCTCATCGCCGGGCTTATTGGAACCTGGCGTGGTTGGCTTATTTCGCCCCGTCCTGCTGTTACCCGCGGACCTTGCCGAACGTCTGAAACCGAATCAGCTACAGGCGGTGCTGGCGCATGAGTTGTGCCACGTCCGCAGGCGCGACAACCTAACTTCCGCGATCCACATGATGGTGGAGGGTCTCTTTTGGTTCCATCCTCTGGTTTGGTGGATAGGCGCCAGGTTAGTGGCGGAGCGCGAACGGGCCTGCGACGAAGAAGTGTTGCGGGGTGGCAGCGAACCGCAGGTTTACGCCGAGGGAATTCTCAATATTTGCAAGATCTACCTGGAGTCTCCGCTGCGATGTGTCGCCGGGGTGACGGGTTCCGATCTGAAGACGAGAATCCATGAGATTTTGACAGGACGCGTCGCGTGCGAGTTGAATATCAGGAAGAAATTCGTACTGGCACTCGCGGGGACGGCTGCCCTGGCCGTGCCAATTGTAATCGGCATGATGAACGCTCCCTTCCTACAGGGTCAAGCCTCGACGCCGAAATTCGAAACCGCCACAATCACGCCGTGCACGGTCCCGCAGGGAAGTAGAAGAGGAAGTTCAGACATCGCACCTGGCCGGCTGAACACAGGCTGCATGGCGTTGGTGGACGCCGCCGATAGCTTGGGCCTCGTGCAGCAAGCCTACGTCCGGTTCGCTAATGGCCGAATCAATCCTTTCGGCATCATCCCAATCACGGGAGGTCCGGCTTGGATCCATTCCGATCTATACACCATCGAGGCGAGAGCGGAGGGCAATCCAAGCCAGGAAATGATGCACGGACCGATGCTGCAGGCATTGCTCGAAGACCGATTCAAGCTGAAGATCCGTCGCGAGACCAGAGAAGTGCCCGTGTATGCCATGACGGTGGCGGAGGGCGGCGCTAAACTGCAGCCGGCCGCGGAAGGGAGCTGTGTTGCCATGCCGATGACATTTCCGCTGCCTCCGCTGGCGCCCGCTCAAAAGTATTGCCGCAACATGGTTGGTGGGCTAAAGGGAAGCAACCCCGCTGTGAACGTGGAATCTGGGAATCTCGATGAGTTTTCCAAACTACTCAGTCTCATCCTTGACCGTCCGATCGTTGACAGGACGGGGATCACCGGTAAGTTCGTTTTCCATGTGGAATTTGCCAGTGACCAGGCTACCCCGCGATATCTTCCAGGCGGCGACCTGGCTGGTGCTGCAGACCCTGACCGTGCGAAGGTCCCGTCCATCTTTACTGCGTTACCGCAGAAGTTTGGGTTGAAGCTTCAGCCTGTGACCGGAGCACGGGAGTTGCTAGTGATTGACAGCGTCGAAAAAACCTCAGGGAATTGAGCGGCGGCCGGGAAGAATTCCTCTCACAGTCCAAGCGCGCGGGCAGTGAGAGGAATTGGTACCGGACTAGAGCACCAACCTGCGCATCACCCCAGCACGTATGGACCAGAACGAAAGGCTGTCAAATCTTCTCAGCGGGACAGCATCAGTCCAGATCTACATCTCGCCCAGCAAGTGCCCCATCTTTTCTTTTTTAGTCCGTAGATACATTTCGGTGGTTGCAACCGGTTCCACAATACACGGCACCCGCTCCACCACCTGCACCCCGGCCTTCTCCAGCGCCAGAATCTTTTCAGGATTATTCGAAAGCAGCCTGACCTGGTTGACACCCATGTGCTTCAGCACGGCCCCCGGCATTTCGTAAATGCGCAGATCGGCCTTGAAGCCAAGCTGCTCGTTCGCCTCCACCGTATCGGCGCCGCCATCCTGCAGTTCGTAGGCGCGCAACTTGTTCATCAGGCCGATCCCCCGGCCTTCCTGATGTTCG
>JBBRNO010000080.1:0-29597 GCA_038230275.1 Bryobacterales bacterium
CCGTCCGGATCGAGATGCAACTGGCCTACAAACGGCTTCGTGTTCGGAATGTGCCCGATGGCGACGAAGAAGCCTTCCACTTCCTGATCCCAGATAGCGCCCGTCTTCAGGTCGCGCAGGCGGACGCCGCTCACCAGATTCCGGGTCACGTCGTACACCTCTTCCACCACCGTGTTCGGCAGCCACTTGATTTTCGGATTCGCGCGGGCTCGATCCAACATGATTTTCGAAGCTCGAAAGACTTCCGAGCGATGAATCAGCGTGACCTCCGATCCGAAGCGGGTGAGGAAATTCGCCTCTTCCATAGCCGAGTCGCCGCCGCCAATGACGATGATCTTCTTATCGCGGTAGAAAAAGCCGTCGCAGGTGGCACAGGAACTTACGCCGTGGCCGATCAATTTCTGCTCGGACGGCAAATTCAGCCAGCGCGCGGATGCACCGGAGGCGACAATGAGCGTGCGCGTTTCCATCCAATCGCCTTCAATGTTCAGCCGGAAGGGCCGCTTGGAAAGATCGGCCTCGATCACCGAGCCGTGGACGTATTCAGCGCCGAAGTGTTCGGCCTGCTTACGCATGTTCTCCACCAGGTCCGGGCCGTTGATTCCTTCCGGAAAGCCTGGAAAATTCTCCACCATGGTGGTCATGGAGAGCTGCCCGCCCGGTTCGTGGCCGCCGATAACGATGGGCTTCAAGTTAGCCCGCGCCGCATAAATTGCCGCAGTGCTGCCAGCGCAGCCGGAGCCGATGATCAGGACGTTTTGCATGATTGAAATGAACTTCCAGGGTATCACGCGAACCGGGTTTTGCAGTGCGCCGGTTTGTGCTCGATTGTGTTCGGTATTGGCTGCTCTATCGAAAGAACGCGAGCATCTGGGATCCGCCGCCGGAGAACACGTGGTTGGCGATGAAACCGCCCAGGTAGGCCAGGAAGGTCATGTAGGCGAATTGCGCCGCCGGCCAACCCCAGCCGCCTGTTTCCCGGCGCACCACGGCGACGGTGGACATGCATTGCATGGCAAAGGCGAAAAAGATCAGCAGTGCCACGGCGGCCCCGGGCGTGAGATCCTTTTGCAACGCCTGCTGCAATCCAACCGACTGGGTGTTGCTGTCCATGCCATAAAGCGTGCCCAGCGAACCCACAATCACTTCGCGCGCCGCAAGCGAGGTGATTAGACCTACTCCGATCTTCCAGTTGAAGCCCAGCGGTGCGATCAACGGCTCCACTGTTTTGCCGATGGCGCCGACGATACTATTCTCAATGGCGGGCGGCTTTCCATTTTCGAACGGCAAGGATCCCAGCGCCCACAAAACCACGGCAACCAGCAGGATGACGGTGCCTGCCCGATGCAGGAAGACCTTGGCGCGATCATAGAGCCGCAAGCCCAGGGAACGCAGCGTGGGCCAGCGGTAGGGCGGCATTTCCAGTAGAAATGGCGTTTGATCGCTCTTCAACACCGACGATTTCAGCAACCGGGCGGTGCCGAATGCGGCCAGGAAACCCAGCAGATAGAGGCCCAGCATGGTGGCGGCGCGCATGCCTAGAAAGCCGCCCAGCAGCGGGCGGTCCTGTATGAACGCGGCAATGAGCAGCGTGTACACCGGAAGCCGGGCCGAACACGTCATGAAAGGCGCAATCATGATGGTGGCGATGCGGTCCCGTTTGTTCTCGATGGTGCGCGTGGCCAGAATGGCAGGCACGGCGCAAGCGTATGCCGAAAGCAGCGGAATGAACGACTTCCCCTGCAATCCAACGCGCCGCATGGAGCGATCGGCAATAAGCGCCGCCCGCGCAAGGTATCCGGAATCCTCCAGCACGCCGATGAACAGAAACAACAGCAGGATCTGCGGCAGAAATACGATGACCGATCCAACGCCCTTCCAAATTCCGTCAATCAACAGCGAACGAAAGAGGGATTGGGGCAATGCCGCGGCGATCAGGGCGCCGGAATTAGTGACCAAATTCTGGACTCCGTCCATCAGCGGCTTCGCCCCGGTAAAAATAGTTTGGAACACGGCGACGACCACCAACAGGAATACGATGGGACCGGCAATCGGATGCAGGAATACGGCGTCCAGGCGTCTGGTCCACGCCGAATGAGCCGGCGCCTGGTAGGACGATCCTTGTCCGGCCTGCATCGCCCACTGCCGGCATTTGGGTACGGTTTGCAGTATGGGAAATTGCAGCAGCGGTTCGGTGCGCCGGTGATCGGCGGCGGCGGTACCTTCCAGGAACTGGAAAATCTTCTCTACCCCTTCCCCGGTAGTCGCGCTGATCAGGGCCACCGGGGCACCCAATTGCGCCGCCAGTGCCGCAGGATCCACCTCGCCGCCGCGGCTGCGCAGATCGTCGGCCATGTTCAGAATCACTAGCGTCGGAAGGTTCAGGCTGAGAATGGGAACTGCCAGGGTCAGATGGCGCGTCAGGCTGGTGGCGTCCAGAATCAGCAGCACCGCATGCGGCTTGCTGGTGCCGGGCATGGTGCCCATCAGAACATCATGGGTGACGCGTTCGTCCTCCGAGCTTGGGTTCAGACTATAAATGCCCGGCAAATCGATCAGAAACACGTCGCGCTGGGCGGAAACTTTGGCACGGCCGGTGTGCTGTTCCACGGTAACACCGGGGAAATTGGCCACTTTTTGGCGCAAGCCAGTCAGTCGGTTGAAAAGGGTAGTCTTTCCGGCATTCGGCGGACCCACCAGCGCCACCGTATGGCGAGAGTCCCCCTTTGACAGCGGAGGCGGAAAGGCACCACCCATCGAGCAACTGTGGCAATCGCTCATATTTCTACCGTTTCAAGATAAGGTGTAACGCGGTTTCCCTGCGCAGAGCGATCTCCGTACCGTCCACCCTGAAGACTCTGGGATCGCCGCCTGGGGCACTCTTGGCGGCGGTCACCGAGGTCCCTGGAATGAATCCCAACTCCATCAACCGCTGGGAGACGGCCTCTGGAAGGTCGATTCGTTCGAGGATCCCCACGTCGCCTTCCTGCAACTCAGAGAGCATTCCCGGCACCGGCTTGGGACCGGAGCGAGCTTTCCCCTTCTTGAAACTCAGTTGCATCTTCTTAAGTATGAGCTGTGGAAATTTGTCTGTCAAGGACGCCTGGAAGCTCCAGGTAAGGTTCGGCGGAGCCTTTGCAGTTGGGGCGTAGAGCCCTCCAGTTGGCGACCTGTTGCACCTGGGAATTTCGGGAAATTGGGTTTGAGGGCGCATGCTAACATCTAATCGGTGTCCGAGCTCGCTCCGAAGGACGTTTACACGCGAGAGGAAGTTCTGCGCTTGCTGTCGATTTCCGAGCGTCAGCTCCGCGGGTGGGAGAAGCACGGCCTGATTCACCCGATGAGTGAATTCGCGTTTTCCGATCTGATTGGGTTGCGCACGCTTACCAAACTGCGCGAAGATCGCGTGCCCGCCGCCATGATCCGTCTGGCGCTGGCAGCACTGCGCAAGAAGATGCGCAACGTCGCCGACCCGTTGAAGGAACTGAAAGTGGTTTCCGACGGGAAACGGATCCGGGTAGAGATTTCCGGTCAGCACATGGAACCCGTCTCCGGCCAGTTGCTGTTTAATTTCGATCGGACGGAGTTGAAGCGGCTGCTGTCGTTCCCGGCCAAGGCGAAGAGCGACCAGCGGCTGGAACGGCAGAACGCCGAGCGCTGGTTTCAGAAAGGATTGGAACTGGAGCAGGCGGGCGCGCCCATCGAGCAGGCGATTGAGGCGTATGAGATGGCGGCCAAGCTGGATTCCACCTCCGCCGGAGCGCTGGTGAACCTGGGGACCATCCACTTTAATGCACGTTCGCTGGCGCAGGCGGAAACCTGCTACAAGTCCGCCCTGGCCATTGACCCGGACTACGCGCTGGCGCATTTCAACATCGCCAATCTGTTTGATGAGAAAGGCGACTATGCCCAAGCCACCAGCCATTACAGTAGTGCGGTGGCGCTGAATCCGCAGTATGCGGACGCGCACTACAATCTGGCGCTGCTGTACCAGGGGAGCGGACAGGTAATGGAGGCGGTGCGGCACTGGAAGCTATATCTTAAGTTAGACCCCTCCAGCGCCTGGGGGGCTATTGCGCGGCGTGAACTGACGAAGCTGCGGACCACCACCGTGTTGCAGGGCAGAAGCGGCGAAAATTTCGATTCAAATTTCATACGGCCGCACCGATAAGATTCCCAGGCGATATTTCGCCGGAGGAACCATTGGTGCTCTCAATCGATTTGAAAATCAAGACAGTTTGCATTGCGGTGGCCCTTGCGCCGGCTCTATTCGGTGAGTTGCGCATTACTACCGCGGAGGCGATAAAATCGGCGCTGAATAGACCCCCGCCGGAATATTCGGCGGTGGCCAGGCAGATGAAAGTTGTGGGAAAGGTGGAAGTGGAGGCCACGGTAGGCACCGACGGGTCGGTGGAAACAGTGAAAGTGATCACCGGGAATCCGTTGCTGACCAATTCCGCGGTGAACGCAGTAAAGAGGTGGAAGTTTACGCCATTTATGCAGAACGGTGAGCCGTCGAAAGCGGTCGCGACGCTCACTTTCGATTTCAAACCGTAGGTCGGGAGAAAGCTCATTCCAGAATCAGCGCAGGAGACGATAACGTGAAGAAGAAAGTGACGATAGGGACCAAACTATTTGTCAGCTCGGGCGCTATGCTCGCGCTGGTTCTGGTGATGGGGTTGACCTCGCTAAAGGTCAGCAGCGGGCTTAGCAAAGAGTTGGACAATGCTGTCAACTCGATTGCCAGGAAGCAATTGTTGGCCGGGCAGATAAGTACCGCGGCGGCGGACATGAACGCGATGGAACGCGGCATTGCCTTCAATACCGTTCTGCAGCAACCCGAAAAGGCGGCCGCATTCAAACAGCAGTTTCTTGCGGCTGAGGGCAGGGTAGAACAGTATCTGGAGAGTTTCAAGTCGTTGATGAAGGACACGGAGAGCAAGACTGAACTGGATGCGGTGCAGAATGATTACGCCTCAATCAAGACCTCGCACCAGGGTTTTCTCCAAATGTTGGACAAGCAGCAAATGGACCAGGCGCTGGTGTCGTTTGATGAGACGCTCTTGCCTAAGCTGAAGGAAATGGGCGTATCGGCCAAGAAGCTGGTGGATGCCCAAGGCGAGCAACTGGCGGCCGTAGCGCAGGGTGCGGAATCGACCAAAGCCGGAAGCCGATGGATCACATTGATCCTGTTGACTCTTTCATCGGCGGTGGGCGTTGGGGTCATCCTGCTGGTGCGCTCCATCATCCATACTCTTCGCCGGCTGACGGGGCAGATGGAATCGTGTGCCGAGCAGGTCTCGGACGCCTCGGGCCAGATTTCGCAATCGAGCCAGTCGCTGGCGCAAGGAATGTCGCGCCAGGCCGGGTCGCTGCAAGAAACCTCCGCCTCCAGTCAGCAGATGAGCTCGATGACGCAACGGAATGCGGCCAATACGCACCAGGTTGCCAAGCTGATGGATACGGTGGATGGCCGCGTCGCGGAAGCGAACAAAACGTTGGACCAGATGGTTCTCAGCATGAAGGACATCAACGGGTCGAGCGTGAAAATCGCACGCATCATTAAGGTGATTGACGAGATTTCGTTTCAGACCAACATTCTTGCTCTCAACGCGGCGGTGGAAGCAGCACGCGCCGGAGAGGCGGGCATGGGCTTCGCGGTGGTTGCGGACGAAGTGCGAAATCTGGCTCAACGGTGCGCTCAGGCGGCCAGCGATACCGAATCGCTGATCGAGGAGTCGATCGGGACTTCGAACGAAGGCACGCAGAAGTTGAACCGCATGGCGGAAGCCATCAAGAGCATTACGCAAAGCACGGCGGAAGTGAAGCGGCTGGTGGGCGAGGTCAACTCCGGCAGCCAGGAACAGGCCAAGGGCATCGAGCACATCGCCAGTGCCATGACGCAAATGGAGCAGGTGACACAGCAAGCCGCAGCCAACGCCGAAGAAAGCGCCTCCGCTAGCGAAAGTATGTATTCGCAGGCCGAAACGATGACCCTGGTGGTCCAGCAACTGGTGGAAATGATCGGCCTTTCCGATCGTGCCGGGGAAAGCCGCGAACTGGTCATGTCTCGAACTGGTCACAGTGTAATTGCCGCGTAATTGCTATAATTGCGCCGGAAACGTTTATGAAACTCCGGCGCGCTATTCTCACCTCCGCAATCGTTGTCGCACTCACGTTCACCTGCTGGTTGTTCGCGCAACCGGCGGGTGATCCCCTTCTGGAAGGCTTCAAACTGGTGGAGGTTGCTTCTGTTGCCGACGCCATGGAGCAGCTCTACGGTCAGCGTTCGCACATGTCTCACCAAATGCGCCCGCTGTTCACCACCAAGTTCGCCGGTCCCGCGGTTACCGTTTTGCTCAAGAAAGAAGAACATAAGGACGGTTCGAAGGCGTCGCAAGGAATGCTGGACGCCATTGATGCCGCCCCGGCCGGCTCGGTCTATGTGATGGTGCTGGAAGACGGCTCCGACATCGCGGGCATTGGCGGCCTGATGGCCACCGCGATGAAGGTCCGCGGTTTCGCCGGCGCGATCATCGACGCCTCCGTTCGCGACACTCCGCAGATCAGAAAGCTGCAGTTTCCGGTCTTCAGCATTGGCGTGGCCCCGTCCACCTCAGTCAATCACTATCGCTTTGCCGGGGTAAACATTCCCGTCACTTGCGCCGGCGTACGGGTGGCTGCCAGCGATATTATCGTGGCCGATGAAGATGGCGTCGCGGTGGTGCCCCGGGCGAAGGCGGCGGAGGTGCTGAAGCGCGCGCAGCAGTTGGACGATACCGAGCACCAGATGCTTCCCTTCATCGAGAAGTTCAAATCGATCAGGGAAGCAGTAGCCAAATTCGGCCGCATTTAGCGACGCTGAAATTCCGGCGATCCGATCACCAGGCCTGACACCAGCGCCGCCGAAACGGGGGCGTTCTTCTTCGCACCAGCCATCTGCCTGCCGATCGCCGCGGTAATCGCCAGCATCGTTTGTCGCGATGGGTCGTAGCGCAGAATCCGCCGCGCAATCTCCCCGGCATCCACCGCCGCCCGGTCCGGCTGCGTCACCCGCACGCCCTGCAATTTATTCTGGGCGAAATTCAGTGCGAAGTTCATGCGCGCCAGCAGCAGCGCGGAATTGATCCACTCCTCGCCCGTATTTGAGTATCCGGTGGGTTCCACTTTGCGGTAGAGCGGCTGGCCGAGGGTTGCAATTTGATTCGCCAATCCAAAGGGATCTTCGACATCGGCATTCATAGCCCGCGCCGCGCTGGTAATCATTTCAAACGGCGACTTCAACTTCGCGTGGTATGCGCCCCTGGACCAGAACTCGCCGGAGTTCAGCATGGTTCGCAGCACCTCTCGAATGTCTCCGTCCTTTTCACGGAACGTCTTCGCCATCCGCTCCACCAGCGCTTGCGGAGGCTTGTCGGCGACAAACCGCTGCGCCAGCTTTCGCGCAATAAAACGCGCAGTCGACGGATGGTGTGCCAGAATATCCAGCACTTGCAGCCCATCTTCCTTGCCTCCACCCGCCGCGATCGCGACACCCAGCACCGTTTTCGCGCCCTTATCGTGCGTCTTCTCGTTGAACCAGAACCCGCTGCCTTTCTTCTGATCCTGCAGCGTCCAACCGGTGAAGCAACGCGCTACCTCAATGATGTCGTTCTGGGTATAACCGCCGTCCACGCCCAAGGTGTGCAGCTCCAGCAATTCCCGGGCATAGTTCTCATTGATGCCGCGTATGTTCTTCTTCGGCTTCTCGCCCGGCTTCAAACCGGGCGCGGCAACGGATTGAAAGTTATCCAGATAATAAAGCATCGCCGGGCTTTCCGCGGTGGCCTGCAGCAAGGCGAGAAACCGGCCCAGCACGTGCGGATGGATGGTGTCGCGTTCATAAACCGGCACCAGGTAACGCTCGTTCCCCTTATCCAGGTAGACGTTGAAATGGTTGTACCAGAAGTCCACCAGAAGCTCTTCCAATTGCCGCCGGCTGTGGATGGCGCGCTCCAGCTTTGCCGACAATAGATCGAACGCAATCACCTGCTGCGGCGAAGCCAGCATCAACATGCGGCGGCGAATGGCGGTGGGCGCGATTCCCTGCAGCCGCCCGCGCAACTGCGGCCCAAGCGTCACCAGAAATTCGTCCAGCTTTTCCTCCGGAACGCTTTCGAGGATGCCTCGCTTCTGTTCGGGCTTACCGCTCTTCAGGATCTTGATTTGCGCTTCGGGAAGCAGATCTTCCAGTTTTGCCAGCGGCGTGAGCCCGGCGTTTTCCGTCTGGAAGTAACCGGAATAGTGCTGCGCGGTGGCGCGAAGTATGGGATCGTCCGGCAGAACCGGCTTCCCATTCAACACTGCCAGGATATTCTGTTGTTGTGGATAATGCTGCCAGATTTCCAGGGGAGTTAAGCGCAAAGTTTCCAGTGGCTGCAGCCGTCTTTCCAGCAGCGGATCTTCGCGGATTCGCTCCGGGTGCAGTTGCAACTCCATCCATTTCTTGAGCCCCAGTTTGCGGGCTGCCTCTGCATCTCCGGGGCGCTGGCCAAAGGTCAACCGG
Source organism: Bryobacterales bacterium (assembly GCA_038230275.1). Classification (GTDB taxonomy): domain Bacteria; phylum Acidobacteriota; class Terriglobia; order Bryobacterales; family Bryobacteraceae; genus JANXXV01. The sequence continues at coordinate 8,546 of JBBRNO010000080.1, forward strand.
TCCAGTGCGTGTTCGGTGCGCAGGCTCTTCGGCAGCTTCGCTTGAAATGCTGCGTCCGCTTTCGGTTGTTTCGCCCAGGCAGCGGTGCAGAGAACCAGCGCAATCAGAATGCGGATTGCCATCCCTTCATTGTGCGCCCGCTGCCCCCAAAAAAGGAGACGGCCGGAACTGGAACATTCCAGCGCCGGCCGTTTCTATTCAGCAAAGCTAATTTCTGCCACAAGATGCTTACTGCTAACGGCCGCTTGCCGCGGCAGCCCGGCCTGAGGCTGGTGCTAGTTCGGTCTGGCTCCCGCGATGGCCGCAACCCAGAATAGCCAAAGATGCTCAATCGCCCAGCCGCTTACGAATAGGGCCGGACCGGTGCTGCGCGCCGGATTCACGGAGAGGTTGGGACGGGAATGCCAATCGGGTGAATCAAGGTAAGTCCCAGGCTCATGGGGAATCCCGCGAAGCCAGCTGGCGCACGGGCGTCGGTAGCGCACAGGATGATCATCAGGTACATGAGCGTGAACACCACTTCCGCCGCCAGACACGATGTGAGCGCGTAGCCGCCTGGCGAGTGTGCGCCTTATCCATTGAATGCGAAGCCACCTGCCAGATCGAATCCAGCCTTGCCGCTGGCGATCACATAGAGCACTCCGGCGCCTGCAATTCCACCGATTACCTGCGCAATTACGTACGCCGGCATTTCAGACACGGGGAAGCGCTTTCCAGCAACGAGTCCCGCAGTGACGGCGGGGTTCAAATGGCACCCGGAAATATGGCCGATGGCGAACGCGATGGTCAGAACAGTAATCCCAAAGGCCAGCGAAACACCAAGTAAACCGATACCGACATTCGGGAACGCAGCAGCGATGACTGCGCTGCCGCACCCTCCAAATACAAGCCAAATGGTACCGATGGATTCAGCCAGAGCCCTTGTTGGAACACTCTTCATCAGTTTTTCTCCTCCTCGAAGGACAGGCGCAACTAGGGGCGTCACCGGGATTTAATTTACGAAGTTCCGACCGGCGCTGACACTATGTATGGGCAACGGGTCACAGTAGGCAGCTAGTTAGAGTACATTATAAGGTGAGAGGGACTAAGGCGAATTGATGACACACGTTAGGTATAGAAGGTTAACCGTGGTGGGCAGTTACCTGATTGCCGCAGGGATGGGAGTAAACCTTCTGCAGGCGGAAGATACGGGATTTGTGCGCGCTAGAGGAAATCCAGGTGACGCAGGTGTTTTTATCAACGGCACCTATGCCGGACCGGCAGCTCGATTCACTGTGCCGGAAAAGTATTCCGCGCCCGCTGGAGAAGTGGAAGTGACTCTCAAGGATCCTCGTTATGAGGATTTCAGCACAAAGGTCACGGTCCGCGCTAAGAAAACAGCCAAGTTCAAGTATTCGATGAAACTTAGAGAGCCGGCCAAGCCGCCATTCGGAACCTTCCGTTTGGGCGGAGGAGAGCCCGAATCGTTTCTGTCGATCTCGGCCGGTGACATTGGTGCGGTGTATTTGAACGACCGCTTCTTTGGCCACGTCGACGAATTCAACAACAAGGGTGCGGGTGTGCTGCTTAACCCCGGTACATACGAACTGCATATTTCATCGCCGGTCTACGGCGAGATTCGCCAGACTATCACCATCGAGGCGAACAAGATGACGGTAGTTCCGCTACCCAAAAAGAAAGAGTAGCGTTCATTTCAGCGCCCACGAAAGAAAGCGTTCGGTGTAATCCAGGGCCTCCCTATTTCCGGTGCCTTTGAAGATTGCATCGAACGCATGTTCCGCCCAAGGTATCTCCAGCAGCACCGCGCGAGTGCCGCCGTTCCGCAGCTTTTCCTGCAACTCGCGCGCAAACTTCGCTTTAACAATGTGATCGCGCCCGCCCTGAATCAGCAGCGTCGGCGGTTGGGTTCGGTTGGCATAGGTAATCGGCGATGCCTGAAGGTAGCGTTCCCGCAATTGTCCCGGCGTCCCGCCTAGAAAGCCCTCCAGCACTCCATGCACGCCAATCGGATCGGGAACCGGCGGGTCTTCATAGCCGCCAATCAGATTGGTTGGCGCATAGTAAGCCACCACTGCTCGAATCGGAATGAGCGACGGCTGATAGGCGGCCAGCAGCGCCAAGTGCCCTCCGGACGACCTTCCCAGCAGCGCCAGGCGCGTCGCATCGATCCGGTATTCCGCGGCATTGCGCTGTATAAAGAGAAGCGCGTCCTGCACGTCCTCCAGTTGCACCGGGAACTGGAACTTGGGGGCGTGACGATAGTCGATCGCGCATACAACGTATCCCCGCGATGCCATGTAGCGCGCGAATTCCGCGTTGTCGCCAGGGGATCCATTGCGCCATGCGCCGCCGTAAATCATCACAATGGCAGGATATTGACCTGGTTCCTCCGGGCCGTAGACGATCATGTGCAGAGTTCCGCCCCGCACCGCGTAGGGAACGTCCGGGTTTATCCGGATGGGCCGGACGCGAGTTGCCAGCGCGCCTTGCGGGGCAGGCACCACTTCGCGGAACGCGGCGGCGCGAGTCGCCCTGGTCGCCAGGAACGATACCAGCGGCACAGCGCTGCAGATCAGACTGAGTGCGCAAACGGCTAAGGCGCCTGGATTCTTTCGCGCGAGCGCTCCAATCAAAACCGCGGCAGCTATCAGCCAAGGGCTCAATTCCGGCCCGCCCAACGCTAGCGGGAAAAACAGCATGGTGGGAGCGGGGATCACGCTCCAGCAAGTGAGAAAAAGAAGGAATAAAGCAGCGGCCAGAAGCATTCCTTCTGAGCTTACCGTGTAAGAAAGTAACCCTTGCGAGCATGCACAACCGCTGTCGGATGCCGAATCTTCGCCTGTGGCGACAGTTCCACGCGAATGCTGCGAAAGCCAGTGGCGCCTGCCTCTGGCGAGTGATATTGCAGACTGTATCGCGTACGGATGTGTTCCACCATCTGGGGAAATGTTGTACTGGCGTGGGCCATCTTCACTGCCTCGCCGCCGGTCTCATCCGCAATGTGAAACACGTCCGGGGGAGTGAAATCCGGATTGACGTAGTGCCCCGGACGAATCGGCGCAGGGCGCTCGCCCTTACCTGCTACCATCGCATTCAGCACTGTGTCTGATTCGTACAGGCTCTGGATCACCCTATCGTCGGGGCTCTGGTAGTTCAAGCCCAGGTTATCGGTGAGAATGACAATGGCCCGCCTGCCTGCCTCGTCCGCCTTTTCACGCATGAACTTGGACCCATCCACCAGGGCATCGTTAATCGCAGTTCCGCTTCCCAGTCGTTCGTCCCAGTTTGCATTACGGAGCCCGCGAGCAACTTCGTCGAGGTCGCCGCTGAAGCTCTGCAGCACCAGAGAACCCTTGCTAAAAAGCATCACCGCCACTTTGTCACCTGGCTTCAGGTAATGGAGTGCGTCGCGCGCCACGTTTGCCACTTGATCCACATACTTCTTCATGCTGCCGCTCACGTCTAGCAAAAGAAGCAGCGAGACGGGTTCCGCGTCGCGACCGAAATAGAGGATCTTCTGTTGCTGCTTCTCGTCGAAGACCGCGAAATCATCCCGCGTCAGATCCGTAACAATCGTGGAACCCTCCGTCACCTGGACGTCCACGCGGACGTTGGAGACACCGGAGCGGAACGTGACAGTGGGCGCGTCCTTAACGTCCGGTTTGACGTCCAGTTTCGAGTCCTGTCCGAAAGCAGGTAGTAGGATGAAGAACACTGTCATGAAAAGCATTGTCGCGGGCACGGCTGGCCACATCGACCATGGAAAGACCGCGCTGGTACGCGCACTCACCGGCGTTGATACGGACCGGCTGGAAGAGGAAAAGCGCCGCGGCATTTCCATCGACTTAGGATTCGCGCACCTCGACCTGGCACAAAATTTGCGCATCGCTTTTGTAGACGTTCCCGGGCATGAAAAGTTCATCAAAAATATGCTCGCCGGCGTCGGCGGCATCGATTTGCTGCTCTTTGTGATTGCGGCGGATGAGTCTATCAAACCACAGACACGCGAACATTTCGAGATCTGCCGGCTCCTCAACATCCAACGCGGGGTCGTAGTAATCACCAAGTCGGACGCCGTGGATGCTGAAATCCTGGATCTGGTGAGACTCGAAGTGGAGGAATTTGTTACGGGTTCTTTTCTGGAAGCCGCGCCCGTAGTGGCTGTCAGTTCCACTACCGGGGCAGGTCTGGCTGAACTTCGCCGTGTGCTGACGGACGTTGCAGCTACGATCGTCCCGAAAGACGATTCGCAATATCTTCGCTTGCCGGTGGATCGCGTGTTCTCCATGCGCGGCTTTGGAACCGTGGTCACCGGCACCATGCTGGCGGGCTCGGTTTCGCTGGAACAGGAAGTGGAAGTGCATCCAGGATCCCGGCGCCTTCGGGTTCGCGGCGTGCAGGTACACGGGAAGGCATCCAAGGTGGCGCGCGCGGGGCAGCGGACTGCGTTGAATGTTACGGGCGCTGAAGAAAACGATCTGTTCCGCGGCGTTGTGCTGGCCGAACCGGGGCGATTTCAAACAACGAAAATCATCGACTGCGCCTTCGAATTGCTATCGTCCGCAAAACCGCTGAAGAACCGTGCGCCGTTGCACTTTCACTCCGGGACTTCGGAAGTGGTTGCCGAATATCGCAGCCTGGGGTCGCCGCAATACGCGCGGCTTCGATTGCGCGATTCCATTCTGCTGCTTCCCGGAGACCGCTTCATCGTGCGCATGTTCTCGCCGGTGGTAACCATTGGAGGCGGAGTGGTGTTGGATGTTGCTCCACCGCGCAAAGACACCCCGGAGCGGTTGCAGTTGCTTGCCGAAGGCACTGTAGAGCAGCGCGTCGCGCTGTTGATTCGTGAATCGCGCTTCGGACTGACCACGGCGGATCTGATTGCACGCACCGGGCTGACGGCCACAGTCATCGAGAAGGCAGCTAGCGCTGTAGCGGCGCAATTAGCGCAGAGCTGGTTTGTCGACAAAGGATGGATGCAGGCCACCATCGCGAAATGGAAGGGGCGATTGGCGGAGTTCCACTTGAAGTTTCCGCTGCTGCCCGGCTTGGCCAAGGAAGAGATGCGCAGCCGCGAAGCGCCGGATGCGCCACCGGCTCTGTTTGACGCGCTGTTGGCCGCCGATAAACAGCTGGTGGTCACCGGCGACGTGGTTCATTTAGCCACACACAAGCTAGCCTTGAAGCAGGACGAAGCGGACGCGTTGGCCAAAATTGAAGCCGCGTTTGAGCACGCAGGCCTCGCCGTACCGGGGGTGCCGGAGGTGCTTCAGCGTTCCGGCGTGGAAGCGGCGCGTGCCCGTAGCCTTTTGCAGATTCTCTACCGCGGCAAGAAACTGATACGCATCGGCGACGATCTGGTTTTTCACCAATCGGCATTAACCACCTTGCGCGAACTGCTGGCCACGCACAAAGGCCAAAGCTTTAGCGTGGGCGAGTTCAAGGACTGGACCGGCATCAGCAGGAAGTACGCCATCCCTTTGTTGGAATACCTGGATCGCGAACACATCACCATGCGCGATGGTGATTCCCGCCGGGTGTTGTAGCAAAGCCAACAGGGTAGAGCGCTACGAGCGCCGCACATGGGCGGAGTCAGCGCGGCGGCGAACTTACATCCGGTCTATGCGCGCCTTCAACTCATCCAGCGTAAGATTTCCCGGATGAAACAGATTAACCATTCCCTTCCTGTCTATCAGCACTAGCGTCGGGGTCGTACTCGCTCCATAGTTTCTGAAATTCTCCTCGCTCACCGGCGCCGGCATATCAAACAGAGGAGCATAGAATTGTTTCCGGATCTTTTCGATGTAAGCCAGTTCTTCTTCGGGCCCCACGTCGCGGCCGGCCTCCGCATAGCCGTAATGCTGCGTCGGCCCGATAACCACCAGACCCTTGGCCGCATACTGCTGCTTCAACTGAGCGACAATTTCCACTTCGTGTTTACAATCGCTGCACCAATGCGCCCAGAAGAACAACAGCACGGGTTTGCCCTTCAGCGATGCCAGCGGCGCGGACTTCGGCCCCAGAAACGTCTTCATCTCCAGCGCCGGCGCGGGTTTTCCTTCCAGGCTCAACAGATTCAAGTTCTTCTGGATGCGCGTGCGAATGGACGTTCCGCGGTACGTGGCCAATTCTTGCTGCAAGTACTCCACCGCCTCAGCGCGTTGCCCGCGAGCCGCCAAAGATTGCCCTGCCACCTCAATGGCCGCACCCAAGGCGATGGGCAGGTACGCATCCGGATTCGCATCCAGCTTCGCCGTCAGCAACTGCGCCAGCACCATCTTCTTTGTGGCCGCGGCGTATTTTCCCGCCTGGTCAAACTGCTTCGCTGCCAGTGCCGCGCGGCCCAGCCAGGAAGAAGCGGCGATCATTTCGGGTGTGACGCCCCTTTCCACGCGATACTTCGAAATCAGCGCCTCGGCCTGCGGGAAATTGCCGTCTGACAGTGACGCTCGCACGTCCGCCACAATCCCGGCATAAGCGCTGGAACAGGCGATGGCAACGCACGTCAAAAGCGAAACAATCTTCATAGATTCAGCAGCCTCTTTGTATGAACCATGCTTGCCTCCAGGTCTTCGCGCTCCTGTTGGGCAACCCGCTCTTTTGGTACCGGCGGTTGAGCCGGCCGCTGGGTCCCTTTCTCCACCAAGGCCAGGAAGCGGCCGAACTCCCAAGCCGGAGTACGGCGATATCCATCCCAGAAACGAGGCTCCAGATAGGGAAACGTTCGCGCCTGCGTCACAATGATTTCAAGTGACAGCGCTTTGCCGGGGCAGAGCTTTGCATACTTCCGCACGTAATCGTCAATCCCGATATTGCCATCGCCCATGCGCACCCATTGCACCGCCGCGCCTTCCGGTACGCGCCAAACCGCCGTATCGCGGATGTGGCTGGTAAGCACATACGGCGCCAGAATTTCCAGTGTCAGATGCGGATCTTCAATGGCCCACAGCGGGTTCCCCGAATCCAGGCACGCGCCCACAAAATCCTTGCCCGATTCATCGATCAGCATCTTCAATTCGCGGCCCTGCATATCGCCGGCATGATTCTCAATGGCGATTTTCAGATTGTGGTCCATCGCCTTTGCGCGGACCGCACGCAGCACCTTCGCCGCGTTCTCAATATGTCCTTCCAGTGGAATCGCACCAGTGCGGTCCGCCGATGTCCCCAGAAATGCCCGGACAATTTTCGACCCAACCGTATTGGCGGCCGTGAACATTCGCTCCAGTTGCTGCTCCGCCGTCCCTTGCGTAGCGTCGAAAGCTTTGGAAGAAGGGCAGATCGACCGCATCCCGATTTCCACCTCAATGCCCAGATTCTCGGCGTGCGCGCGAACCTTTTTCAGATTCGACTCTTCCAGATTCCCGATAAACCGGATCTCTGAAAAGTGCACCACCTTTGCACCTTGCTTTGCGGCGTAATCCAGATACTCGAACGGCGTGTAGTTCGACGACCGGATACTGAATAGATCGATTCCCAGTTTGATGGACGGCATGGCAGTTTGCGGAATGGCGGTTTGCGATAACGCGGCCGCGCCGGACCCAGCCAGAAAAGTTCGACGAAGCATCTGTCTATTATCCCCGCAAATCGCCGGCGACCGAAACAAGGCGCTCGGCAATTTCGGCGCGAGTTCCTTCGCCTTCTTCCACGGTGATGTGGAACCGGCCGCCGGTCGCGCGGCCGATCTGCTGTAGCACCTGCTCCGCGGGCGCACTGTCAAAATAGAAACTCAAGGTTGCATTGAACTGCCGCGCCACTGCGGCCAGCGCGGCCGCATCGTCCAGGCTCGCCAGTTTCGGCGCAACCATTTGTGCCGGGCGTCCACTTGTCTTCAGCCATTCCAGCTGCTCCGCCAGGTTCTCCGCGGTGGTAGCATCCCGGCTCGAGGTCAAGGACAATTCAAAGTCGAAACTCTTCGACGAACTCTGTGGTGATTTCACCGTCTGAATATAATCGAATATTTGGTCCGCCGGCGAGGGGATGGAATACCTCGTATAGCCAGGCGCCGCGGAAACGGCCAGCTTGGCTGCGTCTTTGTCGTCGGGCAACAGCAAACTCAGGTTGTAGCCCTCACGCCATCCCGCGCGAATGGCAGCCCAGACCGCGGTGCAGTAAATCTCTTCCGCGGATGTATCCGCCGCCGCTGTCAGCGATGCCAGATTCACGCCGTACTTCCGGGATATGGTCCGGAACGCATCAAACGCCGCGGGAATCCCTCGCGATGGATTTTGAATGCTCACCGATAGCGCCGACTGCGCGCCTTGCGGCCTGGGGTAGAACGAACGGTCAATCCGGCCGGCGAATGTCCGGATGTTCTCGCGGTCCGCAGCCGCAAATGGAATTGCATTCACCACAATCTCCCGCCCACCGCCGGGGCGCATGCGTCCAATCAAAATGGAATCGGGAAAGTGCGCGCTCGCAGGCGATGATGCCAGCGCCATGCGCAGCAACAGGGAATCGGCGCCGGGCGCGGAGTTTGCATCCACAACGATGTAATATGCCGACGAATGGACCGGATCTTTCTGCAGCGATCCAAGAAACGGAACCATGCTTGTGAGCTCAAGCGAACCCAGCCTTCCATTCAGCCGATTGCGAATATCGTCGGTTAGCGGGCGGCCTTCGGTGTATTGGAAAATCAGATCGGCCAGCGCCGCCGCCTCACTCGGCTTCAGCGGCAACTCGATGGGTACGCTGCTCAAGGCGGCCTCCTAAAACTTCATCCCGCGCAGATACTCGCGGAAGGGCCCACCGAGATCGTATCGTTTCAGTGCAAACTCAACGGTTGCCTTCAAAAATCCAAGCTTGTCGCCGGCATCGTAACGTGTGCCTTCAAATTTGTATCCGTACACCGGACGGTTTCGCAGCAAGTGCTTCAGGCCGTCGGTGAGTTGAATCTCGCCGCCAGAGCCCGGCTCCACCGCCTCTATCGAGGTGAAAATTTCCGGCGTTAACACGTAGCGGCCGATGATCGCCAGGTTCGATGGCGCATCCTCCGCCTTCGGCTTTTCCACCATGTTGCAGATGCGATACAGCCGGTCCTTGGCGCCGTTATGCGCCACCGGTTCGGCATCCACAACGCCATAGGCGGAGATGCGGTCTTTCGGCACTTCCATCAGCGCCACCACGGACGCGCCGAAGTATTCATAGACGTCCAGCAGTTGGCGCATGCAGGGAATCTCGGCATCGATGACATCGTCCGATAGCACCACCGCAAACGGCTCCGGCCCCACCAGTTCCTTGGCGCGCAGCACGGCGTGGCCCAATCCCAACGCTTCTTTCTGCCGCACGTACGCGATATCGATCATGTCCGAGACACTGCGTACCGACGCCAATAAATCTTTCTTCCCGCGCGATTCCAGCAAATGCTCCAGCTCAAAGCTGACATCAAAATGATCTTCAATTGCCGATTTCCCGCGGCCGGTGACGATAATGATGTTCTGAATTCCGGAATGGATTACCTCCTCAACTCCATACTGGATGAGGGGTTTGTCTACCAGCGGCAGCATTTCCTTGGGCTGCGCTTTCGTTGCGGGGAGAAACCGAGTCCCCAATCCCGCCGCCGGGAATACCGCTTTTCGCACCTTCTGTATCATCCCCTCCATTGTACGGGACATGCGGGTTGATATACCTTATTTGCATGTCCGCAGATCGTAGACAGCTTGCCGAGCAGCTCTTCCAGAAAGCGTACATGCTGCAAATGGAGGGCGAGTTGGACCGCGCGGTGGAACTCTACCGGGAATCCATCGATGTCTGTCCCACCGCGGAGGCTTACACATTCCTGGGCTGGACATACCGTTTCCAAGGCCGCCTGAACGATGCCATCGCCGAGTGCAGAAAGGCCATCGCGGTGGATCCCAGCTATGGAAATCCCTACAACGACATTGGCGCCTATCTGATTGAACAGGGCAAACACGAGGAAGCCATTCCCTGGCTGGTGAAGGCAACGGAGAGCGAACGCTATGAGTCGTACCACTATCCCTGGTACAACCTGGGCCGCGCCCATGTTGCGCTGGAAGCTTACAACCGCGCCCGCGAATGCTTCACCAAAGCGCTGATCATCCAACCCGATTACCGGCTGGCGGAAGAGGCGCTGGAAAAGGTTCGCATGTTGCTTCAGTGAGCGATCTGCGCCTTCGTATATTGCCGGTACGTATCTTCCAGCAACCGCCGGTTCTCCACATCGTTTGGATCGGCCTTCACCAGCGCCTCGCCAAGCGCAATGGACTTCTCATAATTCCGAATGGCCGCCGCGCGATTCCCAGCGATCAGATAACGGTCCGCCAGCCGGTGATAGACAAACACCATGTTCATGCGCAGCCGGGCGTTCTTCTGGTCCGCATCCGCCAGCCGTTCCATGATGCCGATGGATTTACTGAACGTCGCCAGCGCCTTCGCATTGTCCCCGTCCTCCGGAATCAAATTGCCCACGCGCATCAGAGCGATCGCGTAGTCGCTCAACGCACGCTTGTCTGTCGGATCGGCGCCGAAGATCGACTCGGCAATGGTCACCATCTTCGTATAGTTCGCCAGCGCGCCGGCCCGGTCGCCCAGGTTCGGCTTCGTCGGGCTTCCCAGCACGTCGCCCATGTGCCCGTAGCCGATCATCAGATCCCGAGCATAGGGAATATTCGATGGATCTTCCCGCGTCAACCGTTCGCGGATAGCCACCGCCTTCTGATAATTCTTGAGCGCCGCCGTAAGATCGCCTGAGCGCACCAGCAGGGAGCCAACACTGGAGTAAGCCGATGAGATATCCAGCAGCGCTGCCCGGTCTGACGGCGAGGCCGCGGCCAGAATTTCGTAAATGCTCAGCGCTTCACTGCTGGTTTCCAGTGCGCCCGCGGTATCGCCCATGCGCACCTGCACCGTGGCCAGCAAACGGTCCAGTTGGGCGATGTTACGGCGGCGTTCCGCGGTCGGCGTCATCGAACGCACCAGCGCCAGCCCTTTCTTGTAGTGTTCCACCGATCTGCTGAGCTCCCCCGTGTACGACAACACATCGCCCAGGCGTGAGTGAACGTCGGCCAGTCCGGTCTTGACCCGCTCATTCTCAGGATCGCGAAGCAGCAGGCTTTCGGATATGGATTGCGCCTTTGCGTAGCTTTGTAGCGCAGCCGTGGTGTTCCCCAGGTTGCCACTGAGCACATGGCCCTGCACGTCGCCAACGCGCCGGTACGCCTCCGCCAGCTCCTGTTGCAGACTCGCGTCTCCAGCCGCCTCACCCGCCAGACTGTCCAGATATTCCAGCGACGTCCGCACCAACGCTTCGCGCGCCGGCAGCGATCCCGGAAGATTCTTGATCCGCTCGTAATGGTCGAACAGAAATGAATTGGCCAGCCGGCGCACTTGTTGGAAACGGCGGTCGGCCCGCCGCGCCTGATAGGTGGTGGCCACAATGCCGCCAACCAGACTGGCGACAAGCAACGCAGCGGCGGCAATGCTGTACTTGTGCCGGCGCGCGAACTTTCCAGTCCGATAGGCTATCGTATCCTTGCGCGCAATCACCGGCTGCCCTTCCAGATGGCGCCGGATGTCTTCGGAAAACTGATCGGCGGAGTTGTAGCGCCGCCCCGGCTCCTTGCGCATCGCCATCAGAACGATGTTGTCCAGGTCGCCCGCCAGTTGCCGCCGGATCTTGGCGGGAGTCTTCACCGCACGCGAAATCGCCACGCTGGGCCGGTCCGTATCGGTGTGGCAAATAGCCCGCTCAATCTCAGTAGAGGAATAATTCTTGAACTGGTGCGGCTTCTGTCCAGTCAGCAATTCATAGAGAATCGCACCCAGCGAATAGATATCGGTGGCCGTGGTGACGGCCTCGCCCCGCACCTGTTCCGGGCTGGCGTAGTCCGGCGTCATCAAGCGCAGCGTGTTGGACGTATGCGCCGATCCGCTCGCGTTCAGATCGGCTTTCAGTAGCTTCGCGATGCCGAAATCAAGTAGCTTCGGAACTCCTTCTTTCAGAACAAGGATGTTACTCGGCTTCAAATCGCGATGCACAATCAAGTTCTGATGCGCGTACTGCACCGCTGAACATACCAGCCGGAACAGCTTCAGCCGGTCGTTGATGGAGAGCTTCGAGTCCTCGCAATACTGCGCGATGGGCTTCCCGTCAATGTACTCCATCACGAAGTACGGCAGCCCATCTTCGCTGGTGCCGCCGTCCAACAGGCGGGCGATCCTCGGGTGCTCCAAGGACGCCAGAATCTGCCGCTCCGCGCGAAAGCGGCTGACAATGAAATCGGTATCCATGCCGCGCTTCACCAGTTTGATAGCGACTTTCTTCTGGTATTGATCGTCGTCTCGAACGGCCAGATAGACCGAGCCCATTCCACCGCGCCCAATCACACCGGTAACCAGATAGGCGCCGATGCGCTTCCCAATCACCGGCTCACTTTGTTCGTTGACCAGACTTTCCGACGTGCTGCTGATGGCCGAATGAATGACGGATTCCGCATCGTCGTCCGGACCCAATAACGATTCCACTTCGCGCCGTAGCCCGGTATCGCCATTGCACGCGTTGTCCAGGAAGGCGGAACGGCCAGCGGGCGGATGATCGGCGGCGGCTTGAAAAACTTCTTCGATCTGCCGCCAGCGATCCGGGGTCACTGCGCTTCGCTTTGTGGACCGGGGGTCATTGCGCGCCGCAGCCACGCCGAGGCCAGCCGCAATTCCCGGCCCACCGTCGCCACGGAGATCTCCATTGCCTCCGCGATCTCCTCAATGCTCAGGCCGCCGAAATAACGCAACTCCACAATGCGCGACTTGCGTTCGTCAAAGCCGGCCAGTTCCCGCAGCGCATCGTCCAGATCCACCAGCATGCTGGATCGTTCGTGCGAAAACACCAGCGCCTCATCCAGTGAAAACTTCGGCTCGCCTCCGCCGCGTTTTGCCGCGCGATGGCTGCGGGCATGGTCCACCAGAATCTGCCGCATCAACTGCGCGGCAATCCCGAAGAAATGAACGCGGCTCTCCCACGCCGGCTGCCCCTGGTCCACCAGCCGCACATACGCTTCATGAATCAGCGCGGTGGCCTGCAGCGTATGATCGCTGCGTTCCCGGCGCAGGTAGCTCTGCGCCAGACGCCGCAATTCCTGGTAGACCAGCGGAGTCAGCTGGTCCAGTGCGGCATGGTTGCCCTTCTTCCAATCTATGAGCAACTGTGTAACTTCGTTCGACGGGGATTCCACGTTGTCTAATTTTGTGGCGGTGGGCCGGTTGGCGTCAAGCTGCGATTATGCGCTACGCCGCGCGCAACGCCACCATCGGATCAATCCGCGAAGCCCGCCGCGCCGGCAAATATCCCGCCAACCCCGCCACACACACCAGCGCCGCCACCGTCGCAAAATAAGTGGCCGGATCGCCGGGGCCCATATTGTGCCGATCACCACGCCCAAGGCCATGCGAATCCCAATTTCCTGCGTCCGCTAATTTACCGATTACGAAATAACTCCATAGATTCCCAGCGACGACAGCACCAGCGCGGCATCACTACAAACCGCCTCGGCGAAGCTGCCCGGTCCACCAAATGATCCAGCGGGCGGAATGTCCATCAGTTGGCTCGGGACGAAGTGCGTTCATCGACCGTCTATCACGGCAGGGGTTCACCCCATTATCTGCGTGCAGCTGCGTCCATCCGCGGCCAATTGTTTTGGCCGCAATATTCTCCGCCACCCTTCACTTAGCGGGCGGATCGGCTTTATTCGGAATCACAAAATTCCGCACGGCATGTTTCCGGCTGTCGTACATGCTCAGCTTCTTCATGTCGCTCACTGAGCCCTTAAACTTGGCCATCATCTCGTAGTCGGCGTCCATCCGCAGACTCTCGAAGCGGTAGACGCCGTCTTTCTTCGTAATGAAAGACCGTTCCTTGCCACTTTTCAGATTCTTCAAAGACACCACGGCGCCTTCCACAAACGCGCCCGCCTCATTCGTGACCGCGCCAAGCAGGTTCCGGCCGTGCGGGTCTTCTTCGCTAGGCGCTTTCCCTCCAAACAATTTGCCCTTGTCGTTAGGAGCACCAGCCCCAGGGGGTTGAGCGTGCGCCAGACTAACCGTTGCGGCAAGGATCAAAATGAACAGAAAGAGCTTGTGGATTCGCATAGCATTCCTATTATTCCAGACAATTTCCCGGCCGGTCCGAGTCCCGCCAAATCCAGGGTATGATGCTTCCAACATGCAAGCACTTTTCATCACCGGACCGGGCGAAACAACCCTGGGCCAGATCCCTGTTCCATCGATAGCCGCCGGCCACGTCTTGCTCCGTACGCGCATCGTTGGAATGTGCGGGTCTGACTTGAACACCTTTCGCGGCAAGAACCCGATGGTCACCTATCCGCGCATTCCCGGGCACGAAATCGCCGCCACCATTCAGGAAACCGGACCCGGTGTGCCGCCACAATTTCACCCTGGCCTGGACGTCACCGTTTCCCCGTACACCAGTTGCGGCGTATGCGCCTCTTGCCTCCGGGGCCGCGTTAATGCCTGTAAATCCAACCAGACCCTGGGCGTCCAGCGCGACGGCGGCATGGCCGAATTCTTCCTCGTTCCCTGGCAGAAGCTTTATGTGGCCGAAGGCCTGTCCCTGCGCGAACTAAGCCTCGTTGAGCCGCTCTCTGTAGGTTTCCATGCCGCTGCACGAGGGCGCGTCGCGAAAAGCGATACCGTACTGGTGCTGGGCTGTGGCGCGGTCGGCTTGGGTGCAATCTCCGCCGCCTCATTTGCCGGCGCTACCGTAATTGCCGCCGATGTGGATGACGAAAAACTAGCCATTGCGCAGCAAGCCGGGGCGGCGCACATCATTCACTCGAAGCGCCAGGACCTGCACGCCGAACTGGCCGCGTTGACCGACGGCCTTGGCCCCGACGTCGTAGTGGAAGCCATTGGACTCCCGGACACCTTTCGCCTCGCCATCGAAGAAGTCGCCTTCACCGGGCGGGTAGTGTACGTGGGTTACGCCAAGGATCTGGTCACCTATGAGACCAAGCTCTTCGTCCAAAAAGAGCTCGACATCCTGGGCTCCCGCAACGCGCTCGACGAGTTTCCCACCGTCATCGCCATGCTCCAACAAAAGCGTTTCCCAGTTGAGAAAATCATCTCGAAAACCACCGCGCTTGAAAACGCGGGCGACGCCCTCCGCGAATGGAGCGAACGCCCGCAAGCCTTCACCAAGATTCTGATCGAAGTTGGGCCGTGACACTACAAAAATTTCAGATTCTTGACCTCAGATATTTCCATGCGATAAGATCGCTCACATGAACCGTCGCGACTTCTTTGCCGGCCTCGGCAGTTACTCGGTCGTGGTGCTGGCCAATCCATCCTCCGCAGCTGCGGCCGGCGATGACAAACCGCGCTCGTTCGACCGCATCGCTCCGCCCGAAACGCTCCGGCACATGGCGGAGAATGAGAGCCACATGGCAGTTGTTGATTTGGAAACCGATGTCTTGGTCGCAGGTGGCGGCCTTGCCGGGCTTTGCGCCGCCATCTCCGCTGCCCGCCAGGGTGCAAAAGTAGTGCTGGTACAGGACCGTTCCCGGCTCGGCGGAAATTCCTCCAGCGAAGTGAAGATGCATGTCGTCGGCGCCACCTGTCACAAGGCACGCCCGGGTTGGCGGGAAGGCGGACTGCTGGAAGAGATTCGCCTGGACGATGCGACCAACAATCCGCAGCGCTGCTGGGAACTCTGGGACCTGTTGCTCTACGACAAGGTGATGAGCGAGCCCAACATCACGCTGCTTCTGGAAAGCACGTTATATTCAGCGTCGGTAAAGAGTGGCCGCATCGATCAGGTGATGGTTCGCTGCGACAAGAGCGAACACCTCTACCGCATCAAAGCCAAAATGTTCTGCGATTGCACGGGCGATTCCCGCCTCGGCCTGGAATCCGGAGCCGACATGCGCATCGGCCGCGAGGCGCGCAGCGAGTTCAACGAAACCCTCGCGCCGGAGAAGACCGACAAGGAAACCCTCGGCAGCAGCATCCTGTTCACCTCGCGGCTGTATCAGCACAAGATGCCATTTCGCCCACCGCAGTGGGCGCGCAAAGTGAGCAAGGAACAACTGCTGCACCGGAAGATCGATTCCTGGGAATACGGCTACTGGTGGATCGAATGGGGCGGCAGCCTCAGCCCCATCTGGGACAATGAGCGCATCCGCTTTGAGTTGCTCTCCATTGTGATGGGCGTGTGGGATCACATCAAAAACAGCGGCCTCTATCCAGACAGTGCGAACTTTGCACTCGACTGGGTAGGCATGATGCCGGGCCGCCGCGGCAGCCGCCGCATTCTGGGCGACCACATCCTGACTCAACAGGACCTGGAGCGGGGCAGCTTCGATGACGCCGTAGCTATCGGCGGCTGGCCCATGGACGATCATCCGCCCGGAGGCTTCGATCGTCCGGACCTAAAGCCGAACACCAGCATCAAGACCGCCGAGGTCTACAACATCCCTCTGCGCTCGCTCTATAGCCGGAACGTTTCAAACCTGATGATGGCCGGCCGGAACATCAGTGCCACGCACGTAGCGTTCACGTCGGCTCGAGTGATGGCGACCTGCGCGGTGATCGGGCAAGCGGTAGGCACTGCCGCGGCAACCTGCGTGGAGCGCGGCATCGTACCCAGAGACCTGGCAAAATCGAAAACACTGCTGACGTCGCTGCAACAGAAGCTGCTTCGGAACGATCAAACCCTGCGCGATCTCGGCAATCAGGACCCTGCGGACTTGGCCCGAAAAGCAAAAGTAACGGCCTCCGCGGAGGAACCCGGCGCGCCCGCGGCGCTGATCACGAATGGCTGGCTGCGAGACATCCCGAACAAGCAAGTGAACCATTGGGCGGCCGCACTGGGTCCGCACGGCGCATGGATTGAACTCACCTGGGATCAACCGCAAAGCATTCAAGAAATCCAGATCACCTTCGACACGGGCTTCCAAAGGGAACTAACGCTCTCCTCGTCCGACACCATCACGCGCGGCATCGTACGCGCCGCGCAGCCCGAAACGGTGAAAGACTACGCGATCCATTACACCAGTCCAGATCAGTTGGGGCCTTTGCAGGTGGTGAAGGTCGAGGGGAATTACCAGCGCGTCAACCGCCATCGAATTCCCGCGATATCCGCAAAGTCGATCCGCATTCTAGTGGCTGCCACGAACGGCGACCGCCAGGCGAGAATCTTTGAGGTGCGCTGTTACGCGTAACCATGGAACTGGTCAAACTGCAAAGAGAACGGGCGGTCGACGCCGTATACGAAGCCCTCCGCCAGGCCATCATCAGTTCGCTGATGAAGCCAGGCGAGCGCCTCAACGTAGACGATCTGGCCCAGAAGCTGGGCGTTAGCCTCACGCCGGTCCGCGGCGCCATCCAACAACTCGCCACTGAAGGACTGGTCGAGATCCGTCCCCGCAGCGGCACGTTCGTGGCGAACCTGACCGTGCAGGACGTGGAAGAGACGTTCAAGATTCGCTGCGCGCTGGAATGCCTGGCCGCCGAGGAAGGAATCGCCAATATCACCGCTTCCGATATTGCACGGTTGAATGAGTTGCTCCATCTTTTGAGTAAAGAAGATGGGCAGGCGGTTCACGAGAAGAACAACTCCGAACTCCACCAGATCATCATCCGGGCTTCCAATAACCGCCGCCTGCTGGAGCTGTATGAAGGGCTGAAGGCGCACATCAAGATCGCCCGCATCCACGGAGCCGAATCGAAATGGGCTGACCGCTTGCAGGAAGAACAGGCGGAGCACCAGGCCATCGTGGCCGCCATTGAAAAGCGCGATACGGCCGAGCTTTGCGCCGCTCTCCGCAAACATATCTACCGCGCCAAAGACGCCCTGGTGGCTACGCTCCAACGGTAAGATGGCCAAGATTCTTAACCTGCGTTGGTACATCGCGGCACTGCTTTTCTCCGCCAGCGTCATCAACTATGTCGACCGGCAGACGCTCTCCATCATTGCTCCTGTCCTTACCAAAGAACTGCACATCTCGCCGATTGAATACTCGAACATCCTGCAAGCGTTTCTGATCGCCTACACGGTGATGTATCTGGGTTCGGGATTTCTGGTGGATCGCTGGGGCACTCGCGTATCCCTCTCTGTGTTCATGGTGTGGTGGTCCATTAGCAACATGCTGCATGCTTTCGCTAATACGGCCACGCAACTTGGCGCGTACCGCTTCCTGCTCGGCGTGGGCGAGCCAGGCAACTTCATGGCCGCGCTGAGAGCCATTTCGGAATGGTATCCGCCGAAGGAAAAAGCCTTCGCCAACGGACTGGTAAACGCCGGTGCGGCAGTGGGCGCCATCATCGCGGCCCCGCTTGTGGCCTGGTTGACGCTTGCCTATGGCTGGCGCTACGCGTTTGTGATCACCGGCGCCATGGGCTTCATCTGGTTGCTGCCATGGCTCTGGCTCTATCATCTACCGGAGGACCACCCCCGACTCACGCAGGAAGAGCTGCATCTCATCCGCAATACCGGCGGAGGCCCACTCGCCGCCGCGGCCGGTATCAAAAAGTCGAAGCTATTGCAGCTGCCGCAGACCTGGGGCCTGCTGCTGGCGCGCTTCATCTCAGATCCTGTCTGGTGGTTCTATCTCTTCTGGTTGCCGAAATACCTTGTGGAACAACGCGGCTTCACCATACGGGAAATGGGCATGCTCGCCTGGCTGCCGTACCTCTGCGCGGACCTCGGTTCACTCGCCGGCGGGCTGGCCTCGGGCTTCTTGATTAAGCGCGGATGGCGTGACGTGGATGCACGAAAAGCGGCCATGATTCCCTGTGCGCTGGTGATGCCTTGCAGCATCGGCATCGCACTCACGCCATCCACCACCATCGCCGTGCTGCTGATCTGCCTGGTTACCTTCAGCCACATGGCCTGGAAGACGAACCTGCTCACCATCACCAACGATATCTATCCCACGCGCGTCGTCGGTTCGGTTTCCGGCATCATTGCCTTCGGCAGCGGACTGGGTGGCACACTCTTCACCAACCTTACCGGGCAAATCGTGGAACACCATTCCTACACCGGGATTTTTATCATCATGGGATTCATGCACCCGGTGGCATTTCTCGTGTTCCGCCTGCTGGTGAAAGGTCCCATCGCCAGTCAGCCTTCAGTATAATAACGTGCCGATGAAAATATTCCAGATTGTGACGTTGCCGGGCGACGGAATTGGGCCCGATGTAGTTCGTGAAGGCGTAGACGTCCTACGCGCGGTGGAATCCCGCCTGGCGGACGTGCGCTTCGATTTGACCGAACAACCCGCCGGAGCGGGCGAGTATCTGAAGAACGGCGACCCGTTGCCCGCCGCCACTTTGAAGGCATGCCGCGAGTGCGATGCCATCCTGTTGGGTGCCATGGGAATCCCCAGCGTCCGCTGGCCCAGCGGTACGGAGATGGCGCCGCAGATCGACATTCGTGAAGAGTTGGATCTTTATCAAGGCGTGCGGCCCATCCAGATCTACAACGCCGCGCATTCGCCGCTGAAGCCGGAACGTTCCCAGGGCATCGATTTCGTCATCTACCGCGAGAACACCGAAGGGCTTTTCGCATCGCGCAAAGAGGTTTATGCGAAGGACGCAACGGAGGTGCGCGATACCATGCTGATCAGCCGCAAAGGATCGGAACGCCTGTTCCGAGCCGCCTTCCGCCACGCGGATCGCCGCCGCAAACTGGTAACCCTGGTGGACAAGGCCAACGTCCTGCCTTCGATGGCTTACTTCCGTTCCATCTTTGATGAGATCAGCCGTGAGTTTCCCGGCGTGCGCACCGAGCGAGTGTATGTGGATGCCGCGTCGCTATTCCTGGTGCAACGGCCGGCGGATTTTGACGTCATCGTCACCGAAAACATGTTTGGCGATATTATCTCCGATCTCGCTGCCGGTTTGATCGGCGGCATGGGTATGGCCCCATCGGCAGACATCGGCGACCGGCACGCGGTATTCCAACCCTCGCACGGCTCCGCGCCCGACATCGCCGGGAAGGGCATCGCCAATCCCATCGCCACCATACTCTCGGTGGCAATGATGCTGGAGTGGCTTGACAGCGAGGAAACCAAACGCGGCACCGAACTCATCCGCAGGGCCGTGGAGAAGGTCTGCGAAGATCCGGCGAAAGCGACGCGCGATATCGGTGGTTCGGTAACCACGCATGAGATGGGCAAGCTTGTCATCGCGGCGTTATGAGGGAAGGCTTCGCCATCTTCGACGCCCACACCCACCTGGGTGAGGCGCGGCATAGCGGCCGCAATTGTTCGCTCGATCAAATGCTCGCCCAGATGTCTGCCTCCGGCATTGACCGTTCTCTGCTGATTCCCTTTCCTGTGGTGGACGATTACCGCAAGCAGCACAATCTCATAGCGGCCGCTGTGCGCGCCCACCCGGATCGCTTCGCCGGAGCGGTGTGCCTGGATCCGTACCTGCCCCGGCAGTTTTTTTTGGATGAAGTCCGCCGCTGCGTGGAAGAGTTGGGCTTTCGCGCAATCAAACTGCAACCCCAATATCAGGCGCTGAACCCAATCTCGCGCCGCAGCGACTTCCTGTTCGAGGCCGCCGGCGAACATAAAATCCCAGTGATTTGGCACACCGGATCCGGCGCGCCCTTCGCCTTGCCGTCCCTGCTGATTGCTCCGGCACGGCGCTTCCCCGATCTATCCATTGTCCTGGCACATTCCGGCGGCAGCGTCTACGTGCTTGAGGCGATAGTCGCCGCGGGTGTCTGTCCGAATATCTATCTGGAATTGTCCAGCCTGATGCCCCATCATGTGCTCGAAGTGATGGCGCAGATTCCAGCCTCGCGCCTGATGATTGGATCGGATCTGCCGGAGAGCGTGGACTCCGAGATTTCCAAAATCATCGGACTGCCCATCACAGACGATCAGAAGCGTGAGGTTTTATGGGGAACGGCGGCGCGCCTTTTCGGAACGGTTAACTAGTGTACTGTCCGACAAATAACTGGACACAAGAAACGGCTTGCTCACGCGCGCGGCTCGGTCTCGAACTCGTTGCTGCAACAGTAGTTTCCGAGCCGCGACTGTAAAGGAGCGGTTTCCGGTAGTGTCCACCCAATTCG
>JBBRNO010000081.1:0-29432 GCA_038230275.1 Bryobacterales bacterium
CGACGAGTGCTCCCGACGAGTGCTCCCGACGAGTGCTTCCGACGAGTGCTTCCGACGAGTGCTTCCGACGAGTGCTCCCGACGAGTGCTCCCGACGAGTGCTTCCGACGAGTGCTTCCGACGAGTGCTCCCGACGAGTGCTTCCGACGAGTGCTCCCGACGAGTGCTCCCGACGAGTGCTTCCGACGAGTGCTCCCGACGAGTGCTCCCGACGAGTGCTTCCGAGCCGCGACCGTCAGGGAGCGGTAACGAAAAGCCACTAGTGTGAGTGAAGCCGCTCCACGTCGTCGACATCCAGCTCAAGCCGGTCGGCGATCAACTGCCCCCCAGAGAGCGCCGTCTTCGCCACACCCTTCACGCCATGCTTGGAGCTCTTTGCCACAATGTGCACCAGTTCATGCGCCAGCACGCGGCCCAGGGCTCGCCCCAGCAAGAGGTCGGCTCGTGCCCGGTCGCCGCCCCACATTGCCGATTCCACCGAATGCCGCACACGGTCGCAGGAAACTTCACTAAAGGGCAGCACTTCGCCATCCGTCGAATGTGTAAAGGCGAGCGGCCCACGTTCGTCATACAGCATTGGCAGCGATTCCATTTGACAGGTGCCGCTGAATTTCACCACCACCAAATCGGTGACTGGTTCGTTAGCATTGAAATCCTTCAGCGAACGAAAATCCAACGCATAGCCCGTGTCTTTCATGATCGTGTTCATTTCACGCTTCATCTCATCCACGGATCGCTCGGAGTGCTTATTTTCGAATTGAAGAAGGAGGGTGATTCCTGTGGTGGCTCCAGCTTGGCAGGCAAACAGGGCAGACGAGAGTATACAGGCAGCAACGTAGCGCATTTTGGTGCCTCCACTTGGAGTCAACCGGAGTATACACTATATACGAGTGTCGTGGAAATCAGTTTCTAACCCTAGCAAACAGGCCTGTACAAGTCACATCGCACAGTAGCAACGGATACGGCTGGGTGTTACCACGCCACTACGGCGTCTCATGCCGGTGAACCGGATTGGCCAGGTGCCGGTAGAAACCCAAATCGTCGGACGTGAACAACTTGGTGGCAAACATAATCTGCCCGGCATGTTCGGAAAAGTGCGACACCACGTGGTAGACCGCATGCAGCTTGCTCACCTCGTAACCCTGCACCACAATCCGTTCCACAAGCTGTTCCGGCCCTAGTGCTCCGATCACCGCTACCGTTTCCTGAACGCGTTCCCGCAGGCGCTCCTTCAGCTCAGCGGCGCTGACATCGCCCCGCGCAGCGAACTCGGCATCGCGGTCGCGGTGATCCGGCGCCCCGCCCACGCCCGATAGAATCCACTGGCCCAGATTGCCGCAAAGGTGCAGCACCAGGTTGCCTACCGCGTTTTGCGTTTCAGCGCCGCGCGACCAGATCTGTTCGTCGGTCAGCTTGTCCAGGCACGTTTCAATCCGCGCCTCGTATTGGTTCAACTTGTCGATTGAGTATTTCAGGAAGTCCCGGTGCATGATTGTATTATTAGTAAATGAGTACGCCCACGTTGACGCCGCCAGAGATGGCAGCCTCCGAAGAATTATCCGCGGCAGCGCAAACCATCTCGCTTGAAAAAGAATACCTCCTTCAGAACTACGGGCGCTACCCGCTGGTCCTCCGCAAAGGGAAGGGATGCTATGTCTTCGACACCGATGGCAAACGCTACCTCGATCTGATTTCCGGAATCGGCGTGAATGCGCTGGGGCACGCACACCCGCGCATCGTCAAAGTGATTCGCGAACAGGCCGGCGTGCTGATCCACACTTCGAATCTTTACTACAACGAATTCCAAGGCCGCCTGGCCAAGAAACTGGCCGAGGTCAGCGGATTGCAACGGACGTTCTTCTGCAACTCCGGCACCGAAGCCATGGAATGCGCGTTGAAGATGGTCAAGGCGCACGGCTCGAAGATTCATCCGGACAAGTACGAGATCATCTCCATTGAGAATTCGTTCCACGGCCGCACCATCGGAGCCATCTCCGTCACCGGACAGCCGAAGTATCGAAAGGACTTCGAGCCGCTCCTGCCCGGTGTGAAGTTCATTCCCGCCAACGACCTCACAGCGCTGGAACAAGTAACCTGTGAGCGCACGGCCGGAATTCTGCTGGAAGGCATTCAGGGCGAAGGCGGCATCTATCCCATGAGGCCCGATTTCGTCCGCAAGGCCCGCGAACTTTGCGATCGTTTCGATGCGTTGCTAGTCGACGATGAAATCCAGTGCGGTGTAGGACGCACTGGCAGCTACTTCGCCTATCAATTGCTGGACCCGGTGGTGATGCCCGACATCATGACCGCGGCCAAGCCGCTCGCTTGTGGGATTCCGTTAGGTGTCGTCGTCAGCAACGAGCGCGCAGCGCAATCCATCGCACCCGGCATGCACGGATCTACGTTCGGTGGCGGAGCACTGGCCTGCAGTGTAGCGCTGGAATTCTTCGATATTCTCGAAGGACTTTTGCCCAAGATTCACGAGGTCGGCGGCTACTTCCGCATGAGGCTCGACGAGTTGGCCCGCAAGCACAGTTTCATTAAGGAAGTCCGCAGCACCGGGCTGATGATTGGCGTCGAACTGACCGCTCCCGGCAAGCAACTTGTATTGGATGCGATGGCCGAGGGTCTGTTAATCAACTGCACGCACGACGTAGTGTTGCGATTCCTGCCGCCGTATATTCTGACGGAGAAGGATGTAGACCGCGCCATCAAGGTTCTGTCGAAGATCTTCAAGAAGTTCAAGCCGGAAGCGGCGGGGACGGTGGTGCACCACTGAGGAAGAAGGCAACCAACTCGCGACCGCGCCAGCTTCCCTCCACGGCCGCCGATAGCGGCCGGTTCCTCGAAGAAGACCGTTGAGCTTCCTCGTGGGTGAATATCACCATCCCGTTCGCACAAGCGTACTCAAGGATCTCACTGTCTTGCGCGAACGCTTGTCCTCTGCGAGACCACTGCTTACTCTCGAAACCCGCGCCGGCCAAGACCTTAAACTCGCGTTCCCGAACGTAGCGGCAGTCCGCTTCGTGTATTAGCCGGTCGAAGAAGCCTGCAAGCTGAATCCCACCTGCACTCCTGCAAATCGCCCAATGCTAGCGCAATCGTCCGTCCTCGAATTGTGCTACAGTGTAGCACATGAAGACAGCCTCGATCCGCGACCTTCACATCCGGACCTCCGAGCTGGTGCGCGACGCCGCGGAGGGCGCGGTGATTGTGATCGAACGCCACGGCGAACCGGTCGCCGAGTTACGCCCACTCTCAAAGAAACGGACAAAACCCCGCTTTCCAGATATGACTGATCTGTGGCGGCGATTCCCTTCGGTGGCTGCCGACAGCGGCCGTTTCCTCGAAGAAGATCGTTGAGAATGTATCTCGATTCGGCCTATATCGCCAAGTTCTACGTTAATGAACCGGACGCGCCTGCGGTGCGCAAGGCAATTCGCCGCGCGTCCCACCTTTACTCTTCGGCCTGGTCGCTGCTCGAAGTGACGTGTGTTTTTCATCGCCACGTGCGGGAGGGTTCTCTCAGCGTGGAACAGGGCCGGGAAGTAACGGAAGTCTTCCGAACCCATATCGAGAGCGATCTCTGGAATCTGATACCAGTGAACGACCGGTTGCTACGGACGGCAACAACATTGATTCGGGGTCTCCCCAAACATGTTCCGTTGCGCGGCGGCGATGCAATTCACTTGGCGACCGCGCTGGATGCGGGAGAATCCGAGATTTGGACCAATGATCGTCACTTGCTTGCCGCGGCGGCTCATGTCGGCATCATCGGCAGAAGCGTCTAAGATCCCCTACAGCAAATCCTCGCGCCCGCGCTTCTCAAGCGCAGCCACCAGCTTCCCAACTTCCTGCGCCCGCCCGCGATCCGCAATCAACAGCGCATCCGGCGTATCCACCACAATCAGATCTTTCACGCCAAGCAGCGCCACCAGTTTCCCGCGCGCATCCACATAATTTCCAGACGAAGCTTGCAGCAGCGCATCCGCCACCACCGCATTACCGTGAGCGTCATGTGGCAGCAGTTCATACACCGCGTTCCAACTTCCCACGTCGTTCCACCCAAACTCATCCGACGCGATACCCACCACATTCCGCGCCTTCTCCAGCACAGCGTAATCGATAGAAATGTTCTCACACTGCGGATAGATCTCGGCCACCTTTTCCACGAATGCCGCGTCGCCAAAGCGGGGCAGGGAAGCCAATAGTGCCGACGTTACCGGCAGATAATCGCGCAGTGCTTGCAGCAACACATCGGTCCGCCAAAAGAACATCCCCGCGTTCCAGTAGAACCGCCGAGCCGCCACGAACTCCGCGGCCTTCACCGCATCCGGCTTCTCGCGGAAACTCAAAACCGTCTGCGGCTGCAACGACCCCGGCTGCACACCCTCGGGAAACTCCACGTACCCGTAGCCAGTCTCCGCCCACCGCGGCTGAATCCCAAGCACGCCAATCTGCCCACTCTCCGCCGCGCTAAACGCCGGACGCAGCAACTCCACGTACCGGTCCGGTCTGCTAATCATATGGTCGGCAGGGAACACGCCCATCACCGAATCCGGATCCAGCGATTGCAAGATCCGCGCCGCCAGCCCAATGCAAGGCGCTGTATTCCGCTGTGCGGGCTCGGCCAGAATCTGCGCCGCCGGAACATCGGGAAGCTGCCGCACAATCTCATCCCGCAGATGATCGTTCGTCAGAATCCAGATCCGCTCAGCAGCCAGCACCGGGCGCAACCGGTCAACCGTCTGCTGAATCAAAGACCGGTCGCCATCGAAACTCAATACCTGCTTCGCCCGTGCTTTCCGGCTGCGGGGCCAAAACCGCGTCCCGCGTCCGCCTGCAAGAATCAGGCCGTAATAGTGAGGATTGTTCATGCCTTTAGTCGAAAGCTCCGGTCGTAGGTGGTCATCGTACTCCTGCTCGCCAACCGAGCCGTGACCGTAAGGGAGCGGTATTCACTAGTTCAACGGATACGGCAGCACGCGCCGAAACGTCCGTTCCCAGCGCGTCTTGGTGAAGAAGTGCTGCGCCAGGTCCACCATGTGATCGATATTGATATTTCCATCGGCCAACTGATCGGTCGGCGCATCGTAAGACCAGAAGATGAACACCGGTTTCCCCACGATATTCTCGCGCGGCACCAGTCCCCAAAAACGGCTGTCCGCGGAATTATCACGGTTATCGCCCATCGCGAAATAGTGCCCTGCCGGCACCCGCAACTCGCCTTTCACCACATGATCCCGCAGCATATCCAACCCGCGCGGATAAATCTGCACATCCGGAATCACCTGCGGAAAGTTGTTCAGATACGCACTGGCCTGTTCGGCGATCACAACCTTGTAAGGTTCGGTCTCAACCTTCCCGTTTACGAAGACCTGCTTATCCACAATGTGAATCCGGTCGCCCGGAATCCCAATCACCCGCTTCACATAATTCTGGCTCAGGTCCAGCGGATAGCGGAACACAATCACGTCGCCGCGTTTCACCGCTGTATACGGCAACAAATACTGGCTGATCGCCCCCGGAGGCGCATACGACAGCTTGTCCACAATCATGTGGTCGCCAATCAGCACCGTGTTCTCCATGGACCCGGTCGGCACCACAAACGCCTGCAGCAGAGTGGATGTCCCGAACAATAGCATCAGAATGGTCACAGTCCACTCGGAGACAAAATTCCGAACCTCCGGCTTCTGCTCGGCCACTAGCTTAATTTTTGGAAGAGTAGCCATGGATCAATTGCAGTGTGCGATTCCACCGCGTCTTGGTGAAGAAGTGCTGAAACAGATCGACGATATGATCGGTGCCGATCGTCGGGTCCGCCAGCCGGTCCGTCGTCGTGTCGTAAGACCAGTAAATGATCAGCGGTTTCCCGATAATGTTCTCCCGCGGAACAAACCCCCAGTAACGGCTGTCCAGCGAATTGTCGCGATTGTCGCCCATCGCAAAGTACGATTGCGGCGGCACCACAACCTCGCCGTTCACCACATTCCGTTCCAGCATCTCCAGCGCCCGGTCACTCAGGGAATGATACGGCTGACTGGGAAAATTGTCACGGTACGGGTCCAGATAATTGGCCTTATGCACCTTGTACGGCTCATTCAACTTCTCGCCGTTGCGAAACACTTGCTTGTTTTCCACGCGGATGTGATCGCCCGGAATGCCAATCACCCGCTTCACGAACGTCTGCCGGATGTCCACCGGATAGCGGAACACAATGATGTCGCCGCGCTTCACTTCGGTGTAAGGCAGCAGGTACTTGCTGATGGTGCCGGGCGGCGCAAATGCCAGCTTGTCCACTAACAGGTGGTCTCCCACTAAAAGGTTGTCTTCCATGGATCCGGTCGGAATCACAAACGCTTGCACCAGCGTCGTGGTCCCAAACAGCAACAGCAGGATGGTGACGGTCCATTCCGCAATGGTCCCTCTCTGTTGTTCGTGCTTTTCCAGTTTGGGCTCAGCCGCAGCGGGAGGGGAGGTGGTTTTTTCGAGGCTCACTAAGCTTCATTTTAACTCAGAATCTTAGCTTAGACCGGAAGAAGATGCCGAAAATCGGCGAAGCCGGAAAACTTCAATGAAGGAAACGTAAATGTTCAGTACGCCCAGCCCGCTAATCGCCCCTCGAAAGTAAGGACTCGCCCAGATCGAAGAAGCCCACAGCGGCAGCGAAGAGAAGTAGTTCAAATCCCATTCGCTCGCCCAAGGAAATATCAACAGAAACACGCCCAGCTCGAAACAGAAAATCACCGCGAACAGCCCCGCCAGCTTGTGATACCACTTGTATTGCAGTGGCTCAGGCACCGCCGCCGCCAAGCTCTCCGCCGGCACTTGATCCGGCTCAGGCGCGGGCTTCATTCGCCGCCATCTCAATCTGATCGTAACCCGTCCAGATCTCATAGGGACATGCTAGGCGCACGGGCTCAAAGCTGAAACGGTGCAGCAGCGTGGGGCCGTGTTTCTGGATTGCCGCAAGGTGTTCCGCAGTACCGTAGCCTTTGTGTTTCGCCAACCCAAGGTGCGGAAAAACGGCGTCCCACCGGCGCATGCATTCATCGCGGTGAGTCTTGGCAAGAATGGAAGCGGCGGCAATGCATTGGCATTTTGCGTCGCCATGAATGATTGCCTCCTGCGGCAATGGAACATCTACAGTCGCTGCATCTACCAGCAAATAGTCGCACTGTGGCACAAGCTGGTCCACTGCCCGGCGCATCGCCAGTCGCGAAGCTTGGTAGATATTGATCCGGTCGATTTCATAGACGTCCGCCGCCCCAACTGCCCATGCCACCGCCCGCTCTTTGATCCGCCCGGCCAGCACCGCCCGAATCTCCGGCGAAAGCAGTTTGCTGTCGCGAAGTCCACGAATCGGATGGTCCGCCGACAGCACCACCGCCGCCGCAATCACCGGCCCGAACAAGGATCCCCGGCCCGCCTCATCCACGCCGGCAATCAGGCAATACCCGCTGGCACGGACTTCCCGCTCCCGTTTTCCTCGGCAAGCAATCGCCGGCTTTTTCCGGGGCGGCACGGGGATCTTGGCTCTACTTGGCGCGCTCTTTCAAACGCGCGGCCTTGCCCTTCAATCCACGCAGATAGTACAGTTTCGCGCGGCGCACTTTACCCGTGCGAATCACATCGATATGATCCACCACCGGAGCATTCACCGGGAAAATGCGCTCCACGCCTTGGCCGAAGCTGATCTTGCGCACCGTGATGGTCTCACCCATTCCGGTGTTGTGCTTGCAAAGCAGCACGCCTTCGAACGCCTGCAGCCGTTCCTTGTCGCCTTCCTTAATCTTTACGTGCACCTTGATGGTGTCGCCCGGCCGGAATTCCGGCAAATCCGTGCGCTTGTTCTTGTTCAGTACCTTTGTCAACAACGCGTTTTGCATGTGCTTTCCTTATCCTACAAATTCAAACTGGATTGCAGAAGGTCCGGTCTCATCCGCGCCGTCTTCTCTTCCGCCGCTTTCCTGCGCCATTTCCGGATCTGCTCGTGATTCCCGCTGAGCAGCATCTCCGGAACCTTCCAACCGCGAAACTCTGCCGGCCTTGTATACTGCGGGCAATCCAGCAACGCCGGACCATGCCCCTCACTGCTGAACGATTCCCAAACCGCCGACGCCTCGTTCCCCAGCACGCCCGGCAGCAACCGTGCCACCGCGTCCACAATCACCGCGGCTGCCAATTCCCCGCCGCTCAATACATAATTCCCAATGGAGAGTTCCTCGTCGGCCAAATGCTCAGCCACGCGCTCATCCACCCCTTCATACCGGCCGCAAATCAGCAGCAGTTCGTCTGTCTCCGCCGCCAATCGCCGGGCCACGCTCTGATCGAAAACCCGCCCCTGCGCCGAAAGCAAAATCGCCTTCTGCCTGGCATTCTTAGCCGGCCAAATCGTTTCCACTGCATCGAACAGCGGACCCGGCTTCAGCAGCATTCCTTCGCCACCGCCAAACGGCCTGTCGTCCACTGTCTTGTGCCGGTCATGCGTCCAATCGCGCAGGTTGTGGATTCGAATATCCAGCGCACCCGCTTCATGCGCCTTCGCCACCACCCCATGCTCGAACGGACCCCGGAAAAACTCCGGAAAAATGGTCAGCAGGTGGAAGATCATAGTTCCTTTAAACCTTCCGGCAAATCCACCACAATCCGCTTCCCGGCCACATCAATCTCAACCAAAAACTTGCTGGCGAACGGAATCATCAATTCTTTTTCGCCGCTAACAACCAAAATCCCGCTGCCGCCAAACTCTTCCCAGGCAGTCACCTTGCCCAGCGCCGTCCCATCCCTCTCCACAACCTCACAGTCCATCAGGTCTGAGTGGAAATACTCGCCTTCCGGCGCCTGCGCCCGCTCTGCCAGCGGGATTCGCAATTCATAACCCTGAAGCTCTTCCGCCGCGGTCATCGTATCGATGCCCCGAAACTTGAAAACCGGATGGTTGCGATGTTCCCAAACCGATTCAATCTCAACCGCTCGTTCTTTTCCACCGGGCCCGTACAGCGTACACCGCTTCAATTCATCGAACCGCGCAAGCCGCGTCCCCATTCCGTCCGCCGCAATTTCTCCCCGGATGCCGCGCGCTCGCAGCAATCGGGCTAGCGTCACCCAGCCGGAAGTCAGCGCCCTACTCCAAAATGTCCAGCGTGAATCGCCGGTTCAGCTTCATTCCCGCCGCACCCAGCAGGGTTCGAATCGATCGCGCCGTCCGCCCCTGTTTGCCAATCACCTTCCCCAAATCGCTAGGGGCAACCCGCAATTCAAGCAACGTGGCTTGTTCACCCTGAACTTCTCTCACGGCGACTTCTTCCGGGATATCCACCAAAGCCTTGGCGATGTCTTCCACTAAATCCTTCATCCCTGGCATGAAGTTGCTCCTTCCCGGTTACGCCGCAGGCTGTTCAACAGGCGCCGGAGGATTGTTCTTCAACAATCGCGCGACGGTATCGGACGGCTGTGCTCCATGATTCACCCAGTGCTGCACGCGATCATGCTTGATGACCACTTCCTTGGGCTTCGAAACGGGGTTGTAGTGTCCCACCACTTCCACCGCGATGCTGTTGCGGGCGCGTTCTTTCTCGATTACTACCAGCCGGTACGTCGGCTTCTTCTTGGCGCCGAAACGCGCCAGTCGAATCATTAACATTACGCTTGCTCCTAAAATCTGTTTACGAACCACCGAACATGCCGCCCAATCCCGCCGGCAGCTTAAACTTGCCCATCTTTTTCCCCAGCATTCCACCAGAGAAAACCTTCATCATCTTACGCGCTTCCGAATATTGTTTCAGCAGCGCGTTCACTTCCTGCACCGTGGTTCCACTGCCCTTGGCAATCCGCCGCCGCCGCGTGCCATTGATGATCATGTGATTCACACGCTCTTTCATCGTCATGGAATCGATGATCGCCACCACGCGCGTAATCTCGCCCTCGTCCACCTTCACGTCTTTCAAACCCTTCAAAGGCCCCAGCTGCGGCATCATTCCCAGCAGCCCTTCCAGTGGCCCCAACTTTCGCAACTGCCGCAACTGATCCCGGAAATCCTCCAGCGTGAACTCATTGTCAATGAGCTTGCGCTGCATTTCCTCCGCTTTCTTGTGGTCGATGTTCTGTTCCACCTTCTCGATCAGCGAAAGCATATCGCCCATACCGAGAATGCGCGAAGCCACGCGGTCCGGATGAAACGGCTCAAACGCGTCGGACTTCTCACCCACACCCACAAACTTCAGCGGCTGATCGGTCACCGTCCGGATGGAGAGCGCCGCGCCGCCGCGCGCATCACCGTCCATCTTGGTCAAAATCACGCCGGTAATGCCCAGCCGCTTATGAAACTCTTCGGCCGACTTCACCGCGTCCTGCCCGGTCATCGCATCGGCCACAAACAGCACTTCTGACGGCGACAGCAGCGTTTTCAGCTCCTGCAACTCCGTCATCAAATCTTCGTCGATATGCAGCCGGCCCGCGGTATCCACCAACAGCACATCGCGCCCGGTCTGCACCGCTTCCTTCCGGGCCGAGCGCGCCAAATCGATCGGCTTCGTCTCCCCGGCCACGCCCTCGTAAATCGGAAGTTTGACGTCCCGCGCCAGAATGCTCAACTGCTGCCGCGCCGCCGGACGGTAGACGTCCACCGAAACCAAAATCGGATTGTGCCCGTTCTTCGATAGCCACCGCGCCAGCTTACCGGTGCTGGTGGTCTTACCCGAACCCTGCAACCCGACGATCAGAAAGACGCTAGGCGGCTCATTGGCAAACCGCAGCTTCGCCTGATGGGTACCCAGAATCCGAATCAGCTCATCCCGAACAATCTTGATGACCTGTTGCGTCGGAGAAAGCGCCATCAGCACTTCCTCTCCCATCGCCTTTTGTCTTACGTTTTCAATGAGTTGCTTGACAACCCGGAAGTGAACATCGGCCTCCAGAAGCGCGACGCGGATCTCCCGCAACGCGGCTTCCATATTCTCAGCCGTGAGCTTCCCATCGCCACGCATGTTCTTAAACACGCGCTGCAGTTTTTCAGATAGGTTATCAAACATGGTGTTACTTCAGGTGTTCAGAGGATAAGTCGGAACCCACTGCGACCAATTTAGGCAGTCTCTACATTATACACAGGATGGGTTCAAGAGATCTTCGTGGAAATCTTGTTAGAGTCTCCGGCTATCTGATTGATCACATTCTTATCTCCGGCCTGAGAAGCAGTCTGAACAATCCGCGAACGGCTCTCCACCGGGATGGAAGCAATCAGGGCGCTGATGCTTTCGGCTAACTGTGGATTGGCCTTTATAGCGTGCTTGATCTGGAGCTCCAGGACTTCGGCATTCTCGGGGTTGATCGGTTCTTTGAGTGTGACCGTGGGCTCTTTGCCGGTGAAAGCGCTCGTCAGGAGGGTGAAGAGCGATTCTCCGGCTTTCTTGAGAGCAATATCAGTCAGTGGTTTTGCCGCTGAGGCCCAGTGATTCTTCAGCAAATCCATTGCGGCAGACGCGAGTTGCTGGAAGTCTAGTCCGAGTGTCATTATTCTTCTCCTTGGGTTTGTTTTCTCTGCGCCAGGATGATTCGACAAACCAGATCTTCGTCGAGTTCCAATCGAGCAGGTATAACATTCTTAAAATAGTGATCACAAACAAAGCTCGCCAAGCTTGCGAAAGTATCAGGAGCCCCTTCCATCAATGGCGCGACGATCGAAAGCGCCTCATGAAAAGTAGTTGCGGCGGCATGAACTTGATCTTCAGATTCTTGCAAGGCGCCGAACCGAGCAAGAGCCCGCGACAAATCAGGTAGGAATTTGGGGTGGGTAACAGCCAATTGACGGTAGAGGCACACCGATTCAGCGGCCTGAAAAAGAGCCTCTTTTTGTCGCCCAAGTCTCGATAGCAGCGCCGCGAGGTTGTGGAACGATCCAGCGATTTGGCGAAGAAAGCCGTCAGGATTGCTAGGCGCCAATTGCCGATACAGGCGGATTGCGTCTTGGGTCCATACGAGCGCTTCCTCGAGTCGTTCAAGATTAGTTAGAATTTCCACTAGTTGGCTGATCGGATCCAGTAATTCAGATAGGAATGCCTCAGGACGGACGGTAGCCAATTGCTGAAACAAGCGAACAGCCTCTTCGGAAGGGGCCAAAGCTTCGTGGAACCGTCCAGCGTAACTGAGTGCATAGCTATAGTTGTGAAGTGAGCTCGCCAAGCCGGGCACGAATGCGTCGGGAGAGGCTGCTGCTGCTCGCCGATAGCTCTGCACGGATTCCTCGGCACAGGTCACAGCCTCCTCGTGTCGCCCCAAGGCGACAAGTATAAGGGCCAGATTACTTACCGAGGTAGCCAAATCAGGCGATATCTCGGCGGGGTGCTCGGCTGCTAATTGGCGTCGAAGACGGACGCCCTCGTTGGCCTGATAGAGTGCCTCGGCGTGCCGCCCGAGCGAATTTAGATGATTGGCCAAGTTGCTGAGAGAAAAAGCCAAGTCGGACAGGAATAAGTGTGGACGAGCATCAGCTAGTTGACGCCGGATGCTTACGGCTTCCTCGGTCTGTGGTAGAGCCTCTTCGTCTCGCCCAAGGTCACTCAGTCGGTTGCCGAACGTATTGAGCGCCGAAGCCAAATCGGGCGCGTAGACATCGGGGCTGACAGCCGCCAACTGGCGACAGAGGCGAACTGATTCTTCCGCCTGTACTAGCGCCTCCGCATTCCGCCCGAGCGCACTTAGTCTGCCGGCCAGAACTCGGCGCAACCTTGCCCGAGCGCGATTGAAAGGGTCCGAACCAGTCCAACCGATAATCGCCGGGTCTAACCAACCGACTAAAGCCTGCGTCACTTCGACTGACAACTCCCGTAGTTCGACGCTGGTATTGGGCAAAACGTGTTCGATAGCGTAAAGCAACGCCGGTGAATCTTTGGCCTCCTTTGCAACTTTGACTACTTCTGAGAGCCAGAGACGGGGACCGGGATGTCCCGCGTGGTGAAAATCCACGACTGCCCGAATCACCACTGCAATTGCGCTTTGTTCCTGCGCCACCGCGCGACGAACAGTCCCGGCAGCGTCCTGGAATTGCATTCCCAGCACGTGAATCACAAAAGCCTCACCAACAATATCGGGAGAAACCCCGACAGCCCCTCCCGCCCCCGGCAGTGCTTTGGTCAGATCTTGCGCCAGTCCGCGAGCGCCTCCTGCGTATTGCCCGGTCAAGGCCCGTAGCTCGCCATCCGCGGATTGGACCAAGACTTCGCCGGAAAGCGAGGAACACAACGTAGCGTAGGCCGCCATGTGCAGCAAGAGATTTTCGTTAGACCGATCTCGCGCGCACCTCTTGATCCTTTCCGCCTCGCGCTGAGCCACGCGCATCGCAAGATCGGCACGCGAATAAGAGAAAGCGTCCGTCCAGCCCGTCGAAAACGCGGTCAGCGCCGCCATCATGAGAACAAGCGGATCAGCGCACTTCGGCTCCCTGAGCCGCTCGTCCAGTTGAGGACTGCTGCCGGGAACAGGAACAGAAAACGCCTGACCCGGATGAAAAGCCGCTCCCCGCGCCACCGTCTGCCGAAGGACTTCATAACGCTGTTCCAGATCGCCGAAAGCCGTCAAGTGGACGACGGGCTCGAAGTAAGCGGCGGAATCCCCGCCAAAACTCCGGTCGATGGTTTCACTCAGCCAGCCCGTTTCGGTATCGGCGAATCGCTCCAGCAACAGCACCCGCATGGGATATCCCTGATAATCCGGCTCCTCTAACTGCTGCCTGAACTTTCGCACAATTGTCTTCAGGGGTTCCACGCAGGATGCCGCGTAATCCAGAACCATCAAGGTGGGTTTCTCCCACTCGAAATCGCGCTGGTTCAAGTGACCGGAACATTCCCGCAATTCCTCATGGTCTAGAAACCCCGCCTGCCAATCCGGCATATGGGTTAGCATTCGCCGCAGGACTTCGATTCCCAAGCGGGTCTTCCCAGATCCGCCGGGTCCCACCAGGGTCCGTATCGAGAAGGAGTTCGAGGAGTGCAGCCACTGGCGCACTCCGGCTAGTTCGTTTTCACGGCCCAGGAAAGAAACGGCTTGGCAGCGAGGCTTCAGGATGTCCGTTTCTGTCCTGATTGGCACTGCCGAAGCGTTTTGGGAAACACCGTGCAACGGAAGTGCGTCGCCCGAACGCACGGAGACGGCATTGTTGCTCCCGGCAACTTGAATAACGATATTTCGGCGTCCATCCTGGTGAACGGATTGCGACGATGCCATGAACCATAAATCATATCCGAATTGATCGCGATATCACGCGCTTATTTCGACCGTCCCGGTGACAATGAGCAAGATTCATGAAAACCCGACGGCAATTCGTGCCCCTTTGAAGACCGGTTTCCCGCCAAGGATTCGCGGGTCTACCGTGATGCGGTCATGCCAGTCCATAGTTTCAACATACCGAATGCTCCGTGTGACAATAAGGTAAGTTCATGGAACTCTGGCGCGAGCGATGGGCTGAGTATCAAGAATGGGCCGAAACGCACTCCGGTCCGGACCCTCGCTCTCCAGCCGCTATCATGCGCGACGTCGATTGGCTTTATGCCAACGTTCCGAGGGAGATTCGAACTACAGACCCGGACCCTGAGAAGCTCGGCATCCAGAACATGCGCCGTATTTTCGATCTCTATGAGCGAAAACGACAGTCTCGAATCAGCGCTGATACAAGCGATTGAATCGCTAAGTCAAAAAACGATCCCGTATATGCTGATCGGCGGACTCGCTCTCCTCAAACTCCCTTCCTCCCGCAGTAAAGACCGAGAAGATGTCCGCCTCATCCTCGAATCCTACTGTCGCCAACTCGTCTGGGCATACCTCCTCCCTATCGCCGACTCGCTAGCCGAAACCCTCGACCAGCCCGATCTCGCCTCAATCCTTCGTAACGCCCAGCCCTAAGCCTGCTCTCCACGGCTCGAATAACTCCACAAATACGTCGCTGTCCGTGCCAGCTCCGCTTCGGTCGGTAAGAAGTTACAACCGGATACCGCCGATCCCTTCGTCCGGTTGCGGTCCGTTAGCCATGGGAATCCCTCCAGATTTGGTATAACTAATCACGCCTGCATGAAACTGTTCGCCAATCTCCTCTTATTCGCCTCACTCGCCCAACCGGCCGACCATTTCACTGACTGGTGGACCCAATTCCGCGCTGCCGCCGCCAAGTACGATGCCAAAGCCGTCGCCGCCGGCGTCACCTTCCCCATCCCCTGGGAAAACGGCAAAATCCGCGACATCAAATCTCTTGAGGATTTCACCCGGAACTACCCCCTCTACTTCACGCCCGAGATCACCAAAATCGTCGCCAACAAGAAGCCCGAGCGCATGCCCAACGGAATCTACTCCATCACTTGGAAAGCCCGCGGCAACGAGTATTCCATTTACTTCAAACCTGGCCCCGCTAAGACGTTCATCCTCGACGGCCTATCGGAAGGCCCTCCGTAAAATGCTGACCCGCCGAGCCCTAGTCTTAACCCCGGCAGCCCTCGCACTCGCCGCCACAACCGCGCCAGTCCGCCTGCCGCGCCGCCTCCGCGTGGCAATCCTCGGCCTCGACGGCCACACCGCCGAAATCGTGGACCAGGCGCCGCGTCTCCCGGACATCGAAATCGTAGCCGTCTCCGATGCCGATCCCAAGGCCCTGGCAAAATTCATGGCCAAGCCGCCGCTATCCCGAGCCAAGCCCTACGCCGACGCACGCCAGATGCTGGACCGTGAAAAGCTCGACCTGGTCGCAGTCTGCAACAACAACGGGGAACGCGCCTCCGCCGTCCTGGACTGCCTCAGCCGCAAGCTGGACGTCATCGCCGAAAAGCCCTTCGCCTTGAACACCGCCGACCTCAACAAGATCAAAGCGGCAGCCACCGGCTCCATAAAGTTGGGCATGCTGCTGCCCATGCGCTTCGACCCCGAATATCTCGCCCTCCGCGAAATCGTCAAGCAAGGCTTGATTGGGGAAGTAGGCCAGATCGCCTCGCAGAAATCGTACAAAGCCGGCGTCCGCGCCCCCTGGTATCTGAAGCGCGCCACCTACGGCGGAACCATTGCCTGGATCGGCATTCACATGATCGACCTGATGCGTTTCACCAGTGGCCGCGAATTCAAGGAAGTCACCGGCATGCAAACCCACATCGGCTTTCCAGACCTCGGCGAAATGGAAAATGTCACCGTCTCCACGTTCAAATTGGATAACGGCGGCTTGGCCAACCTTCGCATGGATTATCTCCGCACCGAATCGGCCGCCACCCATGGCGACGACCGTCTGCGCCTCGCCGGAACCAAAGGCATAGCCGAATATCAAGCCTCAACCGGGGTCACCTTAATGACGTCCAGCCAGAAGCCGCACGTCATCGAATCGCTTCCCCAGCGCCAGTCGGTCTTCCTTGACTTCCTCGATTCCGCCTACAACGGAAAACCCGCCAGTCTCACTCTCGCCGACATGTACCGCGTAACCGAAATCACCATCGCCGCCCAGCAGGCAGCCGACCAGGGCAGTCTGGTAAAAATCTAGTGTACTGTCCGACAAATAACTGGACACAAGAAACGGCTTGCTCACGCGCGCGGCTCGGTCTCGAACTCGTTGCTGCAACGGTAGTTTCCGAGCCGCGACTGTAAAGGAGCGGTTTCCGGTAGTGTCCACCCAATTCGCGGACACTACACTAGTGTACTGTCCGACAAATAACTGGACACAAGAAACGGCTTGCTCACGCGCGCGGCTCGGTCTCGAACTCGTTGCTGCAACAGTAGTTTCCGAGCCGCGACTGTAAAGGAGCGGTCTCCGGTAGTGTCCACCCAATTCGCGGACACTACACTAGCTGCCCTTCCGCGCCCGCCTCAATAGTAAACTGCGAACGCCACCTCTGGCGGGTAGCTGTCCATGGTTTCCAGTTCCACCGTTGTGCATTTAAGCATCTCCACCGAACTGGGAACCGAGCGGCCAAGCGGCCCTGCCCACAAGAATATAGCGATCATTGCGACAATCTGGAATACCCTGGACATGTATGCACCTTTCTTTCGTCAGCGGAACGGCTAACAATTAGGAACGCGTAATCAGCCGGCAAATCCGGTCACACGCTTACTCTCGCAGGCGCAAGATCGTGCTGCTATACTTCCGGCCATGGACGATCAAGCAACGGTACAGCACCTTGCCCAGTTAGCAAAGCCGCGCCTGATGGACCTGCTTAAGCTGAAGGTCGAACACATTTACGACCCCATCCCGGGTAACGCAAACTCCAACACCGGTCTGAAACTGCTTACAACTAACCAGCCATACAAAGACATCAACCGCTTCCTGGCCGATGACAAAGTGATCGGCTACATAGTAAACCCCGGCGTTCTTCCCATCGCCAAGGCTATCTCACTCGACATCCGGGGGCACCGTCAATTGGTCACAGGGAAGCTGGAATCACGCCCAGGCGACCGCGGCGCGATAGCACACATGGATGGCTTCGGCGTCAGGGTGCTGATGTACTTCGACCATGCCGCGGACGAAACGCAGATCGTCTGGGAATGCTTGTATTCGGTAACCTAACCGCCTACGGCAGCCGCGTGGGGGTGGCTTCGTCCGCCCGCGCCACAGCGCCCGGAACTTTTTTCCGGCGGGGATGCCGTATCTCTGGCCAGAATTCCCGAAGTACGTTTGTACCCGCATCCGCACCCAGAATAATGCCGGCCGAAGCGAATCCACCGGAAACGGTTCGCAGCCGCACAGGCTGCCAGGCTCGCGAGATCACACTGCTGGCAAGTATCCCCGAAATCCTCCCAGTAGCCCATTTCCTTTCGTGGGATCGCGTATCCCGAGTCCTCACCGTGCTCAACAGCGCGTAAACAAGTCTCGGTTTGAAGCCAACCTTGCCGGATGGCTGGTATCCGAACTCTTCATGCCGCAGATACCCCACTGTAAACTGAACGGAATTCTTGATCACTAAAATTCCGAAGGTAGACCCAACCCTCTTGCCCAGGCCTCCAAAGGTGCGTCCCCACTCGTGGGGCTTATTGGCAGCCTCTGAGTATCCGGCCGATACCACCACTCGCGCCAGCGCCTGCTTACCCAACGTGCGCTCTTTCATCATTTTCTTGCTGGCAACATTCTTGCCGGTAACTTGCTTAGACCGCGGAGTCGCCTGGCTATCTTCCGGCTCCGCCGCCTGCACCCACCCTGCCTGTACCAACAAAAGAATTGCGATACTCCTAATAAGCATGCGTGCCACTCCTCACTCCCGCCACACCGGCGTTAAGCGTTAGATGACGCCACGAGACCTCTGTTGCAAAGAATTAAAAATTGGCACATCAAATGCTCACGGAAATTACGCGGCTCTGACTTCGTTCAATCAAACCAGTTTGAAAGGATAACTTGTCCCATTCCGGAAAGAACACTCTCAACCTCGGCCAGCTTCTCAAGCCACATTCCAAACAAATCGCGTTCGCGATCCTGGCGGTCGTCGGAGAAGGCGTCGCTGACCTGGCGCAACCGTGGCCGCTGAAGCTCATTCTCGATAACGTGCTCCGCGCCCGCCCAATGGAGGGGCGGCTCAACGATTGGATTCTCGCGAACGTGGGCGCCGATAAGCTCGCTCTGGTAAAGTTCGCCGCCATCGCCTCCCTGGTCATCGCGGCCGTCAACGCCCTGTGCTCGTACGCCGAAAAATATCTCACCACCAGCGTCGGGCAGTGGGTCATGCATGATCTCCGCCGCATGCTCTACTCGCACATCCAGCGTCTCTCTCTTTCTTTTCACGATGCGAAAAGATCCGGAGACCTGATCAGCAGCATCACCAGCGACATTGATTCCATCCAGAGCTTCATTACCTCGGGCCTGCTCGGCGCACTTGTCAACGTTCTAACTCTCTTCGGAATGATGGGCGTCATGTTCTACATCAACTGGAAGTTCACCCTGATCGCCCTGTCGGTGGCCCCCGCACTCTTCCTGGTGGTATTCAGCTACACCCGCAAGATTAAAAAAGCCGCCCGCGAAGTGCGTAAAAAGGAAGGCGAAATCCTCTCGGTCATCCAGGAAGTCTTCTCTTCCATCCGAGTGGTGAAAGCGTTTGCGCGGGAAGACTACGAAGAAAAGCGTCTCGAAGGCGAGAGCCTCGAAAGCATTGAAATCGCGCTGCGCGCCCGCAGCCTTAAAGCGAAACTTTCCCCGCTGGTGGAAATCATCGTGGCCTGCGGAACCGCCTTAGTCCTCTGGTTCGGCGCACGCATGGTGATCGAGGAAACTCTCTCCGCCGGCACGCTCGTTCTTTTTATCGTGTACCTCGGAAAAATGTACAAGCCGATGCAGGAATTGTCGAAGATGACCGATGCGTATTCAAAGGCGGAGGTCGGCTACGAACGCATTAAAGAGGTTCTGGATACGGACCTGGCTATCAAGGATCTGCCGGGTGCCAGGAAGGCGCTAAATTTGAAGGGCAAGGTCGAATTCGACAACGTCTCTTTCCACTACCAACCCGATTCGCCTATTCTCAAAGACGTATCGTTCACCATCGAGCCCGGACAGGTCGCGGCCATCGTCGGGCCAACCGGCTCGGGCAAGAGCACCATCATCGGATTGATTCCGCGCTTCTACGATCCCGTCTGCGGCGTAGTCAAAATCGACGGTGTAGATGTCCGCCGGTACCGGCAGAAGTCACTGCGCCAGCAGATGAGCTTTGTTCTCCAGGACACCCTGCTATTCAATGCGCCCGTTTGGACCAATATCGCCTATGGCCGGCCTGAGGCGACCCGCCAGGAAATCCTCCATGCGGCCGAACTGGCAAACGCCCACGAATTCATTCAAAAGATGCCCCAGGGTTACGACACCATGGTCGGCGAGCGCGGTGTCACACTCTCCGGCGGCCAGCGCCAACGCATTGCCATAGCTCGCGCCGTAGTCCGCAACACGCCAATCCTAATAATGGACGAGCCTAGCTCGGGGCTGGACGCGAACTCCGAAAAGCTGGTCTTCGAGGCACTGGACCGGCTGATGAAAGGAAAAACATCCATAGTCATCGCACACCGCTTCTCCACCATCCGCGCAGCGGACGTAATCTTCGTGGTGAAAGAAGGGCAACTTGTCGAACGAGGCAGTCACGACGAACTGATGAACATAGCCGGCGTATACGCCGAACTCTACCAGTTACAGTTCAGCGCGGAAGGCGCGGAATAGGGACTAGAACTTCTTATCCGCGTCTATCGGCGTGCATCTACCGGCCCAATTCATTACAACTTATTAAGCGCAGCGATCCGGTCTTCGACGATCTTCGCAAAGGCGTTGCTCTCTTCCGCCGAATAGCCACCGGCGCGAAACGCATCCCGAATCTGCGCCGGGCTCAATTGGGCCAGCATCTTGCCCATCCATAAAGCATCGGTCCGCGGAACCCGTTTCCCAATGTCCCGCAGCCCAATTCGCGAGATGAATTCGGGAAGCGCGAAAATATTGATCAACGCCGGCGTCGCAGGAACACCAAAGTCTACATACTCCGCGCTCGTTTTGGTAATGAATTTCGACTTCGTATACGACTTCAAATTTCCTTTGGACCCATCATGACTCCAACCCAGACCTGCATTCCCAAACGTGGCGCCCAGATCGCTCACCATATATACCTGCAAACTCTTGTCGCTCTTGAGCGCATACACCGCGTTGTTCTCGTCTTTCAGATCCCAGTTGTTCATCAATGCCATCATCACGCGCAGACCGTTCAAATCCCGCCGCGCTAATTCATGATTATTCCGCCACGGCCAGCTTGAAATTTTCTTCTCGTCCTTGTTTTCCAACTTCAACCGCACATTGGCGAACGAATCTCCGGAAACCGCCACTTTGCCTCTCCGGCGCAAGTGGTTCGGCTTCTCCTGCACCGGCAGCGACGGGAAATAGTATTCGACTGGCACGGCGTATCCCACCGCCCACACCAACCGCGAGGCCACCGTCTCCGGCCTCGCTTCGGCTCCCAACTTGGCCTTCCACAGCAAGCCATCCTTATCGCGCACCACGAACTTCGGATTGGTTCCCCCCAAATCCTCTTTTACAAATGTGAACGGCCCATGCGGCTGATGCGTCCGCCCACCGGCCCCCAAAAACAGGTCGCGGGAGCGAATGTCGGCAGGCTGGCTCCAGAACACTTTTTCACCGCGCGCTTTCTCCCTCGAAGAAATTTCTGCCGTGCCCACGGAGCTTTTTATTACTTCTGCACCCACCGCACGCCCTTGCCCAATCGCGGACGCCACCGCTAGAATCAGTCCAATCCTTCCTGAAATCTGAAACATACGAGATCCTCCGTGAATTCGAATGGCGAACACTGCACCGGCCACGGCCTCTTCCTCAGCACGAAGACGGCCAAATTGTTGAAACATCAATCCGTCGGAATGTCTCTCACCCGATGAAGCGCTCAGCGTTAGCAGGTTTCAACGCAAAAAGGAGAGGCCCTTGAAGTTATTGATACAGCCCGGCAGTGGTGTAGCTCCTCTGGTGAAAGCAATTCAAGGCGCCCTTACTTCCGTCCAGATCATGATCTTTCGCTTTGATCGCCGCCAGATCGAGAATGCGCTGGTCGCCGCCGCCAGACGGGGAGTCGCCGTACACGCGCTGATCGCCTACACCAACCGCGGAGGCGAACAAAAGCTCAGAGACCTGGAGATGACGCTACTGGCCGCAGGCGTCACCGTCGGCCGTACAGCCGGGGACTTGATCCGCTATCACGCCAAAATGATGATCGTCGATAAACGCGAACTCTTCGTCCTCGGCTTCAATTTTGCATTTGCCGATATCGATCGCAGTCGCAGTTTCGGCGTTATCACTACTCGGCCCAAGTTCGTCCGCGAAGCGGTGAAACTGTTCGACGCCGACGCCAAGCGCCAGTCTTACGACGCAGGTTGCGACGCCTTTGTCGTCAGTCCGCAAAATGCCCGGCAACAACTCGCCGCGTTCATCGAAGGCGCGAAGTGGGAACTCGTCGTCTACGATCCGAAGATCGCCGACCCCCATATGATCCGTCTGCTCGAAGCCCGCGCCGCGGCCGGTGTGAAGGTCAGAATCCTTGGCCGGTTGACCCGCAGCAGCGAAAAACTTCCTGTACGTAAGCTATCGCAGATCCGCCTGCACACCCGCACTATGGTCCGTGATGGAAAGTTCGTGTTCGTCGGAAGCCAGAGCTTGCGCACGGCGGAACTCGACGCCCGGCGCGAAGTGGGCATCATCTTCTCGGATTCAACAGTAGCCGCCCAGCTTCTCAAAGTGTTCGAAGGGGATTGGACCGCGCTTGACGGCGTCGAACAGCGTGCGGCCACTGACGAAGGGACGCCGGCAGGAAAGGTCGCAAAAAAGGTAGCCAAGAAAGTCTCCAAGGCAGTCGCCAAAGGCATGAGCCCGCCCGGCTCAACGCTTTCCGACGTTGTCAAGTCTGCGGTTGGAGCCGAAGTGGCCTCGCAGATCGATATGGCCGAGCTGGAACAAACAGTCAAGGAATCCGTCGCGGACGCTGTGAAAACCATGGTGCAGGGAGCCGTTGATGAAAGCAACAAAGCGTAGTCCCATACCGTCGCGTTTTTACAAAAGTTCCCGCCGTTTCCTGGCTGTCATCGCTCTTGTCGCGGCCGCCTCGCTGGGAATCCCCGCATTTCAGGCGTCTGCTCCCGCGGTGAATGCGGACGCGGCGGTACAGGCCGGCTTCGCCCAGCGGATCAAGGAGTATATGAAACTGCGCAAAAAGGCCAGCGATACTCTGGAAAATCTTAAGCCGACAAAGTCACAAGCCAAAATCAAAAGTCATGAGCGGCAATTGGCCCATGAAATTCGCGAGGCGCGCGAGCATGCCCGTCAAGGTGACATCTTCACACCCGAAATAGCGGCGGAGTTCCGCCGCTTGATCGCGCTGGCCGGAACAGGCTCACCGGGTGTCCAGATGAAACAGAGTCTGCGCCGCGGCGAACACGTGGATATGCAGCTTCGCGTGAATCGCTCTTATCCAGACGGTTTGCTTCTACAATCCACCCCACCCACCCTGCTCGCCAACTTGCCGCCGTTGCCAAAGGAGTTGGACTACCGTGTTGTTGGTCCAAACTTGATTCTGCGGGACCAGGACGCCAATCTGATTATCGACTTCGTGACCCGCGTATTCCCGCACTAATTGAGGAAACATGAAGCGGCTCTTATTGATTCTTCCCCTGGCCGCGCTGGCCGTCTTCACGTGCAGCTTGCCTTGGCTTGGGGCCGCTCCGCCCGCTTCGAAGCTCACTCTGCCGCTGATTCAGGACTCCGTTCGCTTTGCCGTCATTGGCGACATGGGTACCGGCAAGAAACCGCAGTATGAGGTGGGCGCGCAGATGGCGGAATTTCATACTCACTTTCCTTTCGACTTCGTAATCACGTTAGGGGATAACATCTACGGATCGCAAAGTGCCGCGGACATGAAGTTGAAGTTCGAAGATCCCTACCAGACGTTGTTAAGCGCCGGAGTTTCATTCTTCGCCTCGATCGGGAATCACGACAACGTCAATCAGCGGCTTTATAAGCCCTTCAATATGGGTGGGAAGCGCTACTACACCTTCAAGAAAGGGAACGTGGAATTCTTCGTCCTCGACAGCACCTACATGGATCGCGAACAGACCAAGTGGCTGGAAACCCAATTGAGCGC
The DNA here is from genome assembly GCA_038230275.1 of Bryobacterales bacterium. Classification (GTDB taxonomy): domain Bacteria; phylum Acidobacteriota; class Terriglobia; order Bryobacterales; family Bryobacteraceae; genus JANXXV01. The sequence continues at coordinate 23,606 of JBBRNO010000081.1, forward strand.
GTCTTCCGCCGCCTGGAAGATTTGCTATTTCCACCACCCGCTTTATTCGCACGCCAAATTCCATCGGACGGACGTAGACCTGCGAGCCACTCTTGAGCCCGTCTTCCTAAAGTATGAGGTGCGCGTCGTTTTTGCCGGACATCAGCACGTCTACGAACGCCTCGTCCCGCAACACGGAATCGATTACTTCGTATTGGGAAACTCCGGCGAACTTCGCCCGCACGATCTCGCGCCATCACCCGACACGGCCAAAGGCTTTGATACCGACCAAACCTTCGCCATAATCGAAATTGCCGGCGATGAAATGTATTTCCAGGCAGTTTCCCGCACCGGCCAAACCGTGGATTCCGGCGTAATCCAACGCCAGCCCAAATCCGCCGCCGCCGCTAACTAGATCTTAGTAGCAGAAATAGGCGTTCTGGGTTTTCACCGCTCAAACTGCGTTTCCGAGCCGCGACCGTGAGGGAGCGGTTGGCACGGTCGATGCCGCCCGATTGAAGCGGAAGAAGGTTCGCGCAAGTAGTGGATTCTTCGCGCGACCGTGAGGGAGCGGTTGGCACGGTCGATGCCGCCCGATTGAAGCGGAAGAAGGTTCGCGCAAGTAGTGGATTCTTCGCGCGACCGTGAGGGAGCGGTTGGCACGGTCGATGCCGCCCGGTTGAAGCGGAAGAAGGTTCGCGCAAGTAGTGGATTCTTCGCGCGACCGTGAGGGAGCGGTTGGCACGGTCGATGCCGCCCGATTGAAGCGGAAGAAGGATCGCGCAAGTAGTGGATTTTTCGCGCGACCCTTTGGGAGTGTTACTACGAACTTTTGCAAGCAGGTACTAGACCATTCTGGACAGCGCCAGGCATACGCGCCGGCGCGTTCATAGTGAAACGCCAATCTACCGCCCTCGTTTCAGAGCGGAACCACATCTCCAATTTGGAACATCCCTAAGGGCCGCCGCACCGAAGCTGTACTCCTTCAACCACTCCTCCGCCAACCTCCAAGTCGTTGCATCAGAAACGACAACCTCCACCGGGTCGCCACCACCAATCCTCGCCCATAAAGTGGCTCAAGACATGCTTTTCTCATGGCAGAGATGCTGGAAGAGCACGGAACTATTTTGAAAGCGGCGATGTCCATTTTCCCCAATTCAATTCTCGCTTGAAAAATCAAAAAAAGCCGTTCACAGCTATTTTCAAAAATCGACATAACGTTCTTAATCGTTTAGCGGGAAAGTTTTGTTCGGCATACCGTCCTTCCACCTAATCTCGAATCAGCCGAGACGCTTTAACCACAATTACTCGGCGAAAGGAGAGATTACTGACATGGACGAAATGCCTTATCCACCACTGCCGATCCCTGATTTCTTCCTGTGGTTCTAGTCTGGTCGTAAAGACCCCCATGCGATTCACGGGCGCATTGAATTGAATCCACCACACCTTCGAAGGGTCTCCGTCGTGAGGTTCTTCTGGTATGCTTCCTAGAAGTATTCGTTTTGGAATACTTCTAGGGGCTCCAGCTTTTCCTGATGTTTTCCGGAGAGTCGGATCATGCGAATCGCTTTATTGTTTGTCTTGCTTGCGCTGTCCATTTTCACAGTCGGCACAATTCGAAGGTTTCCGCCCAATGTCTCTGCGCCGGCGGTTATTCCGCCGGACCTTCGGGCGCTCATTCTCTCGGGAAACAAATTGTTTGAGGCCCGCGACTTCGTCCACGCCGCCAATATTTATCAAAAAGGACTGATCCTTTCAACCGCCCACCGCGAATTTCGCGCGAAAGCCAGATTTCTTCATGGTCTCGGCAATTGCCACTTATTGACTACCGAATACCAACCGGCCGTCGCCAACTATTTGGAGGCGCGCAAGCTCGCCACCTCTTCCTCGGACTGGGCTACCGTCGCCCTGGTTTCCACCGGTCTCTATTCCGCCTATAGCCGCATGGGTGATCTCGCTTCCGCTTCCCAATCGATGCAGGAAGCGTTAGCATCTATGCCGTGGCCACAGCTCAAAGCCAATCTTCCCCATGTACTCATCAATCTGGCGAATGCCAAAAGCAAACAAGGCGATACCGTCCTTGCTGAGCAGTACTTTGCCAGCGCCATTGCCGTTGCCGATGATCTTGGAGATACCTCGTCTAGCGTAGAGGCGTGGAGCGGGCTCGGCCATCATCATCTGATCCGCAATGAACTTGTAGCGGCGGACCATGCCTACACACGTGCATTCTACCTTCGGAGGATCTCCAAAACAGGCGGTCCAGCCAGTTCTTGTCTCGAATTGGGACGCCTCCGATTGGCTCAGGGAGACTGGCAATCTGCCATTCGATTCCTAGAAACCGGCATAGCAGTCGCCCGGCGGCAACCAATCGGTTTCCCGTCCCTGATTTTTTATGAGTATCTGGGCCGGGCTCGCGCCGCCGGCGGAGATCTCCCAGGCGCTCTTGCCGACCTCGAAACGGCAATAGCCATGGCTAATCAATGGCGCCTCGAAGTCGTTTCTACCGACACCTCCCGAACCGGCGCTGAAGTCACCCTACAGGACATCTATTCCGATTACATCGAAACCGGCATGAAACTCCATGCCCAAAATAACTCTCCAGCCTTGGCATACAAGATGTTCATGGCTGCCGAAGATAATCGTGCCGTCAGCTTCCGCGAGCGGCTGAAAGCCAAAAAAGCATTCCCCCCCGAATACTGGCAAACTCTCGACCAGTTGCGCCGCGCCGAAATCGTTCTGTTCCGTAATAACGCGCCCGAACAGCAAGGTGCCGTCCAACACCTTCGTCTCCAGGTTGCCCAAATCGAATCGCAGCTGCAAGTACCCCCCGCAGTTCCGGCTGGTACTTATTCTCATAGGATAAATGAGAAAACTGACTCAGTTAAATCACTAACACCTATTCAAGGGCTTATCACTGGCGATGAGGCCCTGATCAGTTTTTACCTAGGAGAAACAGCATCGTACGCTTGGGCATTCACGCAAGAAGGAACCGCGGTCTACACCCTGCCAAGGCGTGCTCAGATCGCCAGTTCTGTGCGCGATTTTCAGGACGCTCTGCGAATCGGAGCGCCCGGCGCCAAGACCCAGGGCCAAGCTCTCTATACAACTCTCTTCGGTCCGGTCAAACTAGATGTAATCAAAAAGAAGAGTTGGTTGCTCATCCTCGAAGACACACTGTTTGCGCTGCCCCTGCCGGCGCTGGTCACGTCCTCCGGAACTGCTCCCACTACATACTTGATCGAACGGAACTCACTTCGCGTGCTCCCATCGGTGGAGATGTTGCGGTTGCCGGTCCAGCCCTCTCCGGCGGGGCCGTTTCTCGGAGTCGGCGATCCCATTTACAACACCGCCGATTCCCGCTGGCGCTCGGCCTCAGCAAAATCCTACTCCTGGCGATCCCTCTTCCATTTTGCACAAACAAACCCAATGTCGCCCTCTCCGGAACTCACCCGGCTCGTCGGCAGCGGCCAGGAAGTACGCACTTCCGCCGCAACCTGGCAACTGTTCGATTCCAAGCCCGCGTCGCTGCTCCCCATCCTGCTGCAGGGCAAATTGTGCCAACGAACCCAAATCGAGCAAAATCTGCGGGCAGGACCTGTTGTGGTTCACTTTGCCACCCATGTCGTCCAGCCTCCAAAGCGGCCCGAGGAAGCGCTGATCGCCATCGGTCTCGATCTTTCTGGCCAACCCGACTTTCTCACCATCAGCGAAATCTCCAACTGGCGCTATCCGCTGGATTTAGTGGTGCTCAGCGGTTGCAGCTCCGGAACGGGCAAAGCGCTTCCAGGCGCCGGACTCTTCGGTCTCACCCGCGCTTGGTTATTGGCTGGCGCCCGTACAGTTGTTGCCAGCCAGTGGCCCACTCCGGACGACAGTGGTCGTCTGTTTCAAACGTTCTACCAGTCCCTTCGCCCGTTAAAGCTCGGACTGTCTTCCGCATCCGCCGCCGATGCTTTACGAACTGCACAAGTTGGAATGCTGCGATCTGGAACTTGGCGTGCTAATCCAAAGTTCTGGGCGGCCTTCTTTGTGGTTGGAAAGGACTGATGAATGTTGACTGTTGATCCGGTTATGGCGCACGATACAGGCGGGATGAGTCCTTCGCCTCCACCTGAGCCTCCAAGTTCCGGGTCTGATTCGGAACCAGTCGTCCCCGTTTCGTCCACCGATTGGGGTTCTTTAGTAGAGGGCATCCGGCTTGGCAGTGAGGACGGTATGACCGAACTGTACCGTCTGTTTTCGAAAGGGATCCGTTTCTACCTCTGCCGCCAGCTGGGACCGCAGGAATTGGACGACAAGGTGCACGATACATTTCTAATCGTCGTTCAGGCCATTCGCCGCGGCGACCTTCGGGAACCAGAGCGTCTTATGGGTTTCGTCCGCACCGTCGTCCGCCGCCAGGTGGCTGCCTATATTGATGATGCCGTGCAGACCCGGCGCGAACAAACCGACATCGAATCCGGCGTAGTCGTAGCTGATGCCAAGCGTAACCCGGAAGAGAAAGCGATCGGACGGCAGCACGAAGACCTCATGGTACAGGTCCTCCGCAGTATGTCTAGCCGGGATCGCGATATTTTGACCCGTTTCTATTTGCACGAACAAACCCAAGAGCAGATCTGTACCGATATGAACCTAAGCGAAACACAGTTCCGTCTCCTCAAGTCCCGCGCCAAGGCGCGCTTTGGCGAACTCGGCAAGAGGAAACTACAAAAAAAGGCGATCAGCTCAGATTTCTTGAGAACAATCCTGGGCGCCAACCACTAAACGTACGGAGAGCTGGCGGCTCTGGTACTAGAGCCGTTGGAATCCTGGAGAGACTATGGATAGTTCCCACTTGACAGAAGAAACGATCGAAAACTACACAATGGGCAGGCTGGCTGAATCGGATCTAGCCTTGGTTGAGGAGCATCTCCTGCTGTGTGACTCCTGCCAGGATCAAGTTCAAAAAATGGACGACTTCGTAAAGGCAGTCCGCGGAGCCGCCAAGTTGGCAAAGGACGACCCGCCGACGGCGTGGGATCGATTTCGCGGCTACCTTACCTTCCACCCTGGCTCCGTCTGGGCGGGCGTTTCGGCTCTCGCGGCGGCAGTCGTAATCTTCACCTTCTTGCCGCCGGGCTCATCTACACCCCAGAATCTCGCGTTGAGCACGGTGCGTGGCTCGGACGGTTCCGCGCCGCATGCTAAAGCCAATACACCCATCAATCTTCAGTTGGACGTCAGCGAGGTGGCTGCCTCACCCCTCTATACAATCGAATTGGTCGATAGCAGCGGCGGAATCATTGGAAATTACACGAACGAACCCAAGGCGTCCAAACTGAATGTGGCTGTCGCTCAAAAACTTCCTTCCGGCCAATATTGGATCCGTCTTTACGGAGACTCCCTGAAAACCGATCTCCTGCGAGAGTATGGACTCAAGGTAGACTAGCGGATCGACGAAAGCCCGAGCCCAGCGTTGCGCCGAAGTCTAAGCCACGGCTCTCGGCAGCCCGCACTTCCCCGTCCGTGCTTCCCATCTATATTCAGCGTCTCCCCAGGTTTGCTAGAAGACGCTCCGGGTCAGCCTCTGCCCAGTCCCAACCATGCGCCGACGCTTACGCCCTCGACCGGCAACGCCCACGCGCGGTCCGCATCACCCGCACACCACGGCTCTCGGCAGCCCGCACTTCCCCGTCCGTGCTTCCCATCTATATTCAACGTCTCCCCTAGGTTTGCTAGAAGACGCTCCGGGTCAGCCTCTGCCCAGTCCCAACCATGCGCCGACGCTTACACCCTCGACCGGCAACGCCCACGCGCGGTCCGCATCACCCGCACACCACGGCTCTCGGCAGCCCGCACTTCCCCGTCC
>JBBRNO010000082.1:0-28778 GCA_038230275.1 Bryobacterales bacterium
CAAAGCCAAATACAAAGGGAACGAGATCTTCCGCATCCAGATCGGCGGCACCGAAGAGGGCTACGTATCCAGCGGCGTCGAGATGAAATTCGGCCGCTTTTTCACCGACGTCGAGAACCGCCACCACATGCCCGTCACCGTGGTTGGCGAGAGCATTCAAACGCAGTTGTTCCCCAATCTGGACCCCATCGGCAAGTGGATCGACGTCAATGGCCAGCAAGTGCAAATTGTCGGCGTCATGAAGAAACCCGCCGCCTCCCTGCCCGGCGACGACGACAACCGTGTCCTGCTCCCCTACTTCTCCATGCGCAAAATGTTCCCCAGCGCCAACGAACACATGCTGGTCATCTCCGCCAAACCCGGGCAACTCGCCAAGGCCATTGACGAAGTGCGCATGGTGCTGCGCCAGGAACGGAAAGTGAAGTACAGCGACCCCGATAACTTTTGGATCTCCACCGCCGAACAAATGATCGAAGAGTTTCACAACGTGACGGCAATGGTGGCGCTGGTCATGATCGTGCTCAGCTCCATCGGCCTGCTGGTTGGCGGCATCGGCGTAATGAACATCATGCTGGTCTCGGTAACCGAGCGAACGCATGAAATCGGCATCCGCAAAGCCCTCGGCGCGCGCCGCTTCGACATCACGCTGCAATTCCTCACCGAAGCCGCCACGCTCACGCTACTCGGCGGTCTCTGCGGCATGGTGTTCGGATGGATCATCTCCATCGTCGCCCGCCTCGTATTCCCCGCTCTGGTAACCGAAGTACCGCTCTGGGCGGCGATTGTCGGCGTCGCTGTTTCCGTAGGCGTCGGTCTGTTCTTCGGCATCTGGCCCGCCAACAAAGCCGCCCGGCTCGACCCGGTGGTGGCGCTGCGCTATCAATAAATCGGCACAAAATGCCAACCTGGCCATCTAATAGCCATGGAACGCCGAAACTTTCTCAAAGCCGCGGGCGCTAGCGGCATCGTCATCCTCGACTCGTGTGCATCGAAAACACCAGAACCAGGCTGGCAGCCATCCGCGCATGAGGCGGGCGACATTCGCCTTCGAGTACTTCAGTACGCAGTGCTGGCGCCGAACTCCCACAACGCACAGCCATGGTTGGTGGAATTAGCACCAGACGGCACAATGAATCTCTACGTCGACCGCACTCGCCTCCTGCCCGCCAGTGATCCGCCCGCACGCCAAATCCACATCAGCCATGGATCTTTCCTAGAATTGCTGCGCATCTCCGCCTCCCAGTTCGGCTATCGCGCGGAAATCAAACTCTTCCCCGAAGGCCAGTATGCCAACAACGTAGTGGAGCCACGGCCCGTCGCGGCAATTGCCATTCAACCCGATCCAAGCGCCGCAAGGGATCCGCTCTTTGCCCTGATCCTGGAACGCCACACCAACAAACGTTTGTTCGACATAAAGCGATCCCTGTCGCCTCGGCAGTTAGCGGAACTGCAAACCGCCCCGGGAACGGCTCACGCGCAATGGCGCATTGTCGACAGCGATCCGCAGCGCTCAGCCGTCGCGGACATCTGCCGCCAGGCTATGGTAATTGAAATCGCCAGCCCGTTGCGCGACCTTGAAACAGCCGGCTGGTTCCGCTTCAGCGATCGGGAATTGCAAGCGAAACGCGACGGCTTCGGAGTCGCTCAAAACGGAGCCGAGGGAATAAAGAAATGGATCGCTGAAACGTTCGTCCTCAGCCGCCCAAAGGCCGCCGACCCCAACGGCGCTTTCGCCGAAAGCGCCGTCACACAAACGGCGGAACAGGCCTCCTCCGCCCCCGCGTTCGCTGCCCTCGTAACCAAGACAAATACCCGCCTGGACCAGGTTCTCACCGGCCGCGCCTATGCCCGTGTCCAACTCACCGCCACCAGCCTCGGCTTGAAAATGCAGCCCTTCTCGCAGGTGCTTCAGGAATATCCGGAGATGGCTGAACTCCAGCTGCGGATGAAGCAGACCCTGAACGTCCCTCCAGACCAGACAGTGCAAATGCTCTTCCGTTTGGGACACGCAAAGCCTAATCCACATACTCCGAGGCGAGACGTGTCGTCTCTCATTGCGCCGAACCGGAAGATTTGATTCGAGCCCGCGAGCGCGTGTTCTTTGCCCTCACCCCGCGATACACAGCCATCATGGCGAAGATGCCGCGAATGCGGCGTCGCGCAGGGGCCATCCTGCTCGACGATCTCCGTAGATGCATTATGCACGCCCCCTATATCACTCCGGCCGGCGCGGGTCCGGATGCCTCATGATACTCAAAGCGTTTCCAGAAACATTCGCGGCAGTGCAAATCGACTGGATCAAAGTAGCAGCCGAAAGCCTCACTCAGAGACGAGGAACTTGGAGGTCATCGCAAATCTTACGGGCCAGAAAATCATTCACGTCCCGATGCCGCGGAATCGCTACCTCCTTCCCGATGGAACTCACACCCTCGCTGTTCCAAATGACGGATAAGGTCGACGCGTTTCAAGCGGCAGGCGCAATCAGTGATTCCCGAATAACTTCGGCACCTTCCAGCGACTGCTCTGACAGTTCACGATTTGCATCCAGAACCATCGTGACAGCTTCCTCTAGGTTCGCGCGCGCTTCTTCCAGGGTTTCCCCCTGCGTATTGGCGCCGGGCAGTTCTTCGACGAACGCAACGTAGCCTTCCGGCACCTTCATATACACAGCAGTCAATACCATTTGCGCCATACTCCGTAATCGTAGCAATGCACTGGCATGGATGCCTGCCGCCCATATGCTCCCATTGACGTCAAGTAAGCACTTTCCACTCCACCGAATTAACCCCCTCAAACCCGTCAGCCCGCTGCACCAACTCCTCCAACCGGGCCCCGCCCTTCCCCGCCGGCGCAAACTCCGCCTGAATCGCCAGTATCTCCGTCCCCGTCACTTCCGTCTTCATCGACCGCAGCTGCAAGTTGGCGCTCGCAGCCAGTTCCAGTAAGCCGGCCCGCACCGCCGGCTCGCTCTCCATCCGGCACACCATCCGCACCTGGTATCCGGTAACCTGCCCCAGCCCGGAAAGCCCCTCTTCGCCCAGCCGCACGGAAATCGGCCGCAGCCCCACGTTGATCGCCAGCACCGCTACCGTGCCCACCGCCGCCTGCATCAGCAGTCCAACGCCCGCCAATGTACCCACCGCCGCCGCGCACCACAAAGTAGCTGCCGTATTCAACCCGCGCACGTGAAAGCCATCCCGCAGTATCACTCCGCCGCCCAGAAATCCAATGCCGGTAATGATCTGCCCCGCCAGCCGTGCACTTCCATCACCTGTGAGCGAAGCCGCCACCACCATGAACAGCGCCGACCCGGTAGCCACCAGCGCGTTCGTCTTCAAGCCCGCCATATGATGGCTGACCTGCCGCTCCACCCCAATCGCCGATCCAAGCGCAAGAGCAATCAACAACCGAGTGATGAACTCTGTGGCTTCCACCAGCTCATCATATCGAAGGATGCCGGCACTTACGGGTCGCTCCCCAGGGATGGTATAACTGTTATATTCCCATGCGCTTAGTCTACGATCGGGAAAAAAGTTCCCGCGCTCAACGAAAACATGGCGTCAGCCTCGAAGAGGCGCAGCAAATATTCGATCAGGTGTACGTGGTAGATCGCAGGCGCGACGAGCCGGAGCAGTTTCGGGCAATCGGGTGGTGCCGTGGCCGCCTCTGTTCCGTGATCTATGAACCCCGGCGCGATTCCCAGGGCGAATATTACCACTTGATTACGGCCTGGAACGCAACTACGGAGGAAGACCAAAGCCATGCCGAAACTGCCTAAGACGAAACTTACCGCTGATGAGATTGCTGTGAAGGCATCGCGCGGCGTGGATGTCTCCGCTCACTTCACCAACAAATTTACGGTAGTCAGACCGCTTCACCGCGTGAACGTGGATCTGACCCATGGCCTTTTACGGGAACTCGATCAACGTGCCGCCCGGCTCAATATCAGCCGCCAAGCCGTCATCAAGACATTGCTCGCACAAGCGTTGAGCCAGAATCCATCCACCCAACCAGCACCGAATAAGAAATCCCTCTAAGCGACCACTCATACGAACTCATCCGTATGTCCGCTAACGTTTAATTAAGATAAACTGAAGGTAGATTTGAGCCCATGCGCCATCTCCCCATAGCCCTCCTCTTAACCCCGTTGCTCTACTCCGCCGACGACAAAGCCCAGGAATTCTTTGAGATGCGCGTCCGCCCGGTCCTCGCGAAAAACTGCTTCGCCTGCCATACCGCCTCGAAAATGGGAGGCCTCGAAATGCGCTCCCGCGAGTCCCTGCTCAAGGGCGGAAAATCCGGCCCGGCCCTCACCGCCGGCGATCCAGACCACAGCCTGCTGATCCAAGCCATCCGCCAACAAGGGGAGCTGAAAATGCCGCCGCAAGGCCGCCTCAAAGACGAAGAGATCGAACAACTCACCTCCTGGGTGAAATCCGGCGCAATCTGGCCGGAAGCCCCCGCAGCCCCCGCCACCAAAGCCGGCGAGTACATCGTATCTCCCGAACAGCGCGCCTTCTGGTCGTTCCAACCGATTCGAAAACCTGCACTCCCCAAAGTCGATGCTAAAACTCCCATCGACCGCTTCATCCTGGCAAAGCTAAACGAAAAAGGCCTGTCCCCGGTGCAACCGGCCGATAAGCGCACCCTGATCCGCCGCGCCACCTACGACCTGACCGGGCTCCCTCCCACCCCCGAAGAAATCGACGCCTTCCTGGCCGACAAGTCCGCGAGCGCATTCGAAAAAGTAGTGGATCGCCTCCTGGCCAGCCCGCACTACGGCGAACGCTGGGGCCGTCACTGGCTCGACGTAGCCCGCTACTCCGACAATACACTGGACCCCACCGGCGAGACCCCGCACCCCAACGCCTTCCGCTACCGCGATTGGGTCATCGACGCCTTCAATCGGGACATGCCATACGATGTCTTCGTCAAAGCCCAGATCGCCGGCGATCAACTTCCTGATCCGGCGAAAACAGCAGCCGGACTCGGCCTTTACGCCCTCAGCCCAGAGTTTCAAGATGACCGCGTCGACGTCACCACCCGCGGCTTCCTGGGCCTCACCGTTGCCTGCGCCCAGTGCCACAATCACAAGTTCGATCCCATTCCGCAGACCGACTACTATTCCATCCTCGGCATGTTCAACAACACGAAGATGAATGAATATCCCCTCGCCGCTGAGGCCGTGGTCAAGGAATACAAAGATAGAAAAAAGAAATCGGACGACCAGCAGAAAACGCTCGATGATTACGTCCGCGGCCAAGCCTTGCAACTGGCGCAAATCCATGCCACCCGCACCGCCGATTACCTGATCGCCGTTCGCAAGGATAACCTCGAAGACCGCGAAAAGAACGCCGCCGAAGCCGGACTAGATCTCGAAACGCTCAATAACTGGATTGCCTACCTGCGCAAGCCAACACGCGAGCATCCCTACCTGAAACCCTTCCAGGCCGCCCTAACCGCCAACAAGCCAGAATCGGAAGTCCGCAAGATCGCCGAAGAATTCCAAGCACTCGCGTTAACCGTATTCACTGAAAAGAAAGCAATCGAAGAGAAGAACCTGATCCGCCTGGGTGGTTCGAATGAGCGGGGCGATCTCAGCAGCGCCAACTTGCTCTCCCTCGAACGCGACAAGTATTTTCTCTGGCGCGACCTCTACGACAAACAAGGCATTCTCATCTACGGCGAAAACGGCATCGCCCGCTTCCTGCAAGGCGAATTCAAGACCTACCTGATCACCCTGCGCAAAGATCTCGAACGCTTTAAGAAGGAGATCCCGGAGCAATACCCGTACCTGCAAATCATCAGCGACCTCGACGAACTCAAAAAGCAAAAGCTCTTCCTCCGCGGCGACCGCAATAACCTCGGCGAAGATACTCCGCCCCGCAACGTAACCATCCTCTCCAGCGGGCCGCCGAAGCCTTTCACCAAAGGATCGGGCCGCCTCGAATTCGCCGAGGCCGTAGTCAGCCCGCAAAATCCGCTAACCGCGCGCGTCATGGTGAACCGCATCTGGCAGTCGCACTTCGGAACCGGCATCGTCCGCACCACCAGCAATTTCGGCCAACTGGGCGAACGCCCGGTCAATCCCGAACTGCTCGACTACCTGGCCGCCCGCTTCATCGAAAACAAGTGGTCCATGAAGGCAATGAATCGCGAGATCATGCTGACCGCAACCTACCAGCTCAGCACCGCCGATTCCCCGAAAGCCTTCACAGCCGATCCCGAAAATCGTCTCCTCTGGCGCGCCAACCGCCAGCGCCTGGATGTCGAGGAACTCCGTGACTCGCTCCTGTTCGTCTCCGGCAAACTCGATCAGAAAGCAGGCGGTCCCCCCGAACAACTCACGGTAGAGAACAAGCGCCGCACCGTCTACGGCTTCGTAAGCCGCAAAGATCTGGACCCGCTACTTGCGCTCTTCGATTTCCCGAATCCAAACGCAACCAGCGAACAGCGCATCGAAACCACAGTGCCGCTGCAAGGCCTGTTCTTCTTGAATAGTCCTCTGATCATCAAACAAACCGAAGCACTGGCCGAACGCATCGGCAGCACCGGCGATCAAGCCGCCAGCATCCAGAAAACCTACCGCCTGCTGTTCGGCCGCGCCGCAACGCAACAGGAAATCGCACTAGGAACAGAATTTCTGAAAAGCAACAAAGACCAACCCTGGCCCAAGTACCTGCAAGTACTGCTAAGCTCCAACGAATTCATCTTCATTGGTTAAAGACATCGGTTAAAGACATCGGTTAAACAACATGACAAGACGCGAACTTCTCCGCACCGTAGGCGCCGGCTTCGGCACCGTAGGCTTGACGCACCTGCTTTCCCAATCCGCCGGCGCAGCCCCGCATTTCGCGCCCAAGGCAAAACACGTCATCTTTCTGTTCCTCAACGGCGGCCCGTCGCAGGTAGACACCTTTGACCCCAAGCCGATGCTAACCAAGTACCACGGCACACCCGCGCCTAGCGGAAACTTGAAGACCGAACGCAAGACCGGCAACCTGCTCAAGTCCCCCTTCGAGTTCAAACGCTACAGCCAATGCGGCACCGAAATTAGTGAGATCTTCCCCAAGCTTGGCGCCTGTATGGATGACGTGTGCGTAATCCGTTCCATGCACACAGACCGCCCCAATCATGAACCATCTCTCTTCATGATGAACACAGGCACGCCGCTCTCCGGCCGCCCGTCTTTAGGCAGTTGGCTCACCTACGGCCTGGGCACCGAAAATCAAAATCTCCCCGGCTATTTCGTCCTCTGCCCCGGCTTCCCGGTAATCGGACCGCAACTCTGGAGCTCCGCCTTCCTCCCCGCCGTCCACCAAGGCACGCACCTGGCCAACTTCAGCAAGTCCGAACCGAACAGCCTCATCCCCTACATCAAGAACGAAAAGTACACCCACGATGATCAACGCCACCAGCTGGATCTCCTGGGCAAGCTCAACGCCACCTCCGTAGCCGATCCGCAGCTCGAAGCCAGCATCCAGTCCATGGAGACGGCATTCCGCATGCAAACCGAAGCTCCGGACATTCTGGACATCCGTAAAGAGAATCCCGAAGTCCGCGCCCGCTACGGCGAAGGCGATTTCGCATCCGGCTGCCTGATGGCCGCGCGGTTGGTTGAAAAAGGTGTCCGCATGGTGCAAATCTATTTCGGCAACGGCCAGCCCTGGGACAATCACGACGACATCATGATCCACCAGAAGCTGGCCAAGCAGGCCGACCAGCCCATAGCCGCGCTCCTGCAAGATCTAAAAGCCCGCGGACTGCTGAAAGAAACGCTGGTAATCATCAGCGGCGAATTCGGCCGCACCCCGGTAGTGGAAGTAAGCGGCCTGGTCAACGTACAGAACGGCCGCGACCACAACAATCACGGCTTCAGCACGCTGCTAGCCGGCGCCGGAATCAAAGGCGGCATCACCTATGGCGCCACCGACGATTTTGGCTTCAAGGCCGTAGACAAGCTCGTTCACCCGCACGATCTGCAAGCCACCATTCTGCAACTGTTCGGCCTGGACCACACGAAGCTGACCTACCGCTACAGCGGCCGCGACTTCCGCCTGACAGACGTAGAAGGACAGGTAATCAAGGACATCCTGACCTAGCCATCCGATTCTGATATCGCACCCACGCCCAAGTCCCGCTACTTCACCCCCAATATCGAAACTCCCTGCTCGTTCGGCTTCCGCGCCAGCGCTTGCCCGCTATACTTCACAATCGTTACCTCGCCCAGATATAAAACCCGGCAGCCTTTCTCCAGATGCCCGCCAAATGCCCCTTTCCCTGCGGCCGACAGCGTCATATGGATATGCGGCTCCCCATTAGCAATAATCCCGCCGGCATTTAATATCTCAAACGGCCCCTTCACCGTCTTGAAAACATCCTTCGGCTTCACCGCCGTGGAAGCCACGTAATGATAGGTGCACTCCTGCACCGATCCCGCCGTCACCATCACATGCCCGTCCTGAATCTGCTTCTCCTTGATCACATCCATAATCGATTCCAGTAGCAGCGCATCCCGCTCCAATACCACCCGATAAACTTCCTCTACGTGTGCCGCCCCAAACACCCGCGGCGCAGTCTCCGCCAGCACCGGCATCAGGAAAGCGAAAAACACCAGACTGCCAATTTTCATCATGCAAACAGCCTATCCGTTTTTAGGCTATACTCTCAACCATTCCCGAAACCACACCAATGGAAACTCCCGAAGCGAACTCCGCTCCAGTCGCCCCCGACGAACGCATCACCGCCATCGATACTCTCCGCGGATTTGCGCTCCTCGGAATTCTGCTAATGAACATCATCGGGTTCTCGATGTACCTGTCCGCCTATGACAACCCCACCGTCACCGGCGGAGCCACAGGCGTCAACCTGGCCGTCTGGGCCGTGCTCCACGTCCTGGCCGAAGGCAAGATGCGCTGCCTCTTCTCATTAGTATTCGGCGCCAGCATGATCCTGCTCACCTCCCGCCTGGAGAAGACCGGCGAAGCGGCGGACATCTACTACCGGCGCACCCTCTGGCTGGCCCTGTTCGGCATCGCGCACGCGTATCTGCTGTGGCTCGGTGACATTCTCTATCCCTACGCGCTTTGTGGCTTGTTGCTCTACCCCTTTCGCAAGATGGCACCCAAAGGACTGTTGACCATCGGCGGCATTCTCCTGCTGCTGACCGCCGCCGTCTCCATGCAGGACGCCTTCAGCCAGAAACAGACGATCGAGAAAGCACGCGCCAGCCAGGCCGCCGAGGCAAGAGGCGAGAAGCTCACCAAAGAGCAGCAGGATCAGAAAGAGGAGTATGAGCGCGACGAAAAGCGCCGTCTCCCCGATGGCGCCGCGCTCGAAAAGGAGGCGGCCAAATGGCGAGGCAGCGTGCTGGACGTCATCAAGGTCCGCGGCGCCTGGGTGAAGGAATTCCATTCCAACCCGTACTATTCCACCCACAATTGGGACATCTGGAGCATGATGTTCATCGGCATGGGCCTCATGAAGCTCGGTGTCCTGGGCGGCCGCTCCTCCATTCGCACGTACGCATGGATGGCCTTAGCCGGCTACGCCATCGGCCTCCCCGTCAACACCTACACCGCCTACCTAATCATCCGCAGCAACTTCGATCCACTAGTGCAATCCTTCACCGCCGCCACCTACGACGCTGGCCGCCTCTCCATCGCGCTAGGACACCTCGGCATCATCATGTTGCTATGCAAGACGAAAACCCTACAGTGGCTAACCAACAGCCTGGGCGCCGTAGGCCAAATGGCTTTCAGCAACTACATCACCCATTCGGTCGTCTGTGCCTTCTTCTTCACCGGCTACGGACTAGCCATGTACGGGCGCCTGCAGCGCTACCAGGTCTACTACGTAGTCGCGGCAATCTGGATTTTCCAAATGATCGCCAGCCCCATCTGGCTGAAGCATTTTCGCTTCGGCCCGCTCGAGTGGGCATGGCGATCGCTGACCTATTGGAAGAAGCAGCCCATGCGAAGACTCCAATCGATCGAACCAACAAATCCAACCACCAACGTAGCAAACCAGTGGGAAACCAGATGCTGAACTCCCAACATTCTTTATCTCATTTATTCCATTCATCCCAGCCAAATAATTAAAACCCGAAAGAACTCCCCACTCCCATGCCAGACATTCGTACGAAGCGCCGGTGCCGAAGTCAATTGTGCGTTCATTCCCCCGTGTCTCACTCGAAGGGTTCACTTCATTCATCCGCGTCCATCTGCGTCCATCCGCGGCCAATAATCTCCGCCCCGCCAGTCCGGTCCACTCCTGCGCACCATGTACAATTGAAACGAGGTCAATCACCATGGACGATTCGCATCAAAGAGCAGCCGAACTGCACAATCTCGCCAGACACGCTCACCTCTCGGCGATAGAGCACCACGGAAAGGGCGATCACCTCAGCGGCCACGAACATTCCAAACAGGCGCTAGAGCACTCCGCCAAAGCGTTCGAGTTGGCCCAAGCAGCCCATCGGGAATCAGCAAAGCAACTCCCCAAGTAGCCAGCTCTCACGTTTTCCCGCGAATCCCAAACGCCTTCAGTCGCGACGCCAGCGTCCCCGGATTGATCCCCAACAACTCCGCCGCCCCGCCCGCTCCAGACACGCGGTTCTTCGCCACTTCCATCGCAGCCACCAGATTCGCGCGCTCCCTCTGGCGCCACTCCAGCTCCGGTATCACTTCCCCAGGCCGCACCTCCTCGCGCGAAGGCTCCACACCTGGCTCCAATTCCGGCAACTCAAACGCAATCACGCCATTCCGCGCCACAATCACCGCCCGCTCCACCGCGTTCTGTAGCTCGCGCACGTTTCCCGGCCAGCCATATTCCTGTGCCCGTTGCAATTCCCGTTGCGGCAGGCGCGGTTCCGGCACATGGAAGCGCGCGCAAGCCTGCCGCACAAAATGTCCCGCCAGCTCCGGAATATCTTCCCGCCGCGCCCGCAGCGGCGGCACGTCCATTGGAAACACACCCAGCCGGTAGAACAAGTCCAGCCGGAATCGTCCTTCCTCAACCTCCTTTCGCAGATCGCGATTGGTGGCGGCAATCACCCGCACATTCACCCTCCGCGTCTGATCTTCCCCCACTCGCTCAAACTCTCCTTCCTGCAAAACACGCAGCAGCTTTGACTGCAATTCCAGCGGAATCTCCCCCACCTCGTCCAGGAACAGCGTGCCCCCATCCGCCAGTTGGAATCGGCCCACCCGGTCCTTCACCGCGCCAGTGAACGCCCCCCGCGTGTGTCCGAAAAATTCACTCTCAAACAGCTCCCGCGGAATCGATCCGCAGTTCACTTTCACCAAAGACCGTCGCGACCGCCCACTCCGTTCGTGAATTGCCCGCGCCACCAACTCCTTCCCCGTGCCGCTCTCTCCCAGAACCAGCACGTTGGCGTCCGTACCCGCAACCATTTCCACTTGGCGCAACACTCTTTCCAGCGCCGCGCTGCGCCCTAGAATTCCTCCGAACGCCCCCACTTCCTGCACTTCCTCCCGCAGGTAATCCCGCTCCAATTCCAATTCGCGCCGCAGCCGCACAGCCTCGTCAAACGCCCGCGCGTTCGCCACCGCCACCGCCGCCGCATCCGCCAGCGTGCCAATCCATTTCCAGCAACTTTCTACTGCTTCAGAGCGCCGGAACACAGCCAGCACTCCCAGCACCTCGCCACGAAAGATCAAAGGACGCCCGGCGAATCCGATCAGTCCTTCTGCCTTCACCCATTCCGGGTACAGCACCCACTCCTTTTCCTCATCCAGCCGTCGAATCCGGATCGGTTCCCCAGTCCTGGCGATATATCCCAACTTTCGCGGCGAATCCAATGCAACCCGATGAAAGCTCCCCGTAGTCCGGCTCCAATCCGCATCCGCACTCCATGGTGTTCCAGCGCTAGCCCGCAAGTGAAGCGCCAGCGGCCCCGCCTCACTTCCGTCCAGGCAGTGTGGGCAGGAACTGTCGCTATCCAGTAGCCACAAGCGTGCCAGTGCCACGTCTGGCTGTTCCGCCAGCGTCGTCAGAATGCACTGCAAGACATCGTCCAGCGATCGCTGTGCCGCCAGCGCCACCAAAATCGAAGGGAGTTGGGCCAAATCCATGAGATCTCGGAATTATCTCATGAAATCTCATGAATCATGAAATCTCATGTTCTGCTCAAGGAAAGCATCTGTTGTATTATCAGCCACTTACATCGCCGTCAATCCTGGCCATCCCCATGCATTACTACTGGCGTGGCCCAAGAGGGCCCGTAAAGGAAACTTCCAAAATGCCCCGAATCAACCCGATCAACCCCGCCGAAGCTACCGGCAAAGCGAAACAACTCCTAACCGGCGTCCAGGCCAAGCTCGGTATCACCCCCAATCTGATGAGGACGTTGGCGCAGTCGCCGGCCGCACTGGAGGCTTACCTGAACTTTGCCGGCCACCTGGCTGGGGGAGCCTTGAACGCACCCTTCCGCGAACAGATCGCCATCGCAGTAGCCCAGGCAAATTCCTGCGAGTATTGCCTCTCAGCGCATTCCGCCCTCGGCAAGATGGCCGGCCTCACCCCGGAACAAATTGACCTCAGCCGCGAGTCGCGTTCGCTCGACGCAAAAGGCCACGCGGGACTTCAATTCGCCCAGAAGATCGTCGTCCAGCGCGGTGAGGTGTCCGACCAGGATCTCTCCACTCTCCGCCAAGCCGGCTACAACGACGCCGAGACCACCGAAATCGTAGCCAACGTAGCTCTCAATATCTTCACCAATTACTTCAACCACGTAGCGCAGACGGAAGTCGATTTCCCCCGCGTTCCAGTAGCTCTTGCCCAAACTGTCTAGTCACCGGGGAGGGCGGGCGTCCGCGTCCGCTCCCACTCTTTTAAAATGATCAAGCCTCCCTTCACTCTCGAAACAGCCCGCGCCAAAGTCCAAGCCGCGGAAGACGCCTGGAACTCACGCGATCCCGAGCGTGTCGCGCTAGCCTACTCGCCGGATTCCGAATGGCGAAACCGTACCGAATTCCTCAAAGGCCGCGAAGAAATAAAAGCCTTCCTCCAGCGCAAGTGGGCCCAGGAGAACGGCTATCGCCTGAAGAAAACCCTCTGGGCTTTCACCGCCGATCGCATCGCCGTAAGCTTCGAATACGAATCGCACGACTCCTCCGGCCAGTGGGTTCGCTCCTACGGAAACGAACTTTGGGAATTCGACGAAACCGGCCTCATGAAACGCCGCCTGGCCAGCATCAACGACGCTCCAATAACAGAGGCGGAGCGCCGAATCAAATAAACCGGGAGCAAAGCGATGTATGTAAAAGAAATATGGCGTTACCCGGCCAAGTCAATGGCGGGCGAGCGGCTAACCCAGATAGAGGTCGGTCGCTCAGGCTTGGCCGGTGACCGCAAGGTTCTAGTGCAAGGTCCAAACGGCCGCGTCATCTCAGCCCGCACCCACCCCCGCTTGCTTGGACTGAAGGGCACCACCGGACCAGACGGACAACCGCATATAGCGGGACACCTTTGGAGTTCCCCGGAAGCACTCGAACAAGTCCGCGAAGCCGTCGGCGCCAAAGCCAACTTGATCTACCACGAGGGCCCGGAGCGGTTCGACGTCCTGCCGCTTCTAGTGGCCACTGACGGCGCCATCGACTACATGGGTTTCGATGGCCGCCGCCTCCGTCCCAACATCGTAATAGGCGGAGTCGGAGGGCTGGAGGAACGCAACTGGCCGAATCACCGCATCCAAATCGGAGAAGCCGTAGTCGCCGCCGCCCAACTCCGCGGCCGCTGCGTCATGACCACCTATGATCCAGACACTCTGAAGCAAGATCTGAATGTACTAAAAAGCATCGTCCGCAGACTGGATGGAGTAATGGCCCTGGACTGTTCCGTCGTTTCCGGCGGCACAATCCACCAAGGCGACCCAGTAACAATCCTCTTATAGCGACAACCGCCCAACCGTCCAGTAAACCGCCGTACAAGCAATCATCATCGAAGCGGGCACAGCAATCCGGCTGCGATACCAATCGCGGCCGGCCCAATGCCAGCCCACCGCCAGGAATGCCGCGCCGATCACCGCCAGCTGCCCCGCCTCAACCCCAACGTTAAACGTCAACAGTGCGGTCAAAAATTCTGAGCGCGGCAGCCCCAACTCCTTCAGCGCGCCTGCAAACCCCATGCCGTGCAGCAGCCCGAATCCAAACACCAGCGCCACTCGCCACGACTTCAACTCCGAAAGAAAAACATTCTCGATAGCGACGTAAGCAATGGAGAGCGCAATCAGCGGCTCCACAATCCGCGGCGTCACCGCAATCAACCCGTACATGCTCAGCCCCAGTGTGATGGAATGCGCAATCGTGAACGCACTAACCTGCAACAGCACAGACCGCGCACGGCCGTTCAGCAAATAAATTCCCAGCACGAACAGCATATGGTCCAGTCCATTCGGCAAAATATGCGTAAAGCCCAGCGCAAGATATCGCCATGCCGTGCGCAGCCGGTCCAGCGGCAGAACCGGCGAAGCCAATGCAAAAGGCGCGCTGCTCTGTCCACCATCCAGCCATTGCGTAGCCACGTTCGCCGACGCCCCTGTTTTCACCGTCATCGCGTAAGACGCAAACGTCCAGCCGTAGGTCCAAGTGAAGTGTCCAGCCGTCGCGGGAATCTCCCCGGTCAACCGGATCGTGGCACTCCCAGCCGCAACCGAATAGGCAATCGCCGGTCGAACCGCGCGCCCGCCAAACGCAACCTGCACCCGCCGCCGGAACATCTCGTCGAAGCCAGTCAACGCCTGTTGCAGAACAGCCGGATCAGTGCCGCGCGTCGTTAATGAGCCGGATGAGATCTCCAGCTTCTCCGCCAGCACCGCCGCATCCGTCACGATCTCGATGTCATAAGTCCGGCTCTCTGGAAACACCACCGACACCCGAGTAGTGCCAATCTCATGCGCCTCAACCGCCGCGCCGCAAACCAAGGCCGCCAGGCAAATCCATCTCGCCGGCATCACTGGTTTCTCGCCACGGCAGTCTTCCCCATCTCAAATGTGAGCGAAGCCCAATAGCTAGCCCACTCGGCGCCAGATCCAGCCGGAGCCGCAATCATGTGTACCGCCTTCACCAGCCACATCCCGCCCGGCCGCAACCGGAACCGCACCCGGCCATCGCTATCGGTGCGCGCCGATAGCTTCTCCGCCGGATTCAACCGGTTCATCGCAATCACCAGCGCACCGGCCAGCGGACGGTTCTCATAAGTCAGCCGAACCGGAAAATCCTCGCCCGCCCGTAGTGCATACGGATTCCGCTCGGCCACCAGTTCCAGCGTGAACCCAAGCCGCCGATCGCCTTTCCCTGCGTCCGCCGGACCCGACAGCACCAGACTCTTGGCGCACCGTGAAAACAGTTCATGCGCTCCGGCTCCAGTCTGGTTGCGCCCCGCCCGCAAGGCAATCACCGCGTCCAATCCTTCGTCTTTCAAATATTGATTAAACTTCTCTGCCGGCAATTCCACTGCACTGGCATTACTGCGATAGCCCACAACCAGCACTCCCGGCACGGCAACACGCAGCAACCCGGCTGGATCCGCGCCCTCGCGGCCAATCACCGGCCTGCGCCCCCCGGCATCCTCCACCACAAACTGATTCACCAGCGCCGAATTACGCGGCAGCGGATCGCCCAGCAGATCCTGCCCCACTCGCAACCGCACGCTCACAATCTGCCCAGCTTCCGGCCAGAACGTGGAAGGCTCAATCCACATATCGTGAGCCAGAGCCGGTAACCCCACCAGCAGGACCGCCAGCCGCGGCAAAGGTCGGAATAAATTCATCATGGTAGTTGTCCAAATCGGGAAGGGAAGAACGGCCTCCAGCGCAGGGGAGGCCGTTCCCATTCGTTACGGCGTTGGAATATCCGGTACTGTCGGCACGTTCACCCCGCCGTGCCCTTGCAGCAGTCCCTGATGCGCCGGAGCCAGAAACGGAAACCGGTCCAGGTAGTCCTTATCGTTCACTTCCACGCCCTTCGCCAGCCCAGCAGCAGGGTCACCGGCCACAATCAGACTGATCAGCACACTGTTAACATTCACCTGATTGCGGTTCGGCGCGGTCCCGCCGCCCATCCGGCGTCCATTCGGAAAACTGGAATCCAGCGCCGCGTCCAAGGTAATCACATCCCCAGTGAAACCATCCGCAATCGGAATCGGCCGGTTCAAATTGATCGCTTTGATAATGTCCACCCGCGGGCCCTTCAGCTTGGCCACAGTTTCGCTGGAAACACCCAGCGCCTTGTAAATACCCAGCACATCCGCGTCGCGCACCAGCACCGGGTACAAAATGTCGGCCCCGAAATTGGTCACATCGCTCATTGGACTGGAATGCAGATAAAGCGTCTGCCGCTGTGTCCCCACCAGGCCCGCGTCGAACAGCGGCAAAGCGTTCCTGCCCACCTGCACGTAGTCGCCGGAACCCTTCAGTCCCGTGATGATGTTGCCGTTATCCACGGTCTGCGTTTTTTGCCGGCTGATGCTCGCCCAAATCCGCAGCAAACTGTCAGTCGAATTGGAAAGCCCCGCGCCGTTATGCGGAATTCCGCCAGGGAATACGTCGGCCATCGGCACTTCCAACGCGATAGAAAATATGTTGAAGCCCGTGAACACGTCTTTCGCAGGACCCCGCCGCGCTCCGGAAATACCACCCAGATCGCCGCTGCTCAAATTCACCAGGTCGAAAATCCCCTTCTCATCCAGCTGGTAAGGATCGTCAAACTGCCCTGCAATAATCCGGCCGCCATTGGAAAGCTTCTGGATATACGTATCGACGAAGGCCTGATTGTACAGCCCCACTTCCCGGCTCGCGGCATTCCCTGAATCGTAACCAAGAAACGGCGCCAAGCCATACACAAGCCGGTCCGTCTGCGGACCATGGTTATTCGGCAGCACCGGCAGATCCTTGCCAAGTACCAGATCGCCGTCGCCATTCTGATTGTCCGAACCCGCCACGCGCGTCACCGTCATGGTCTCGGTGCCGCCCGTCAGCTGCCAAAGGATTTCATTCCCGCCACCTACCTTATCGGTAGCCGAAGGTGGCTTTGCCGGCGTCAACGTATTGGTAAACTCCACTCGATAGACCACCCTGTCTTTGAGGCTCTCGCCCTTCCCAATGTGGAATTCATAGCGGTAACCGTTGCAAGCGCGCAGGCCCTGGTTGCCCTGGCCCGGTTCATGCAGCGGATTGAAGTCCATAATCAGATACAGTTTGTCGTGATTGGTGTTAGACACCCAGGCGAAGGTGTCGGTATTATCGGCGCAAGGCTCATTCAACACCGCCAATGCCTCTCGATGGCTCGACGCATACATCGTATTTCCGGCCACGGCAAACAGTGCAGCCGCAACTATCCCTTTGGATATTTGTTTCATTTTTGCTCCTTGTAGATATTCGGATAGCGTTCAATAGCTCCGCGGCGGCCAGTCAGGGCTCGCCGCGATATTGAATCCAAGTTGTTCAACACTGATTATTACGACGGGGCTGAAGGTTTGGATTGCGAATGCAACAAACTTTTCGGCCGGCGCCTGTCAAGGCTGGCGGTAAACTTTTCCGCCCTTCATCACGAACACCACCCTCTCGGTGGCATGCATGTCTTCCAGCGGATTCCCCGAAACCGCTACAATCTCCGCCAATTTCCCCGAAGCCAATTCGCCCCGGTCGTCCACCCCCAACAGGTCAGCGGCATTCATGGTCCCCGCGCGCAGCGAATCCAAGGCCGAAAGCCCGTTTGCCATCATCGCCGAAAATTCCTTAGCATTCTCCCCAAACGGAAGCAGCGGCGCATCCGTGCCCAAAGCAATTTTCACTCCCGCCAAAGCCGCCTTCCGCAAGCTCGCCCGAGCCAGTGGCAGCACATATTCCGCCTTCTCCCGCACCACCTTCGGCAGCGTGGATAATTCCAGCGAGTCGCCCAATGCGGTAGTAGGAACCAAATAGGTCCCCCGCTCTTTCATCAGCCGGATCGCTTCCTCGTTCAACAAGGAGCCGTGCTCAATCGATGCCACACCAGCCTCAACTGCGGTGATAATGCCTTCCGTCCCATGCGCGTGCGCTGCCACTTTGAGTCCATGCCGCGACGCCTCCTCCACCACCGCTCGCATCTCAGCGTCGGACATTTGCTGTGCGCCCATCGGCCCTTCCATCGACATCACGCCGGCCGTAGCCGCAATCTTGATCACCCTGGCGCCATGTTTAATTTGAAAACGAGTGGCCTTCAACGCCTCCTCCACACCGTCCGCAATGCCGTATTCCGGACCAAGCTCCACCAGCCCCGTGGCAATCTTCGTCGACATTTCCGGATCGATATGGCCGCCCGAAATAGTAATCGCATGCCCGCAAGCGATCACCCGCGGCGCATCAATCCATCCCGCATCGCTAGCCCGTGCCAGGGCTACGCTCAACAACTCCTTCGTCAGATGCACCTGTCCCAGATCGCGCACCGTCGTAAACCCAGCCATCAGCATCTTCCGCCCGTTCGGCGCCGACCGCAAGACTGCTTCCGCCGCCGACTCGCTAACAATCTCGGCCCGGTAATGCACAGCGTCGCTCAGCGTCAAGTGAACATGCGTATCGATGAACCCCGGCAGCAGCGTCACGTTTCCCAAATCAACGATAGCCGCGCCAGCCGGCGTGGAAACCGGATTTACGGCTGAAATATAGCCATTCGATACAACCACGGACGCCGGTGAAATCACTCGACCGCTACGCACGTCGATCATGCGTTGCGCTCGCACCACAGTAGTCTGGGCAACCCCGAAAGACAGCAGAAAACCGCCAAAGAATAACGAAAGAAGCACGCGAGTCATGTTGTTAAGTGTAGCTTGGGGTTCACCCCATCATCTGCGTTAATCTGCGTGCATCTGTGGCTAATTATTAATGCCGCGGATCAACTGCAAGCCCCAAACAAACTGCCTGACCGGTGAAACACACAACCCGCGCAGAAAATAGCTCTCAAGCCGACAGCCCCCCACCCCCACCGCCACCCCCACCCGAATTTCGTTCTGTTCAGCAAAATCCCCCAAACCCCACTCACCAGGACATAGAACGGGTCCACATTCGCATGTCCGGCGCCGAATTCGACTGCTTCCGAAACGAAGTCACCGCCCCCTCCATCATTAAATTCCCGTTAACCGCGTACACCACGGGTCGTCGATGCGCATACAATCACCTGTAAGGAGAAAACAATGAAAGCTCTCAGACTACTACTGGTAACCGTGTTCAGCGTTGCGCTAGCGATGGCGCAGGCTCCGGCGGCCGCGAAATCCAAGGCAACCGACGCCAAAGCCTCCATGGAAAAGAAGGCAGGCGCAAAGAAAGCTGCCGCCAAGGCAGACTTGCTTGACCTCAACTCAGCGACGGAAGCTCAACTGAAAGCCCTTCCGGGAATCGGCGACGCTTATGCGCCGAAGATCATCGCCGGCCGCCCCTATAACGGCAAAGACGATTTGGTCCAGAAGAAGATCATCCCCGCAGCCACCTACGCCAAAATCAAAAACCTGGTCATCGCCAAACAGAAGTAGGTGATAAAATCGAAGCAGATGGCTGAAAAAGTTCTTACACCGAAGGAGCCCAAAACGCCGTTTCGCGTCTGGGCTCCCGTCGTTGCCCTGGCGTGGTTGATCCCGGGCGGCGGCCACTTCCTGCAGAAACGGCCGAACCGTGGCGCTCTCCTGTTGTTCTCGGTAGCCGCCATGTTCTTTTTTGGCCTCGTCATGCGCGGCCCGCTCTTCCAGCCGCAAGGTGGCGATCTGTTAACCACCATCATCTATTGCGGTGGCTATATCGCCCCCATCTTCTCGGGCGCTGTCTATGGACTGACCTCCGCCTTCGGCTATAGCCAGCCGGATGTCGCTGGGCACGTTCACGATTATGGAACCAAGTTCCTAGTCGCCGCCGGACTGCTCAACGTGCTAGCCATCGTGGATGCCTACGAGATCGCAACGGGGAAAAAGGACTAATGCCGAAAATCAACCTGACCCACTTCGAAGCAGCCATCCTGTTCGCCCTCTTCACGTCAATCGTTCTCGGCGTAGTCACCAAGAAGACAGACCGCGAGCGCCTGCAATACGGCCTCTACTGTTTCGGATGCTTCGTTGGAACGGTGTTCGGTCTAGGCTGGCTGATGTATCTCGGCCACGGTTAGCGCACGTCCTATTTGCACTTGCCGGTGCAGATAATCTCTTCCACTTTTTGCGCATTCCCCAGCCGGTTCGGGTCGGAAGCCAACGGCCTGCGTACGCTGATCCGTTCCACCGCTCCATTGGCCGTCGGCGTTTTCTCGATCAGTTGCTGCTCCCGCAGTTGCGGTTGCCCGGTGCCCACCCGGCCAGCCTGCGTGCCCTCAAACACGTCCACCTCTTTCTGATTACTGCCAGCCACTTCTTTGCTCACCGTCTGCCGGATCAACTGCATCCCCGCCGCTCCAATCTCGTACGTCGCCACGTTCTCCACCGTGCGCCCACCTGAAACCGTCTTCTCCAGCACCTGCTTGGCGGCTTCCCCAAAGCGTCCATTGGTGTCGCGCCGCGAAACGCTCGAGTTCTGGCTAACGCTGCCATCCGCCGTCTCCCGCTTGACCACTTCCTTGCGCTCCACCACCTCCAGGGACCCGTTCAACGTAGGCCGCTCCACGATGGTGCTTGAACTCGTAGTATCCCCGCTCTTCTTCGAATCGGTAACAGTCCGTTCGGCCACCGAATAGTTGCCGTTCAAATCGGCCCGCAACACTGACGTTGCCATATTCACGCTGCCGTCGGCGTTCTTCCGTTCTTCGATGTGAACCTTCTCAGCCGGACCCGGCCTGCCGTTGGCGTCGTACCGTTTCACCACCCGCTCAATGACCTTCACGCCCCCGGAATCGCTGACCACTTTGTCCTCAACGCTCTCCACCGGAACACTGCGCCCATTCAAGCTCCGCACCGTCTCGATCCGGTCCGCCGATCCCGGCGACTGGTTCACCAGCGAACTGGCGCCTTCCACACGCCGGCCATTAATGTCGAACGTGCCGCTGGAAATGGCAGTCTGTTGGGCAAAGCTCAGTCCTGCGGCAACGAAAACAGCGGCAATGGTTCTCACCTCTCCAGCCTATTCCGTACCGGGCCTGTGTTTCAAGCGGGGGAAACCCTTAGACCTGACCCGAAATCTCCCGCAGGACAGCGGGCTGCAAACAATCCTCTTCCCGCACAATCCGCCCATCCTCCAGCGTGATCATCCGGTCCGCTTCCGCGCCGAACACCGTGTTATGCGTGGTCAACAGGATCGCCAGCCCTTCCTCTGCAGCCAACCGTTTGAACAACGCGATAATCGACTCGCCGGTCACCTTATCCAGATTTCCCGTAGGTTCATCCGCCACCAGAATCTGCGGGCTCACCATCAGCGCCCGGGCGATGGCGACCCGCTGCATTTGCCCACCCGAAAGCTCTCGCGGCAGATGGCTAGCCCGGTCGCTCAACCCAACGGCCTTCAAAACCTCTAAGGTGTTCCGCCGATCCGCCCGCAAACCCAGAAACATCAGCGGCAGCTCGACATTCTCAGTAACTGTCAGCGTGGGCAGTAACGAAAACTGCTGAAAGACGAATCCCAAAACGCCGCGCCGCACCTCCACCAGCTGGTCCTCCGACAAACCGGCAACTGACTTCCCGGCCACCGTTAGCGTGCCCTCCGTCGGTGCGTCCAGGCAGGAAAGCAGATTGATCAGCGTAGTCTTCCCAGATCCGGATGGCCCCAAAATAGCCACAATCTCGCCCCGGCGTATGGAGATGTCCACACCGTCCAGCGCCTTCACGGTCTCGCTTCCCCGCTGGTAGTACCGCTTCAACCCATATCCCTCGATGATGAAGTCGTTCATGATCAACCCCCCTTATTGATTGCTTCCACCGGCCGCATGGACGAAGCCCGCCAAGCTGGATAAAGCCCGCCAAAAAATCCCAGCACCACCGCTCCCAACACCGCGTATCCAATCACAGCCGGCGTAATCTGTACGATCGATCCCGACACGCCCAGATCGGCCATCGCCTTGATAGCACGCTCCACCAATCCCGAGCCGACAATCGCCATCGCCGAACCAACCACCGCGCCCACCAGGCAGATCATCACCGTCTCCAGCCAGATCAGTTGGAAGATCGAACCGCGCCGCGCGCCCAGCGCCTTCATGATTCCGATCTCCGAGGTGCGTTCATAGACGCTCATCAGAATCGTGTTGATGACGCCGATCAGCGCCACGATCACCGCGATCACGGCCACCGCGGCGATCATCGTCTGCGCCGTCGCCACCAGGCTCACCAGCGTGTTCTTCACTTGCTGCAAGCCCACCACTTGCACCTCCGGCAGCTTCAACCAGCGCGTCTCGAACTCGCGCATCTTGAGCGCGTTGAACTGCTTTAGCTTGATGCCCAGAATCGTCAACTGCCCCGGCCTGCCGAAATACCCGCGGGCAACGTCAATCGGCAGGAAGACCGTGCCGTCGTCCTGGGTTCCAGTCCGCTCCAGCA
Source organism: Bryobacterales bacterium (assembly GCA_038230275.1). GTDB lineage: Bacteria > Acidobacteriota > Terriglobia > Bryobacterales > Bryobacteraceae > JANXXV01. The sequence continues at coordinate 22,498 of JBBRNO010000082.1, forward strand.
CCCCCACAACTTTGAACTCATGCATCTCGGCATCGGGTCTACCGGCGGGCGTAATCGAGGCATAGAAACTGTCCCCAACCTTCCGCTGTTCATACTCGGCAGCCTCAAAGCCAAGCACCACTTCACTCTTGCTGTCCGGTGAGAACCACCGGCCACCGTCATACCCGGCGCCTTTCTTGAAGGCGATCCACGGTTTCATCACCAGATAGCTCGGTGCATCAATGCCGCTGATGATGGAGAAGTTGCTAGCGCCCGCATCGTCCCGGATACCGCTGCCTTGCTTCTGCGCCACCCCCACAAAGATCGGCGTAATGCTCTCAATGTCCGCATCGTTCCTGACTTTCTCGTAGGTGTCCGCTGGCAGGTACAGCAACCCCGTGCCGCCCTTCAACATCATCGTCGCCGCCTCATAGGGGCAGCCCTTTGCCATGATCATCACCTGAAATCCCAGCATGTCGATGCTCTTATCGATGGCCCCGCGGTAGCCCAGCATGAAGCCGCCCAGCGAGACAGCCACCGTCACCGCAAGCGCCACGCCCGCCACCGTCAATCCGGTCCGCACCGGCCGCCTGCGCAGGTTCTTGATCGCCAGCGCGAAGTAGCGCCGCAGTACAAATGGGTCCGTCTGTGTGCTCTTAGTCATCGAAGCCTCAATTGAATTCCACACCGCTCGCCACCAACTGATAACCATCGCCGTGCGCGGCAATCTGCCCCTCAACGCGGGCTGTATGTCCCTCTCTCATCGGAGCCGTCATCGCAATCGGCTCCAAATCAACTCGCAGCAGTTCCTTTCCGGAAGGAAGGTAGAAGAAGCAGCCCATCGCTTTGCATTGCTGCCGGATGGTGCCCTCCACTGCCACCGTTTTCCCCAGGAATTCCTTGGGCCGCTCAACCAGCTCCGTCACCGATGCCTTCGGTGCTCCAATGAATGCGCCGTATTGAGTCGGCACTTGCATCGCCCGCCAGATGAAGTACCCGCCGCCAACCAGTGTTAATCCGCAAAGTGCCAGTATTGTTCGCATAAATTATTCCTTTCGAGCCTTCGCCTTCTCCATCGATTGCCTGGCTCTGTCAAAGTAAGGCTCGAATCGTTTGCCATAGACAAAGAAATCGAGCAGGATCAGATTCTTTCGAATGCCGCGCAAAGATGCCTCGTAATCGGGCCGCCCGCCTGCATCCAGTAACGGTGGTGGTTTGACGGCCGCCACTTTGTCCGCCTTGGCTCCAGGCTCGACGGCCGCATAATAGTCGTGTTTGTAGAAGTCGCCCAGCGTCAGGCCCGTGAACTGCGCGCGGAACTCTTTGCTCCGCAGTTGCCGCGCAGCCGGGCTCTCCAGGCGTTGGAAGAAGAAGCTCTTAATCTCCGCCCTCACCGGGTCCAGAGACAGGAACACTTGAATGACGCCCCCCTTACCGGGCACATTCACGCCATGAACAACGCCGATCTTGGTCGGCCCCTTGAATACGCTATACACCGTATAGGGCGTTTCATACGTCTCATAGATCGGGTCCAGATCGCTGCCAAGACGCGCCTTCAAACCTTTGAAGATCGCTGCTCCGTCCTGCAACCTCGGCAGCTCACTGAGTTCTTCTTTAAAGGTCGTCATCTCGGGATACAGATACTTCAGATCCTCCGCCGGATTGGTCAGCGTGCAGCCAATGGCGCCATAGACGGCCTGCGGCCCCGCCAGCGCCGCCAATGCCAGAAATGCGATAACAGGTTTCATTCGGTTCTCCTTACCGGTAAAAGTAATACTGCAGCGTCACCACCGTGGACGGCGGCCCTTGCATTCTCTGCAGCTGGCGCTCCACGTTCAGCTTGATCCAGTGCAGGTTTGAGTTCCCAACATCGTTGCGGAAGTACCAGCAGGCCTCACCGATGATCGAAGCATCGGCCCGCAAGCCATCCTGCGCAAACCGCCGGTACTGCGTGGCCAGCCCCCATCGGCGGGATGAGTGTAGATACTCCAGCTGATGAAGTTGCGTGAACACGGTGTCCGCGGTGTCGCGGCCGCCACTCAGCTCATTCGTAAAAATCAGAAGCCCGGTCGGCACCGCCCGCCGGTACCTTCCGTCCATGCCGATGCGCCGCGTTGCAATCGGCTTCGCCGCCTCCGACAACCGCTCGCCGCCCAGCAGCGACACCCCGCCTTCCCATCCATAATCGGAGCTGTACCGGTTCGCCAGGCTGATCCGCAGCGCCCCCAGTCCACTCTGTCCTTTGTACTTGAGGTCGTAACCGGAGCCAGCCAGGTAGTAGGCATCGTAGTTCAGGTAGCGGTTCAACGTGCCCCAGAATCCCGTATACCAGTCGCGCTCAAATCCGAAATTGCGATCGTTGGAAAGCTGCAGCACCGTGCCGTGTGTATCGGTCTGCAGGTTCAGTCCAAACGGAACGTAGAAGTGGCCGGCCCGAAAGTTGAACCGGCCCACATTCTTGCTTCTCTCTTCGTTGCTAAGCACCGGGTTCAGGATGTTGTAAAAGTCCATGTAAAGGTTGTGGTACTCGAATGCCCAACCTTGCCGGCTCGCGCCTTCCATGTCGTTCAGAACCGGATTAAACCCGTCCCGCCGAACCAGCCGCGCTTGAAAGTCAAAGCTGGCAACCGTCGATGTCGCGGTTGAGAACTTCTTCAGCACCTCGAATCCAACAGACTGCCGGCTGGCTCCTCGCCCGTCTTCGTTTGTATCGAACTGCGACATGATCTCCTTCCTGAATCCGAAATTGTCGCTGAAAAATTGCTCTCTCCAGGAGCGGGGAGCCGGTTGCGGCTTCTCAGCTTCCGCCACCCCGGCGAACGGGTCCTCCCGTGTTTGTGCCGCAATAGGAAACCCGCCCACCATTAGAAACAGAGCGAAGAGAAGCAGAGCGATCGATAGTCTGGCGAATGCCGGCATGACAACCTTCGTCTACCGGGCTTAGACGGCGTGCTTGCAGCACTGCGCAGCTACCTGCCGCGGACTAGCCGGCGTATACATAGACGCAAGCGTGCGCCCGTATTTCAGACGGAATCTCTCCTCCGTACCAAACCCATCGGCCACTGGTGCGGGAGAACGCGCCACAGACACTGCCATGGAATGAACTCGCTTGTCAGATGCCAAACGGGCATCCCCGCCAAAGGAAGCGGATGTAAGCATCGCGCCGGCAAATAGAACTATTACGGTTCTCATATGACATCTCCTGAAAGAATTCAACCACTGCTTAGTTCCAGAAATACGCGTCCTGGATTTTCGCGGCTCACACTGCGTTTCCGAGCCGCGACCGTGAGGGAGCGGTACACACGAACTTTTGCAAGCAGGTACTAGGCGCGGGCACGCGCATTTCGGAAGCCGCCTTTCGACGGCACAAGCGTCTGCTGATGATTGGTTTCGGAGACGTAGTACTAGATCAGGAACTGATGAAAGAGAAGGAACGGGGGGGGCGGAGAGAATGCAACTAATGTTGCGGGCTGGAATTCCAGCAATGCAATCGCATCGTCTGCATGCAAGGGTTTGTCCGCCGGTGCCGCTTGCAGAGCTTCCCTGTTCTCATTCGATATATCGGCAATCGGAAGTGGCCGCGCAGTCATGCACGCGGCACAGTTGTCTGGAAGCGGGATCGAATTTTTCGGGCAACACGGATGTGCCGCTCGTGCTTGTTTCTCTAATCCAGCCCAGCCACAGCTCGGATTGACCAGTAGAATCGCGATGACCAGGAGTGCGAATGCGAACTTTGTTACCGCGTTCATGCCAATGTCAGTGCAGGTACAACACCATTGTAGCAGTCCAAAATTCCAATAGATTCAGCGTCTGCTTTAGCACGGCCCGCGTGAAATCACCCAGACGTGCGGCACAGTGCCCAGGCCCCGCCGCTATAATGAAGAATCGCGCCATGAAGAACTTCTACATAGAAACATTCGGCTGTCAGATGAACGCCCACGACTCCGAAAAGGTCATTGGCACGCTGGTCACACAAGGCTACGAGCAAGTTCAAACAGCCGATGAAGCGGAACTGATCCTCTACAACACCTGCAGCATTCGCGACAAAGCGGAACAGAAAGTTTTCCACCGTCTGGACACCTTCAAGCGCCAGCAGAAGGGCAAGATCTTCGGCGTTCTGGGCTGTGTGGCGCAGCAGGAAGGCGCCAAAATTTTCGATAAGGCGCCGCACGTCAGCCTGGTCTGCGGATCGGCGAGTTACAACTCGCTGCCCCAACTGCTAGTCCAGTTGGAAGCCGGCAACCGTCGCGTTACCGGACTAAGTCTCGATACCGAAGATACGTTCGAAACGCCATTCGCCCGGCGCGACAATCCGCACAAAGCCTACATCACCATCATTGAAGGATGTGACAAATCGTGCGCCTACTGCGTGGTTCCCTTCACCCGTGGCCCAGAGCGAAGCCGAACCTCGGAAAGCGTGATGCGCGAGGCGCGGGACCTCATCGCCAGGGGCTACACCGAAGTCCAACTGCTCGGTCAGAACGTAAACAGCTATCGCGATCCATTCGAAGCCAGCTGGGACTTCGCCACTCTGCTCCGCAACCTGGGCCAGATCCCCGGCATGCGCCGCGTCCGCTTCACCACGTCCCACCCGCGCGACTTCGTGAAAGAGATCGTCGACGCCGTCAATGAGAATCCGGTCCTCTGCAATCACGTCCACCTGCCGGTGCAGTCCGGCTCCACCCGCATCCTCGGCCGCATGCAGCGGCTCTACACCCGCGACGAATATATGCGCCGCATCGAGTGGATGAAAGCCGGCCGCAACATCGCCATCACCAGCGACATCATCGTTGGCTTCCCCGGTGAAACCGAGGCCGATCTCGAACAGACTCTCACCCTGCTGGCCGAAGTGGAGTTTGACGCAATCTTCGGCTTCAAGTATTCCAGGCGCCCCAACACGCCGGCACTCGCCTATGAGGATCAAATCTCCGAAGATGAAAAGATCCGGCGCCTCTCCGTCGTCAACGAATTTCAGCGTGCTATCCAGATCCGCCGCAACGCCGCCTACGTCGGGCAGATAGAAGAAGCTCACGTCGAGGGCTACCACCAGTCGCTGAAGCAGTGGATGGGACGCACCTCGCAGAACAAGACCCTGAACTTCTCGCACCCCGCCGAACCAGGCGAAAACTCAATACTGGGAAGCTACCTTCCCGTGCGCGTAACACGAGCACTTCCCAATTCGCTGGTCGGCGAAAGCGCCTAAGCCGGCCCGGCTGCCGTCACGCCAGCGCGTGGACCGTATAATGAACAATAGGGAGACAACAATGGAAGTCGAAATGAAGATTCGCGGCTTGACGATGGATCCTGTGACCCAGATGCCCATCGTCGTGCTGAAGGACGTGAACGGCGGTACCGTATTGCCGATCTGGGTAGGAATCTTCGAAGCCAACGCAATAGCGTTGGAAATTGAGAAAGTTTCGACTCCGCGTCCAATGACTCACGATCTGATCAAGACCGTCTTGATGGGTTTGAACGCGGGCGTGAAAAAGATCGTGGTCAGTGAGTTGAAGGACGATACTTTCTACGCGCTGATCTGGTTGGAGAAAGACGGAGAGCTGATCAGTGTGGATTCGCGGCCAAGCGATGCACTCGCTCTAGCGCTGCGGCTGGATTGCCCAATCTATGTGGAAGACAGCGTTCTGAAGAGTTCCAAGACCACCGCATCGGTAAGCGATAAGGTGCAGAGCGAAGAACTGAAAAAGTGGCTGGAAGGTTTGAACGACGAAGACCTCGGCCGTTACAAAATGTAAGCAATGACCGGCAAGTTGGAACGACTGGTGGCAGCAGGCATTCAACTGCTGCCCACCGTTGAAATCACCACTCACTACGTTTTTGAACGCGACGGTTTCGTCGCCTTGGTCGAACGCCGAGGCGACGGGTTCGGCGGCATCGGCAGCGCCGGACGGCTGACGGAGAAGGGAATTGCCCCGCTCGTCCTCCGCGGTTCAAGCTCGTACTTTGTGGTGAAAGGTTTTGAGCAATCCGCCACTCCGGAAGAGGTGGATGGAATCCGCCGCTTTCAGGCCGACCTGCAGTTTGCGCTAAGCGAACTTCCTGCCCGGTTGTAGCAGTCGCACCGGCAGAGTGACAATCGCCCAAACCAACGCGAGCACTCCGCCCACCGCCATTCCAACGATGCGGAACGGCAGCAACAGCAGCCAGAGGATTGGATACATCACCAGCGCCAGTAAAGCCAACGGCCAGGAAACGACAAACAATAAGCACCACAGTAGGAATGTGATCATATCTCGGTCCATCTCATAATACGCAACCGGCCGAGAAAAAGTTCAGTCGAAAAACCA
>JBBRNO010000083.1:0-28369 GCA_038230275.1 Bryobacterales bacterium
GATCACCATGGAGCGCCTGCCGCTAGATCCGGCCATCCTCGCGGAAGTCCGCACCGAGATTAAAGACATGCAGCCGGTAGTCCGCGAACGGGTATTCGCCCGCGATCGCGACCGCGCCCCGCAAGCCCGCAACGGTGCACCAAAGCCCCGCGAAGGCGCGGCCAAGTCTCGCTCAGCCGGCGCTCCGAAATCGTTCGCCCCTCGCCGTCACCGCTCGTAAGTAAGTCAGTTCATCTAAGAATGGCCGCGGAGCACCGCTCCGCGGCCATTCGCTTTTCAGCCCGAAACAGCCCTGCACAGTTCCAACTCCTCCGCCTCGACCAACCCTCCTCAAAACGCTTAAACAATACCAATTGCACCACCCGGATCACCGCAGTGCCGGCCCGTAGCCCCTCAAATCCTAACCAACTCTGCCGTCCCATCCCAAACCAACATGAAGTGTTTTATCCGCGTTAATCGGCGTGCATCGGCGGCCAATTCCCGCGCCCCGGAACCCCCAGTCCCCACCAACCCCAACTTTATTTCTCCCACCAAATCAACAACATCCAAAAATCCATCTCCCCTCCCCAATCTCCACCCCACCCCACCCAAGCCAAACTAAACCCGCAAGCAAATCCAACTCCAGCCAACAAACAACGGAAATCCGATGTCCCTAACAAAATCGCAATCCAACCGCATCAACGCAAAAAAATCCACCGGCCCAAAAACTCCAGCCGGTAAATCCGCAATAAAACTCAACGCCTTAAAACTAGGCATTTACACAAAAGACGTAGTCCTCCCCTCGGAAGACCCCATCCCCTACCGCGAACTCCAAGCCGCCTTCCTCCTCGAATACAGCCCCGAAACCCCAACCGAAATCTACCTCATCGACAACATAGTCACCGCAATCTGGCGCCGCCGCCGCGTCCAAGCAGCCGAAATCGGCCTCCACGACCTCCTCCGCTGCGAACAATCCGCCGGCCTGCGCAAGAGATTCACAGACGTCAACGCTTCCGCCGAAATGGCCAACGCCATGCGCGCCGACTTCACCGCCTCCCGCATGCTCTCCGACCTCTGGCGGCACGACGCCCGCCTCGAACGCTCCATCACCCGTTCCCTAAAAGAGCTCCAGCGCCATAAAGACAACCGCCCAATCGAACCCGAACAGTCAGGCCCAAAAACCGGACCAATCACAAATCAAAAACAACAAGAACAAAGCCAAACAACTTCAACCACTCCGGAATCAACCACTTCCAACGACCAGCCAATCCAAGCCGCCACCCTCAGAGCCACCGCGACGGCCTTTAGCGCATTCCCCAATACCCCTCAACCGAATGCACCCATAAGCACTTCTTATCAAAATCCCCCATTGCATTTGGTAGAGATTTAAGTTAATCTAAATCCGTGGCAACCCACCATCCATATACCGCTGTCGGCACGGTCCAACCAGACCTCCCAGCGTCCTCTCTCCTTCTAGTCATTCGCATTATTACCGGGGTCATCGTTACGGGCCCCGCCTGAAGTGAGTCTTCTGGAATTCTGAAGGCCACCTGAGGCGGGGGAACTTACCCGAATCGGTGGCCTTTTTCGTTTTGCCCAAACAAAATCACAAGGATTGGAAAAGCAAATGAGCAATTTAATGAGTGGCGCCAAAATGTTATTGGAATGTCTGGTTCGCGAAGGCGTGGACTGCATCTTCGGCTATCCGGGCGGTGTAACCCTGCCCCTCTATGACGCGCTCTACGACCATCCGCTCCACCACGTTCTGGTCCGTCACGAACAAAACGCCGCTTTCGCAGCGCAAGGCTACGCACGGTCCACCGGCCGCGTCGGGGTCTGCTGTGCCACCTCCGGTCCCGGGGCAACCAACCTCGTCACCGGATTGGTGGACGCGATGATGGATTCCATCCCCATCGTCGCCCTCACCGGCCAAGTCACCAGCAAGCTGATTGGCAGCGACGCCTTCCAGGAAGCCGACACCTTCGGCATCACGCGCTCGGCCACCAAGCACAATTTCATGGTGAAGAACATCGGCGAACTGGCCCAGACCGTTCACGAGGCTTTCTACATCGCCGCCTCGGGACGCCCCGGCCCGGTACTCGTTGACATCCCGAAAGACGTTTTCCAGGCCATGGCCGCCTATGAGCCCGTAACCTCCATCCATCTCCCCGGCTACAAGGTTTTCACCGAAGGTCACAGCGGACAAATCCGCCGCGCCGCGCAGATGATGTGGGAAGCCGAACGCCCATTCATCTACGCCGGCGGCGGCATCATCGCCGGAAAGGCTTCAGCCGAGTTGAAGGAACTGGTAGAACTCCTCGATTGCCCCGCGGTCTGTACGCTAATGGGCCTGGGCGGGTTGCCGTCAGAGCATCCAAACTTCATCAGCATGCCCGGCATGCACGGCAGCTACGCCGCCAACATGGGCATCACCCATACTGATCTCCTGATCGCCCTCGGAGTCCGCTTCGACGACCGCGTAACCGGCCGCCTCGCAGCCTTCGCGCCGCACGCCCGCGTAATCCACGTCGATATCGATCCCGCCGAAATCAGCAAGAACCGCCACGCGGACATCCCGATCGTCGGCGACGTCAAGCGCGTGCTCCCGAAGCTGACCAAGGCGGTGGCGGAATTAAAGGAAGCCGAAGCCCCAAAAAACAGCGCCAGCCGCAAAGCCTGGTGGAGCCAGATTCGCAGTTGGAAGGAAGAGCATCCGCTAGTCCCCGTGAAATCCACCACGGAGATCAAGCCCCAGCATCTGATGGCCGAAATCGACCGCATCTCCGGCGGCACGGCCATCGTTGCCAGCGACGTGGGCCAGCACCAGATGTGGGCCGCGCAGCTCATCCGCTTCAACGAACCGAATCAATGGATCAACTCCGGCGGCCTGGGCTCCATGGGCTTCGGACTCCCCGCCGCCATGGGAGCGCAGGCCGCAAACCCCGGCAAACTGGTCTTCGCCATCGTAGGCGACGGCGGCTTCCAGATGAGCATCCCGGAACTAGCCACGCTAGCCAACTACGGCTTAAACGTGAAGATCATCGTCATGAACAACGGCTACCTGGGCATGGTTCGTCAGTGGCAGGAACTCTTCTACAACAACCGCCTCTCGTCGGTAGAACTCAGCAGCTTCCCCAACGCGGAAATGCTAGCCGGAGCCTACGGCTTTAAGGGCAAGACAATCGAAAACGTCCTGGATCTCCGCAGCGCCTTGGAAGCAGCAGTAGCCGAACCCGGCCCCTACCTCTTGAATGTAAAGGTAACCCCGTTCGAAAACGTCTACCCGATGGTCCCGGCAGGCGGAGCAGTAAACGAAATGGTGCTCGGCCCACCCCAACCAGTCGAGGTAGCGTAATGCAAAAACAAACCGGCATGACTGAAACCGCCGTACGAGAATCCGGCGCTCGTAAAACGCACGCACCCGAAACCCGCGCACTCGAAACCCGCATAGCTACCCGCGCACTCGAAACCGGCATACCTGCACGTAACCGAGCCGCGACCGTAAGGGAGCGGTGCTCAGCGCCCAAAGGAACCCAATGCTACAGATAATCTCAGTCCTGGTAGAAAACAAACCCGGCGCATTGATGCGCATCACCGGCCTGTTCACGGCCCGCAACTACAACATCGAGAGCCTGACGGTAGCGCGCACCCTGGACCCAACCCTCTCCCGCATGACCATCGTTGCGGACGTCGACCCCAAAATCCGCGCCCAGGTAATCAAACAGATCAACAAACTGATCAACGTACTCCAAGCCACGGACCTGACGGACTCCCCCTCAGTAGCCCGTGAAATGGTGCTGCTGCGAATCCGGTCCACCATGGAATCCCGCACCGCCATCTTAAAGGAAGCCGAAATCTTCACCGCCAGAGTAGTAGACTCCACGGTAGACGGCTTCGCGCTTGAAGCCACCGGCGACCCCGAAAAGCTCGACGAATTCATCGATGTAATGCGCAGCTACGGCGAAATCCAAGTTACCCGCTCCGGAATCCTGGCCGTCTCGCTCGACATGAAAAAACTACGCCTCTCCGCACCCATCCCAACCGGGCAGGAATTAGAGCCGGCAATCAAATAAAGGAAAACTTATGCCAAGAAGCTTCTACGAAAAAGACGGAAATCTAGAAAACCTGAAAGGCCAAACCGTAGCCATCATCGGCTACGGCAGCCAGGGCCACGCTCACGCCCTCAACCTCCGCGATAGTGGCGTAGACGTGATAGTCGGTCTCTACGAAGGCAGCAAAAGCTGGGCCAAAGCCCAGGCCGCCGGCCTCAAGGTAGGCACCACGGCCGAGGCCGCGAAAGCCGCCGACGTCATCATGATCCTGGTGTCCGACCACATCCAGGCCGACCTGTATAACAAGGACATCGCGCCCAACCTCGTCGCCGGCAACACGCTGATGTTCGCCCACGGCTTCAACGTCCACTTCGGCTTTATCACCCCGCCGAAAGACGTAGACGTCAGCATGATCGCGCCCAAGGCCCCCGGCCACCGCGTCCGCGAACTGTTCACGGAAGGCGTAGGCGTACCCGGCCTCATCGCTATCCATCAGGATGCAACAGGGAAAGCCGAAGGCCGCGCCCTGGCCTACGCAGCCGCCCTCGGTTGCCTCAAAGCCGGCGTCATTGAAACCAACTTCCGCGAAGAGACCGAAAGCGATCTGTTCGGCGAGCAGTCCGTTCTCTGCGGCGGCACCTGTGAACTGATCCGCGCGGCTTTTGAAACCCTCACCGAAGCCGGCTACGCTCCGGAAATCGCCTACTTCGAGTGCCTGCACGAACTCAAGCTCATCGTCGACCTCATCCAGGAAGGCGGCTTGGCCTACATGCGTTACTCCATTTCGGACACCGCCGAATATGGCGACTACACCCGCGGCAAACGCATCGTCAACGCTGAAACCCGCAAGGAGATGAAGAAGATTCTCGCCGAAATCCAGTCCGGCCAATTCGCCAGGGAATGGATGGACGAGAACAAACAGGGCCGTCACAAGTTCCTCGCCATGCGCGAAGAAGCCCGCAATCAACCCATTGAGAAGGTCGGCGCCGAACTCCGCAAAATGATGACCTTCCTCAAGAAGAATAAAGAAGTAGGCGTACCGGAAGACCTGGCAGTCCCCGCGGGCCAATAGGCAATCACCATGAAAATCCAAACCTTCGATACAACTCTCAGGGACGGCACGCAAGGCGAATCCGTCTCATTCTCCGTCGAGGACAAGCTTCTAATTACGCAGAAACTCGACGACCTGGGAATTGATTACATCGAAGGTGGCTGGCCGGGCTCGAATCCGAAGGACAAAGACTTCTTCGTTCGGGCCCGCGACCTGAAATTGAAGCACGCCAAATTAACCGCCTTCGGCAGCACTCGCTTCCACCGCAACACGGTAGAAACGGATTCAAACGTAAATGAGTTGGTAAACGCAGGAACCCCGGTAGTCGCCATCTTTGGGAAGAGCTGGGATTTTCACGTCAAACGCGCCCTCGGCATCACCGAAGAAGAAAACCTGGCGCTGATTTCGGAAACCGTAGGGCACCTGGTCAAGCACGGTAAAGAAGTAGTCTACGATGCAGAGCACTTCTTTGACGGCTACATCAACAACCCCGCTTTCGCCCTTCGCACCCTGGAAGCCGCGAAGGCAGCCGGTGCCTCCGTGCTCTGCCTGTGTGACACCAACGGCGGCACGCTAACCTCCAGACTGGCCGAAATCGTAGATGTAGTGGTAGCCAGATTCGGCGGCGTCATCGGCATCCACACGCACAACGATTCGGATGTCGCAGTGGCAAACTCGCTGGTCGCCATTGAGCACGGCGCAACCCATGTCCAGGGCTGCATGAACGGCTACGGCGAGCGCACAGGCAACGCCAATCTCTGTTCCGTAATCGCAAGTCTGGAATTGAAGCAAGGCCACTCCGCCATCGGCGAAGGCAAGTTGGTCAACCTCACTGCCACCGCCAGATACATCGCCGAACTGGCCAATCTCACGCTGCCTAACAACCAACCGTTTGTAGGCCAATCGGCGTTCGCGCACAAGGGCGGCATTCACGTAAGCGCCGTAATGAAAGATTCCGCCACCTATGAACACATCCGGCCTGAACAGGTAGGCAACCGTCAACGCGTACTGTTAAGCGATCTCTCCGGCCGCGGCAACGTCTTCTATAAGCTCAACCAGCACGGCCTAGGCGACCGCCTGAATGACGATGCCCGCCGAGAACTTCTGGAACGCATCAAGCTGATGGAGTACGAAGGCTACGAACTCGAGGCCGCCGAAGGCACCTTCGAACTGATGGTCCGCGAGGCGCTGCATCCCGGCATCCAGCTCTTTGAACTGGTGGGCTTCGAAGTCACCACGCGCATGTCGGCCAACAAAGAAGCGCAGACCACGGCCACCGTAACCCTCAAAGCGCAGGACAGCATTCGCTCCGCCACCGCCAACGGCCACGGCCCGGTAAACGCATTGGACCTCTGTCTCCGCCAGTGCCTGGCAACGTTCTACCCGGCCATCGCCAACGTCCGCCTCACGGATTACAAGGTGCGCGTAATCGATTCCAAGAAGGGCACCGCGGCCAAAGTCCGTGTGCTCACCGAATGGTCCGATCATCGCCGCAGCTGGGCCACGGTTGGTGTTTCCGAAAACGTAATCGAGGCAAGTTGGCAAGCCCTGGTCGATGCCATTCGACTCGAATTGATGCGTCTCACCGAAAGCGATGAGACGGTGCAACAAGCCATCGCGGACTACAGCTGGGGAGTGTGAAAGGCTTCTTCACCAGCTTAGTCCCGTCCTTCGACCGGGTGCTTCTAGTCGAAAGCGGCAGCCGCCACTTGCTCGAAGCCCTGATTCCCACGCTCCGCAAAGCTGTAGGCGATGAAGTAGAGTTCGATCTGGTAACCTGCTTCGCCGGCACCCCGGAAGGGCTGGATGGTAAGGTGTTTCAGATCCATGAATATCCGGGTCCCGAGGGCCGTGCCCGGCTGTTGCGCGATCTGGCCGAACGCAAGCCCAGCATCATCGGCATCATCTGCGCCGCCGAACCCATCATGACCAAGTGGAAATGGATGCTGGCCGCGCGCGTCCCGGCAAAGCTATTCATCCTCAATGAAAACGCCGATTTCTTCTGGGTCCAGTGGAGCAACTGGCGCGTCATGCGCCACTTCGCACTCTACCGCATCGGCCTTTCCGGCGCCGGAGCCGTCCGCACCGTCGTGCGCCTCATTCTTTTCCCGTTCACCGTCATATACTTGATAATCTACGCAGCCGCGGTACATCTCAGACGAAAGGTGCATTCATGAAAGCCATCCTGGTCCATCACACGGGCGGTCCCGAAGAACTGAGCTATGAAGAAGTGGACATCCCCAAGCCTGCTCCAGGGCAGGCGCTGGTAAAGATCGCCGCCAGCGGCGTCAATTTCATAGACGTCTATCAGCGCACCGGCCTCTATAAATTGCCCATTCCGTTCACACTGGGCCAGGAAGCGGCGGGCGTGATTGAATCGCTAGGCCAAGGCGTCACGGGCTTCGCCGTAGGAGACCGCGTAGCCTATACGTCCGTGGTTGGGGCCTATGCCGAGTACGCCGCCGTCCCCACCAAGATGCTGGTGCCTGTTCCCGAAGGCATCGACCTAACCGTAGCGGCCGGCGCAATGCTGCAAGGCATGACCGCGCATTACCTCACGCATTCCACCTTCCCGTTGAAGAAAGGCGACACCGCGCTGGTGCACGCCGCCGCCGGAGGAGCCGGACTCTTGATCGTGCAGATGGCCAAAGCTCTGGGCGCGAAAGTCATCGGCACCATGTCCACCCAAGCCAAGGCCGAAATAGCCCGCAAGGCCGGCGCGGACGAAACCATTCTCTACACCACACAGGATTTTGAATCGGAAGTGAAACGCATCACCGATGGCAAAGGCGTGGACGTAGTTTACGATTCGGTCGGCGTCACCACGTTTCTCAAGAGCCTAAATTGCATCCGCCCGCGCGGCATGATGGTGTCGTTCGGCCAGTCCAGCGGCCCGGCTGCTCCCATCGACCCGCTACTGCTCAGCCAGCGCGGTTCGCTGTTCCTCACCCGGCCCACGCTCGCCTTCCACATCGCGACTGCCGAAGAACTGGCATGGCGGGCCGGCGATGTGCTCAACGGCATCAAGTCCGGCCAGCTCAACATTCACATCGAGAAAACGTATAAACTGGCAGACGTCCGGCAGGCTCATCGCGACCTGGAAAGCCGCAAGACCACCGGCAAACTGGTCCTGACACCCAAATGACACCCGACTCACGAGTTGCCCAACAGCTTCCGGAAATGAAGCTGGACGCCCTGATTGTGTCCGCTCTGCCGAACATCCGCTACCTCTGCGGATTCACCGGCAGCAACGGACTATTAGTGCTCTCAGGCGGTTCGGCAACTCTGTTCACAGACCCGCGCTACACCATCCGCGCCGCGGGGGAGAGCAGCGCCAAAGTCGAAATCGTCCGCGGCTCCCTGTTCGCCGCGGCCCTCAAGCTGATTGAGAAGAAACGCTGGAAGCGGATCGGGTTTGAAGCGAACCGCATTCCCTACGGCAGCTTCATCGAACTCGAAAAGGGCCTGCCCGGAAAGAGTTCCCTTCACCCGGTGAACGGCTTGGTGGAACAGCAGCGTATGGTGAAGACCGAAGCCGAAATCGCCCTCATCCGGCAGTCCGTCCTGACCAACTCCGCCGCCTTCGACACCGCATTGAAACACTTAAAGGCGTCCATGTCCGAGAACGAACTTGCCGCCGAACTCGAATACCAGATGCGTCTCCATGGCGCCGAAAAAGCGGCCTTCGAGACCATCGTCGCGGCGGGCCCCAACTCGGCCCTGCCCCACGCTCAGCCGTCAGCCGAAGTTCTCGGGGCGAATCGGTTATTATTGATAGATATGGGTGCCATGCAAGCTGGGTACGCCAGCGACATGACCCGTATGTTACATCTAGGTAAACCTGGGGCGAAAGTCAGGAAGCTCTATGAAGCGGTCCTCGAAGCGCAACTCGCCGGAATCTCCGCGGTAAAGGAAAATGCAACGGCAGGGGCAGTGGACCGAAGCACCAGAAAAGTTTTGAAAGCACACGGATACGACGAGTTTTTTGTCCATTCCACCGGCCACGGCCTGGGCCTCGAAATTCATGAGCCGCCGCGTGTGGGGAAAAAGGATAAGACCGTGTTGAAGGCAGGCATGGTGATCACCATCGAGCCGGGTGCATATATGGAAGGCTTCGGCGGAATTCGCATCGAAGATACAGTCTTGGTCACCAGGACGGGATGCGAAGTGCTGACGCCAACTACAAAGGAATTGATAGTCGCTTAGCATGACAATCCAAGAGATCAAAGAACTCATCGAAGTAGCGAACGAGAGCGGCATCGCCGAGCTCGAAGTGCAGCGCGGGGAGAACCGCGTCCGCATCCGCCGCTCCATAGGCGGCCCGCAAACGCAGGAAATCGTCTTCAGCCCCGGCCAGCATCATGCCTCGCCACCGCCTTCGGCACCGCCGGCGCCGCTCGCGCCCGAGGCCGATACCGCGCTCGTGAAGTCGCCTATCGTGGGCACCTACTACGACGCACCTTCGCCCGGCTCCCCTCCGTTTGTAAAAGTGGGCGATCATGTCCAACCGGGGCAAATTCTCTGCATCATCGAATCCATGAAACTCATGAATGAGATTGAAGCCGAAATCTCCGGCACCGTAGTCAGCAAGCTGGTGGAGAACGGCCGCCCCGTGGAATACGGCGAAGCGCTGTTCACGGTGGCGCCGAAGTAGATGTTCCAAAAGATCCTGATCGCGAATCGCGGCGAGATCGCCGTACGGGTTATCTGTGCCTGCAAAGATCTGGGCATTCGTACGGTAGCCGTGTATTCGGAAGCCGACCGCAACAGTCTGCACGTGCGTTTCGCCGACGAAGCCATCTGCATCGGTCCGGCCAAAAGCGCCAGAAGCTATCTGGACATCCCGTCGGTGATTAGCGCCGCTGAGATCACCAACGTAAACGCGATCCACCCCGGCTACGGATTCTTAAGCGAGAACGCCGACTTCGCCGAAGTGTGCGAGGAGTCCGGCATCACCTTCATCGGACCGAAACCGAACGTGATCCGCACCATGGGCATGAAGCAGCTGGCCCGCGCGGCGATGAAGGAAGCGGGTATCCCCATCCTGCCCGGCTCGGAAGGCATTCTGAAGTCCGCCGAGGAAGGCCTCGCGTTGGCGGAAGAGATCGGCTACCCGGTCATCCTGAAAGCGGTAGCAGGCGGCGGCGGCCGGGGCATGCGGATTGTCCGCGATGCATCGGAACTTGAGGCCAACCTGGTGCAGGCGCAGCAGGAAGCAGGGGCGGCATTCTCATGCTCCGATGTCTACCTGGAGAAGTTCATCGAAGCGCCCCGCCACATCGAATTCCAAGTGCTGGCCGATCAGCACGGCCACGTCGAAATCCTGGGCGAGCGCGAGTGCTCCATCCAGCGGCGGCACCAGAAACTGCTGGAAGAAGCGCCATCGCCAGGCGTCAGCCCCAAGCTTCGAAAGAAGACCATGGACACGCTGCGCAAGGCGATGAAGGAAGTGGGTTACACCAACGCCGGTACCGTCGAATTCCTGATGGACGATAAGGGCAACCTCTACTTCATCGAGGTGAATGCCCGCATCCAGGTGGAGCATCCGGTAACCGAGCTCATCACTGGCGTGGACCTGGTGAAGAGCCAGATCCGCATCGCCGCCGGTGAGAAGCTCTCGGACATCCTCACCGGGCCGATTGAAATCACAGGGCACGCCATCGAGTGTCGTATCAATGCGGAGCACCCGGAAACGTTCACGCCGTCCCCCGGCCGCATCACCGGACTGAATCTGCCGGGAGGCATCGGCGTGCGCGTAGACACCGCCGTGTACACCGACGGAGTCATTCCGCCCTACTACGATTCGCTGGTGGCTAAGCTAATCGTCCACGGCAAAGACCGCACCGAGGCCATCCAGCGGATGCGCCGCGCGCTCGACATGTTCGTGGTGGAAGGCATCCACACCTCGATTCCGCTGCATCAGCGCATTCTGGCGGATCCGGACTTCGTCGCCGCCAACCTGAGCACGCACTTCATGAACCACATGAAGCGGTAGTCACAAGAATCTTTGGCTTCTAACTCCCGGAAACTAAAGAAATGACCGCAAACCACTGTGCGGATGTTCCACCTGATGCTGTTAATTTGGGGCAGTCAAAAGGCGCACGGGCGCCGTTCCATTCGTAAAGAATCGGGGAAGATAGTGGCGCGGCGCCGCAGACGCGAGGCGATCTCCGCTTGAGCCCGGGCTTTCTCAGAATCCCCCGCGCGCGCATAGAGGCGTGCCCTCGAGATTGGCGCTCATCGAGTTGGCGCAGGGAATAGGTCTGCCTGATGGATCGACGATGACACCTGTCAACGTAGCGCGATTTACGTGGACTTCCAGGCAAATACTAAACATCAAACCGGAGCGCAGCTTTGACTCGATGACGCATTTTCCCGCTCTTCTACCACGGGGGAACACGATGTCTTCTGAAAATCGCTGTCAAGGAACCAGATAACTGCCGAGCCATGCCAGCACGCGAGACCAGCCTTCCAAGTGACCGGTGAGAGAATCCACATCAGAGCCAAAGCCATCATGCAGAATGCTGACCCGCGTGCCGGAAGCGGCCGGTGTCAAGGTGTAGCGGACGTTTGTCTCGCCGGCCGAATCCCAACTCGGATTCCACGTGTAGGCGAGAGTGCGCGGCGGGTCGATTTCCAGGAACCGTCCATGCACCGAACCAAGGGTGCCATCCTCACCTTTCGCCTCGCAGCTCCAGAGGCCGCCCACGCGGAGGTCAATCTTCCAGTTGATAGTCCGGTAGATGGTGTCGTCGCCCCACCATGCGGCCAGTTGGTCCGGATCGGTAAGCGCTGTAAACACTGTTTCCGGCGAGGCCTCAATTTCAATTTCGCCGGCGATGGAGCTGCTCTCAATATTCATCTTCATCTCTGCATTCCTCCTGACTCAACGTGTGATTTCAGACTAAAGTTCTTCAGCTATTTATACACCCGGTTACACCCTTCCTGCCGCTCGGAAACCAGGCTGGCCCGCCGGCGGGAGCCGCTGCGGCGACCTCCGAAGCGGGCGATTCTAACACCCCTCGAAAGCGCTATCGAAACCAGGCGCGCACTACGATACCAGCTTTCTCAAAACCGGAGAGCCGGATGCGGTGCGACATCACGTCGAAGTTGGAGGCTTCGATGCGTTCCAGCAACTGGCGGTAGATTTCAATCAGCGCCCACAAGGAAGCGCGGCTTCGCTTGTGAACCATCTCGATCAACGGCCGGGATTCCTGGTAGTAAGCGCGGGCGCGCTCGGCTTCAAATCCCATCAGGTCATGGAAAGCGGGGAACCGTTCCCTGTCTTCGCGCGGCAGGTAAACGCGGCCCAGGTCCTGGTCTTCTTTCACATCCCGCAGGATGTTAGTGAGTTGAAAAGCGATGCCGCACTTTTCCGCCAGCACCAGCGCGGCGGGATCTTCGAAGCCGAAGATGTGGATGATGGTGAGCCCCACCACCGAGGCCACCTGATAGCAGTAGCGGTAGAGCTCGTCGAAGGTTTGGATGTCACGCGGCTGCAAGTCCGCACTGACGCCGTCGATCATCTGGTGGAAGTATTCGTGGGGAATCCGGTATCGCTGCACTGTATCGTGAAACGCCGGCCAGCAGGGATTCAGGCCGTAGGATCCATTGAGCGCGGCATCGAGTTCAGCGCGCCAGCGTTGCATGGTTTCGATGTTCGCCGTCTCGGGCCCGTCACTCAGATCGTCGCAGTAGCGCATGAACGCGTAGACCGCGCACATCGCGTCACGCTGTTGATTCGGCAACAGCACGAAGGAGTAGTAGAAGTTGCGGGCTTGCGTGCGCGCGACTTTGCGGCAATAGGCGTACGACTCTGCAATCGGGATCATGCCACTTTCGAAAATGCCACTCGAACCAGACTGCTGAGAAGCAAGCCCACGCGCTCGACTTTCGAAATCGAGGGGCGCCGGCCCAAAACCAGATAGTGCTGCCGTTCGATCTTATCCAGCATCATCATGCCGCCGCGGCTGAAAAGATCGAGGTCCAACGCAAGGCGCCGGTTCACCATTTGCACCAGCGGCAAGCCTTCTTCAAACAGCAGGCGGGCGCGGGCGGTGACCTCTTTCATCACCGCCTGAAAAGCCTGTGTTTCCCGATGCGCGAACAGTTCGTCTACGGTATAGCCATGCCGCGCCAGGGCCTCCTGGGGAAGGTAGACCCGGTCTTTCAGCAGGTCCACCGAAACGTCTTGCCAGAAGTTGGCCAGTTGCAAGGCAGTGCAGGTGGAATCGGACAACCGCTGCCGCTCAGCGTCGGAGTAGCCGCAGAGATACAGCACCAGCCGCCCCACCGGATTCGCCGAGTACCTGCAATATTCGTACACGTCTTCATAGGTGGCATAGCGGGTAATGGTCTGGTCGCGCTCGAAGGCCGTGATCAGATCGTCGAACGGCTCTTGCGGCAGTTGGTGTTTTGCCGCCGTGCCCATCAGCGCCACGAAGACTGGATGCGTTGCCGATCCCGCAGCCATCGCATGCAGTTCCCTTCTCCACCAGGCCAGCAGGCGCAGGCTTTCAGCGGTGTCTCCCATTTCATCGCCCAGATCGTCTGCCCAACGGCAGAACGCATAGACGTTGTAGAAGTCCTGGTGCAAGCGTTTGGGAAGTAGGAAGCTGACGATGTGAAAATTCTCGTAATGATTGGTGGATAGCCAGCGCGTGTAGGCTTCCGCTTCCGCAACGGTATAGGCCTTTGCCAGCGCTTCCGGCGAATGTACGAAATCTTTTGGAGCCAGCACTGGAAGTTAGCTATCCGTGTGCAGTGGACATGACGCTAAGGAATAATGGCCGTTTTCATGTGGCCATTATGGCTCATCAAATGGCGCATCACTTCCAGCAAATTGGTAAGAGGCTCTTCGCGATTCACGAAGTCTTTCGCCGTAATATCGCCGTGGCTGACAGATTCCAGGGCCTTCCGGATGTGCATCGGAGTGTGGTGAAAGCTGGCCTTGCAGGTAATCTCGGAATAGTGCAGCAGCGAGGTATCGAGTTGAATCTTGCTGTCGTTCGGACAGCCGCCGAAGAAGTTCACCGTGCCGCCGCGGCGCACCATGCGCACCGCCAACTGCCAGGTATCCGGCTTGCCAACGGCTTCAATTGCAACGTCTACTCCACGGCCTTTGGTCAGGTCGCGCGTAGCGGCTAACAGGTCTTCCCCGGTGCTGGTATTCAGCAGTTCTTCGGCGCCCATGCGCGCCGCACGTTCCAACTGCGTTGGACGTCTGCCGACGGCGATGACACGCGCACCGTACACTTTCGCCAGCCGTACAAACATCAGCCCAATAGGACCGAGGCCGATCACGGCCACAGTATCGCCCGGCCGGATGGCAGTCTCTTCTAAACCGCGCATCACACAGGCCAGGGGCTCAATCAGCGCCGCATCCTGGTAGGTGACATGGGCCGGAATCTCATACATATTCCGTTTGACGATTCTGCCGGGAATGCGGATATACTCCGCATACGCGCCATTGTTGAACAGCAGATCCTCACAAAGATTTTCCAGGCCGCGTTTGCAGTAATAGCATTCCAGGCACGGCGCAGAATTTGCCGCCACCACGCGCTGTCCTACACGGAACCCTTTCACGTCGTCGCCCACCGCGACGATATCCCCGGCAAGCTCGTGCCCGAAAAGAGCCGGCGGTACTATCATGCGGGCATGGTAGCCGCGGCGGAACACCTTCACATCGGTGCCACAGGTGAGCGCCGCTTTCACGCGAACCAGCACATCCGACTTCTCAATCTCGGGTACGGCCACCGGCTCTACTTCCAAATGCTCTTTCCCGTAGAGGACGGCAGCCATCATCTGCGTTTTCACTATAACCACCTCTGTGGCTGGACGATAATCTTTAACGATACCTCATCAGGATGCCTTGCCAAGTCGAATCCTGCGGAAATCTGGTTCAACGGCACCCGGTGGGATATCAAGTCCTCCACCGGAAGCGCGCCGCTGAATACTAAATCAGCGGACTCTTTTTGTAGATCTACCGAGGCACTGTACGAGCCGAAAATCATACGCTCTCCTACGCAAATATCCGCCCCGGAAACTTCAATGCGCTCTTTGTCCGAGGTTTGCGAGAACAACAGGATACGGCTGCCGGGGCGGGAGCTACGTACCGCCTGCTCAACCAAACCGGGGGCCGAGGTGGCCACAATTACCAGATCCGCGCCTCGCCCACCGCTGCGGGATTTTACATTCGCCACAACGTCGGTGCTGCGGGGATCCCAGGCTTCGGCCGCGCCAAACTGAACCGCCAGGGCCCGCCGCCGGGCGATTGTGTCCGTTACCAGAACTTCCGCGCCCCGCCTCCGTACCAGTGAGGTAAACAAAAGCCCGATTGGCCCTTGCCCCATGACGACCACACAATCGCCGGGTTGGGGATCACACTGAACTACGGCCTTCAAACACGTATTGACGGGCTCCACGAAGCAGGCGCGATCAAACGAAACGCCATCGGGAATCTTCTCTACGCCACGCCGCACAATCCAATCCATCACGCGGATGAATTGCGCGAAGCCACCGCCGGCCGGTTCAAAACCCGCCGTGATGCCAACCTTTTTATAAACCGGACATTGCGCGTAGAGCTTGCGGTCACAATAGAAACAGTTGGAACAGGGGATGTGATGGAAGGCGATTACCCGGTCACCCGGCTGAAACCTGGTGACGCCTGCGCCGACCGCGACCACGGTACCAGCGGTCTCATGCCCGTAGATCCGGGGACCGGGCAGCAGATCGTACTCGATCTTCTTCAGGTCTGTGTGGCAGATGCCGCAGCTTTCCACCTTGACGAGAAGTTCCCCCGGCCCGATTGCCGGGATGGACACTTCCTCGACGGTGACGGAATGGCTGCCTTGATAGACCGCGGCCTTCATGCTTGCCGGTATCGGCCCGCCGGTCTTCGTCTGATCAGAAACTGCAGTCTGCAAAAAAATCTCCCAACGCTTTGGCTGCCCGGCCACTATTTCGATTCAACCGCAGCAGCTCCGGGACCAGCCGGAAGGGACTTCTCAGCGCGCGTCCTACAATTCGCGACCTGCTGAAGCGGCCCTCCGCATCCCGCATCTCATTTAAATCCAAAGCAAATTCTTCACCGGCGGTATCGGACACCGCCCGGACGCAAAAGAATGGCAACCGCCACTCCCTGGCACGGCTCTCAACGGCCGCCGCCTCCATCTCCACCACCGACGCACCAGTCGAGAACAACCTGGCTTTCTCCGCCGCCGTTCCCACTACCCGGTTCACGGATAGCAACCGGCCGGTTCGAAACCGGATCGCCGTCACCGGCAGGCGCGCGTCCCACTCATTCACTTGCGACGCCACAAAAATCTCGCCGGCCGATAACACCGGATCCAGCGCTCCACATAACCCGGTACTAACTACGGACTCAAATGGTTCCCGGTTTTTAACTTCTTCCGCGGCCATTCCAGCCAAACGCGGGCCCGGCCCGCCGGCGGCCAGCAACAGCCGCATCCCATTCAACACCGCGACACGGGAAAACTGAACCTTCCATCCGGGACGAACCACCTTTTCGGCACGGCTCAAAATCCCGGCGAACTCAAAATCTTCCGCAGCCACTACCAGGACGTTCTTCACTGGCAATAACCGTTTTCACGAAACCATTCCACGGCCCGGGTAAGCGCTAAATCCACGGGTCCCGGCGCAAATCCCAATTCCCTGGCGGCCTTGGCGTGGGAGGCGAACATTTTCTTGCTCGCCATCTTCACCCCGTCCAGCGGCGCCCTGGGTTCCCGGCCGCTGACGTTCGCCCAACCGGTACTTGCCAATCCAGCCAGGTACGCTACAAAATACGGAATCCGCACCGTTGGCGACTTACAGCCGCTGATTCGTTCCAATTTCTCAAATATCTGTTGGAGGGTCAGGTTCTGGCAGCCCAGAATATACCGCTCCCCCGGCCTGCCTTTTTCCCAGGCCAACAAATGCCCTTCCGCCGTGTCGCGCACGTCCACCAGATTCAGCCCAGTGTCCAAATACGCCGGCATCGCATTGCGAAGGAAATCCACAATGATCTTGCCAGTGGGAGTTGGCTTAAAGTCGTGATCCCCCACCGGCGCCGTAGGATTTACAATCACCACCGGAAACCCCGATCCGGCAAATTCAAGCGCGACCTGCTCAGCCTGAAACTTAGAGCGCTTATACGCCCCCACCATGTCATGCAGGCTGACCGGCTGATCCTCATCCCCTTCACCGCCCTTGGGAATCCCGATACAGCCCACGGTGCTTGTGTAAACAACCTTTTCCACTCCGGCCGATCTTGCAGCGGCCAGCAGATTCCGCGTTCCATCTACATTCGACTGGTACAACTCACTCGAATTCTTAGCCCAGAGCCGGTAATCGGCGGCCACATGAAATACCTGCCCGCATCCGGCTACCGCCCGTTCCAGAGAAGCCGCATCGCGCAGATCCCCGATTACTACTTCCAAATCAAGCTCTTTCAGACGCTTTCTGTCTCGAACCAGCGCCCGGACCGGAATCCCCCGGTCCAATAACTTACGTGCCACGTGCCACCCGAGAAATCCGGTGGCTCCTGTAACCAGCGCCGGCTTCACCGGACGCTTACAACTGTGTTACTTAGCTGATTCCGTTCCAAGCCGTTCCGATGCACATCCTTCACCGCGGCAAAGCTGGATAGTGCCAAAAGCGGGAACATATCCCGATACAAGTGGTAAGAGAGATAGAAAACTTTCGGAAACCCGGTTCCGGTGGCCACTTTTTCGTCCCAAGTGCCGTCTTCTCGTTGCGTTTCCACCAGATACTCAATCCCTTTATTCACGCTAAGACTGGTATCATCGCCGCCGGCCAGCAATCCCAAGACTGCCCATGCCGTCTGGGACGGGGTACTGGGAGCGGCGGTAAAAGTTTCGTTATTGTAGCTGGCACAACTTTCGCCCCACCCGCCGTCGGCATTCTGGATGGAACGCAGCCACTCCCCGGCGCGCAGTACGTAGACTTCCCGATCGCTGATACCGGCGGCCTTCAATCCACGCAGCGCCAGAAATGTGCCGTAGATGTAATCCACACCCCACCGGCCGTACCAACTACCGTCCTGTTCCTGGGACTTAATCAGATATTGAACCGCGCGCCTGACCGCCGGATGATCCGACGGCACGCCGCAAACGCAAAGCGCTTCCAGCACGCGCCCCGTGATGTCGGGACAGGTGGGATCGAGCATGGCGTTGTGATCGGCGAAGGGAACGTTGCTCAGCGGTTTCCAGTTATTATCGACATCGAATGCCGCCCAACCGCCATCCTTCGACTGCATATCCAGCAGCCAATTCAGGGCGCGCCGCTCACAAGCTTTCTGGGCAACTGCATCGGTAGCCTTGGCGTGACGAAAGGCGAGAAGAACCATCGCTGTGTCGTCGATATCCGGGTAAAATTCGTTGGCGAATTCGAAATACCAGCCCGAAGGCTCGGTATTGGGGCGCTTTACAGACCAATCGCCCTTGCGGCGGACTTCCTTGGTCAAAAGCCAATCCGCGGTGCGTGTGAGTGCGGCCGGCGGCGCGAGTTCCGATTCACCCAGCGCGAACGCGGCAATGGCTGTGTCCCAAACCGGTGAAAAACAGGGCTGGAAGAAGAAGTGCTCCTCGTTATCCACCATCAAGGAATCGAACTGCCGCTGCGCTTCCACGCGGTCTGGATGGTCTGGCGCGTAGCCGAGGAGATCCAGCGCCATAATGGCGTACATCATGGGCGGATAGATGGCGCCCAAACCATCGGTATATTTGGTGCGCTCCAGCATCCACTGTTCGGCGCGTAGAATTGCGGTCTTGCGGATGCTTTTCGATCCGTACTTTTCCCAGAACTTGGCCAGCTTGTCCAGCGACAGAAATACGTTGCGCCAGGTGGCGAATTCGCGGTCCTTGAACCAACGGAAGCCATTCGT
Organism: Bryobacterales bacterium; assembly: GCA_038230275.1. Lineage (GTDB taxonomy): Bacteria > Acidobacteriota > Terriglobia > Bryobacterales > Bryobacteraceae > JANXXV01. The sequence continues at coordinate 18,989 of JBBRNO010000083.1, forward strand.
TTCATTCACGAACAGTTCCTGAAGATGGAATCCGTCCGGCACCGGCCGCCTGGGATTCGAGGCATGCACAATGGACAACGGTATGACGATGGCCCGCGTCCAGGACGACATCTGGTAGATGAAGTTTCCGGGCAGTAACATCACTTCGGGAGGAATCGACGGGCAGAATTCCCGAGGGTACAGGTCAAAGAAGCTGAGGTTGACCTTGACGTAACTGTTGGCCGCGTTGATGCCGCCCAGCGCTAGAATTCGCTCCCGGGCAGCGGTTAGTTTCGGGTCATCATAGGGCAGGCCTGCCAATTTCAACGCGAAATACGCTTTGACAGTCGCGCTGATATCGGCCGGACCACCGGGGTAGACATTGAAGCCGCCGTCCGGCAACTGGCGCGCCAGGATAGACTGCACGGCGCGGTCCACCACTCGCCGCGTGGGCGGATTCCAAGTGCTGCCTTGCGGGGGATAAAGCCACAATTGGAGGAGGATGTAATCGGATTCAAGGGTGGTGTCAGCGGTTAGCTCGGCCCACCAGAACCCCGATTTGTGCTGCTGATTCAACAGCGCATCGGCAGAGCGGCGCATCGCCTTCGCGGCGCCGTTTTTCAGTACGTCCGCAACCTGAAGCCCTGGACTCATAGAGAGGCGGAGGGAAGGCTAATATTAGTCAGACGGAGTGAAGCAGACGACAACTCACCCGGCAACGAGAAGCGAACATCCTCTTCTTTCAGTTCCATTTCCTCCACACGGTCAAAACCGTATTTACTAAGAGATTGAATCAGTTGCTGCACCAGATTCTCCGGAGCGGAGGCGCCCGCCGTCACCGAAATAGTATTCACACCCGTTAGCCATTCCGGCTTGACTTCGCGCTCGTCGTCCACCAAATATGCCGGTACACCCGCCTGATCGCAAACCTCAACCAGACGCAACGAATTGGAGCTGTTCTGTGAGCCGACCACCAGCAATAGATCGCACAGGGGAGCCACCGCCTTCACGCCCAACTGGCGATTCTCCGTAGCGTAACAGATATCCTGGCCAGGGGGCCCTTTAATCCCAGGGTATTTTTCCTTCAACCGGGCGACGACGTGTCTGGTTTCGTCCAGGCTGAGGGTGGTCTGTGTGAGATAGCACATCTTCGAAGGATCGGAAATCTGCAAGTTGTCTACATCTTCCACAGTAGAGACCAAAGTAGTGGATTCAGGAGCCTCGCCTAAAGTTCCAATTACTTCGTCGTGATACTTGTGACCGATCAGGATGATGGTGTAGTTTTGCCGGGCGAATTTCACCGCTTCCAGGTGCACCTTAGTCACCAGCGGGCAAGTGGCGTCAATCACTTCCAAAAGGCGTTCCCGGGCTTCCTTCCGCACTGCCGGTGAGACGCCATGGGCGCTGAAGATCACACGGCCGCCGGACGGGACTTCGCTAAGCTCTTCCACGAATATCGCCCCGGCCGCCCGCAACTCCTCGACCACGTGGCGGTTGTGAACTATTTCCTTGCGAACATAAATGGGCGCCCCGTAAAGGTCCAAGGCGATTCGGACCACGTCGATAGCGCGGACGACTCCAGCGCAAAAGCCGCGAGGGCTGAGCAGGATGATCTTCTTCCCACCGGAAGCGTCTACGGTAGTTACGGTATCAGACATAGGAATCTCACATTATAGCAACATGTTGGCGTCGGCATACACCATCGTTTTATGGATTCTTACAGGTAAGATTTGAGCGGTAGAAGCGCGGCGCCGCAGCCATGGTTGCCATAGCCGGAGTTTTTGTCGGAGTTCGGGTGATCTGAGCGTAAAGCAATTACTTCGGCCGTAATTGAAATGCTCAGGAATTCGCTGGGACGCTCGAAAGAGAAGATTCCGGCTTATTCGCTTGCGCGCCAAATGAATGCGGCGTGCCTGTCGATGTAGCCCATCCGATTGTTCACTCTTACTTCGGCCAATCCCGATTCGAACGGCCCTGCTGAATCGAACTGCGGCTTTATTTGGAAGGAGCCGTCACGCCCGATGTAGCCCCACTTGGGGCCTTGCCGCACGGGAGCGAGCCCATCTCGCATCTCACCAGTTTCGTCGAAGCGGGCGGGAAGCGCGATCACGCCTTTGTTGTCGATGTAACCCCATTTTCCGGCAGTCTTGACGTCAGCCCAGCCATCCGAAAAGCTGTGGGCGCTTTCGAACCGGGGCTTGATGGCGAAAGCCCCTTTCTTATCGATATATCCCCAGAGGCCGGCAGTCTTCACCGGCGCCAGCCCATCTTTGAAACCATTTGAGTCGTCGAAACGCGGCGGGATGACGAAGCCGCCTTTCAGGTTGATGTATCCCCACTTTCCCTTTACCCGCACGCGGGCCACTTCATCTTGAAAGCTGCGTGCCACCTCAAATTGTGCAGGGATGGCGAAGTCCCCGCTTGCATCGATATATCCCCAAATGGCGCCTTTCCTAACCGGCGCAATGCCTTTGTAGAAAAAACGCGCTTCGTCAAACTGCGGCTGGATGACCACCGCTCCGGAACGATCTATGTAGCCAAAGGACGTACCGATTTTCACCGGCGCGAGCCCTCCGGCGAAGTGGGCCGCAGCGGGATACTCCGGTTTCAAAATAACCTTGCCCGCTTCATCGATATAACCCCAAAGACCGCCGCTCTCAATGGGAAACATGTACGATTCTTCAAACGCGACTGCTAACCGTCCGAAGACCAATATCGAAAGAAGGAAAGCGGTTCGTGTCATCAAAAATTCAACCTCAACATGAATTGAAACTGGCGTGGTGTACCGGTCCCGGTGGCTCCGGGGTTAAAGGGCTGGGTGATCTGGCCGAAGCTGCCCGCCGCCGACAGGTTCGTGTTGGGAACGCTAAATTGTGAGCGGTTCAAGATGTTGAACGCTTCAGCGCGAAATTCCAAGCCAATCCGTTCGGTGATTTGATTCCGTTTGGTGAGCGCAGTATCGATCTGCCAAATCCGCGGCGCGCGCACCAGGTTCCGTCCGGCGTTGCCCCACGTTCCGTTGGCAGGCACGGCGAACGCTGCGGGAGTGATCCAGTGTTGAGGGGTTTGACCGCCAGACGGGATCAAGGATACTCCGGGAACCAGATTCGGCCGTTGCGCTGACATCGAATTTCCATCCGGAAGCGCGGCCGCTGAACGCGAAACAGTTACGGTGAGCGGCAGACCACTGCGGGCCGCTCCGATGCCGCTGATCTCCCATCCGCCTGCCAGAAATCCAGCCAATCCACCGCTCTTCAAATACTGGCGGCCGGGGCCAAATGGAATTTGATAGATCGCGTTCGAAGTGAAGGACTGGCGAATGTCCTGATCGCTGCTGGCGCGTTCACAACTGCGGCAGTTGATATTTTCAGGATAGGTGGCCTCGCCGCCCCCGACGCCGGCATCGTCGATGGAATGCGACCAAAGGTAGTTTGCCCCGAACAACCATCCCGAATTAAACTGCCGCTTCAACGTAATAGAGAGCGCGTTGAAGTTACTGACTCCGTCCATTCGTTTGTAGTCCACCAGGCTGAAGGCCGGCAGTGGCCTGCTTCCAGTGACCGGATCTATGGCGTTCGCGTAAGTGCGCGTAAACATGTGCGTGCCTTTGTTGCCCAGATAGCCGAGATCCATTAGAATTCCGGACGGCAGCTGTTGCTGGATGGAAAAACCCCACTCCCCTATCTGCTGGTTTCTGCGATTCCTGAACAAAGCGCGGGGCGCGTTGCCGATACTTTGCCCCAGCGAAAGGAAGGGCTCGACAGGATAGGTGAGTCCGGCGATCTGCGAACTGGTAAGGGTGATGCGGCTAGTGATGTTATTCATCGGGCCCGTCAGGTCGCCCAACTGCGCTTCGCCGTAGAACAAACCGTATCCGGTGCGGATGACCGTCTTGCCGTGCAGCCGCTGTGGCGCCCACGTAAGCGCTACCCGCGGTCCTGCGCTCGACGTATCGGGGTTGTACCAGGCGGCTGTCGGCGAACAATATCCCCCACAGGTTTCCGGGTCGAAGGGCCGGCCGCGATTTTGGATTTCCGAAAACGCTCCGAAGTAGTCGTAGCGGAGTCCCAGGCTTAGCGTCAGATTCGCACGGATCTTGAACTCATCCTGGATGAATGCAAAGTACTCGGTCTTGCGCATGCCTGCCGTGGGCACGGCAGCCAACACGGCGGCGGAATCCAGCTTGTTCGCCTGGAAATTGTTGGCGTTTGCATACGTCAATTGGATTTCGGCCGTGTTGCCGAGATTCGCCTGGACCCGTCGCAGACCGAAACCACTTTTGATGGCATGACGCCCCTGGACATAGCTGACCGTGTCGGCAAACGAATAGGTAGTCATGTGCTGCACCTGTTGCAGGTTGTCTTTTAGGGTGGTTAATCCCGCCACCTGCACCTGCGTGGGCAGCACGCTTTGGCTGGTCGTTGTAAATGGAACGCGGTTGACGCCGGCTTTGGCTTCGTTGACCAGACGCGGCGAAAAAATATTTTCCAGGTCGAGGATTCCGTTCTTGGGAGAGTCTTCTGTCAACAGGCTATCTCTCAAATATCCGCTGCCGTCGCCATTTGGCGTGCTCAACTCGCCCTGATCGAGGTTGAATCTGGCATAGGCAATCATGCGATCGTTGAACCGGTGGTCAACGCGGGCTAAACCGAAGTTTTCCTTCTGTGTTTGGCGGCCCAGTCCAGTCCAGGTCCATACGTTCGGGTTCGATGTCGCCGCCTGTCCTTCCGGGTAGGCGTTCAAAAGAGGCTGCAGTTGGGGAGAGGTTTGAAGAACGTTTGTTCGATATGAGGGGCTTGGCACGAACCCGATTAGAGTTTGGCCCAGCACTTGTTGTAAACCCTCGTAATTTATGAAGAAAAACGTGCGGTCGTTTATGATAGGGCCACCGAGCGAGACGCCGAATTGGTTCAGCCGGAAAGGCGGAACGGTTGCCGGATCGAATGGAGTCCGCGAATTCAACTTATCGTTCCGTAGATACTCGAACGCGGAGCCATGCCACGCGTTGGTTCCCGTTTTCGAAACGACGTTGGCCTGTCCGCCTCCTGCTCCACCATACTCAGCGGAATACAAAGACGAATTCACGCGGAACTCAGCGATTGATTCGGATGAGATTTGGAGCCGCAGGTCGGTTTTTTGCGATTGCCGCAGAACGCCGGTAGCATCGGTTCCATCAAACACCAACTTGTTGTCATCGAGCCCATGCCCTGCGAACCGGATGCCGGTCTGATTTCCAATGCCAGTATTAATGGCCCCCGGAACAAGTAACATCAGCATGGCCCAGTTGCGGCCATTAATAGGAAGACCCCGTACCTGTTGAGAACCGATCACCCCGCCAGTCTCCGCCGAACCCTGCTCAAGCTCCGCTTGTGACGCCGAGACGGCGATGGATTGCGTTGTGGATTCGATTTCCATTTGAAAGTTCACCGTGCGGGTTTCGCCAACGGAGAGCGATATGCTCTCTGTCTGCTGCACCTGAAAGCCGCTGGATTGCGCCGTAATCCGGCATTTGCCCAGCGGCAATGCCGGCAGCACATAGGTTCCCGAGCCACTGGTTTGCACACTGCGTTTGAAGCCGGTTTCCTCAAACGCGATGGTAACGGTCGCCGACGACATCGGCGCATGCGAGGGATCGAACACTGTCCCATTCAACGTGGCGCGATCTACTTGCGCTAAGGCCGCCGCTGCAATCACGAATAGTCCCAAGGTGACAGAAACTGGAAGTTTGTAATGGTTTCGGAACATAGATATCGTCCCGGCATCGACGCGGGAAACGACAGTGTGGCACGCGTGGTGTTACAAGAGAATGAACGATTGATCGCATTAGCATTCGCATGGACTACTGGACAAGCATCACGCCGGATAATCGGGTTTCCGTTCACATGGCAGTGACGCGGGCGGGCATCTGCCGGCTCAGCATCGGTAAGGCTGACCGGGAATTCACCGCTGATTTGCGGCTACGGAACCCTTTGAATAATTGGATTGAAGATCAGGGGTGGCCGCTGCTTCGCGAAGCGGCCAGCCAGGTTTCCGCCTATTTTCGGAGAGAGCTAAGGACGTTTGACCTGCCGCTGGACTTGCAGGGCACTGAATTTCAACTGAAGGTCTGGCAGACCTTGCAACGGATTCCGTACGGCCGCACGCGAACTTATGCCGAGATAGCGCTGGCGATTGGCGCGCCGAAAGCGACACGGGCCGTGGGCGGAGCCAATCACGAAAATCCGATCCCGATCATCATTCCATGTCACCGGGTGCTGGCGGCGAATGGCAAACTGGGCGGCTTCGCGTGTGGGCTCGACTACAAACGGATGCTGTTGGATGTGGAACAGATGGCCGCAACTATCTGAGCGAATAGGGCAGCCTCGTTGTCGATTTCGATCCCGATCTTTAGCCAGTAGATTCTGCGCGGCGCGATGGGCTGCGGCAGGTTGAGGGCATCCTTTTCCGTGGTTAGCAAAATGGCCTCGCCGAGTTGCTCGATTTCGCGCGCTGTATAGCGGTGATGATCGGCGAAGATGGTTTTCTTAGTGGGCTTGATTCCAAGGGCGCTCAGAGTGGCCCAGAAGGAATCGGGGTTCGCCAGCCCGCAGAAGGCGGCGGCATGGGGCAGGCTTTCCAGGCTCCGGTGTTCGCCGGTGCCTGCATCCACCCAATACAACGGGATGACTCGCGACTGATAGACCGGCGCACCGGGGTTGTACTGTGCCAGCGTCTGCCTGACGCCGCCGCCGTCTGTCCGCGTGACGATGAAGGCGGAGGCTCGGCGAAGCGCGGATAAAGGTTCGCGAAGCCGGCCTAGCGGAAATACTTCACCGCCCGCCAGCGGGTCGAGGCCGTCAATCAACACCAGGTCCAAGTCGCGATGGAGCGGCGCGTGCTGGAATCCGTCGTCCAGCAGAAAGATGCCGGGCTGGAAGCGGTCTTCCATTTGCCGCCCTACGCGGTAGCGGTCGGCACCGATTCCCACCGGGGCGAAACCATCGCGGAGAAACATTTGCGGTTCGTCGCCGGTGACTTTGGTTGATGCCGCTTCGCCGGCCGCCAGCAACGACACGGGTTCAGTGGATTCGCGCCGGTATCCACGGGTAAGGATTCCGGGCTTGTATCCCCGGGCCTGCAGATGTTCGGCCAGATACCGCACCATGGGCGTCTTCCCTGCCCCACCCATCCCGATGCCGCCGATGCTGATTACAGGCGTGCTCAACCGGCGTTGCACGCCTCGGCGCTTGAGCGCTCCGCCTGCTGTCCAGAGCTTGGAAAGCCCCCACAACAACGGATGCACCGGACCGTATGGCAGTATATGTGGAACTGCCTGGGCACGGTCTTCGGCAATGGTCCGGAGGGCGCGGTCAGTGGCGCCGCGCTGCGCCTCGGCCAGGAGCTTTGCGCGTTGACCGAGGGCTCGGGCGGCGTCTGGATTGATTAACAATTCATCTACGGCTGGGCCGAGTTGCTGCGGACCCTCGATACTCTTGACGGCGTTGGCCGAGCGGAAGCGGGCTGCGATCTCTGGAAAGTTTTCCATGTGCGGCCCAATGATTACGGGCTTGGCGAAGATGGCTGGCTCCAGAATGTTGTGGCCTCCGCGATCGGTGAGCGTGCCGCCCATCAGCACGACGGTGGCTCGTCCGAAGAGGCTGCTTAGCTCGCCGATGGAATCCAGCAGCAGGACGCTGGCGGGTTCCGTGGTTGGCAATGTGGTCCGGCGTGCGAATGAAATTCCCGCCGCTTGAAGTTTCGCTGCTACGACGTCGAAACGCTCCGGCTTGCGCGGTGCGATGAGCAGCAGTAGTTCCTGATGCTTCGGTTGGAGTTTGAGAAAAGCTTCGATCACCGCATCGTCTTCATCGACTGTGCTGTTGTTCGTGGGAGCCGTGGTGCTGGCGGCGATCCAGATTGTGTCGCGTCCCGAAAGGAAGTCTGTTATCGCTTGCGGCACGCCGGAATCTGGCGGTTGAAAATCGTATTTCAAATTGCCGTTGACTACGATGCGATCATCGGGCGCTCCTGCGTTGCGATAGTTGCCCTGATCCTCGGGGCTTTGAACCAGCAGATGATCCGGCAGATCAAGCACACTTTGAAAGAACCAGCGCAACCGCAGATATCGAGGAAGAGCCCGTGGGGAGATGCGGCCGTTGACGATGGTGAGCGCCGCGCCGCAGCGCTTGGCTTCGTGGTAGAGATTCGGCCAGATCTCGGTTTCAAGGACAATCAACGACGATGGACAGATGTGCCGCAACACACGGCGTACCGCGAAGCAGTAATCGATCGGCATATAGAAGATACCGTCGACTGCGGCGGAGAGTTTATCCTCGGCGACCTGACGTCCGGCCGTAGTTCCGCACGAAAGAAAGAGCGAAGCCCGAGGATAGGCGACCCGCAATTCCCGGATCAACGCGGCGGAAGACAGCACTTCGCCCAAGGAAACCGCGTGCAACCAGATGGCTCCGGAGGCCGTCCGCTTGTAAGACCGGGGTAAAAAGCCTGCTCGCTCCCGAAGGCCGCACCGATAGCGGCTATCGCGGATGACGCGCATAAGGACATAGACTAATAGAAATGGGAGCGCCGCCGCCTGCAGAACGCGGTAAACGAAAAAAATGAACTTACGTCGCAATTGCCTGCCGCTTCTCCTGACCCTAGTGGCGAGTATATCCATCGCCGAAGGGGTGGACAAGGATAAGAACAAATTTTCTCCGGGACCTGCTTCGTCGTTCGCCGGCAAGCAAAGCGACAACGGGGTGACGGTGGCCGCGGTGGCTTATGATACCGAGGCGCTGGCGGGTACCGCTTTCGGCAAGATGAATCCGTATCAGCATGGCGTGCTGCCGGTGCTGGTGGTGATTCAGAACGATTCGAAGAAGTCGATCAAACTGGAGCGGATGGAGGTGCAGTACATCGCCGCCGATCGCGATAAAATTGAGCCGACTTCACCGCAGGATGTGCCTCGCCTGCGGCCCCCCAAGCGGCCGAACATGCACGGCACGCCGCTGCCGGGGATGGGCGGAAGGAACAAGAATCCACTGGGCGGACCGGAGATTGAAGGACGCGCGTTTGCCGCGAAAATGCTGCCGCCGGGCGAGTCTGCGTACGGATTTTTCTACTTTCAAACAGGACATCGCGCGGGTTCGAAGCTCTATTTGAAGGGGATGGAAGAAGCGGCGACAGGCAAGGAGCTTTATTACTTCGAAATCCCGCTGGACGCGCACTAACATCATGCGTGTGGGGCTGCGGGGCCATACGCCGAAGTGTGGAGTTCGTAGCACCGCTCCCTGAGAAGGTGTGAAAAAATCGAGAATGGCCACTTAAAACATGTTCACTCTAAAATGTTTTAGGCGATAATCGGTTTATGGAACCTGAAGCACAAGGGATCTTAGTGGAAATCCCAGAGCAACCGCAGCCAGC
>JBBRNO010000084.1:0-27899 GCA_038230275.1 Bryobacterales bacterium
CCACCCATATGCGATCTGGCCGCGGATGGGAAAGTATAATTGGAAGTTATACCAGAGAGACACGTGCCAGATACTGTTCTTGCAGCAACTATTATTCTGCCTCCGGAGCTTGGGAATTCGCAGATAGCGCTGGGATCCCGAAGCGTTTGGAAAGTGGGCCGCAGTGACGTCAACAACATTGTAATTGCCGATTCGTCCGTCTCGCGCAATCACGCGATCCTGCAAAAGCAAACGGACGGCTACTATCTGATTGATATGGGCAGCCGCAACGGCTGCTTCGTGAATGGATCGCGCGTCAGTATTCCAGTAGTCTTGAAGGATGGCGACGTACTGCAGTTCGGCGAGCATCAGCTCACCTTTCTGCAGGAAGCCTCTGAAGCTCCCAAGAAGACTCCGGAAAAACTGGGCGACTCCACCAAGGTTATTTTCGCTTTCAGTCTCATTACGATTTTGATTGTCGATGTACGCGACTTCACGGGCCTCACCCAGCAAATCGACAAAGCTGTGCTTTGTGAGACTATCGGATCGTGGTTCCGCGAAGGCGGTCACATTATGCAGCGCCACGGAAGCTGGTCGCAGAAATACATCGGCGATGCGGTAATGTCCATCTGGGTTCACCGGCATGCGGCGGATGCTCACAAAGACGTCATTAAGGTATTGGAAGCATTGGCCGAGTTTGAGGCCGTCAGTTCTGAATTTCAGAAGAGGTTCGCATTGCCTGCACCTTTTCGCGTCGGTGCCGGAATCAATACCGGCCACGCCTCTATCGGCAACGCGGGTTCGGGGGACGTCAATGATTTCACCGCCGTCGGCGATACCGTCAACGCCGCTTTCCGCATGGAATCCGCAACCAAGGAAATCGGCCTCGACTTCGCCGTTGGCCCGCGCACTTTTGAACTCCTTTCGGTAAATCCGGTTGCCCAGCGTATCCTCGAACAACGCACCGTCACGCTCAAAGGCTATGAGCGGCCGGCTCAGATCTGGGGTGCCCGTTTTTCCGCGCTGCCAGAGTTAGTGGCAAGCGCGCGCGCCGTAGAGAAGTAGTTCTCCCGCGGCGCGCCTCCCTGACCCGACGCTCATCGCCACCGGAAAGCTTACCCCGTACAAGTTCGTCACGCCGGGTCCTCGTCAGGGCGGGTCATTGATACCATGCAAAGACACGATGTCAAATCCCGACGCAACACCTGACGAAATTCCCACTCCGCCCGGCCTGTGCCGGAATCTGGACGAAATCCGCTCTGGCATGGATGCCATAGACCAAAAGATAGTCGGCCTGATTGTCGAACGGGTAGCCTACGTTCGCGCGGCCGCAAAGTTCAAAACTAGTGCCACCGCTGTTGCTGCCCCGGAACGGGTACAGGCGGTTCTCAATACCCGCCGCCAATGGGCCGAACAGGCCGGACTTAACGGCGCGGTTATCGAGTCAATTTACCGGGATCTTGTAGCGTACTGCATCTCGGAAGAAAGGATTCATTGGGATTCCTTGCATTCCTAACGCTGTTAACACCTTGGCGGAAGTGGCCGATAAGAAATTGTCAATTGTTATGAACCCCGAAACCGCGGCCACATCGGAACTCGCTGTTGATACTGCGGCGGTTCTACGGTCATTCGTCCAGGAGGGGACAACCGACAAAGCGTCGCTTGAACGCTTGCTGCTAGCGAATCCCGACGCTTTCTGCCGGGCCGCGATCCGGTTGCTGCCGGGTGCGGAATCTTCGGCCGGATTCCGTTACCTTGTGCATTTGCTGCTGAAACACGACCTGCTTATCAAAGTTCTGGCCGATGCTGAGATCCTTGGTATTGCCGAAGCCATCACCGTCGTAAAGTCTGTCGTACAGATTGGGTCGCCGTTGGAAGGCGAACTGGAAAAGCGGCTCAGCACTTTACTTCAGCAGACTCCGGGTTCGGCAGTGGCCTCGTGCATATACCGCTTGATGCATCTGCTCTCCGAAATTTCCAAGAACTGCTTTCTGCTCTTCCAATCCGAACTGATTGCATATCCTGATCCGCTGGTCCGTGCGTCCGCCGTATTGCTGATCGGGCGTGCTGGAAAGAATGCGGATCTCATGGGACGGATGTTACTCGACCCCGATCCGCGTGTGCAGGCCAATGCCGTGGAAGCGTTGTGGATTTTCAAGGAAGACGCCTGCAAACCGATGCTCTTCACGGCGGCCAAATCGAAACATCACAGGGTGGCGGGCAACGCGGTCGTCGGGCTGTACAGAATTGCTGAAGTTCGCAGTGTGGCGATGCTTTTGGACATGGCCCGGCACAAGGATCCGGCGTTTCGTCTCTCCGCCATCTGGGCTATGGGTGATACCGGCGATCCCCGGTTCGTCCCCGTCGTGACAGAAATGTTTCGCCGCTCTGCCGGGGCGGAACGCGTAGCAACTCTCCGCACCCTGGCGCGAATTCGCAATCGGAATGTGGCTCGAAACGCGAAGCCTCCAATGGAGATTAGAATCGCCTGCGCTGAAACCCGAGCTGATGATTCCCGGCGTATTGTGTTGACACTCAACGCGGCACAGGATGCCGAAATCCCATCACTGAAGCCAACGGACTTCGCCATTTGGGAGAATGGTACGCTGATTTGCGACTACTCTGTTTCGGTTCCGAATGTGAGCGAATTGCTGATGGCCGGATTTGTCACGCCGCGTATTCTCTCCGAGGTAGATCCTTACAGACTCGCCATCGTGAAGGCGTTAGACCTTTGCATTCCGCTGAAGCGCGCTGATGATCTGTGGCGAATTGAAAGATACGCGGTGGAAGCGCAGGGGCTGGGGTCAAGCGGCTCCCGCAATGGCCCAACGTCTTCTTATGACGATTTGGTGCTGGGACCGAACATCAAGACACAATACGGATTCATCGCCTCCCCTGAACTCTTGAGCAAACTGAACGGGGCTATCGGTTCTAAAGAACGGACTACGGTTGACCTGTTAATGGGTACGGACCGGGTCAATGAGGCGATGGCGAAACATTCCGGCAAACGCCACCTGTTCTTGTTTCTCCACCCCAGTTCCACCGAATGGCCCGTGCCGGCGGCCCGGCTTCAGCTACTCGCCGATTGCCTAAAGACCGAACGCATTGTGCCGCATGCGTTTGCGCTGGAACTCTCGGATCAATGGCATGGCTTGCGCCAGGTTTGTATGGCTACTACTGGCGGAACATTCACCCTTTCTCCTCAGGAGGAGTTGCCGGGGGTAGTCCAAATGCTCTATTCAGAACTCGTGGGCCGATTCGAGATTTCCTACCGGACTCCGGCTGTCGGCGATTCGCCCGGAGATGTCCGCCTGTCCGTTTCGACCGAGCTAGGCTGCGGCGAAATTACATTCTCTCTCCAGAACACACTGCAACACATCACCGAACGGCAACAAGAGTCGGGGCAGCCTTCCGCCGGATGACAATGCGGATGACAATGCGGATGACAATGCGGATGACAATGCGGATGACAATGCGGATGACAACGAGGATGACTGCGGCAATGCCAAAGTAATGCCAACGCCGATTGAGGCGCCGGGCCGATTTTCTATATGATGTAGCTGGTGCCCTCTCATAAACTCTCCGTTACCCGTTACGCCGCAGCCACACTGCTGCTGTCTCTCGTCCACCTCGCCCCCGCCCGCGCTGAAGACTACTATCCGGCGCCCGATGCGCAGGGCGGCTGGCGAACGCTCACCGATTCCGCCAAGATTCGCAGCAAGACAGGTATCGATACCATGAAGCTCGACCAAGCCTTCGAGTACATCCAGCAAACCAGCCAACACGGTGGACTGCTTGTGGTGCGCCACGGCTATCTGGTCTACGAACGTTACTTCGGCCGCGGCAATCGCGAGGCGCTACCGGAACTGGCTTCCTGTGGCAAGGCGTTCACCAGCGTAGCCGTTGGCATCATGCTTAAGGAAAAAGCCGAACTGATTCCTAACGGCCTCGACCAGAAGATCTTCACGCCGAAGTACATGCCGGCCGATATCTTCCCGCTGGACGATCCGCGTAAGGCGGAGATCTCGCTCGGCCAAGTGCTATCGATGTCTGGCGGGATCCGCGGCACCAACCCGGTCTACGTGCGTGGCGTCAAACAGACATGGGAAAATCCCACCGAGGACAACGGCCCCTACTCGACCACCGACGCCTTCGCCACGCATCAATCTTTGTGGTGCGCGCCCGGTGAATGCTATTCCTACACCACCTCCTCCAGCCATCTCGGCGCGATGCTCGTCAACCGCCTCACCGGCATGGAAATGGAAGACTACATGCGCCTCAGGCTCACCGGTCCGCTTGGCTTTGGCACTTGGGGGTACGCCATGTACCGGCCAAAGTTGAAAGGGGGAATCGACGCCGAAGGCCGTATGCTGCACACACCTGGTGGCGGCAGTATTGCCGTTCGCTCCACCGACGTACTGCGCTTTGCCTACCTGATGTTGCATGAAGGCAAGTGGGCGAAGCAGCAGATCGTACCGGCGGATTTCGTGAAGATGTGCGGCCGCGTGGTCAAGTACAATCCGCACTACAACCATAGCTTCAACTTCAACGTGAACGAGCAAGGCGCGGTGCCGGATGTTCCACGAGACGCCTTTTGGAAGGGCGGCTCAGGCGGATACGCCATCTATGTGGTCCCGTCACTGGACATGGTGATTTACAAAATGGGCGGCACCGAAGGGCAGTACGATCCGGAGCTAACCCGTCTGCCGGTGAAATACACCTACGATGGCTCGCGCGACAACTGGAAGCCGGGGGACCCGAAAGTAGTGGGCGATTCCACCGGCAAGACCCTGCAAATGGTGATTGCCGCCGTGGCCAAATAGCCGCCAGACCGCTCTGTCTTTGCGATTTCCTGTACACCAGGAAAAAGCCCGATGGCATAAGGAACAAAGTGCAAACAGCCTCGCGCACGATTCGACCGTCGTTGATCAAGTGATGCGTGAACTCCAAAAACAAAAATGCTGTTCGACATCGCAACCCAGGCCAGCATCAGCACTCTCATCAGCGACATCACGTTGAGTATGGTGTTCGATAACCAAATTGTCAACGAAGCCTAGCGGCCGGAAAATCGAACGCCGAGCTGGTCAAAACCAGGTGCGGCTTCAGGCGCTCCAGCTGCTCGAACGGATGCCTCAGCGGATCCAGTCCCAGCGCGCGGCGCGTCGCATTGAAGGCGCCCGTACCCTTGCCGAATCCGCGGAGCATGATCCCGTGTAACAAAGCGTCCCGCAAACGGCCGGGAAGTCCTTTGGCTGGCTGAAACCCGGGGCCGAAAGGCGGCACTCCCGGCAATGGATACAAGTTAATGTTTGCGGAGACAGCTATGCACGGCACTTCAGCGGATTCCGCGCCCGCCATCGCGCCCAGCAGCATCTCGCTGGTAACCACCGTCTCAGCTGGAAAATCATCCAGTTGCTCAACCAAATCCTGCGCGTGGTCCAGCGAAGGACCCACGAAAAGGCGGTCCCGCAAGCGCACAATCTGGGCCCAAGGCGAGGAGACTTCCCAGTCTTTCAACAAATAGCTCTCCACGGTATCCGCGAGTCCAGGAAGCGAACGAAGCCCCCGCCTCTTCGGCTTCTTCCCGGTTACAGGGATCGCTCAACGCACGGACAGCGTGTCCCCGCGCGACAAGCTTCCGTACCAGGGAAAGCAAGGGTGGTGTGTTTCCGCCTCCTTCCCAATGGGTAAACAGGAAGCGGCTATTTTTAGCGTTGGTCGAAATGGTGCCCGATGGCTCCGTAAGCATGGCTGGCATATTATTTTCCTCCTTTCAGAAAGTCGTAGTCTTGCAGCTTGACGACGCCGCCTACCAGGAGCCGGAACACATCGGCAGTCTGGTTCTTGCTCAGCCGCAAATCGCGACGCATCAGTTTCCAGAGATAAACATCGGTGGCCGCGTAGAGGGCTGTGATGCTCCGCTCCCGCGTCGCGGAGCTCAATGCAACCAGATGTGGGCCAAAGACGTGCTCCAACCACTGCCGGTGATACGCCCGCCCGACTTCCAGCAGTCCATGCAGGCGCGAATACTGGTCCGCTTCTTCCAGCGCGCGAATGTTCAAATCACCGACGTGCTCGTACTGGTTCAGCAAGCTGGCTAGGGCTGCTTCCACATCGCCGGGCGGGGTCGGCGGGCGCTGCGCCTCGAATTCCTGCTGCAGTTGCGCAAAAGCGGCATCCATTACCCCGTCCCGGGACCCGAAGCGCCGCAGGATGGTCCGTACCGTAAGTCCCGAATCGCGTGCAATATCATCCAACGTGATGGCCGTCAGCCGGCGCACCGAACGGATCGGCGCCACCGTCGCATCCGTAATGCCTTGTGCGCTGGCACTCGCCTGCTGCGCACGGGCTTCCTGCCGGTATGCCCGCTTTTTGATTGACGCCTTGCTTTTAGAGGGTTTCTGTTGCTTCATGTTGTCGTGTCATGCCTATTGACATGAAGTACACCCGCACTCAGGCTCAATCCCTAGTCGCGTGCCGGACAATTACCGCTCAGCGTATAGTAAATGGGATCTGTGAATCTTCCAATCAAGAAGTTTCTGAACCTGGACGCCATCAAAGTAATGGCTGCGGCTGCCGAAGCCGAAGCATTACACCGCGGCGTACAGGTGACAATTTGCATCGTCGACGAAGGCGGTAATCTGCTCTTCCTCCAAAAGGCGGATGGCGCAGGCCTCAATACCATTCAGATTGTGCAGAAAAAAGCGCGCTACGCGGCCCTGTACCGGCGTTCATCCAAAGTGGCAGCCGATCAATTGAGCGCGGGAAATTTGCAGTGGCTGGTGTTTCCGGATGCATTTCCGAATCAGGGCGGTCTGCCGGTTCAGGTGGACGGACATACGATCGGCGCAATTGCGGCCAGCGGGGCAGCCTCTGAAGTGGACGAATCTATCGCGCAAGCGGCAATCGATGCCCTGCTGAGCTAACTAACCTATGTTGGAACAATTCAAATGCGAGTGGGAGTACGCCAGCATTGAGCTCACTGGCAATACCGTGACCGGCGTAAATTTTGACGCTCAGACCGCGGAAGGAATGCGCGGAGAGACGATGGAGGAGTTATCCGGTCACCTCGCCAATTCCGATCCGGATCTGCTCTCAATCCTGAATACGCTGGGCGAAGAAGGCTGGGAGATCGCCGAAAAACTGGAACGCGGCGCTGGTGTCGTTCATCTATTGTTGAAGAAGCCCGGCAACCGCCGTGAGCAGAAAGACGCCGCAACGCGCGCGCTGATGAAGAAAGCGCTAGACGACATGGATCTCTAAGCAAAGATCTGCAAAAACCCGCGCCACCACATTTCTCACTGCTACCGCGGATCTCCTGATAAAATTATGGGGAACGCCCTTTTATGATCGATACGCTCCTAGCCAAGGTTTTTGGCACCAAGAACGACCGCGAAGTAAAGGCCATGGGGCCCGTCATTGTCAGCATCAACGCCCTCGAACCGCAGATCCAGAAGTTGTCCGACGCGGAACTATCGGCGAAGACCGGCGAGTTTAAGCAGCGCCTGGCAAACGGCGAAACCCTCGACGACATCATGGTGGAAGCCTACGCAGTGGTTCGCGAGGCGGGTTGGCGCGTGCTGCGCATGAGGCACTTCGACGTGCAGTTGATCGGCGGCGTCGTGCTCCACTCAGGCAAGATTGCCGAAATGCGCACCGGAGAAGGCAAAACCCTGGTCGCCACGCTCCCCACATATTTGAACGCGCTTTCCGGTAAAGGTGTCCACGTGGTTACCGTGAACGACTATCTGGCGCGCCGCGATTCGGAATGGATGGGCCGCCTCTATAAGTTCATGGGCCTTACCGTGGGCGTGATTGTCCACGACCTGGACGACGCCGAACGCAAGGCCAGCTACGCGTCGGACATCACCTACGGCACCAATAACGAATTCGGCTTCGACTTTCTGCGCGACAACATGAAGTTCCGTATGGAGGATTGCGTGCAGCGGCCGCACAACTTCGCCATCGTGGACGAAGTGGATTCCATCCTCATTGATGAAGCGCGAACACCGCTCATCATCTCCGGTCCCAGTGAAGACTCCACCGACAAGTATTACAAGATCAATCGCATCATTCCCAAGCTCATTCGCGGAGAGGTGATTGAGGGCAAAGAGCCTGGTGAGAAGTACACCACCGGCGATTACACCGTCGAAGAGAAGAACCGCACCGTAGCGCTCACCGAAGAAGGCGTGGCCAAGCTCGAACGGTTGCTGGATGTGCCCAATCTCTACGATCCGTCCGCCATTGAGACGAATCACCACGTCCAACAGGCGCTCAAAGCGCACGTCATGTTCCATCGCGATAAGGATTACCTCGTCCAGGACGATCAGGTTGTCATCGTGGATGAGTTTACCGGCCGCATCATGCCCGGACGCCGCTGGAGCGATGGTCTGCATCAGGCCATTGAAGCCAAGGAAGGCGTGAAGATCGAGCGCGAGAACCAGACGCTGGCCACCATCACCTTTCAGAACTATTTCCGCATGTATAAGAAGCTCGCCGGCATGACCGGTACGGCGGAAACGGAAGCGGCTGAGTTCTACAAAATCTACAAACTGGAAGTCACCGCCATCCCCACCAACCGCGCGATGCTGCGCAAGGAATTCCAGGACATTGTCTACCGCACCGAAGAAGAGAAGTTCCGCAACGCGGCCATCGAAATTAAGGAGCTTCACGCCAAGGGCCAGCCCGTGCTGGTCGGTACCATTTCAGTGGAAAAGTCCGAGCGCCTTTCCGGTATTTTGAAAAAGATGGGCGTGCGGCACGAAGTCTTGAACGCCAAGAATCACGAGCGGGAAGCCTCCATTGTGGCGCAGGCGGGGCGCAAGGGCGCGGTGACCGTGTCCACCAACATGGCCGGCCGCGGTACCGATATTCTGCTCGGCGGCAACGCGGAGTTTCTCGCCCGGGACCGGGCGCGCAAGGCCAATCTCGATCCGGAAGCAATGCCCAAGCAAGAGTGGCAGGCCATGATGGACGAGATGAAAGTCCAAACCGACGCCGAACACGATGAAGTGGTAGCGCTCGGCGGCCTGCACATTGTTGCCACTGAGCGGCACGAATCCAGGCGAATCGACAATCAGCTCCGCGGCCGTTCCGGACGCCAGGGCGATCCTGGCAGCGCGCGCTTCTATCTTTCGCTGCAGGACGATTTGCTGCGCATCTTCGGCGGCGAACGAATTCAGAATCTGATGCTGCGGCTGGGCATGGAAGAGAATGTGCCCATCGAATCAACGATGATCACTAAGCGCATCGCGGCCGCACAGAAGGCCGTGGAGGCGCAGAATTTCGCCGCCAGAAAGCACGTTCTGGAATACGACGACGTGATGAATAAGCAACGCCAGGCCGTCTACGGAATGCGCCGCCAGTTGCTGGAAGGCATGGAGCAGAAGAATCGCATTCTGGAGATCGTGCGCGGCATCGTCGGTGCATTTATCGATAGCCGCTGCCCGGAAGGCGCCCAAACCCACACCTTCGATTTTGACGGTTTGCAGACCGACGTGCTGACGCAGTTCGGAGTGAAGATCGAACCCAAACAGCTGGCCGAGATGCGGCGGGAAGAAATCGAAGACAGCATCTACGATCAGTGCGTCGCCAAGTACAACGAGAAGGAAGCCATGCTGGGCCCGGACGGCGCGGCAATCCTGCGCGAGACCGAGCGCATGATCATGCTGAACGTCATCGACAATCAGTGGAAAGACAATCTGCTGTCGATGGATCACCTCAAGGAAGGCATCGGCCTGCGCGGGTATGGGCAGAAGGACCCGCTGATCGAATACAAGAAGGAATCGTTCACCATGTTCCAGGACATGATGGACCGCATTGAAGACGAGACCATCCGCTTCCTGTTCTTCATGCAGCCCTACGAGGGCGGCCGGCAGGAATTGCCGTATCCGGAGATCGAAGACGAAGACGACGAGGATGAGAACTTGCTGGGCGCACCGCAAAACGGGTCCAATGGCGCTTCCCACGGCAGCGAACCGACACCCGATCAGATAGCGGCTCAAAATTCCATTCACGATTTCACCCGCAATATTCAGAAGAAGAAGGACAAGGAACTGGCAGCGCTCCAATTTGTCGGCGGCGACGGTTCCAGCACCACAAAGGAGCCCGTGATCGCGGCTGCGAAAGTGGGTCGCAATGACCCATGCCCCTGCGGGAGCGGGAAAAAGTACAAAAAATGCTGCGGCGCCAACTCGTAATCCTTGCTTTCCTAGCCTCGGCTGCCCACGCCGAACTGCTGCCGGAGCGGTTCGGCAATTACACGCGCGGCGCCATGAAACCCATCGCCGTCCCCGATCGCCCCATCTGGGACGAGTATGGCTTTGACGCCGCCGAGCAGGCCACTTATACGTCAGGCGCCAACCGCATGGACGCCACCGCCTACCGGCTGAAAGATCCCACCGGCGCCCTGGCCGCCTTCGAATGGCTCCGCCCGGCCGACGCCACCCCTCTAAAACTGGCCGAATACGCGGCCGCTTACGGCAACAGCAGTCTCATTCTGATGGGCAATTATCTCCTTTCGTTTCAAGGCAATCGACCCACACCAGCCGATTTGAAGCAGATTTACATCTACCTCCCGAAATACGACCAGTCCTCCCTGCCGGCGCTAAGAAATTATGTCCCAGCCACGCATTTGATCGCCAATTCCGAACGCTACGTGCTCGGTCCGGCGGCCTTGCAGAAGTTTGAACCGCGCATTCCGCCCTCGCTGGCAGCCTTTCATCTGGGTGCCGAGGCGCAACTGGCGCGGTATAAAACGAAAAATGGCGAATCGCAGCTCGCCATCTTCACCTATCCCACGCCACAGATGGCGCGCGAGCGTCTGGACGCGTTCCAGAAGATCGCCGGAGTGGTGGCCAAGCGCTCCGGACCGCTAGTGGCGGTGATCGTTTCTCCGGCGGATGCGGACGACGCCGAGCGCCTCCTGGCCCTGGTTAGATTTGAACCGGAGATCACTTGGAGTCAGAAAATCCCTACACCCCAAGGTAATCCAGGTGACATGTTGGTTGGCATCGGTGTCCTCTCAGGAGTACTCATCGTGCTTTCAGTACTGTTTGGATTCTTCCTTGGCGGGTTCCGAGTCGCTTTGGCGCGGTTTGGCATTGGACGTGCACACGAAACCTTCACGTCGCTTCATATTGGTAAGGAATAAATCTCTTTTGTTTGTTTGGTTTGGACTGGAATGCCCTCTTGCTTAGGGTTGCTTTCCATACTTTTGCCGGACCTGAGGAAAAAACAGGATCCGCCTAAGTTGTTTGTGCTCGCCAGCTTATGAACCGCTTTTCGCCCTCTGGATTTTCTCTTGACTTAATGTTCCGCTGGCCATAATATCCAAATCACATACAGATTTTGGCGGCTGCGATTCCGTCGAGTCTGATTCTCCCAATAACATCACCCTCGTGATACAGGGTAATGGCGAATGCTCACCTCCTCCAAAGGTGAGCATTTTTGCGTGTGCTTCTCCTCCGGCGTGATCATGTTAGAATACTTTAGGGAATACGTTCGGGATTCTAGCTGCGAATCCAATTATGGCGCTGCGATGACTACTATCAAAATTTCCGATGAATTGGCGCGTGAACTCGACCTGCAAGCAGGCTTAAAGCCCAGATCGGCTTACGCGGCCGAGGTGCTCTGGAATGAGGTCCGCCGCAATCGGCAGCGCCAATCTCTGAGGGATTCGGCGGGGGCTTGGAAAACGGAAGATCATCCGGAACTGGCTGAAGGCGGCGCCGCTTACGTGGAGAAAATTCGATCTGAACCCGATCCTCGTTACGAAACAGCGCTGAAAAGTAAT
Source organism: Bryobacterales bacterium (assembly GCA_038230275.1). GTDB lineage: Bacteria > Acidobacteriota > Terriglobia > Bryobacterales > Bryobacteraceae > JANXXV01. The sequence goes on from JBBRNO010000084.1 coordinate 11,774, forward strand.
AACCGTTAATGGCTACCATCCTGCTCGATTCGCCGGTGATTTTCGATCACCTGTACGGACGATCCGGCCGTACGGCATATCTGCTACATCTGTTGGACCAAGGTCATTCCCTTGGCTGTTGTCCGGTGAACATCACAGAAGTCTACGCCGGGCTGCGGGCCGGTGAAGAACTGCGAACTAAGGCTTTCCTGGATGATCTCCACTTCTATCCGATAACGCGAGAGATTGCCGGACAGGCGGGCTTACTGCGGCGGAACTGGCGGCAGAAGGGCCAGACTTTATCTTATACCGACGTCACCATTGCAGCCGTGTCCCTGGCCTATGGTCTGCCGCTACTGACGGACAATCGAAAGCATTTTCCGATGCCTGAAATTCAGCTTTACCCGCTTCCATGAAAAAATGGTCTCACCTATGATTGCAACCGTGCTGGCAGCAGCGATTTGGAACGACATGCTGACCTTGAAGATCCCCGTCGGCGAGAAGATTCTGCGCCCGATTCTGGTTTACATTTTCCTGGTAGTGATGCTGCGCGTCTTCGGCAAACGGGAACTGGCGCAGTTGAACCCGTTTGATCTGGTGGTGCTGCTCTCGCTCTCCAACACCGTTCAAAACGCCATTATCGGCGATGATAATTCGCTGCTGGGCGGCTTCATCGGCGCATTCTCGCTGCTGGTAATGAACTACTTCGTGGTCCGTTTTCTCTTCCGTCACCGGCGCCTGGACCAATTGATTGAAGGCTCGCCCACGTTGTTGATGGAAGACGGCCAGGTGTTGCACAAGAACATGGCCAAAGAACTGTTAAGCGTCTCCGAACTCACCTCGGTGGCACACCGCCAGGGATTTGCCAGCCTGGCGGAGTTGCAAAGCTGCGTACTTGAGCCCGGCGGCACCTTTGTGTTGAAATCGAAGACGCCAAGCACCGAGGAATCGCGCCACGCCCAGCTTCTCGACAGGCTGGAAAAGCTGACCCGGCAAGTCGAAGCACTCAGTTCGAAGAAACACTAGAGGAGAACACCCATGGCGGAACTTGAGATTCATCACGAAGGGCACGAATCCGATCCGTTCGGACAGCGGATTGGCGTCATGGCGGCCGTCATTGCGGTGTTTCTCGCCGCCGTCACCATCATGTCCCACCGTTCGCACACCGATGCCGTAATTTACAAGACCGAGGCGAACGATAAGTGGGCGTTCTACCAGGCCAAGAGCATCAAGCGCGCCCAGTACGATATCGCCGCCCGCGTCTCCTCCCAATCGGGTGGCGCGCTGGTGGAGGAGTTCAAGAAAGAGTCCGCACGCTACAAGCATGAAGACGAGGAGATTCAGAAGGAAGCACAGGAGAAAGAGGCCGAAACCGGTCTGGCCGAACGACGCGCCTTACGCTTCGATGTCGGCGAAGGTTTGCTCGAATTAGGCCTTGTTCTCTGTTCCCTCTACTTCATTTCCAAGAAGAAATTGTTCCCGTCCGTGGGCCTGGTTTCCGCCGTCGCCGGCATCGCCATTGCCGCTACTGCTTTGTTCTTACATTGAGATAGCTGCTGTCAACCTGCTACGCTGAAAGCACTAATGTCAGACCGTAAACTCCAGATTATTCCCCTCGGGGGACTCGGCGAGTTCGGGATGAACTCCATGGCCTTGCGCTACGGTGACGATATTATCGTCATCGACGCCGGCATGATGTTCCCCGATGCCGAACTGCTAGGCGTAGATATCGTAACTCCCGATTTTGCATATCTGGAAGAACACCGTTCCATGGTTCGGGCGCTGCTCCTGACCCACGGCCACGAAGATCACATCGGCGGAATTCCCTTCCTGCTGGCCCAGATGAACATCCCGATCTACGGGACCGATTTCACTCTCGCCCTGGTCGAAAGGCGCCTGGAGGAGCACGACCTGGACAAGGCTGCCATCCTGAATCGCGTCAAAGCCGGGCAGAAAATTGAACTCGGGCCATTCGTCGTCGAGTTCATCCGCGTAACCCACTCCATTGTCAGCGCGGTAGCAATGGCCATCACCACCCCGCTTGGCGTCGTGATCCACACCGGCGACTTCAAGGTGGACCCCACTCCCACCGACAACGAACTATTCGATCTGCACACCTTCGCCGAGTACGGCAAGCGCGGCGTCCTGCTGCTGATGTCCGATTCCACCAACGTCGACCGTGCCGGCTATACCGAAAGCGAACGCGCGGTGCGACCGCGGCTGGAAGATATTTTCAACCGTGCCGAACGGCGCGTGGTCATCTCCTGCTTCAGTTCCTCCATCCACCGCCTGCAACAGATTCTGGACCTTTCGGCGGAGTTCGGGCGCAAAGTGGCATTCCTCGGCCGCAGCATGAACAACGTCACCGAGATCGCCCACAATCTTGGACTCTTGACCATTCCAGACAACATTCTGCTTCGCCCGCAGGACATTATGTCCGCGGCCCCGGGTAAGGTATGCGTCGTAGCCTCGGGTACGCAGGGTGAGCCGATGTCGGCACTATCGCGCGTGGCCGTCGATCAACACAAGAGCCTATCAGTGGAGCGCGGCGACACCGTAGTGCTCAGTTCGCGCATCATCCCCGGCAACGAAAAGGCCATCTACCGGATGATGAACCATGTGGCCAAGCGCGGCGCGGATCTGGTCTACGGATCCATGAATCCGCCGGTACACGTTTCCGGCCACGCCAGCGTGGAAGAACTGAAGCTGATTCTGAATCTGGTGCGGCCGCGGTACTTCATCCCGTTGCATGGCGAATACCGGCAGATGGCCAAGCACGCCTCGCTAGCGCGAAACCTAAGCCACGCCGGCATGGAACAGGCGTTTGTGCTGGAAACAGGGCAGACCGTCGAGATCGATTCTCGCGGCGCGCGCATGGGTCCAAAGGTGGCCGTGGGCCGTATTTGCATCGATTCCGGCTCTCTCGACGAAGTCGTCGAGGATATGGTAATCCGGGACCGGCGTCACCTTTCCGAAGATGGTTTCGTGCTGCCCATCATCGCCATCAACAAGCAGACCGGCAAGGCCGAAGGGCTCCCCGAAATCGTATCCCGCGGCTTCATTTCGCTCGAAGATAGCGTGGTAATGATGCAGGAAGCGCGCATGGTAGTGGCGCGGACCCTGGAAAATTCCAGCGCCGAAGAGCGCACCGATTGGGGCGTGATGCAGGAAAAGATCCGCGCCGATCTGAAGCGCTATCTCACCAAACAAACCTCTCGCCGGCCCTTGATTATGCCGGTAATCCTTGAGGTCTGAGCGGTGAATCCGGCTTATCTGGAAGACGCTTCCGGATACAAAGGACATGCCGAGGCACTCTTTGTTCCTGCCTCTGAGGCGGAGCTGCAGTCTATTCTGCGCGAAGCGAACGGGAAGCGTATTCCAGTCACCATAGCGGGCGCCGGCACCGGGTTGACCGGCGCCCGGGTGGCCCAGGGAGGCTGGGTAGTCTCCATGGAACGGTTCCGCGATATTCGTATTGAGCCAGGGCGAGCCATCGCCGGCGCAGGTGTATTGCTGAAACACTTGCAAGCCGCGGCGGCGCCCACAGGGCAGTTCTACGCGCCGGATCCCACCGAATCCGCAGCCTCTTTAGGAGGAACCATCGCCTGCAATGCCAGCGGTTCGCGCAGCTTTCGCTGCGGCGATACACGGCGGCACGTGCTTGCCTTGCGGGTAGTAACCATGGACGGCGCAGTGCATTCCTGCCAGCGCGGCGATGCCATTGATTTCGATACCGAAGTTCTGCCACGTCCGCAAACCACAAAACATTCAGCAGGCTTTTTGTTGCATCCGGGCATGGACTGGCTGGACCTGTTCATCGGGTCGGAAGGAACTCTAGGCGTCGTGACCCAGGCGACCGTGCGGCTGGTGAAAACCCCGGGCGAGATCTTAGCTGGCGTGGTTTTCTTCCAAAGCGATGCCGATGCTTTAGCCGCAGTGGAAGCATGGCGTCCCATTCCCCAACTCCGGATGTTGGAATACTTCGACGCCGGATCCCTCGAGTTGCTTCGACAAAAGAACGACGGTATTCCGCGGCAAGCTCGGGCAGCCTTGTTGGTCGAACAGGAGATCGTCGACGAGGCCGAAATGGACCTCTGGGAAAATCGTCTGGCCACTTCGCAAGCGATGTCGGAGGAGTCGTGGTTCGCCTCCTCCGATCGCGAGCGGGAGCGGTTTCGCCGCTTCCGCCACGGCCTTCCCGAAGCGGTGAACAACACCATCCGCCAGCGCGGCCTGCAAAAGATGGGAACGGATTTCGCGGTCCCGTTGGCGCAAAACACCGCAATGATGGCCTATTACCGCGAAAGATTGGAAACGGAATTTCCAGGGCAGTACGTAATCTTCGGACACATCGGTGATGCGCACGTCCACGTGAATCTACTTCCCGCAAACGAAGCCGAGGCGGAACGGGCGAAAACGCTGATGGTGGATTTCGCAAGCAAAGCCGTCAGCCTGGGCGGCACGGTGGGCGCGGAGCACGGCCTGGGAAAACGGAAAGCGCATCTCCTGGCGATTCAGTATTCACCCGCGCAGATTGAGGCAATGAAGGCCGTGAAGCGCCGCCTCGATCCGCACTGGCTTCTGGGGCAGGGTACTCTCTTCGATGATGTATAATGTACATCATGACCCGAACCCAAATCTATCTCGACGAAGATCTGTTGACGGTCCTTAAGATGATCGCGAGACAGCGCCGTTCGACAGTCTCCGATCTCATCCGAGGCACTCTCCGGGAAAAGTATCTAGATCATAAGGCAGACCGGGCACAAATACTGCTGTCCGCCGTCGGCGCCTGGGGAGACCGCAAGGAGCTGGGCGACAGCACCGAATTTGTTCGCGGCTTGCGCAAGGGAACGCGCGCCGCCCGGTTGTCCCGGCTTAGCGAATGAAAGGGGTGCTGCTCGATTCCGACGTAGTCATCGAAGTGCTCCGGCGGCGCGACGCGGTCATTCTCGATCAATGGACCGAACTAGCCAAGTCGGACGGAATCATCGCGTATTCTCCCATCACGCTGGCGGAAGTCTGGAGCGGAGCAAGAGACAGGGAAGAGACAATCACGGCAGCCCTGTTCGGCGCGCTAACGTGTCTTGCGATCGACGCCGCCATTGGCCGGTTAGCCGGAAAACAGATGAGGAAATTCGCCAAGAGCCATCAACTCGACATCGCCGACGTCCTAATCGGAGCCACCGCTCTCACGCACGGCCTGCTGCTATGGACTCGAAACCGAAAGCACTACCCGCATGCGGGGCTGCAATTCTATCCGCCGTCGGTACACTAAAATTTAGTCAGCAGTGAGCCCAAACCCGCACCGTAAACTATTTCCGATTTTCTCCGCTCGTGGACAGGCTCGTCCTCGAGTCGGTTATATGGACGTTGACGGCAATACAGTCATTGCACCGCGCTTCTCGGATGGCCGCGGATTCCGGGAGGGGCGCGCACCAGTTCTGGTAGGAAAGAAATGGCGATACATCAACAACGCTGGGGAAGCGGCATTTCCTGGCGAGTTTGGTTCAGCCGGGCGGTTCTTCCCAGGCCGAGCCTCAGCCATTGTGGCGCCGCGAAAATGTGGCTACATCGATGCCACCGGAAGGGTTGTCGTTAACGGAATGTACCATTGGGCCGATTGGTTTTCCGAATCACGAGCCTTGGTGTATGCCGCTGGCAATGCGGGTTTCATCGACTTGGACGGTCGCGAAGTGATCCCCTTGCAGTACAAAGCGGGTGTACGTTTCAGTGGAGGATTGGCTGCGGTTCAGAAGGATGGTAAGTGCGGCTACATCGACGCAACAGGGAAGGTGGTGATCCCCATACATTTCGAGCTTCCCTGGATGTTCCCGTTCCAGGAAGGCCTCGCTGCTGTCGGCGATTTCAGTAGCGGTTACGGCTTTATTGATGCTGTCGGCACCGTTGTTATCGCGGCGCGCTTTCAATTCACATACGGATTTACAGAGGGACTTGCAGCAGTGCGGACGGCAGACACATCAACCCCAGCGGCGCGTTCGTCATTAAAGCCCATTTTGATCGAGCCTACCCATTCTCCGAACGCCTGGCGGCCGTTGAAGTCAAAACCAAAGCAGGAAACACGCATCTCGGCTTCATTCAACGATCAGGCGAATTCGTAATCGCTCCGCGATTCAGATTGGCGTCCCAATATTCCGATGGGCTCTGTTGGACTCACGGCAAGCACATCAGCGGCTACGTAAATCGGATTGGCGAGTACGTCTGGCAGTGCCCCAGGTTGGAAAGCAACGTTCACCTTATTCTGTGAATGCAGCCGCAATCCTGGGCGATGCCGGCCCTCCCGCCAGTCCAACTTCTGCGTTCCCTTCTGGGCATCAGCAAGTTCTACACATCGGGCCTCGTGAACGGAAAGCGGCCCATCAGCAAGACGCACGCGAAGCTGGCTGCTGAACGGTTCAAGGTTGCCGTCGATCTGTTTTTGTACAGTAAACTCACCGCAGCCACCACCGGTCCCCAAAGAAATCCGCATTCTCCTCATTCCAAGTCCCGAACTTCGAAGCCAACTGCCCTCCGTCCACCAGCAATGCCGTGCCGGTGATATAAGACGCGGCATCGGAAGCCAGAAACGCCATCGCATTAGCCACCTCCTGCGGACTCCCTCCGCGCCCTAACGCAATCGGCCGGAAATACTCCTTAATCAACTTCGTGTCCTGGAAAAACGGCTCCGTTATCCGCGTGCGGATCAAACCGGGGCACACCGCATTCACGCGAATCTGATACGGCCCCAATTCGTTCGCCGCCGTATGCAGAATCCCCAGCACCCCAGCCTTACTTGCGTTATAAGCAATCAAATCGGCCTCGCCGTCAAACGAGTTCGTCGAAGCCGTCAACACAATCGATCCCTTCCGCCGCTGCTTCATCAACCGCGAAGCAATCTGCACGGTATGAAACATGCCCGAAAGATTCACCGAAATCACGCGGTCCCATTCTTCCTTCGTAGTCTCCGACATGTTGTTAAAACTCGCCACGCCGGCATTCGCAATCAATATATCCGGCGGTCCCGACTGCGCAAATCCCGCCTCCAGCGACGCCCGGTCCGTCACGTCCACCGCGGTTCCGAATGCCGCAAAGGAAGCGGCCACTTCTTCCGGCCGTTCCTGCTCCACGTCGAACACCCAAACCTCGGCGCCGCTGCTCTTCAGCAATCGCGCGATGGTGAGTCCGATTCCATTAGCTCCGCCGGTAACTACGGCCAGTTTTGAATTGAAGTCGATGAGCATCAGCACAATGTTAACGTAAGCTTTATGGATCTCACGCGCCGCCAACTGATGGCTTTGCTCTCCGCAGCGCCCGCCCTCGCGCAAGGTGTTGCAACGCGCAGTGTGAAGCCGCAGCCGCGCGGAAAACTCTCCGGTTTACCGTTCAATTCGAAACTCACCGACATTGCTCAGCAGGCCGGTTTGCATTCTCCCGTGATCTATGGCGGCGTAGAACAAAAAAAGTACATTCTTGAAACCGTCGGCTGCGGCGCGGCATTCTTCGATTACGACAACGACGGCTGGCTCGACATTTTTTTGCTCTCCGGAACTCGTCTGGAAGGTAATCCCGAAGGCGCCACCAACCGGCTCTACAAAAACAATCGCGACGGCACGTTCACTGACGTCACCGACAAAGCGGGATTGCGCCGCACCGGCTGGGCCAGTGCGGTAACCGTAGGCGATTACAACAACGATGGGAATGAGGACCTCTACATCACCTATTGGGGCCAAAACGTTCTTTACCGGAACAACGGCGATGGCACGTTTACCGATGTCACCAAACCGGCCGGCCTGCTCGACAAAGCCACCCGCTGGGGCGCCGGCTGCACCTTTCTGGACTACAATCGCGACGGGCATCTGGATCTGTTTGTGTCGAATTATCTGGAGTTCGACTTCAATAAAATTCCCAAGCCCGGTGAGAACGCCAACTGCACCTGGAAAGGCGTGCCGGTCAATTGCGGGCCTCGCGGACTGGTGCCGGGTTTCCACTCGCTCTATCGCAACAATGGCGACGGCACGTTCACGGACGTCAGCGTCGCCTCGGGCATTTCCAAAGCGAAGGGTTCCTACGGCATGACCGCGATAGCCGCCGATTTCGACAATGATGGCTGGCCGGACCTCTACGTCGCCTGCGATTCCACGCCCAGCTTCTATTTCCGCAACAAGCACGACGGCACCTTCGCCGAAGAGGGCCTGGAACGCGGAGTGGCCTTGAACGAAGACGGCATGGAACAGGCCGGCATGGGTGTCGGCATCGGGGACTACAACCTCGACGGCAACCTCGACATCTTCAAGACTCACTTCACCGACGACACCAGCGTGCTTTATAAGAACGACGGCAAGGCCATTTTCGACGACGTCACCATCCGCAGCGGCATCGGCGTCGAAACCCGCTACATCAGCTGGGGTGCCGGTATTGTGGATCTGGATAACGATGGAAATCCGGATCTGTTCATAGTAACCGGTAACGTGTACCCGGAAATCGAACGCTTTGTCCCTGCTTATCCCTATAAGACCCCGCGCGCGGTCTTCCGCAACCTGGGCGGCGGCAAATTTGAAGAATTGATTGAACAGGCCGGTCCCGGTGTGGCCGCTCTCCATTCCAGCCGTGGCTGTGCCTTCGGCGATTTCGACAACGACGGTGACGTCGATATCCTCATCGTCAATATGAACGAGGCGCCCTCTCTGCTTCGCAACGACGTCACCGGGAGTAATCACTGGCTGAAAGTGAAGTTGATTGGCGTGCAGTCCAACCGCAGCGCCATCGGGGCCCGGGTCACCGCCAGGTACGGCGGCAAGATGCAGGCTCAGGAAGTACTCGCCCAATCCAGCTTCTATTCCGCAAACGATCCGCGGCTGCATTTTGGGCTCGGTTCAGCCACCGCCGCGGACCTGGAAATTCGCTGGCCCAACGGTGGAAAAGAGCTTCTTACCAAGGTGCCGCTGGATCGCCTGCTAACCATCCGGGAAGGGAAGGGCATTGTGAAATAGACGGTCTGCTATCCTTCGAAGGAATGGCGCAAATCCTTGATGGCAAGTGGGTCCGAGACGAAATTTTAAAGGAATGGAAGCCCCGCGTGCAGGCGATGACCACCCAACGCCGCCAGCCGGGGCTCGCCGTCATCCTGGTAGGTAGCGACCCGGCGTCTGAAATTTATGTCCGCAACAAGGAACGCGCCTGTGCGGAAATGGGAATTTACAGCGAGAAATATACGCCGCCTGCCGATATTTCCACGCGGGATCTACTGGCGCTGGTCGAATCCCTGAACTCCCGAGTGGAAATCGACGGTATCTTGATCCAGACCCCTCTGCCCTCGCAGATCGACACCCGCCAGATTTTGGTAGCCGTGCGGCCTGACAAAGACGTGGATGGTTTCCACCCCTTCAATGTGGGTAATCTTGTAGCGAACGTGCCAGGCCCGCGGCCCTGCACGCCGGCCGGGGTGATTCAGTTGCTGAAGCGGTATGAAATTCCAATCGCCGGGCAGCATGCGGTAGTCGTCGGCCGCAGCGATATTGTAGGGAAGCCCATGGCGTTATTGTTGCTGCACGAAAATGCCACGGTGACCATGTGCCATTCCCGCACCACCAATCTGGTGACGGAGTGCCGCCGCGCGGACATTCTGGTCACAGCCATCGGGCGTCCAGCCATGGTCACGCGCGATTACATCAAGCCCGGCGCAACCGTGATCGACGTAGGAATGAATCGAATCGCCGATCCGGCCCTGTCGTTGGCGATTTTCGGCGAGCACCCTTCCCGCAGCCTGATCGGCGATGCGCATCCGGTGGATGTGATGGAAGCCGCCGGCGCCTATACCCCGGTTCCGGGTGGCGTCGGGCCGCTCACCATCGCCATGTTGATGGTGAACACAGTCCGTGCAGCGGAACTGCACTTGGGTTGCTTCGAGTAGGCCTCACCGGCGGGCTCGCCAGCGGCAAGAGTTTCGTCGGCGGAACCCTGTCCGGGTTTGGCTGTACACTCATTCAAGCGGATCTGCTGGGGCACCAGGCACTGCTGCCGGACGGCGGCGCCTATCCCGCGGTAATCGCCGAATTCGGGCGCGATATCCTCGACGATTCCGGGCAGATTGACCGCCGCAAACTGGCCGCGCGCGTCTTCGATTTTCCGGACCGCCTGGCCGTATTGAACGAAATCGTGCATCCGTTCGTCTATCAGATGGAGAAGGATCTCGCCGCGGCCGCCTTTGCGAACGATCCCGCTGGAATTGTAGTCACGGAAGCGGCAATATTGATAGAGACGGGCAGTTACAAGAGATATGACCGGCTGATTGTGGCAGTTTGCACGGAAGAACAGCAGTTGCAACGCGCAATGGATCGGGACGGGCTGACACTTGAGGAAGTAAAGGCCAGACTTCGCCGCCAGATGCCGCTGGCGGAGAAACGAAAGTACGCCGACTTCGTCATCGATACATCGTCGACGAAGGAGAATACGATTCAACAGACCCGGCAAGTCTACGAATCCCTGCGGAGCGTTCAAGTATGAAATTTCGAGCTTTGTTGTTGACAGCGGTAATTGTGGGTGGTTTCGTCTTCGCCACCTCCCGATCGAATAGCAGGCTGGCGCAGTTTTTCCGGCCTCTTAGCGCGGCTAGTAAAGCGTGGACCGGTCCTGACACGGCCCATACGGCAAGCCTGGGTCCGGACGAGACCAACAATATCGACATCTACAAATCAGCACGCCTGGCCACGGTGAATATCACCAGCACCGTGTACCGCCGCGACTGGTTCATGCAGGTCTATCCCACCAAGGACGTCGGCAGTGGATTCATCATCGATGAGCGCGGCCGCATCCTCACCAATAGCCATGTCTTGCAGGGCCAGGGGAAAATCCAGGTGACGCTGCCGAACCATGAGATCTACGAAGCGAAAATTCTGGAGCGCGATCCGCAAAACGACTTGGGCCTGATTCAAATCGTCCCCAAGAAGAAGTTGCCCGTCCTGCGCTTGGGCGATTCCGACGCCGTCCAGGTAGGCCAGAAAGTGCTCGCCATCGGCAATCCGTTTGGCCTCGAAGGGACGCTCACCACTGGCATCATCAGTTCCCTGGGCCGCACCATTCGCGACGAAAAGAATCAGGAACTGGAAGGGATGATGCAGACCGACGCCGCCATCAATCCAGGCAACAGTGGCGGACCGCTGCTCGATTCGTTCGGCAACGTGATCGGCATCAACACCGCCATCATCGGAGCCAGCGGGAATATCGGAATCGGCTTCGCCATGCCCATTAACCGGGCCAAAGCGCTGCTCGAAGGCTACCAGGCCGGAAAGAACTTCAAACGGCCGCGGCTCGGCGTGTCGGTCGTATTCGTTGCCGGAGATTTGGCCGAAGCGCTGGAGTTGCCCGCCACCGGAGGCTTGCTGGTGCAGGAAGTGGAGCGCGGTACCGCGGCGGCGTCCGCGGGTCTGAAGGGGCCGCGCCAGATAGTGATCATCGGGAATAATGAGGTCGGCGTGGGCGGAGACCTCATCGTGGCCATTGACGGGCGAGCGGCCGACCGTCCGGATGCCATTTCGCGGACCATTAATAAGAAGCGTCCCGGCGATTCCGTCGAACTGACAGTCTACCGCGCCGGCCGCAATATCAAGTTGAACGTGAAGTTGGGCGAAGAACAGGGCGATCAGATTTGAGGCTGGCCAGTGCACCCTAATGCGGGCGTGCTGGAGTGCCGATTGATACCCTAGATCGCTCTGGCACATGCCCGGAATAAAGCCCTATCTTTGGAATGCCGTGCAACGTGTCTTCGGCGCGCCCGAATTCAAGCGGAATTTGTACCGCTCCGTCTTGCAGGCTTCGGGCAGGCTGCTGGATTTCGGTTGCGCCACCGGGCACATTGCGGATGCCTTTCAAGAGTTTGATTACTACGGGGTAGATCTTGATCCTCGCTGCATCGAAACGGCTAAGGCTCGCTTCGTCGGTCACCCCAGAATGCATTTCCTGGCGGCGGATTTGCATCAGCGTCCGTTTGCGGAGAATTTCTTTGACGAGATCATGTTCGCCGGAACAGTTCACCACCTTACAGACGATCTGCTGATCAGTCTTCTCAAAGAGCTGCATTTTTGCTTGAAATCCGGCGGACGGCTCCACATCTTAGACCCGGTTCTGCAAGATGGTGATTCCGCGCTGCAGCGTTCCATACGCCGGCTGGACCGCGGCCGCTACCCCCGCTCGGTCACCCAAATCAAAACGTTGGTGTCTTCAATTCAACTGTTTGAAATTGGTCCAGCCAGCATTCACGTCCAGTACGGGGCGCTAATTCGGGACTGCGATTTTGCCCACATGGAATTGAAGAAGCGACCTTCTTGAGAATAAGAGGCATCTTACCGGCCCGCTCAAACGAAACGTAGCCGCCTTCACTGCCGATACCGACAAGCACGGCGGATATATCTATACCGCGGTCTCCCGCTGGTCGTCTGAATATGCCACTGGTCGCCAGACCGACGGGTTGGTTCAGATGCTTTCTGATAATTTTTCGAACGCGGTGCGGATTGCCGACATTGGCTGCGGCGACGGCTTCTTCACCATGGAGATCGCGGAGAAATTCCGTCCGTCGGCCATTCGTGGCATCGAACCGGCTGCCAATGCGGTGGAAGTGGCCCGGACGCGGATTCCGGCCCACCTGGCGCGCTCGGTATCGTTTCAAACCGGCAATATTTACGATCTGGAAAACGACGGCGTGGAAGTGGCAGTTATCCGGGGTGTGCTGCATCATCTGGACCGCCGCAAGCGGCGATCGCACATCTTGGGCGGCGCTTTCACTCGATTATTGCGCTGGAGCCGAACGGCTTCAATCCGGCGATGAAGCTGATAGAGAAAACCTCCACCTATCACAAGGAGCACGACGAGAAATCCTACTGGCCGCCGAAGTTGAACGGCTGGTTTCAGCAGGAAGGCTTCTCTGTGGTAGCTCAGAAGTATTTCTGCCTCGTGCCGTACTTTTGCCCCACCGGCCCAGCCAAGATGCTAGCCTTTGCCGAACCGGTCGTCGAGGCCATTCCCGGCGTACGCCAGTTGCTTTGTGGAACGAATCTGGTCCTTTACCGCAAATAACTTCTGTGTCCCGTAGCCGCCAGGTTCCCGATGTTGAGGGATAGCGGGATCCGTCCAATGCGCGTCGCCTTCAGCACGCCAATCAGCATTCGTTTGGCCGCGTTCGGCAGCGGCGCCAGCCGGAACCAATAGGAGAGCGGGTATCGATTCCGAATGGTACGGATCTCCACCCGTTCATAACCGCACGATTCCAACAGATACCGCAGGCTCGATTTCGAAAACAGTTGCAGGTGCTCCACATCGAAGATAGGAGACTTGCCGCCCAGCAGGCGTGTCACCCAGGAACCGTAATCGTGAGTGATCAGGTAGATGGCGCCGCCCGGCTTCAGCAATTGCAATGTCGACTCGCACAGCTCGCGCGGGTCTTCCAGATGCTCCATCGTTTGAAAACAGGCCAGCAGGTCTACGCTCGCGGCAGCGAAGTCCTCAGCGCGAAACATCCCCGGGCGGATGAACTCGCGGATCTGCGGTTGTGCTGAGTTGTACGCCGCCGGTGACGGTTCCACACCGCACACATTCTCGAAGCCGGCCTTTTTCAGTTCGATCAAAAATGCCCCGTTGCCGGTTCCTACTTCCAGCGCCTCGCCTCGGTCTGGAGTCTGCGGGATATGGTCGCCATAGGTCCGCGCAGCGAAATAAGCTTCATCGCCGCTATCGTAGGCCGCCCCGCCATAGGCACTGGCAAGGAAATCCGGAGTGAATGCTGACGAAGCGTACACCAGCGTGCAGGTAGGGCAGCGAACCAGATTGAGGTGCATCAGTTCGGGAAGCTTGCGCGAGGCGAACGCGTATTCGTTCAGGTGCGCCTCATCGAAGTTGGCCGGATGCAGAACGGTGGAGCGGTCCGTTGATCCACACACCGGACAGTTCCGCTCGCGGAGGTGCTCCCGCAGGTTCATGCGCCGCTATTCCCTCTGCGCATATCGGCCTGCCGCACCTCGCCGCTGCGGATGATGTTCAGCCGGATGAAGTGCGGGCGCGCCTTCACTTCTTCCAGAATCTTGGCAATGTATTCGCCGACAATGCTCACCGCCAGCAAGTTGACCGATCCCAGAACCAGAACCAGCAGGATCACTGTAGTAACACCCCTCGGCGCGGCGCTGGGGAACAACAGTTTTGCTGCGATTTGCCCCACGCTCAACACAATACCGCTAATAAAGGACAGAATCCCCAGTCCCGTAAGCGTATTCAATGGCACGTTGCTGAACGACAGAATTCCCTTCTTCGCCCAACCGAAGCTCCGCCACATATTGTTCGTGCTCTTGCCGAATAGTCTTTCCGGCCTGACGTAATCCACCCCGGTTTGGCGGAAGCCGACGAACGCGCGCACGCCGCGCAGGAAGAAATCGCGCTCCTGGCAAGTGAGAATCCATCGCACTACTTTCCGATCGATCAGCGAGAAATCACCGGCATCGCGCGGAATGTCCACGTACGAAAGCTGATGAAACAGGCGATAGAAGAGCTTGTAGGAAAACTGCATCAGCAGTGGCGCTTCACGCTGAACGCGCCGCCCGTAGACTACCTCGTACCCCTTGCGCCACTCGGCTACAAACTGCTCAATCAGTTCAGGGGGATCCTGCAAATCGCCGTCCAACAATACACAGGCCCGCTTCTTTGAGATCTCCAGCCCGCTGCGAAAAGCGGATTGCGATGAGAAGTTCCGGCTGTGCGTAATGCCAATCACCCGCCGGTTGTGACGGCTGATCTCCTGGATGACGTCCTGACTGTTGTCGGGGCTGCCGTCGTTCACGAAAATAATCTCGTAGTCCACGTGCAGCTTCTCAAACACCTTCACCAGCCGCTCGTACATAATCGGGATCGCTTGCGCGTCTTTATAACAAGCGATGATGGCCGAAATGCTCTCGTTCTGATTCTCGACAAAGCCTTTCGCGGAACGGTCATAACGGCTGCGGTCCGGCAGTTGACGAAACCAGTCGGCCGTATGTGCCAGTCCATCGGCCAGAGATGTCCGGGCGCGCCAACCAAGCACCTCCGCCGTGCGTGTAGTATTAGCGCACCATTGTCCGTGAAAGTCCCATTTCCGTTTCGGCATCGAGGCAAACTCCGGTTGTGCCGGAATCGCGAACAGCGTTTGCGCGGTTGCAGCCAGTTCCGCAATCGAGGTAGCGCGTCCGCTGCCGATGTTAAACGAATCCCCATAGTGCGCCGGCGTCAGCGCCAGCGCCGCCTCGGTAAACGCCTCGCAGGCATCTTCCACATAGACGAAATCACGCGTGATATCCGGGTCCACAAAGCTGGGATAACGGCCCGCGTCGCCTTCCACAACCACGCTGGGAATCAGCCGCGAACGCTCTTCCAGCGGTCCGTAAACCGAATAGAGCCGCAAGTTGGCACACCGCAACCCGCGCTGCTTCCCGGTAAACTGCAGCAGTCCGGAGACGGCCGCTTTACTCACCGAATACTGGCTGTTCGGCTCCAGCGCCGCATTCTCAGCCGGACGGTCGGCATGCACTCCATACTCCGACGAACTGCCGGCGTGGATGTAGCAGTACGTGCCCCGCTCGCACAGCAGGTCCAGCAGAGCCACTTTCAGCATGATGTTCGTTTCGTAGATGCGATGGCTGTCCTGTTCGAACGAATAGGCGCCATACGCCACGCAATCGAATACGGTGGACGGGGCCGTCTGGTCCAGCAGCGTTTCCAGGTTCTGCGGCACCAGCAGGTCCAGGTAATAGACGTTCTCTTGCGGAACCTCGTCCAGCCGCCACGCGGGCATGGCGAACGCCGTTCCAACCACGTCCTTGCGGATGGCCAGAATGTGTCGCAGCAAATTGGCCCCGATGAATCCGCTAGCGCCTAAAATGAGGATCGGCCCGCGCAGTGCCGAAATCTTACGTGCGTATTCAGGATGCAAGCTCACCCACTCTGGCATACGGCGCTGGCAGCGTGAAACTGCAGCAGACTGGTGGCGTCAATGCCGGATTCACGGCGGTAAAACTGTTGCGAACCCGATCTTCCTGAAAGATACCCCTTGGCGAAGAAATGTTCAAAGCCGGAAACCCGCACCCGGCTGCGCAATAAGAACGAAACCAGGGATTCGCCGAAGCTCCCTTGCGCCACG
>JBBRNO010000085.1:0-27673 GCA_038230275.1 Bryobacterales bacterium
ATTCCGTTCGGCCATTCGTTCTGGACGTGGTAGCCTTTCGCAACGGTCACGTGGCCAATGCCGCCGGCGCGTACCAACGCGGCCGCCTCCTGCAGGAATTTGCCCGAGCGGCGCTGAATGCCCACCTGTACCACGCGCTTGGTTTGATCCGCCACCTCCACCATCCGGCGGCCCTCGGCTACGGTTAAGCTGAGGGGCTTCTCCACGTACACATCCTTCCCAGCATGGCAGGCGTCGACAAACATCAGCGCGTGCCAGTGGTCCGGCGTCGCAATCATGACGGCATCCACGTCCTTGTTTTCCAAAAGCTTCCTGTAATCTTTGTAGCGTTTCGGCGTGCCGCGCGATTTCCTGGCCGCGAAGTCCAGGTAGTCATCCCGCAGATCGCAGACGGCGACAGTCTGCGCATCGCCGTGTTCCAAAAATCCGTCGTGAACCTGATCGCCGCGGTTGCCCAGGCCGACGTACCCCATCTGGGTGCGTTCGTTCGCGCCGAAGATCCGCGGGTAGCTCAGAGCGGTGATCATGCCGGCCGCCTTGGCGAAGTCTCTGCGAGTGAGGGAATTCATATGTTCGTAATCGATTCCAATATATCCTGAAGAAGCATGATTGCAAGATGGGGAATGGCTATTTTTCTGACTATGAGCATCACCGAGGCGGCTCCGAAGATTTTGGTTCACGGGCACCGCGGCGCGCGAGCCATGCGGCCGGAAAACACTCTGCCTGCGTTTGAGTATGCAATTCAGGCCGGTGCGGACGTGCTGGAACTGGACGTCTCCGTGACGAAGGATGACGTGCTGGTGGTCTCACACGACCCCACTCTGCTGCCTGCCATCTGCAGCGGTCCAAAGCCGAATGCGGTGATCCGCGAGCTCACGCTACAGGAACTGCACCAGTACGATTGCGGCGGTCTGAAGAACTCTGGATTCGCTAAGCAGCAGCCGGTGCCGGGAACGCGGATGCCGACGCTGGACGAAGTGCTCGCTTTGGCCGCACCTGCAAAAGTCGAGTTGAATATCGAGACGAAGATCTTCCGCGACAAGCCGGAATATACCCCGGCGCCAGAAGAATTTGCACGCATGATGCTGGCGGCGATACGGAAGCATCATCTGGAATCGCGCGTCATCGTGCAGTCGTTCGACTTCCGGACTCTGCATGCCATGAAGAAACTAGCGCTGGAGATTCGGCTCTCGGCGTTGTACGCAGGCGCTCCGAAAGACTTCGTGGAGATTGCGCACGAGGCCGGTGCGCGGATCATTTCCCCATACTACACGCTAGTGAACAAGCAGCAGGTGGAGGCAGCGCATCTGGCTGGATTGCAGGTGGTGCCATGGACTGCCAACACCGCGAAGGCTTGGGACATGCTGATCGATTCCAAAGTGGATGCCATTATCACCGACGATCCGGACGAGTTGATCGCCCACCTCAAATCACTTGGCGCCCGTTAGCTTCTTGATCACCGCGATTCGCTGGCCCTTGCTCCAGGCCTCTTGCAGCTCTTCTTCCTTCATGCCGCCGGCGCGGCCAAGCAGGATATAAGCGGGCAGCGCGTGGGGCAAGTGCTTCCACGCCGCCATCTCCGCCAAAGCAGGCATGGCACGCTCCCGCAGTTGATCCAGCACCTTTTCATCGCGTGTGTCAGTCAGGGTTACCAGCGCCACCGCGGCATTGTTCCGGTCGCCCCAGATGATGGAGTTGAGCATCTCAATGAACCAGGTTGCCGAGATCTTGATCTCCGAATCGGGCTGCTTGCGTTGCAGGACTGCGAACGCCGCCAGACTGCGCATGGCATTGTTGCGAACCGTGTCGTCCGGGTCCTGTAGAGCGTATTGCAAATCGGCGGACACCAATTCTTTCTTTGGCGCGTAGCCAATCACATACGCCGCAATGGCTCGCTGTTCCTCGTTCACGCCGGTGCGGAGTACCTTACGCAGCTCTTCGGTGTACTTGGTTGCCAAGCCCACGAAGTGCAGTTGTAAATCCCGCACATCGGGATCTGACATCAGTGAGTGGCCCTGGGTGAGATCTTCCGCGACGTGGCCGCCGCGGCTGGCAATTGCTACGGCAGCCAGGAACCGGGCGTATACGGGAACAATCTCCGCCGGCAGTACAGCGTCGCCGGTGGGCGGCGGGCGGTAGTTATAGTGGGCGGCGCCTTTTTCCTCAATACCGATATAGAGAATCGCCTTTCCGGCGTCGTCGCAGCAAGCAGCTTCCAGGTGCGCTTGCACCACGCCGGGCACCTTCTCAATCCGCTCTTCCACTTCACCTTTTGAAGACGGCAACGCCCCGCCTTCAGACACAGCGAGGGCTTTGCGGACTTTCGATTCCGGAACTTTACGAAGTCCGTAGAAATCAAGAGTTCCGATGCGCGGACCTTGGGCGCATGCCAAGGCCGCCGTCATAAGACAAGTGAAAATGAGCCGCAACTGCATAAGACGTATGCCGCGGCCCTCTGATTACGACTGTTTTTCGGCCAGGTCACCGATGATCGGCAGCTTGAAGCGCTCGTTGTTGTACGCCTTGAACATCAGCAACAACCAGCAGGCGAATCCGCCAAGGCCAATCAATATAGAGAGCAGGCTGATCAGGATATGAAGAGCAAACGGCATCGCGATACCGATGATGGTCAGGCCTATCCAAAATGCGATCCAAGCCACATGAAAGAAGATGGACTGGAATGCGTGGAAGCGCACGAACTTGCTCTGATTGTACGGAGCCAGCACCAGGAACAACACGCCGGTGATCAGCCCGAGGACATAGCATAGAGCGCCCGCAAGGTTGTCGGCCATGCCGCCGGTATTTGGCGCCGCGTATTGTTGCGCCCCAGGCTGCTGATACCCAGGGTCTGGGCCCGGCTGTTGATACCCAGGCGGGGGACCGGGTGGCGGCGCGGCTCCCACCGCGGTTCCACACTTGGCACAGAATCTACCTTCAACGGATGCACCGCAACTTGGACAGAAAGCCATGAACCCTCCCAGGCCATCACTGTAGCGCGGTGACATCCCGTAAGCAAGTAGACTGGGAGATCATGTGGATTCTTCTGTTTCTGCTGACTGTTCTTACAGCCCCATTCGCCATCTCTGCCCCCTATCCAATTGAAGAGGGCTACGTGGATGCGAATGGAGTGCTGCTCTACTACAAGGCCTTCGGGCAGGGTCCGCCGCTCTTGATCGTGCATGGCGGGCCGGGCGCCTCGCACGATTATTTCCTGCCGCACCTGATCGCACTGGCACGCCGGAACCGGCTGATCTTCCTTGATGAGCGAGGGTCTGGCAAATCGGAAAAGCTGGAGAACCCCGCAGGCTATACGGTGGAGGCGATGGTGGAGGATGTGGAAGCGGTTCGCACGGGCCTGGGTTTAGGAAAGGTGGCGCTGCTTGGACATTCCTATGGCGGAGTACTGGCGCAGGCCTATGCATTGAAGTACCAACAGCACCTGACTCATCTGGTGCTTTGCAGCACATTTCACAGCACCAGGAAGATGAACGCAGTGTTCCAGAAGCAGCTTGCCGCCATGCCGGCCGCTTTGCGGCAGCAGATTCAGGAACAGGAAAAAGCAGGGCTGTTCGGAAAGGGCAAAGGCTATCAGCAGAATCGCTACCCCGATAGTTACATGATTGCCGCCTGGGGCGAGGGTTACTTCCCTTATCTTTATCAGAAGCGGCCCGATGCGAACTACGATCCGGTTGCGAACGGCGTTATGTCGTGGGACCTGTATCGCGCGATGTGGGGCTCGCATGGTGAGTTTGTGATCGACGGGAATCTGAGTTCTGTTGAGTATGCGGATAAGCTTGCTTCGATCCACATTCCGACTCTCATCACGGTGGGCGATCACGATGAGTGCGAGCCTTCGCTGGCGCGCGACATGCAGAGCAAGATCAAAGGATCGAAACTGGTGATCTTTCCGCAGAGCGGCCACATGACGTTTGTAGATCAGCCTGGCTTATTTATGAAAGCTGTCGGGGAGTTTCTTCATTGACGACTATGACTGAAAAAGTTCGTTGGGGCGTACTGGGAGTTGCGGGCATCGCCGTTCGAAAAGTGATCCCCGCCATGCAGCGTAGCGAAGTAACCGAAGTGACCGCCATCGCCTCGCGGGATTTGGACAAAGCCCAGACGGCCGCCGGACCACTGGGCATTGCCAGGGCGTACGGTTCTTACGAGGAACTACTGGCCGATCCGCGGATCGACGCGATTTACAATCCGCTGCCGAATCATCTGCATGTTCCGTGGTCGATCAAAGCGGCCGAGGCAGGGAAGCACGTGCTTTGCGAGAAGCCGATCGGACTGTCGGTAGCCGAGGCGCGGCAGTTGATGGCAGCGCGGGACCGCACCGGCGTTCAGATTGGCGAGGCGTTCATGGTGCATTGCCATCCACAATGGCTGCGGGCGCGGGAGATCATCGGGTCAGGCGAGATTGGGGAACTGCGAACGATGCTGGGCGCGTTCAGCTACTTCAATCGCGATCCGAAGAATATCCGCAACGATCCAAAGATCGGTGGCGGCGGACTGATGGACATTGGCTGCTATCCCATCACGATGGCGCGGTTTCTATTCGGCGAAGAGCCGCGGCGTGTGGCGGGCGTAATGGAGCTGGACCCGGAAATGGGTACGGACCGGCTGACTTCCGCGGTGCTGCATTTTCCGTCGGGGCAATCGGTGTTTACGTGCAGCACGCAGGCCGTTCCGTACCAGACGTTTCAGATACTGGGAACGCGCGGGCGGATTGAGATGGAGATCCCGTTCAATGCGCCACCGGACCGGGTGACGCGGCTGTTTGTGGATACGGGCGTGGACCTGTTCGGTGGCGGAAAGCGAACGGAGGAATTCCCGATTTGCGATCAATATACGCTGCAGGGCGATCAGTTCTCCCGTGCGATCCGAGGGGACGGCCCGGTGCCGACGCCGCTGGAGGATTCCGTAGCAAACATGCTGGTGATTGAAGCCGTGGCGCGCTCGGCCGAGAGCGGCCGTTGGGAGGCGGTATGAACCCGGCTAAGGACAGGCTGGTTGCGCTGCATTCCGCGTTGCTTGATTTGCATAAGGCGTTGCTGGATTCCGAACGCGCGGCTTATGAGGCTGTACATGGGCGCATCCCATCTCCGGGTGCATTTCTGCAGTTGGTAATTCACGACGAGTGGTTCACCTGGCTGCAGGCGATGTCGGGTTTGATCGTGCAAATCGACCTGGTCAGCGACGCGAAGAGTGGCGTGGTTATAGCCGATGCAAACCGGGTTTTGCAACAGACACGGGAGCTGTTGACACCCCACGAAAATGGCGAAGGCTTCGCGCGGCGCTACTCCGACGCGTTGGAACGCTCCCCGGAGATCGCAGCGAAACATGCGGCGGCGCTAGAGATCTTGCGGGGCGACATTTAGTCGAACTCTTTCTTGGGTGCGTTTTGATCGGCGCCGGTGCGTCCCGTTTCAATTTTGGCCACGCCATAGTTTTCAGGACGCACCGCGGCGCCTGCCAGCCGCCGCATTAGCGCAATCTGACCGACGTGTGTAAAGGCATCGGCAACGGCTCCCTGAAACAGGTTTTCGGCCGGGCTATGCAGCGGTTCCTCCGATGCCAGGTAATCGTCAAACGCCGTAAGCGCGGCGAAGAACCGTGCGGTGTCCGCGGTCCAAGGACCAGGCTTTGAATCCTGCCACTTTTGCTTGCCTTGCGCCAGCGAGAGAGCCCAATCGAACAGATCGCATAAATGGGCCAGAACTTCTCCGGCAGAGCGGGAGGCCTGCCCAGCACGGAAGCCACTGAAATCCTCCGGGGTCTCGCGGAGCACCTTCGCCGCGCGGTAGGCCAAGGTGGCTAACGTGTGTCGTAAGGAAAGGTCTCGTGTCCTGATTTCTCCGCCGTTCACGCATTCTCCATTGAGGATCTAAATGGCAAGTAAACCCCTACTATACGGCGTTCTGAAAGGCACAGTCACCGGACACCTCCGCGACGCGGATGACGATCACTATCAGATTCTGGTTTCGGCGGGCAAGACAATATATCGAATTGCCGTCAACGTGCAGTCAAGCCTGAAACCCCCGGATTTGCTCTTCCAGAGCGTTACCTCTCTTCCGGTGCAACTTACGACGGATCTGACCGCTTTGCCTGCCGGATTCAAGAAGCTGGTGAGCAAGCCAGGCGGGATTGCGCAGGATTTCGTGCGCGGCGGGATTGTCAAGATCGACAAGTTCAAAGTAGTTCCAGGCGATGCGCCGGGCGCGGATAACGATCTGAAAGACACCATGGAAGACGCGGTGGTTGCGGCCGTGGACCAGGAGGGTTCGCTTGTGTACGCGTTCGGCGCCAGGTGGGGACCGGAGCCGAAGAAGGACAAATATTTCCAGTTCCTGCCCGGCAACGGCGTCCACGATATCCATATGAACCAGGGGAACGACAAGGGGCATGCCAAGGACGACGGCATCTTCCACGACGGCTGCCTGATGTTCCAATACCCAACCGGCAAATGGCGCGCGTTCTTCATGGCCTTCCAATCGCAATCGTTTAAGACCGACGACAAGACCGGCCACGCCGTTCCTGCTGCAGCGC
Organism: Bryobacterales bacterium; assembly: GCA_038230275.1. Lineage (GTDB taxonomy): Bacteria > Acidobacteriota > Terriglobia > Bryobacterales > Bryobacteraceae > JANXXV01. Next base: position 6,550 of record JBBRNO010000085.1, read on the forward strand.
CTCCAACGAAGAAGCCGGCCAAAAAGAAACATAAGTAAATCGAGGTTCCAGCCGCCGAGAATTTGTTTACAAGTAATTTACTGGATATTGACGACTTGTAAAGACAGCCGCAGTATTCTGCAAACATGAGAATTCAATTATCTATTGCGTTTGCGATTGCAGGCGTAGTTCCTTCTTTAGCAGCCCCGCTGAATGTGGTATCGATTGCGGGGTTGAACCCGGCGGCTATTCAAACAACAGTGGACCAGTTTCGCACCGGCCTGGGTGCGTTGAATCCCAACGTCGCCGGTTCGTTCGGCAGCGGCCGCCGCGAGATCAACTGGGACGGTGTTCCGGCGGCACTCTCGGCGCCGAATAACCTTCCGGCAAACTTCTTCAACTCAAATTCACCCCGCGGCGCCGAATTTTCCGGCGGCAGCGGATTCCAGGTAAGCGGCGCGGACGATGCGGCAACTGCCGGTGTGAATGAAGCCCGGTTCGGCAATCTGAATCCGAACTATCCGTCCGAATTTCAAACCTTCAGCGCGACCAAGCTCTTCACATCCCTGGGCAGCAACATTTATGACGTGAACTTCTTCGTTCCGGGATCAAACACTCCGGCCACGACCAGAGGCTTCGGCGCGGTTTTTGTGGACGTGGATCTGCTGAACCTGACATCGCTGGAATTCTTCGATGCGCAGAGCAACTCGCTGGGCCAGTTCTTCGCGCCGGTGCAGAACGGCGGCCTGTCGTTTCTTGGGGCGACGCTTGGGAATGTAAACGATCCGGGAATTGCCCGCGTGCGCTTCACGCTGGGCAACCAGGCGATTGGGCCGAACGAAAATCCGAACGCGGTGGAGTTCCCATCCGATGTCGTCGTCCTGGACGATTTCATTTACGGCGAACCGAATGCCGCCTCGTCAGCCACACCGGAGCCGGCGTCGCTCGCGCTTTGCGGAGCGGGTCTGGTGGCGGTTGCTCTTTTCAGCAAGCGCAGGGTTTAGCAGGTAGGACCGGTCCAGATTTTTGGCCGCGGATAGGCGTCGTTAACGCTTATCTAGTTAAGGCATGACACCCGAGAAGTGGCGAAAAGCGCAAGACCTTTTTCTTGCGATGATGGCATCGAACGATCAGAAGGCAGTTCTGGCTGCGGAGCCGGATCCAGCGATCGTTGCCGAAGCCCAGCGCCTCTATAACTACCACGTAATTTTTGAATCGGTATATTTACGTGAGGTGGAGTAGCGCGGGATTTCTAATTATCCGCGCACAACGCCTGTTCCAGATCCGCGATCAGATCCTCGGGGTTTTCAAGGCCGATGGATATGCGGAGAAGGTTTTGCGGCGTGCGGGATTGCGGGCCTTCCACCGATGCACGATGCTCAATCAGGCTATGCGCACCGCCCAGACTGGTGGCACGGATGAAGAGCTGCGTCCGTGCCGCCACGGCCATCGCTTTCTCCAGCCCGCCGTGAACCCGGACCGATAGCATTCCGCCGAAGGCCGACATCTGTTGCGCTGCCAACGCGTGCCCGGGGTGGGTAGGCAAGCCGGGGTAGTGGACCGCTTCGACAGATGGGTGCCGTTCCAGAAACGCCGCGATCTTCATGGCGCTCTCGCACTGCGTACGGACGCGGCAGGGCAGCGTCTCAATGCCGCGCAGCGTCAGCCAGCAATCGAACGGCGATGGAACACTGCCGCCGTACCTCTGGGCCTTTCGCGCGCGCTCAAACAGGTAGTTGTCGAACTTTGTGATCAAAGCGCCGCCTATGACATCGCTGTGACCGCTGATGTACTTGGTGGTGGAGTGCATCACCATGTCGATGTTCCACTCTAGCGGCCGCTGCAGGATGGGGCTGGCGAACGTGCTATCGCATACCGTCACAACATTGGCTTTCCGCGCGATGTCTCCCAGAGCTGCCAGGTTCGTGATTTTGAGCAGCGGATTCGAAGGCGTTTCCAACCAGAGCAAGCGGGTGTCGGGACGGATGGCCGCGCGTACGCCCGGCACATCGGTCATATCCAGATAGGTGGTTTCCAGGCCCGCTTTGGCGAACACTTCACCGATCACTTTTCGCAAGCCCCAGTAAACGTCGTCGGGCGCGAGAATATGGTCGCCCGGTTCCAGGCCTTGCACCACCGCGGTAACCACGGCCAGGCCGGACGAGAATGCCAGCGCCTCCTTCCCACCTTCCAAAGACGCGAGGCATTGTTCCAGAGAGCGCCGGTTCGGGTTATCCTCGCGCGAATAGCTGAACCCGCGCGGGTACTCGCCGTCGGCGCCACGCTCGAATGTGGTGGAGAGATGGATGGGGGCGGTAACGGCGCCAGTCGACGGATCGATGTGGCGGCCGGCATGGACCGCGCGAGTTTCAATCTTCATGATGTCCGGGGGCTTATTGCGCAATTTCGATTTCCAGCGTAACGGTGGCGGTAACGTCAATGCTTCCGGGCTGCACAGGCGTGGGCGCCGCGGTGGCAAGCGCGGATCGGTCGGCCACTACGATTCCCGCGGAATAGCCTTCAGCGGCGCCAATCACCGTACCCAAACGGACACCGAGTCCCAATGCGATTGCTTCGGCGTGTGAGCGGGCCTGGAGTGAGGCGGACCGCAGGGCCTGAATGCGAAGAGGCTGATCGTCTTTGATGGAGAAGCGCAGGCCATCCACGCGGTTGGCGCCGGCCTGGATGGCGGTATCGATGATCTTGCCGGGCAGGCTGAGATCACCGACGGTGGCTTCCACCGTATTGTTGGCGGTGAATCCAGTGAGCGTGGCCGGGCTTCCATCACGAGGGTATGTGTAGACCGGGGAGAGTGAATAATTGAGCGTCTTGATATCGGCATTCGCGCCCAGCAATTGCTTAAGCTGCGTGAGCACGGCGGTAGTCTGATTGGCGTTCTGCGCGGCGGCGTCCTGCGCTGTGGCGGCCTGCGTGACAACTGCCAAATTCACTTGTGCCTGATCGGGCTTGCCGGAAGCGGTGCCTTGCCCAACTGCACGAATCAGGCGGCGGGGCGTTAAGGCAGTCTGCGCCAGCATGGGCGCGGCGGCTAGAATGATGCATCCGAATGCGGATAATAATTTGACCATGATCTTTTCATTTTCGCGCATTCGCATTGGTAAAATGTGGCGTGCTTGTTCTGTTTGGATTGCTGCTGTTTGCGGCCGGAGACGCAGCTGCGCCGTCTGCCGCGGTATCGAAGGTGTTGGATCTCTTTGACCGGCTGCGAGCGGGGAAAAATACCTCGTTCCAACTCACCGAAGCTGAAGTGAACGAATATTTGCTGTCCGCCCTCAAGCGCCAGCCGCGTCCGGGGTTGCACAATACACAGATCCGCTTTTTCCCGAATAACTACGTCGCTACTTTCACGGTGGTGGATTTAGATGCCGTCGAAAGATGGAAGCCGGGAACTATTCCGGCGCTGCTGCGGCCAGTGTTGAACGGCAGGAAGACGGTGTGGATCGATATCCGCTTCCAAGTGACGGGGGCTAGACTGACCTACACGGTGGAGAAAGCCTATTTCGAGAAAATATGGCTACCTGCGCCGCTGGTGCAAAAAATGATAGAGGTGGTGGCGGCGCGTCAACCGGAGCACTACGACACCACCAAACCGTTACCGCTGCCGTTTGGTCTGCGGGATATTCGGACCTCCGGCAAACTAATGTCCGGCAACAACTGAATGGACTGGTTTAGTAACCGGCTACCTTGTCCACCACGTTTCGCAAAGGCTGTCCGGTGGCATAGCGATGGACATTTTCCGCGAATAGATCCACCAGGCGCATTTGACGGTCGGGGCTCCAGCCAGAGGTATGCGCCGTCATCACTACATTCGGCAAGTCGAAGATGGGGTGGCTGGACGGCGGTGGCTCGATAGGAAATACATCCAGGCCGGCGCCGGCGATCCACTTCTCTTTCAGGGCTTTCACCAGCGCCATGTCGTCATAAAGCTTGCCGCGCGAAAGGGCGATGAAGTAGGCGGTCTTCTTCATGCTGCGGAAGACGTCCTCATTGAACATGTGCTCGGTGATCTTGGTATGCGGAGCCGCACTGACCACAACGTCCGCGCGCTTCACCATCTCACGGAAGTAGGTTGGGTCGTGCAGTTCGGCTACATATTCCGGCTGCGGAATCGGCTTAGCGTCAGTGGCAATCACCTTCATATCGAAGCCATTGTGGGCACGGCGGGCCATCCAGCTTCCAATGCCGCCCATGCCGACGATGGCCATGGTCTTTCCGCCGAGTTCAATGTGATCTGCGGACTTCACGGTTCCCACCGGATTCATCTGCCGCTTGTTGAACTGCGGAACGTAATACGTGGTGATGCCACGCGTGAGGCAGAGCAGCAGCCCCATGCCTGTTTCCGTGATACCAGGCGCAAAGATGCGGGCCATGTTGGTAACCACGATGGGGCTCTTCTTCATCCCCTCTTCCATGCCTTCCATGCCAGCGCCGCCGGCCTGCATCCATTTAACCTTCGGCGCGTAATCGAGATCGGCGTCGCGCAGATTGCCGTAGACTACATCGGCTTCGCGCAGGATATTGCGGAATTCGGCTGGAGTCTTCGCTTCCAGAATTTTCACGTCCACGCCGGGCGCGGCGCTCTCAATCTTGCTGATTTCCTCTGGAGTAAACCCGCTCATGGCCGCAATGCGAATAGGGCCTTGCGGTTTTTTCAGATCGGCGCGAGTGGTGTTATCGACAACAACTTGAGCGGCGGCAGCGGCCGGCACGGCTCCCAGGAAAGTACGGCGGGACACGGACATGGGTTTCTCCTTTCGACTACGCTTGCAGGGATGATCGCATGTGATCGACGGCCTTCGTCAGACTGGCCACCGGTTCGGCGAGCGGCAGATACTCCATGCAGATATAGCCGCTGTATCCAGTCTTCTGGATCGCCTTATAGATGTTGGAATAGTTCATTTCACCGGTGCCCGGATCGTTGCGGCCGGGGTTGTCGGCGATGTGAAAGACAGCTACGTGCTGCACGGCCTGGGTCAGGGTCTGAATCACGTTCCCCAATTGCACTTGCTCATGGTAGATGTCGAAAAGCAGCTTGACGTGCGGGTTGTCCACATCCTTCATCAACTTCAAGCCTTCTACGCAGTTCGTAAGGAAGAAGCCCTTGTGATTGACCTTCGCGTTGAGCGGCTCGACGATCAATGTCAAATTCGCCTTCGCCGCAAGGTCTCCGGCGCGCTTGGTTCCTTCCAGCAGGCTGGCGTATTGCTCGTCGTGCGACTTGCCGGGAATCTCGTCACCACTCATGAGAATGATTTGCGGGATTTCCAGTTTCTTCGCGAACACGATGGACTGCTGAACGTCCTTCAGGAAATTGTCGCGCTGTGCGGGATTGACCATCGAGACGGGACGGCTTTTCCAATCCGGCGTGGCGATGATGGTGTCCATGGCAAGACCTAACGACCCAGCCAGTTTCTTCATGGACCGGATCTGCTCATCGGACCAGTTGATGTGCTCAGATACCAGTTCAACAGATTGAATGCCGGACTTGGCGGCAATTTGCAGTTTCTCTTCGAAGCTGCCCTTCAGCGTCCACAGCATCACGGACGAGGTGATTCTGGCCTTCTTCGGCGCAGGCACCGGCGGGGCCGGCACCTGAGCAAGGGCGGCGGACGCCAGGCCCGCCTGGACAAACAATCTGCGGTTCATGATGCTACTTGTGTGCGAGCCGGCTGCAGGCAGTCATGGCGCCGCTGATATCGACGGCCGCACTACCCTCTTCGATGTGCTGGATCTTGCCTTCCTTATCAATCACAAAAGTGGCTCGGTTGGCAATGCCTTTATCCGCAATCAGGACGCCGTAGTCCTTGGAAACTTCACGCTTGTTGAAATCGCTAAGCATCGGGAAGGTGGCACTCACGGATTCGCCGAACTTCTTTTGCGAGGGCGAGTTGTCCGTGCTGACGCCGAAAACTTGCGTATCGGCGGTTTCAAACTTCGCCAGATCCGATCCGTAGGCGGTCATTTCCTTGGTGCAGCCGCCGGTGAAGGCAGCGGGGTAAAACGCGAGCACCACATTCTTCTTGCCACGAAAATCCGAGAGCTTCACGGGCTTTCCCTGGGTGGACGGCAATGTGAAATCGGGAGCGGTGTCGCCGACTTTAAGATGGGTCTTCGGCGGCGCTTGGGCGAACAGACCGAGCGCCGCAACGAGAGCGAATGCGAGAACGTGGGTGATTTTCATATCTTCATCCTTGCTTGCAGTGAGCTAGAGCTATCACTTTATCAGATCCGGAACCGGCCGAGCCGCCATGCGTCAGCATGCGGTTGTCCCTAAGCCGAACAGACGCATGCTGACGCATGGCGGCTCAGCTTATTGCGGCGCGGCGATTCCGGAAGGTATGACCGAGTGGACGCGGGCACGGCTCGGTTTATCGCTGGTTCTCTTTCAGAATCTTCTTACGCAACCGGATGGACTTCGGGGTGACCTCAACCATTTCATCGTCGCGGATATATTCGATAGCTTGTTCCAGATTCAACAGCCGGGGTGGCACCAGACGGATAGCCTCGTCGGCGGAGGAAGCGCGCATGTTGGTGAGCTTCTTCTCCTTGACGATATTAACGTCCAGATCGCTGGTGCGGGCATTTTCGCCCACGATCATGCCTTCATACACTTCCGTGCCCGGCATGATAAACAGCTCGCCGCGCTCCTGCAGATTGAACATCGCAAAGCCGGTGGCCTTGCCCGCGCGATCGGAAACAAGCGATCCGGTGGGACGCGTTTCAATATCGCCCTGCCATTCAATGTAGCCGTGGAACAGCGAGTTCATGATGGCGGTGCCCTTGGTGTCGGTCAGCATCTCGCTGCGCAGTCCGATAAGCCCGCGCGATGGAACCAGGAACTCAAGACGCACGCGGCCGGAGCCGTTGTTCACCATCTTGCTCATCTTGCCCTTGCGCGTGCCTAGCTTCTCAATCACCACGCCTACGAATTGCTCAGGGCAATCGATCACCAGCAGTTCCTGCGGCTCATGCTTCTTGCCGTTGATTTCCTTGGTGAGGATTTCCGGCTTGCCAACCATCAATTCGAAGTCCTCGCGGCGCATCATTTCGATAAGGATGGCAAGTTGCAGTTCCCCTCGTCCCATCACCTTATGCGCGTCCGGACCACCGTCTTCCACCACTCTGATGGAGACGTTGGTGAGCAGCTCTTTGTCCAGCCGCTCGCGAAGATTGCGCGATGTGACGTACTTCCCTTCCATGCCTGCGAATGGCGAAGTGTTCACCGTGAAGCGCATGGCAATGGTCGGCTCATCGATCTGAATATGTGGCAGCGCGTGCGGGGTTTCCGCACTGGTAACCGTCTCGCCAATAGTGATGCCCTCCACGCCGGCGATGGCGAGAATATCACCTGGGCGGCCGAGGATTTCGTCCACCCGCTTCAGGCCTTCGAACGAATACATCTTGGTGATTTTGGTCTTATGCAGCGACCCGTCGAGCTTCACAACGCCGACGTGATCGCCGTTGCGCAGGGTTCCGTTAAAGACGCGGCCGATGGCGATGCGGCCCAGATAGTCGCTGTAGTCCAGATTGGCTACCAGCAGTTGCAGAACCGCATCCGGATCGCCTGCGGGGCCGGGAATGTGCTTGATGATGGCGTCGAAAAGAGGCTTGAGATTGTCCGACGCATCTTCCAGATTCATCTTGGCGATGCCGAGTTTGCCGTTGGTGTAAATGACCGGAAAATCAAGCTGGTCTTCGTGCGCATCCAGATCGATGAACAGGTCGTAAACTTCGTTGAGCACTTCCTGCACGCGGGCGTCCGGCCTATCGATCTTGTTGATCACCAGAATCGGTTGCAGCTTAGCTTCCAGCGCTTTCATCAACACGTAACGCGTTTGCGGCAGGGGGCCTTCGCTGGCATCCACCAGAAGCATCACGCCATCCACAATCTTGAGGGCGCGCTCCACTTCCCCGCCGAAATCACTGTGGCCGGGTGTGTCAACGATGTTAATTTTCACTTCGCCATAAGTGACGCCGGTGGTCTTGGCAAGAATGGTGATTCCCCGCTCGCGCTCAAGATCGTTTGAATCCATCATGCGTTCGACGACCTGCTCGTTCTCGCGGAAGAGTCCGCTTTGCCGCAGCATGGCATCAACTAGTGTGGTCTTGCCGTGATCGACGTGCGCGATGATGGCGATATTCCGGATAAGCGGGTTGCGGTACAAGTTTTTTTCCAAAATGGTAGGGTTGCCTTTCTGAGGGTACGTATGCCATTTTCGCACGGAATGAGGCCGCAAAGCTACCTTTGGGTGGTATCTTGGTATTATGACGCCGTCCGAGCGTCTGCCCTCAGTAGTCATCGTAGGCAGGCCCAACGTAGGGAAATCCACCCTTTTTAATGCTATTACCGGTCAACGCCGCTCGATTGTCGGCGATGAGCCGGGCATCACGCGGGACCGCATCTATGGTGAGGGATACCATCGCAAACGCAAGTTTGAACTGATTGATACCGGCGGAATTATTCCCAATGACGATCAGTTGATTCCCAGCGAAATTCTGAAGCAGGCGCGGGTGGCGCTCGAAACAGCGGAGCAGATTCTGTTCGTGATCGACGGCCGCACGGAGATCACAGGTATCGATCGTGATCTGGCGCAGATGCTGCGAAAGCTGGGCAAGCCGGTATCGCTGGTGGTGAACAAGATTGACCACGCGGTTCGCGATCAACTGCTGAACAATTTCTATTCGCTGGGATTTGAAAACATGTTCCCGGTTTCGGCCGAGCATAAGTTGGGACTGCAAGCGCTGCTGGATCACGTGACGGAAGAATTTCCGCTGAGCGAAGCAGAAGAAGAGACGGACGAGAAGAAACCGCAGAAGATCAAGGTGGCAATCATCGGGCGGCCGAACGTGGGCAAGTCCACGCTGTTGAATGCGCTGGCGGGACAGGAGCGGGCGATTGTGTCTCCCGTGGCCGGCACCACGCGCGATTCAGTGGATGAGACGGTGATGGACAATGGCGTCGAGTTTCTGTTTGTCGATACCGCGGGCATACGGCGCAAGGGCAAGACCACGGAGATGACGGAAAAGTTGAGCGTGGTGATGGCGCGCCGCAATATCCGCATGTCTCACGTGGTGCTGCTGGTGATTGATGCGACGCAAGGCGTGCTGGGACACGACGCGACGGTGGCCGGCTACGCGCATGAAGAAGGCCGGTCTGTCATTCTCTGCGTGAATAAGTGGGACGCCGCGGGAGACAAGGACCGGAAAGAGTTCACTGAACAGATCCGCGATGAACTGAAATTTCTGGACTACGCTCCGGTGATTTTCATGTCGGCGAAAAATGACACGGGCGTGAAGCAGTTGTTTTCGCTGATCAAGACGTGCTTTGAATCGGCATCGAAGCGGGTGACTACGGGCGATCTAAATCGCTTTGTCGCCAAGCTGCGATTCGAACCCGCTATCAAAGTTTTCTACATTACCCAGGCTGGATTGCGTCCGCCAACGTTCGTGCTGTTTACGGACAGGCCGAATGCGCTGCACTTTTCCGCGGAACGATTCCTGGTGAACCGCCTGCGGGAAACGTTTGGCTTCCAGGGCACGCCGGTTGTGATTAAGACGAAGGGCCACCATTAGGCGTAGCAGGAACCGCCAGAGCCAAGGAAAAGCTCGATACGTTGCTATTGGAACGGTTGAATTCCGGTGATTCGATTCCGGTGGACGCCGCATTCTGGAGTGATATCAAGCAAGAGGCTCCCGCCAAACTGGAATCCCGCAAGCGAAGTTCTTCCAAGAAATGATCACGTTAGTTACGCAACGGCCACGGGCGCGACTTGATTTGCTGGAGCACTTCGCCTATTTCGGAGAGCAAGCCAGTGGAACTGGCCGAACGCTACGCCGGCGCCAATGATGCAAGTTATATCCCATTGGTCGATCATCTTTGGTCGATCTGTTCCGCTTCATAAGAGCGGGCCGTGCGAAACAGTGGCCGTATGAGTCAGACTGCCGCTGGTGGCGGTCATCGTCAGCATTTCCTGCTTGCTGCTTACGCTATTGGTCGCTGTTCTTAATTTCCTGTAGTAATCTGCAAACTATTTGCCGGAGCATATCCAGGCCTTCGTCGTTGCAATACTGGCCGGCGGAGGGCGGATACAGTCGAGGCAACCCCGCACATACGATTAGCAACGCGTCGAGCTCAGGATCATCGATTGAGAGTGTAGTGAAATCGTCCCAGTCGTAGGCGCCCCCTTCCCCGGCAAGGAACTTTTCGATCTCGATCAACGTATGTTGTTAGGTTATTGGCATGCTACTTAAAAACTATCGGCATGCATCGGCGTTTATCTGCGGCTCATGATGATTTTGGATTTTTCAAAACCCCGAACGAATCCCGCTAGGGGACTGCCGAAAACGCAGAATTCTTTAGCGAATGGCGATGGTAACTCCGGCCTGACTGGAAGCGTTGCCTACTTTTAACACGACCGGGACCGCATTCCCGCTCTGAACCCGGATAAAATCGGGAGGTTGACTTGAATCACCCCAGCTACCAAGCCTGGAGCGCCGCCCGCATACTGCGGCTTCACCATTTGGCCGCCGATGGTAACGCTGACGGGTAAAATCGGTTGAGGCAATGGAACCGCAGCAGGGTTTCCATCTAGACCAACAGGAGTGGCCGGGCCTTCACCAGCCGCGAAACACGATATGACGTCTCCGACGTTCGCAGGGGTTGCTGCTGTGTTGATTGAACTGTCTTGGTTAACACAGGCTGCGGGTCCCTTTCCGGTGGAATCCAGGGTGAAAATGATGGGTGCCGATGAAGCAATAGGAACGGAAACTATGGCTGTGGTTTGCCCTTGATACGCAGCAGTTACCTGCGCCGTTCCACCGCGTACTGAATAGGGGACAATAGCCGCGACTTGAGTTGCCAAGTATAAATGAGTGGAGCGGGAATGCCGTTGAACGACACACTCGTGCCAGCGAGTTGAGTATCGGCCAGTCCGGCATTGTTAACGTGGAAAAGCGTCAGTTGTGCGGGGCCGAGTCTGGAACCGGACAAGACGATAATTTCACCGGGCGAGACAGATCCTGGGGGTTGCTCGCCGAATTCGTAACGCCCGTGATGGCGAGAAACGAGGGAACCGGCTGAAGTAAGCGAATTGCGTTGTTGTTAGATTCCGCGATGTAAAGATTTCCCGTTTTGTCTACGGCCATTAAACCGGGCCTGAGAGAAGCATTAGTTTGCCGGTCCGCCGTGCCCGAAGTAGGCCAACGAAGTAATTCCCGGTCAACGTTCCCTGCCAGAATGGGTTTGACGCGAGGTTCCACCCATGGCATGATGCCATTATGATCAGGGAAGTTGTTCTCGATAAAGGTGGCCGGGTTGTCATTCCCAAACCGTTGCGTGAAAAGTTGCACTTGGGGCCGGGGGATTCCCTTTACCTGGAAAGCGCCGGCGACCAGATCGTGCTGCGCCCGGTGCGAGGATCCGCACCGTTGCGGAAAGAAGATGGCATTTGGGTTTTCAGAACCGGCAAGCGCATTCCGGCAGAGTTGACTGACTCACTCCTGGACGATCTTCGGTCAGAACGGGATCTACACCATATTGCGAAGGTGCGGTGAAGGCGTTTTTCGATACATCGGTCCTGGTGCCGGTGTTTTATGGGGATCACGAACGGCACGATTCCAGCATCGCTGCATTCAAACGCTACAAGAAGAAACAGGCCGCTTGCGGCGCTCATAGTCTAGCTGAGGTTTATGCTTCTCTTACTCGAATGCCGGGAAGGCATCGAATTAGCAGTGAGCAGGCGATGTTGTTCGTGGCAACCCTTCGCGAGCGGTTAACCATTATCGCGCTGACTGAGGAAGAGTACTTTCACTGCATGGAAGCGAACTCCGCTTTGGGCGTGGTGGGCGGCACAATATACGATGCGCTCCTTGCCTATTGCGCTCTGAAAAGCGGGGCTGAAGTTATCTATTCCTGGAATATTCGCCACTACCAGCTTCTAGGACCCGATGTTGCCAAACGTTTATCCACCCCGTAGACAACGGGGCCGTGACTCACTAACCCTACTGTTCGATTCCCAAACAAATACCCACTCCTTGGGATGACGTCCGGAGTCTCCGCTGCCATAACGTCGATGGTGGGAGACTTGATGCGCAGATTTGCGATTGCCTCGGCGGCGGGGCTTGTACTTCTCACCGCCAGTTCGTGCACGAAGACCGCAAAGGTGGAAGCGCCGGTGGAGGTGCCTACGGTTGCGGTTGCCAAGGTCTCCGTCGAAGATCTATCGCATGCGCTGGTTTTGACGGCGGAGTTCAAGCCGTTCCAGGAGATCGACGTGATGGCGAAAGTGGCCGGGTACGTCAAGAAGATTTACGTGGATGTGGGGGATCGCGTCGCTACTGGACAGTTGCTGGCGATTCTGGAAATACCTGAGATGGGCGACGATATCACCAGGGCGCAAGCATCCGTGGAGCGCAGTGGTTCCGAAGTTGCGCGAGCCAAGGATGAGGTGCAGCGTGCGGAATCCGCGCATCAGATGACGCATCTAGCCTACGAGCGCATCTTCACCGTATCGAAGAACCGGCCGGGCTTAGTGGCGCAACAGGAGATTGACGATGCCCGCGGCAGGGACCTGGTTTCCGAGGCGCAGGTGGCTTCGGCTAAGTCCGCGCTGGAGTCCGCCGTGCAACAGGTCAACGTAAACAAGGCGGATCAGGGCCGAACCAAAACCATGTTCGAATACACGCGCGTGACGGCTCCGTTTGCGGGCGTGATCACCAAGCGCTATGCGGATACGGGGTCGATGATTCAGGCAGGCACCGCATCTCAGACGCAAGCCATGCCGCTGGTGAAGCTATCGCAAAACAGTCTGTTGCGGTTGATCCTGCCGGTGCCGGAATCGGCCGTTCCGCGGGTGCATGTAGGGCAGCAAGTGGCGGTTCGCGTCCCAACGCTGGACCGAAACTTTCCCGGCAAGGTAGCGCGCTTTTCGGGCAAGGTTCAATCCAGCAGCCGGACAATGGAAACCGAAGTGGATGTTCAGAACGCGAGCCTGTTGCTGATTCCGGGTATGTACGCGGAGGTGAACTTGACGATGGAACGGCGGGACGCCGCCTTGGCCATCCCACTGGCTGCCGCCGGGGAATCGAAGGTGACAGTAGTGACCGCGGACAATCGGGTGGAAATCCGGAAGGTCGAGCTGGGAATTGAGACTGCGAATTTTGTGGAGGTTCGCTCGGGCCTCAAGGAAGGCGAGTTAGTGGTGCTTGGAAACAGCGGCGGCTTGCAGGCGGGACAGCAAGTGAAGCCAAAACTAACCGCTATGACGGCTTCGAAGGAGGGCCGTTAATGTCGCGGTTCGCCATTCGGAATCCGTACTTCATTGTTGTGCTTTGCCTGATGATCGCCGTGGTGGGCATCAGCAGCATGGCGCGCATGCCGGTGGATATGTTCCCGGCGATGAATATTCCGGTGGTGGTTGTGGCCACCTTCTATTCGGGCATGCCGCCGGAGCAAATTGAGACCGATATCACTAGCCGCTTCGAGCGGTTCTTCACGCTGGGCAGCGGCATTGAACATATCGAATCGCGATCGCTGCCGGGCGTAAGCGTCATCAAGGTGTACTTTCAACCGGGCACGAATCCGGATTCGGCGGTGACCACAATCTCCAATCTGGCCATGGCCCAGCTGCGGCGCTTACCGCCTGGCACCTTGCCGCCGATCGTTTTAAAGTTCGATGCGTCAAGCCTGCCCGTGTGCCTGGTGACGTTCAAGGGCGAAGGGCTCAACGAAACGGAGCTCCGCGATCTGGCGCAGTTTCAAGTGCGAAACCAATTGGCCAGTGTTCCCGGCGCATCGGTGCCGCAGCCGTTCGGCGGACGTTACCGCCAGATCATGGTCTACGCCGATCCGTACAAGTTGGAAGCGCATCAACTGAGCTTGATGGATGTGGTCCGATCCGTGAACGAGTCGAATCTGATTCTGCCGGCGGGTGACGTGCAGATCGGCTCGCTCGATTACAGCATCTATACCAATAGTCAACTGCGCGATATCTCAGAGATTAATCAACTGCCCATCAAGACGGTGGGCGCGGCTCCGGTGCGCATTGGCGATATCGGAATAGCCAAGGATTCACACCAGATCCAGACGAACGTTGTGCGGGTGGACGGGCAGCGGTCCGTGTATGTCCCAGTGCTGAAGCAGGGCGGCGATACGAACACGATTGCCGTGGTGGATGGCATTAAAGGCGCGGTGAAGGGGCTGACCGATGTGCCAAAGCAACTGGTCAGCAATGTGGTCTTCGATCAATCGGTCTTCGTGAAAACGGCAATCGAAACGCTGCTGCATGAAGGCGCTATCGGCCTGTTTCTAACCTCGCTGATGATTCTGGTGTTCCTTGGCAGCATGCGCGCTACGGTTGCTGTATTCTTCTCGATTCCGCTCTCGGCGCTGGCCACGTTCATCGCACTTTCGCTGGGAGGTAACTCGATCAACAGCATGGTGCTGGGCGGGCTGGCGCTGGCGTTTTCCCGATTGATCGATAACTCGGTGGTGGTGCTGGAGAACATTTACCGTCACCTGGAACTTGGTGAACCGCCGGAGGTGGCGGCGGAGATTGGCGGCCGTGAAGTGGCACTCCCCGTGCTTTCGGCCACGCTTACCACGGTGGTGGTTTTCTTCCCGGTGACGTTCTTGTACGGCGTCAGCAAGTTTCTGTTTTCGGCGCTGGCGCTGGCGGTCGCGCTGTCGCTCTTTGCATCGTATGTCGTAGCGCTGACTGTAGTGCCTCTGTTCTGCGCCCGGTTCATCAAGGCTTCGCACCACGGTACGCCGTCGGATGAAAAGCCCGTGCAGATCAACAAGCCGCGGCGGAAGTGGTCATTGAACAATCGATTCAACGTTTGGTTCAACAACCGCTTCGAATCTTTTCTCAAGTTCTACGACCGGCTGGTGGCCGGCACGCTGCGCCGGCCCGCTTTGACGCTGGGCGTGTTCGGAATTCTATTTGTGGTGAGTCTTGGATTGTATCCGCTGCTGGGGCTATCGTTCTTTCCTCGAACGGACGCCGGACAGTTCGTGATCAATTTGAAGGCACCCACCGGAACGCGCCTGGCGGTGACTGAAAACGAAGTCGCCAAAGTAGAGCAACTGGTTCGCAGTGTGGTTGCGCCGGAAGATCTGGGAATGATTGTTTCGAACATTGGCGCGACACCTGATTTTTCGGCTATCTATACCAGCAACTCCGCCATGCATACGGCGTTTGTGCAAGTGAGTTTGAAGGAAGACCATGCTACCGGCAGCTACGAATACATGGCGCGGGTGAAGGCGAAGATTGTTTCGGAACTTCCCGAACTCAGCGTGTACTTTCAATCGGGCGGTTTGGTGGATGCGGTGCTGAACCTGGGCCTGCCCGCGCCGATTGATGTACAGGTGTCCGGCTCGAATATGGAGAAGAGCTACGAAACCGCGCTTCTGCTGGCTTCGAAAATTAGAAAGATCTCAGGAGTGGCCGACACGTTTATCCCGCAGGATATCGATTATCCGGCGCTGCAACTGGACGTCGATCGTACGCGTGCCAGCGAACTGGGCTTGAGCCAGCGCGAGGTGGTTAACAACGTGATCACGGCGTTGACATCGAACCAGATGATCGCACCGAGTTTTTGGATCGACCCGAAGACCGGCAACGACTATATGCTGACTGTCCAGTATCCGGAGAGTCAGATCAAGAATCTGATTGACCTGAAATCGATTCCGATGCGCGCCGCGAACGGACTGACTTCGTCGCGCCTGGACGCTGTGAGCGGAATCACGCGAATCAAATCGCCCACCGAGGTGGATCACTATCAATTGCGGCGCGTGACGGATATCTACGTGCGGCCGCTGAACGAAGACCTGGGAAAGATTGCCACCTCTATCGATTCCATCATCGCCGCTACCCGGGTTCCAGCGGGACTGAAGATCACCCTGCGGGGAATGGTGCAGGGGATGCGCGCATCGTTCCAAAGCTTCGCGCTGGGTCTGTGCCTGGCGGTGGTGCTGCTCTATTTAATCCTGGTGGCGCAGTTCCGGTCCTTTGTCGATCCGTTCATCATTTTGCTGGCTGTGCCGCCCGGCATCAGCGGTGTGCTGCTTACGCTGTGGCTGTCAGACACTACGCTGAATGTGATGTCGCTAATGGGCATCGTGATGCTGGTGGGCATTGCCGTATCGAACAGTATTCTCATCGTGGAATTCACGCGGCATCTGCGCGAAGAAGGGATGGATGTGCGGACCGCGGTGTCAATGGCGTGCCGGGTACGATTGCGTCCGGTGCTCATGACGTCCCTGGCAACCATCATCGGGCTGATGCCGATGGCGCTGAAGCTTGGCGCAGGCAGCGAGTCGTACGCTCCACTGGCGCGCGCGATTCTCGGGGGGTTGGCGGTATCTGTGGTCCTTACGGTTTTCCTGGTTCCTGCTGCCTACTTTATGGTCTACCGCGAGGCACGCGCATGAGATTCACACTCCTGTTGGCTTGCGCTGGTATCGCCTTTGCCCAGGACGATCTACGTTTAACCCTGGCCGAAGCGGAGAAGCTTGCCATCCAGAACAATCCACAGTTCGGAGCAGCCAAGCTGAATGCCGCAGCTTCCTACCAGGTGCCGGTGGAACTGCGCGCGAATGCACAGCCGACGCTGTTTGGAAGCGTCACCGGGGTTGGCGCCGATTCCGGAAGCCGTCTTGCTGCCGGCGGACTGAACAATCCGGTGGTCTACAACCGGCTGGGCACGGGGCTTTCCATCACGCAGTTGATTACGGATTTTGGCCGCAATGGAAATCTGGTGGAGTCGGCGAAGTTGCGTGCGCAGGCGCAGGATCAGGTTACGGAAACGACGCGCGCGCAAATCCTGTTGGCGACGGACCGGGCCTATTTCGCGGTGTTGCGGGCTCAGTCCGTCTTGAAGGTGGCCGAGCAGACGGTGGACGCACGGAAATTAGTAGTGGACCAAGTGTCCGCATTGGCGCAGAGCAATCTGAAATCGCAGTTGGATGTCAGCTTCGCCAGTGTCAACCTGTCCGACGCAAAGCTGCTGTTGGCTGGCGCGCGTAACGACATACAGGCGGCGCAAGTTCAATTGCTGACCGCGATGGGAATTCCGGGGCAAAAGTCGATATCGCTAACCGAAGAGCCGATGCCCGATTTTCTGCCTGATCGAGTGGACCCGCTGATCCAAAGTGCATTGCAGAAACGGCCGGAGCTGGCGGGCATTCATCTGGAGCAAAGCGCGGCCGAGAGATTCGCGCAAGCGGAGCGGGCGCTTCAATATCCAACCATTTCCCTGGCGGGCACGGCTGGGTTCGTTCCCGCCGGGCAGGACGTGATTCCTGGTAGATACGGTGCGGTGGGCGTGAACATCAATGTGCCGGTCTTCAACGGGGGTCTTTTCAAAGCACGCCGGACCGAAGCGGATTTTCGCGCAAAGGCGGTAGCGCAAAACTCCATTGATTTGGCCAACCGTATTGCTCGCGATGTGAAGATTGCGTACCTCAACGCGTCCACGGCTTATGAACGGGTGGGCCTGACCGCGCAGTTACTGGAACAAGCCAGGTTGGCATTGGACCTATCGCAAAGCCGCTACGATTTGGGACTGAGTTCCATCATCGAATTGAGTCAGGCGCAGTTGAACCTTACGTCGGCTCAGATTGTGAGCGCGAGTGCGAAATACGATTACCAGTCGCAGCGCGCTGTTCTGGCATTTGAAACGGGAGAATTGCGGTAAGGAGTATGGGCTTGTTTAGATATCTCCGATCCCGAATCGCAGCGGCGTCCGGCCAGGAAGGGGTGCATCTTCTGGCGATTCTTTGCTCCGAAGGAGACCGGTCTCGATTGCGGCTTGCGTCTTCGCAGAGGCTTAATTGGAAGTTGGAGACGACGGGAAGTTGGGACCAGGCGATCCCCCTGTTTGCGAGCGGACGCTATGCCGTGATCGTTTGCGATCGCGATCTGCCGGACCGGAACTGGAGGCAAACCGTCCGCGACCTGGCGAAACTTTCGCCCTGCGTTCTGCTGGCCTCCGCGGGCATTGATGCCTCCCTGTGGCAGGAGGTGGTGCAGTGTGGCGGCCATGACGTGATCGCGAAGCCGCTGGAGGAACGCGGCGTGCTCAAAACCATCGACCAAGCCCTGCGATACACTTCAGCCGTTAAGAGATGACGCCTTTGCGCACCGCATAGAGGATCAACTCCGGCGTCCCGTGGAGATTCAATTTCTGCAGGATATTGCTGCGATGAGTTTCCACCGTATAGAGGCTCAAATTCAGCATGGTTGCTGTCTCTTTGTTTGACTTCCCCTCAGCCAGAAGCTGCAAGACTTCCCGCTCTCGCGCGGTGAGTAGTTCGTAGCTATCCTCGGTCCCGCGCTGCTGCAGTTGGCGCATGTAATCCTCCACCATCATCTTGCTGATGGCTGGACTGAAAAACGCTTTCCCTTCATGCACCGCGCGGATGGCGTTTATCAGATCCGCTTCGGGTGAATCCTT
The DNA here is from genome assembly GCA_038230275.1 of Bryobacterales bacterium. Lineage (GTDB taxonomy): Bacteria > Acidobacteriota > Terriglobia > Bryobacterales > Bryobacteraceae > JANXXV01. The sequence continues at coordinate 25,006 of JBBRNO010000085.1, forward strand.
CAACAGGTAGCCGCGCGCACCGGACTTCAACGCGCGTAGCACGTAACTTTCATCGGAGTGCATGCTAAGGATCACCACTGCGGTCTCCGGCCGCTTTGCGGTAATTTGCCGCGTGGCTTCGATCCCGTTCAGATTCGGCATAGCGATGTCCATCACGGCGACATCCGGTGAATGCGTTTCGGCAAGCTCGATGGCCTGTCGTCCGTCGCCCGCCTCGGCCACCACCTGGAAGCCCGGCTGCCGTTCCAGAAGAACGCGCAGACCAGATCGCATCACCGTATGATCGTCCGCTAACAGGATGCGGATCGGTTTCATGGCGCTTGCTCCAGAGGCACGGTTATGGCTATCAACGTTCCGCGGCCCGGCTCTGAATCCAGCTCGAAGCTGCCGCCCAAATGCGTCACTCGCTCCTCCATACCCAATAGTCCCAGACCCCGGTGAAGGTCTGGCTGGAAGCCGTGGCCGTCGTCTTGAATCGATAACATCAAGTGGTCTTTCGCCTGCCTGATTATGATTCGGACCGCAGTTGCGCGGGCGTGCCGCGCACAGTTATTCAGCGCTTCCTGAACCACGCGGTAGACGCAAGTTTTGTACTGCTCCGGCAGGTCGCCGGATACCCCTTCCACCGCGACGTCCACCTGCATTCCCGTGCGTTTGGAAACTTCGCGCGCCTGCCACTGCAATGCCGGAACCAGACCCAAATCATCCAACATGCTGGGGCGCAGCAGCAGTGTGATGTTTCGAACCACGCCCACGCTGCTCTCCGCCAGTTTGCGGATGCCGTCCACATGCGGCTTCAGTTCCGCGCTGGCTGATGCAGGAATGACCGCGGATAGATTGCTTAGCCCAACCAGCACCGCCGAAAGCGACTGGCCCACTTCGTCATGAAGTTCGCGCGAGATGGAGCGCCGCTCGGTTTCCTGCGCTTCCACTAATCGCGCCGACAGTTCCTTCAATTCACTGCGCGCCTGGACGGATTCGCGTTCCAACCCAAGGATCTTGCGCACGCTGAAAGTGGCAAGCACCAGTCCCAATCCAAGCGTGACGAAGACGGTGCTTGCCAGGCGCACCTGAAACTGCGTAAACAGGCTGGCCACCTGGGTGCTGCCGCTGTTCAACTGGCGCTCGTTTACTGCGGCAATCTGGTCGGCGATACTCAACATTGCCATTCGGCGCGGCAACACTTCATCCCGCAGAAATTCGAAGCCGTCCCCGCGGCGCTGCTCCACACTCCACTGCAAAGCGGGTTCCAGCACACGCCAATATTCCGCTAGCCCACTCTGCAGAGTCCCGTATGGTTGCCGTTCCTCCACACTCAACATGCCGCCGTAGGATTGCAGCGCGGCGTCCATATCGCGACGCGTTTTTTCCAGACTGCCGCGGTGCGTAGTGGCGTTCCGCAGGTCGGGCTCCAGAATATAGTCGCGGACGTATGTGCCGGAGAGATAGACATCGGACCGGATCTGATTCAGCAGGCGACTTCGATTCAGAAAGTCGCGGCGGATAGCGTCGTTCCGGCGCTGAATCTCACGGAGTAACTGCAGGGCGTCGATGCCGGCGAAGGCCATCAGCAGCAGCAAGCCGCCGAATCCGGCGATCAAAATTACTCGGGAGTTCCGCAACATCTGGCTTCTCTATCCTATGTCGTATGATCCTATGTCATATGATGCGGAACATGGACAGGCGTACGTTCTTGGGCGGTCTGTTGGGAGCTGCGGCGGCGGCAAGTGCAGTGCAACGTCGGCGGCCTAATATCCTGCTCGTATTTTCAGACGATCACGCGTTTCAGGCGATCTCGGCGTACGGACGCGGCCTGAACCACACGCCGAACATTGATCGCATTGGCCGCGAAGGCATGCGATTCGACAATTGTCTGGTCACCAATTCCATCTGCGCCCCCAGCCGCGCCGTGGTGCTGACAGGCAAGTATAGCCACTTGAACGGCTTGCTGGACAACCGGCAGACCTTCAATGGTTCACAGCAAACGATGCCGAAGCTGCTGCAAAGCGCCGGCTATCAGACGGCCATCATCGGCAAGTGGCATCTGAAGTCGGACCCTACTGGATTCGACCATTGGGAAGTGCTGCCCGGTCAGGGCAACTACTACAATCCCGACTTTCTCACCACTGCCGGCAAGCAGCGGCGCGAGGGATACGTCACGGATCTGATCACCAATCTTTCGCTCGACTGGTTGAAGACGGGGCGCGATCCCGAGAAGCCGTTTTTGTTGATGTGCCAGCACAAAGCGCCGCATCGCAACTGGATGCCCGCGCCAGAGAAACTGGAGCTGTATGAGGACGTGAAATTTCCGGAACCGCCAAATTTGTTCGACGATTACGAACATCGTGCGACACCGGCCCATCAGCAGGAGATGGAGATCGGCCGGCACATGACGACGATGTCGGACCTGAAGCTTGTTCCGTCCGGGGGCACATTGGACTCGCCCGAATACACCAGGATGAATCCCGAGCAAAAGCGCATGTGGGATGCCGCGTACCGGTCGCGCAATGAGGCATTCTTCAAGGCCAATCCACAGGGTAAAGATTTGGTGCGGTGGAAGTATCAACGCTACATGCAGGATTATCTGCGGTGCATCGCCAGCGTGGACGACAGCGTGGGCCGATTGCTGCGCCATCTGGATGCGGCGGATCTGGCTTCCAACACCATC
>JBBRNO010000086.1:0-27604 GCA_038230275.1 Bryobacterales bacterium
ACAGAGCGCTGCCTATGCCGCTGGACATGAAGGACGCTGGTGTCGCACTGGCTGTCCGCTCGTCCGACGTCTTACAGGCGCTCAATCAGGAACTGCTGCGCGTCAATCCACTGGCGGCCCCGCGCTATCGTTTGAAGATCGATGGGGAAGACTTGGGGGTGTTTACCAGGGAACAGCTCTCCGATGGCATCAATCTTGCGGTCTTGCCGGGTACGCCCATGATGAAACAAGCGGCTGAAGTGCACGCGATCACACTTCGGCACAACAACATTCGCTTCGTTCGCTGGCGGCAGGTGCTGGTGCCCCTGGAACCAACCCTGGCGCATAGGCAGGCGGCGCTAGATGCGTTGGACGCGCTGGACGGCGACCTGATTCAGCAACAACACGCCGCCGCGCAGCCGAAGCCGCATCACTACGAGCTTTCTCCGGCAGCCGGTAAGTGAATTCCGCCACGCCTCGGCCTACTGCGATTTGAGATATAGTGTGCGGGTGATGCACATCGGCAGGACCGTACTTCTCGCGTTCTTTCTGGCATCCTTCGCCAACGCTCAAAACCCGTTACAAAACGATCCGGCCGCGGCGGACACGGGCCGCGGAGTGTTTCGCATCTACTGCTCGCCGTGTCACGGCATTCGCGCTCAAGGCGCGCGCGGTCCAGATCTGACGCAGACGCTTGGCGCGTCTGGAAAAAGCGACGATGATCTGTTCCGCATCATCTCCACGGGCAGTCCCGGCACGGAGATGCCCGGCTTTGCAGATTCACTGGACGATGAGAATCGCTGGCACACGATATCCTACCTGCGCTCCATTGCAAAACAGCAGCCGGCTCAGGTGGCCGGCAATGCCGCGGCGGGCCGCGATCTGTATTGGGGCAAGGGAGGCTGCCCGGCGTGCCACCGTATCGCCTCGAAAGGCGGCAGGCTGGGGCCTGATCTTTCCCGCATCGGCAGCGCCCGCAGCGCATGGTATCTGCGCGAGTCCGTGGTTGCTCCAAGCGCCGACATCACACCCGGCTACAACACCATCGCCGTCGTTCAGAAAGACGGGAAGAAGATCACGGGCGTGGAGCGAGGCTACGATAACTTTACCGCGCAGTTGATGGATACCACGGAAGAATTTCATTCCTTTGAGAAAGCGGACGTGGTATCGGTAAAACGGGAGAGCCGTTCGCTGATGCCGGACACTTATGGCAAACTGCTAAGCGCAGCCGAACTGGACGATTTGCTGGCGTACCTCACTTCGCTAGGGCGCCCGGAGGCGGGTAAATGAAACTTTTCGCGCTAGCAGCAGTTCCAATCTTCCTGGTGGCCGCGGATGTTAGCACGCAGCGGCTGGTCCAATCCCAGGACGATGCGGCAAGCTGGCTGATGTATGGGAAGAACTACGGAGCTTGGCGCTACAGCGCGCTGAAGCAGATCGATTCCAGCAACATCGCACGGCTTGCTCCGCAGTGGATTTTCCAGGCGTCCGGCGCGGCTCCCATGGAAACAACGCCGCTGGTGTTCGACGGCCTGATGTTCTTCACGGGTTCCGCAAATCATGCGTATGCGCTGGATCTGGCTACCGGAAAAGAGGTGTGGCGCTACGAAAGGCCCGTCCCCAAAGGGGTGCAAGGCTGCTGTGGCACGGTGAACCGCGGATTCGCCGCCCTTGGCAGCAAATTATTCAAGGTAAACATTGAAGCCAAACTTGTTGCGTTGGATGCCAGAAGCGGCGAACCGTTATGGGAAACCACGGTGGACGATTTCAAGATGGGCTTCAGCACTACCGCGGCGCCCTTGGTTGTGAAAAACCAGGTGATTGTCGGTATTGCGGGCGCGGAGTTCGGCACGCGCGGCTTTATTGATTCCTACGATGCCGAGACAGGCAAGCGCCGCTGGCGCTTCCATACCGTGGCTGCGCCCGGTGAGCCCGGCGGGGACACTTGGAAGAGCGATGCCTGGCAGCGCGGCGGCGGTTCCACCTGGGTTACCGGGTCTTACGATCCGGAACTGAACCTGATCTATTGGGGCACTGGAAATCCCGGGCCCGACATGAATGGCGACGTCCGGCCCGGTGACAATCTCTACACTTGCAGTATGGTGGCGCTGGATGCGGACACCGGTCAGTTGAAGTGGCACTTCCAGTTCACGCCGCACGACGTGCACGATTGGGATGCCACCGAAGACCCGGTGCTGGTGGATCTTACCATTGCCGGTAAAAAAGTGAAGGCGCTGATACAGGCCAATCGCAACGGATTCGCCTACGCTTTGGACCGGACCACTGGCAAGATGCTGGCGGCTAAACCATATACGAAAGTCACTTGGGCGTCCGGCATAGACAAAGCTGGGCGTCCGGTGCTTCTGCCTGGCCAGGACCCGAGCGAGGAAGGCACGGTTTCGTGTCCGGGATTGGGTGGTGGACACAACTGGCAACCGACTTCCTACAGTCCGCTGACCGGACTCTTTTACTTCGGTTCGAGCGATGGGTGCCAGACGTACTACAAGAGCGAGCAGCAATATGTAAAAGGCCGCTGGTACCAATTGAGCACGGCCGAGCCGATTGCGCATGCAAGCGGAGTTGGCTCGGTAATCGCCGTGGATCCGTCCACAGGTGAAACGAAGTGGCGATTTGAAACCGTGGGAGCGCCATCCGGCGGGATGTTGACCACCGCGGGTGGACTGCTCTTCACAGGGGACAGGCACGGCTACTTCATCGCGTTCGACGGACGAAGCGGGAAACCACTCTGGAAGTTCCAGACAGGCGGGCCGATTGTCGGCGGCCCGGTTAGCTATTTATTTCAAGGGCGACAGTACATAGCGGTGGCGGCCGGAAGCTCCATAATCGCCTTTGCAATTCCCGGCCGTGTGTCGAACAAATAGCGATTCAACGGCCGCTAGGATTATCAACGATGCGCAAACCCGATTCCGCAGCCAACAGCTTCATGCGTTCCAATGTCTCCGCGGAGGGCGGGCCCGTCAGTTCCGGCAGGTCGAAGTTCTTCGCCGGCGTGCCGATGGTTTGAAACCATCTCTCGAATCCGGACGGACTAATTAGCGTGAGGGCACGAGCGACACCCGATTTGATGCGGAATGTATGGGGAATCCCGCGCGGCAGAAAAATCGTATCGCCCGCAGAGAGTTCATGAACCACGCCATCCACCGTCAAATGCACGACACCACTTGCGAAAATCTACCATTTCCTTCTCCTTGTGAAAGTTCATGAACCACGCCATCCACCGTCAAATGCACGACACCTTCCAGGATATAGAACAACTCATCTTCGTTTTGGTGGCTATGCATCGGCGGTTCGCTTCCCGGCTTCTGCATCGACTCCAACAAGGAAAAGGCTCCGGCGGTGTCTTTGCCGCTCGCCAGGATGGTGACGATCCCGCCGCCATAGCTGTACGTGTTCTCCAACTTCTTGCGTCGCGTGAATGTCGCCAATGCTTCAGCTAACATTTCAAATATACTCGACTGAAGCAATGCGGAAAACACGGTCCGATCAGCTCATGTAGTCTTACTTTGTTGCTTGCGGCAGGACTTTTTTACGTGCCCGGCCACTGCCGCAGAGGCTGATTCGAATTTGTCACTGCTTAATGCATATGGTTGAACAGAAACCAGATGACGATTAGACCTCCGGGAATACCAAGGATCCAGGCAAATAGATATTTCATAACGACTTCCTCCTCGGCTCTTAATATGCAATTTGTGGGCCTCTCCGTTGAATGCTTATGTTGAGAAGCCAGCGTATGCGCCTAACGTTTCTGCTCTTTTGCTCCGCCGCCTACACTCTGACGGCCACCGAAAATACAGACAGACTCTTTCAGACGCACCACCTGCAGTTACCCGCCCGCCGTGCGAAAGAGCTTCTCGCGGTTGTCTGTCCCGGCCACGTGACCGATGCGCGAATTGCCGCCGGCGGCGTCTACGGCTGCGATGCCTGTCCTAATGGCGATTCAGGCTCGACGCCAGGCAAATTGGTGTGGAGTCTGGAGTCAATCGTTGAAGGGCATTTTACCGCGGCGTCCGCAGAGAACATTGTCGTCAATATGAGTGGCTGCGAAGCGCACCCCGGTAACTTCGGTGGCAGCGTACTGCTTACGCAGCGGGCAGGAAAGCGGACCAAGAACTGGTATCGGCCAGGAGCGCTGACCGGGAAGTGCCGAAAGGTTCCGAAGGCGGACAAGCGGGAAATTTTGTTCTGCGAAGGCTGTCTCTACACCATGGATCTCAGCCTGCCCGAACCGCAGCGTTTCACGGAGTTAATGACGGTGGAAGATACGATGGGCGCGTGCTTTGCCGGAGCCGCGCTGCACAATTCCTTCATCGAAAAAGTGGAGTTCCCCGACCTGGACGCGGACGGCAGGCCGGATCTCCGCGTCACTGTGCAAACCGGGATGACGAAGAAATTCACCGAGGCGGAAATCGCGAAGCTTTGCCCCGACCATCTGCCCCAGCCAACCATGCGCCGAACGAATTTGGAGTTCCTCTTTCAGGGAGTTCATGCAGAGAGACCTCCCTTTCGGCGGCGCAATCCAGCCCGATCGGGAGTACCATTGAAGCAGAACAATTAGAGGGCACGACATGAAGCCCCAAGCCGTCAAACAGGACGTTCCGCAAAAGCCGCACTTGCTGGCCCATGTTCCCGCCGAACTGATTGACGGGCGCTTGCTACGCCTAGGCGAGGGGATCGGAAAAGTCGTCTATGCATCCCCGCACTGGGTGGTAAAGCGGAAGCGGTCCCCGTCTGAAATCGTAGCGCTCATTCTGTTGTGGAAATTGCTCAGAAAGTTCGCGCGGATCTTCCCCGGACATCTGGGGGAACGGCTTCTGCAGCGACCGTCTAAACTGATTCGCTTTCTGCGCATCGTGATTCAGACGGTGATGCTGGTGGTGCCGCGCAGTGTTTGGTTTACCACTCACATCGCCGAAGTCTGGAAGGTCTATCGCTTCCGCGACCTGCGGGGAACAAGGCTTGCTGCGATCCATCTGGCGGGGACCGGGCTGATGCCGAAACGCGTCAGTTTTCCGCCCGCCCGAATCAATGTCGGAGGCTGGCCGGGCTGGCTGACGGTATCGGAAGCAACCGAGCGCGTCGACGACACGCTCTTCCATCGATTGACGCAGCTGGCCGATGTGGGTGAATTTGCGGAGTTGGAGGTTTGGCTTGGACGCTTTCTCGACCTGCGGCAAAGTGGATGGCGCAAAGGGTTGTTCTCGCTGGACGCTCACTTAAAGAATTTCGGCGTCATCGGCGAGCGGATTGTATTACTGGACCCGGGCGGACTCACCGATCGCTGGGAGGACGTGGAGGAGCATCTCAATGAAAGCGGCGGACCCGCATCGGAACCCCACACCACACTTGGGCTTGGGCCCATGTTGCGCAACCGTCCGGATATTGCGGAGCGCTTCAATTCCAGTTGGAAGGAAGTGGTCAGCCTGACGCAGGTGCGGGAGCATTGGCCGGCTGGGGAGAGCTAGACGCCGCCCGCGGCATCCGGTCCGAAGCGCAGTAGGACGAACGAGGAGCGGCGGTTCCGCACTCCTGGAATTAACCGGCGAACCGGCATCGCATAGCCGTAGTGGAATCCCCGTCCGCGGCCATATTCGACTTCCTTCGCCTCAAGGATGTTCGGATGATACGACTGGATGGTGGGGATCTCATTTACGTCCATGCCGAAGGGCATGCGCGGCGTGGTGTAGCTCCGAGTGGTTTGATAGCCGGTTAGCGTATTCTGACTGAACCAACGCGGGATCAAATCGAACATCATGCGCCCGCCGCCGAACCGGGATGCGCACTCGGCTATTAATCCGCGCACCTCGCTGGGCTCAAAATACATGAGGATGCCTTGCGCGGTTACAAACACTCCATGCGAGGGGTCCACTTCCTTCATCCAGCGGAAATCCAGCGCGGAGCAAGTAAGGTAGCGTTGACGATCCGTTTCCGGCAGCACCTGCCTGCGCGCGGCGATGGTTTCCGGCAGATCCACCACCAACCACTTGATCCGCCCGTTGTCTACGCGCCAAAACTCCGTTTCGAGTCCATCGCCCAGCGCGACCACGGTGCAGTCCGGGAAATCTTTGATGTAGAGGCGCAGCTGTTCATCGAAACGAAGCGCGCGCAGGACGTGGCATTCATCGGGGCGGCCGAAGTGTTTCTCAAATGGGTAGGCGATGGTGTCGGCAAGTTTCACCGCGAGCGGGTTGTGCAGCAGCGCGTTGGGTCTTCGCGCCTCGGCGGCCCGGTTGTAGAGCGGCCAGAGGAGAGTTCCGGGAACGCCTTCCAGTTTTAGAGTGACCTTCGTCCCGTCCGTCAAATGCGTACCCCCGCTGAAAGAGTGATTGAAGTCGATTGTAACCGATTCGGGGAGGGGGCAGCCTTCGGGCGGTTTCCTGGCGGTGGAACGTGGAGTTCGATTTCCTTGCGGGTTGTTCGGACTGCGACGCTAGGCGCAGCGCTGAATGGTGCCGGTCAACTTCACCGATCCGCCACTCAATGTGCTACGGCTCATCGTCCTGGAATCTCCGCCATGCGTGTAAGTTCACTCAAGATGATTTGGCTGCGTTTCTTGCACTCGGCCAACTGTTCTTTGGACGTGGAATTCAGAGCCTGATATTCGGCAAAGGTGATTTGTTTGGCCAGCCTCCGGTCAACCGCCAGCTTTTTGTCCAGACGCAGCTGCTTCGACGAGGCTCGGTTTTCAGTTTGCCAACGAATGACATCGTTAAGCGTAACGGCGGAGGAATTGCGTGCCCGCGTTAATTCTTCGGTATCAGAAGTAGGCTCTACCGGCAAGCCGATTTCGGCGGATCGACCGCTTGGCACGTTTAATTGAGATTGCATAGTCACCTACGTCCGTTAGGGGCACCCTAGTGGATTGTGTTACTGAATATTAGACCCGGATTTATCCTTATATTGAGATCCTGGTCGTCCACACATCACCAGCGCCGACGCTCCTATGCCAAATGTCTTGCCTACTTTGCGCGTCGACGGGCTGATCCCTGCTGATCGTTCTCGTTCGATTTCAGATCGCCCGGACGCGACGAGGGAAAGACTCCGGATTAGAGGAATGCAAGTCCCTTGGGTCGCGCGTGTTCCACGCCGGTCCCATGCCGGTGAGCGTGAAGGAGATGGCACGCAACTTGGGATTTTCCCCGGCGGTGGCTGATTGCGTGGAACAAGCGAACCCGTTCGCCGCCGGAAATCTAGATCGACACCGGATATTGGCAAACGGTTGGCCTTTTGGAATTGGTAGGCGCGGCAGGACTCGAACCTGCGAGAGCCCCTGTTTTGGTTCGTGCCATCCCGTGCTAAATGGGTGGTTCTGCGTTCAGCCTGTACCCTGAATTTCATCCCGTTTCAGCCTGTTTTTGCGAGATGCTAGCGCGGCGGGCTTCGGCGAGGTTTACCCGGAGGGGCTACAGCTGTATAAAGATATGCGTCGCTAAATCGAATATCGTGCGCCGGCCCCATTGCTGGACCTGTTCTCATACGACCGGGCCCCAAAGCCATTCGGCGCAACTCTTGGAAATCTGTACTACTTGGACTCAGCAAAGTGATTTCGTCCAATGAGAGTGGAATCTTATCCCGTTGAAAAATGTTTTGGATAACGGTGTATGCGTGAATTGGCCCGAGGTGATCTATGATTGGCGACGCAATCACAAGCCTCCATTCCAAGGGATCCTGGAACTCATACCAAAAGGCTTCTGTGATTGGAAAGACGGGGCCAAGCTCGCTTAAAGCATACAGCAACGCGCGGCCGTGGTCGATGTACTCCTTTACCAATATTTTTTTATACATTGGAGCACTCCGTGATCGGGATCGCCGACTGCCTTAATGAAATCAGCAGCGCTTTTTGAGGCACGCCGTCCTTTCCTATCGTATCTGGTAATCTCTTTCCAGTCCTTGACCAGAGCCCAGTAAACTTGGAGAAGTGGATCGGAATTTATTTCCGCCAGTACCAGATCGGTCAACCCCCGCAAACTTCATGAGCTTCGCAAAGTCGTGGCCGTAGACGTCCTTCGTATCTTTGGGAGGAAAATCGTATCGCTTCGTTAGTTTTGAAATACATGCCTTCAGGGCGCACTCAACGGCGTATCCAGCGAGATAGTATGCAGCATCAAAGCGACGATTCTCCAGCAGGATATGAGCGTCCTTTAGGCGGTCTTCGGCGAGTTGCTGGAAGTGATTTCGATTCACCCCGCCGCATCCTTCGGCACCGCCGGCCGCTCCGGATTGAGCTCCAATGCAGCTTCCAGCGGGAACTCGATCGCCTCTGATCGAGTGGCAAACATTTTCTTGAAGCGGTACTTGTCGACTCGCTCCAGGAGCGCCGTGTCGATGTTCATATGAAGAACCTGCGTTTCCCGCTTGGAGGCCGTGTATTCACAATACGCGGTAATTATTGTGTTGACAAGATACACGATGTAGCCACAGGATATATCGCTCACATCAAATACACAGTGTACAAGACTACGGAGCCCACAACATGCCATCCAAACCCAAGCCAGCCGCCGTGCCGACGCCCAAGACCCTGACGCCCTAACAGATCCTCGCGACTCGTGCCGCCGAGTCGCAACCCAAACTGACAGTCATGCAGAACACGCTGGTCGAGTTCTGCGTAGATATCCTCCACAATTCCAAGGCTGCCGCCTATCGTGATGCACAGCGACCTAACTCGGGCCTGGTTCTAAGGCAATACCAGCTTCCACTTTTTTCGACTCAACTGGGGGACTTGGCTATTTGCCCACTCGAATTTCAGCGTACCGTTTTGCGAATTCGCTATCACCTGGAATTGTTTAACCAATCGATACCTTACGTACAATCGCTCGCTGAGAAGACGTTCTCAGACCTAAGCGAAAACAATCGTCGGTCAGTAATCAGCAATGTTGAATCGGGATACCGTGAAATTGGTGAACGCGCTGAGATTATCGCCAAAGCGATCGCGGTTTTACAGGCTCAGAAATTGTAGCCCTACTTACGCGAGACGTCCTGGAAGTGATCCGTAAGGGCACTTCCGGAAGATTGCAAGCCCAACAAAAAGGCGATTTGATCTGGTAGGCGCGGCAGGACTCGAACCTGCGACCCTCAGCTTAGAAGGCTGATGCTCTATCCACCTGAGCTACGCGCCCATCTCTATCGATTCTAAACTACAATCGCACAGTGGCTGCGATTCGTCTTCTCACTTCCGCCGACCTTCCCGCGCTGCTCCGCCTCAGCCGTTCCGCCTCCTGGAACCAGACCGCTGCCGACTGGGCGCGCGTCCTCGTTTTAGAACCGTCCGGTTGCTTCGGCATCGACCTCGAAGGAACGCTCGCCGCCACTGCGACGGTGGTTTGCTATCCACCGGATCTCGCGTGGCTCGGTATGGTGCTGACGCTTCCCGAATATCGCGGGCGTGGTTTGGCGCGCCGTTTGATGGAACACGCCATCGCCTATGCCGGGCACCAAATTGTCCGTCTGGATGCCAGCGCCATGGGTAAGCCGCTCTACGATTCGCTCGGCTTCCTGGAAGAATGCGCCGTCGAACGCTGGCTCCGCGATCCTGCGCCTGCCACGGGTGCCAACGTTACGCAGCCGTTTGTCTATCCGGCTGCGCTGGACTCTGCCGTGTTCGGCGCGGACCGCTCCGTGCTCATCGGCCACCTTGCCGAACTGGAAGCCGCATCTCTTGGCGATTCTTCCTTCGCGCTTGGGCGTCCCGGTCTGAATGGCTGCTTCTTTGGGCCGTGCATCAGCACGACGCCAGCCGGCGCCCGGACGCTGCTGCGGTGGTTCCTGGCTCGCCATCCCGGTGAGCCGGTTTTCTGGGACCTGTTTCCGCATCATCAGGAAGCCGCGAAGTTGGCCGCCGAGTTCGGATTCCGCCCGGTTCGCCATCTTATCCGCATGTCGCTTCACGCGCCTGCCCCCGTACTGCCGGATGCCCGAATCTACGCCATCGGCGGCTTTGAGTACGGTTAGCCGCGGCGCCGCTGTTACACTGAAAATGTCCCGTGAAAATCCTTGTTGCCTGCCTGCTCGCCGCTTGCACAATTGCGTGCACTACCAAAGACCTGCCGGTGAAGGTCATCGTGGGGGCAACTCTGCTTGACCCGCCCACGCCGTTCTCCGTCATCGTCATCAAGGACGGAAAGATCATCGATATCGGACCGCAGCAAACCGTTCCGGTGCCCACCTCCTCTGAGAAGACGAACGGCACCGGAAAATACGTGATCCCCTTGGCGAGTGGCGCGAAATTACAAATAGGCGCCGATGCGGATCTGCTGCTTGTCACCGATCCCAAGAATCCCTCTACCGCCGAACGAACCATGCGCGGCGGGAAATGGATCACCGGCACACCATGAGGCAGACCTGATGCAGCCCTCACAGGCATTCTCCGTCAAACGCGCGCAGGTGGAATTTCACAATTTCGCGTCGCTCGGTGAGCCCGAACGGGCCATCGCCAGCTACGCAGAAGAAAATGTACGCCGCGGCGCGGTGATCCGAAATCATCTGGAATTCATCGGTCCTATGTCGCCGTTTCTGGAGATCGGTTCCAACGTCGGCCACACCAGCTACATGCTTGCCAATGAGTTCGGTGCGGACGGTTTCGCTCTTGATATTTCCGCCGATGCGCTCCGTTACGGCGTAGCGCTGCAAGACCGCTGGGGACTGGCGCGCGCACCCATCCGCGTGGCCGGCGACGCCGCCAACCTGCCCTTTCAGGATGGTTCGCTGCGCTTCGTCCTCGCTTTCCAAATGCTCAGCCAGTTCATGAATATGGAGAGTGTGTTTCTGGAAGTGAAGCGCGTTCTTGCGCCCGGTGGAATTTTTCTGTTCGCGGAAGAACCGCTGAAGCGCCAGGTCTCGCTGCGGCTTTATCGCTGTCCCTATTACGACACCATGAAGCCTTGGGAGAGGAAGCTATACGATTGGGGGCTGCTGGGCTATCTGGTCCAGGATGTAATCGGCGCGCATCAGGAAGAAAGTTTCGGCATTCGCCAGAACCACACCATGGGGCTGAAAGACTGGCACGCCCTGATTTCGAAACATTTTGTAGCGCAGGAATATGAAATCTTTGTGCCGGAGCGGGGCTGGGGTGAGCGAATGGTCACCCGGTCCACTTCGCAATGGCGTGCCGCGCGGCTGCTGGGCGGTACACTCGCCGCTGTATGCCGAAAGGCTGGCGAAGCGCCTGCCACCAACGCTTCGCTAGAACATTTCGAGCGCTTTCTGCGCTGCCCGGATTGCCACGCCGCGCTGAAGCGGGCCGCCCTGGAAACGCTGGTTTGCGAAAAGTGCACCTACTCAGCTCCGAATGAAGGCACGGTCTATAATCTGCTGCCGTCGGTCGAACGCAAGGAACTCTACCCTGGCGACCGCGAAGACGTGATCGATTTCTGCCTCCCCAGCCATGATGCGCGCCTGCTGGAAGGCTGGTATGACCTGGAAGGCGTATTCGGGAACAAGTATCGCTGGATCGGCGCTCGTGCTTCCGCGATCCTCAAGCGCGTGAAGCCGGGCCCGCAGCGCCTGCGCATTCGCGGCCACGCGCACGAAGGCAGGCCCGTCACGCTGGATGTGTCGGCAAACGGGAAGAATGTCGGACACTGGCCGCTGGACCGGTCCGGACTTTTCATTCTGGAAGCTGATCTTCCCGATGCCGCCGAATACAGGGTGGAAATCACCGGCAGCCCCGTTTGGAGCGTCCCCACCGATGACCGTGTTTTCTCCGTTAACCTCAGTATGCTGCGCCTGGTTGGGCAAGAATAAGCGGCGAAAGTAACCTTCGAGGCATCCACCACGCATAATAGTAGTAGCCCCGCCCTGTCCGCCAAGTAATAGCCTATGTGGATTGTACGACTAGCTCTGCGGAGCACTTATACGTTTGTCGTGATGGCTCTGCTCATCACCATCCTGGGGATTATTGCGATCAATCGAATGCCGACCGATATTTTTCCGGAAATCAATATTCCGGTGGTCAGCGCGATTTTTTCCTATACCGGGATTTCCGCGGAAGAGATGGAGAAGCGGATCTCTACCATCGCTGAGCGCGCCTACACCACCACCGTTAACGACATTGAGCACATCGAATCGCAGTCGTTGGCCGGCGTTTCCGTAATCAAGGTGTTTTTCCATCCGAACGCGCGTGTGGAAGCGGGCGTGGCGCAAATCACAGCCACCTCGCAGACCACGCTTCGCATCATGCCGCCGAACATGTTTTCGCCGTTCATCGTGCGCTACAACGCATCCAGTATCCCCATCCTTCAGTTGGCTGTCAGCGGGAAGGGGCTGTCTGAGCAGCAGATGTACGATTACGGCACAAACTTCATTCGGACGCAGCTGGCTACCGTGCAGGGCGCGTCCGTGTTGCTGCCCATGGGTGGCAAGCCCCGGCAGATCATGGTCGATCTGGACCCGAAAGCGCTGTTCGCGAAAGGGATTTCCCCAACCGACGTAAGCAACACGCTCAATGCCCAGAATCTGATCCTGCCCGCAGGTAGCGCGAAGATGGGCGACCGCGAGTATTTCGTCCGGTTGAATAGCAGTCCGCAGGCGGTGGATGCCATCAACGATATGCCGATTCGCGAAGTGGGCGGCGCCACCGTTTATATTCGGGATGTCGCGCAGGTTCACGATGGCGCCGCGGTGCAGACCAACATCGTCCGGCAGGATGGGCGCCGCTCTACCGTGTTATCCGTGCTGAAGAGCGGCGGCTCTACGCTGGATATTGTGAAGCGGGTGAAGGAAGCACTGCCGCGCATCATGACCACGCTGCCGCCGCAGATGACGGCCAAGCCGTTGTTCGATCAGTCGCTGTTCGTGCGCGCGGCGATCGACGGCGTTGTGCGCGAAGCAGTGATCTCGGCGGTTCTTACCGGGCTGATGATCCTTTTGTTCCTGGGAAGCTGGCGCAGCACGCTGATCGTTTGCATTTCCATTCCACTCTCCATCCTGACGTCGCTGATCGTTCTCTACCTTCTGGACCAGACCATCAACGTGATGACCCTGGGCGGGCTGGCGCTCGCCGTGGGAATCCTGGTGGACGATGCCACCGTGGAAATTGAGAACATCCACCGCAATTTGGGCCAGCAGAAATCGCTGATCCGCGCCATTCTCGACGGCGCGCAGCAGATCGCCGTTCCGGCCTTTGTCTCAACGCTCGCCATTTGCATTGTGTTCGTGCCGGTAGTGCTTCTCACCGGCGCAGCCAAATATCTGTTTACTCCTCTGGCCATGGCTGTGGTTTTCGCCATGCTTGCGTCCTATTTGCTGTCGCGAACGCTAATTCCCACCATGGTGAAGTATCTGCTTCCGGCGGAAATAGAAGTGTACAGTCAGGATGAGCACGGCCACGAAGCGGGCGGAACCGGATTCATCTGGAATGTGCATCACGGCTTCAACCGCGGCTTCGAAAAGTTCCGCCAGAGCTATTCGTCGGCACTTGACTGGTCGCTGCACCACCGCATCACGGTCATTTTTCTGTTCGGCGTGTTCGCGGTTGGATCCGCATTCATGGCTTCCAGCCTGGGCCAGGACTTCTTCCCGCTGGTGGATGCCGGTCAGATCCGGTTGCACGTCCGGGGGCCTGCAGGTATGCGTGTGGAATCAACGGAACAGTTGTTTGCGCGGGTGGAAAATCGCATCCGCCAGATCATCCCGCCCGAACAGATGAACACCGTTTTGGACAATATAGGCATACCGGCGGTTCCCATCAGCCTTGCCTATTCCGATTCGGCCACCATCGGGCCATTTGATGGGGAGATTCTCGTTTCGTTGAATGAGAATCGCAAACGCGGCAACACCTGGGATTATGTGCGTGAGATGCGCATTGTACTGCCGCGTGAATTTCCCGAAGCTACGTTCTTCTTCCAGCCCGCCGACATTGTCAGCCAGATCCTGAATTTCGGATTGCCCGCGCCCATTGACATCAAGGTGATCGGCCGCAATGCCGCCGGAAACTTTCAGGTGGCCCGCGAGATTGAGCGTCGTGTGTCGCGAATTCCGGGCGCTGTTGACGTGCATATCCATCAGGTATTGAACTCCCCGGAGTTGCGCGTAACGGTGGACCGCACGCGGGCCGATCAATTGGGCCTGACGCAGCGCGACGTAGCTGGCAGTGTGCTCACGTCGCTCAGTTCCAGCAGCCAGGTTTCCCCGAATTATTGGCTGAATCCGGCCAACGGCGTCAGCTATATTGTCGCCGTGCAAACGCCACAACATTTGATTGATAGCATCGATGCTTTGCAAAGCACGCCGATCACGCCCGCCGGTACCAGGGCGCCGCAGATTCTTAGCAACGTGGCCAGCATCTCGCGCGGAGAAACCATGGCGGTGGTCAATCATTGGAACGTGCAGCCCGTTTTCGATATTTACGCCAACGTGCAGGATCGCGATCTAGGAAGCGTGGCCACCCAAATCGACCAGATTGTGGAAGATGCTCGGAAGAAACTTCCGCGCGGCACCTTGATCGACGTCCGCGGCCAGGTGCAGACCATGCGCTCGTCGTTCCTTGGCTTGGCCACTGGTCTGGTGCTGGCAGTCGCGCTGGTCTATTTCCTGATGGTAGTGAATTTTCAATCGTGGCTGGACCCGTTCATCATTCTGATGGCTCTGCCGGGTGCATTCTCGGGCATTGTCTGGATGCTCTATGTTACGCAAACTACGATCAATGTCCCCAGCCTGATGGGCGCCATCATGAGCATCGGTGTGGCCACGGCGAATAGCATTCTGCTGGTTACCTTTGCCAACGATAAGCGCGAGGAAGGGAAGTCCGCCATGGGAGCCGCGCAGGAGGCTGGTTTCACGCGGCTGCGGCCCGTTTTGATGACCGCTATGGCCATGGTGATTGGAATGCTGCCCATGTCGTTGGGGCTTGGGGAAGGCGGCGAGCAGAACGCTCCGCTGGGCCGCGCTGTGATTGGAGGGTTGGCCATGGCTACCGTAGCCACGCTGTTTTTGGTACCCGTAATTTATAGCCTGATGCGAACAAAAACACTTCATACGAACAAAGACGATGATTGGGAGCTACTGCAATGAGCCGCAATTGTCGCGCTGGAATGGCCCGGTTTCCAATTGTCCTGGCACTGATCCTTATCGCGTTGACCGGGTTCTTTTTTCTGGGGTATCTGCCCCGCTCGGCGCGCGCAAAACAACTGGCTACCGCTACCGACGCCAGCCAGCGGGAGGCCGTGGAAGTTTCGGCCGCAAAGGTGGAGGCCGCACCCGGCGCCGCCGATCTTCTGCTGGCTGGAAACATCCAGGCGGTTACGGAAGCAGCGTTGTTTGCCCGCACCGATGGCTATGTGAAGAAGCGGATCGCCGACATCGGGGACCGTGTGAAGCAAGGGCAGGTCCTGGCGGAGTTGGAATCTCCCGAAGTGGATCAGCAGTTGGCGCAGGCCCGGGCAACTGTAAGGCAGTCGCAGTCCGCACTGGTGCAGACGGAAGCGGCGCTGCAGCAGGCCAAGGCAAATGAAGCACTCGCCGATTCCACGGAAAAACGGTGGAAGGAACTGGTGCTGAGCGGTATTATTTCCAAGCAGGACGGCGACGAGAAACAGGCGGCCAATTTGGCGCGTAAAGCGGACGTAGCTGCCGCGGAGGCAAACATTAAGGCGGCACAGAGCGCCATAAGCGCGGGTGAAGCCAACGTTGCCAGGCTGTTGGAGATTCAGTCTTTCCAGAAGGTCCGCGCGCCCTACACTGGCGTGATCACGCTACGAAACATTACGCTGGGAACGCTGGTGAGCGCCGGCAGCAGCAGTGCCGTGCGGGAGCTCTATCGCATTACGCAGCTGGACCTGTTGAAAATCATGGTCAGCGTGCCTCAGAGTGAGGTAGCCTTCATTCACAACGGATTGGATTGTGCCATTCAGGTGAAGGAACTGCCAGGCCATGCCTACAGCGCGAAAGTAACCAAGACCGCGAATTCGCTGGATGCTACATCTCGCACGCTGCTGACGGAAATTCAGTTCCGGAACCCCGGAGAGAAGGTTCTACCTGGCATGTACGGAGAGGTCAAGTTCACCCTACACCGATCTAAGCCGCCGCTACTGATTCCCAGCGACGCCGTGCTGACGGGCAAGGCCGGAGTGCAGGTGGCGCTAATACGCCAGAACGGGACGGTGCACTATCAGAATGTGGATCTGGGCCGTGACAACGGCGCGAAGATCGAAGTTCTTACGGGACTACAACTGGGCGACCGCATTGTAATGAATCCAACGGACGAAGTTCGGGAAGGCGTAAAGGTGAAAATAGTAGAGTAACTTTAGGTGGGAAAAGTTGGTACCAAAATGAAAATGCCAGATATGCTTCTGAGGCATATCTGGCGTGTAAAGAGAAAGTAAACGATCTAAGACCGGCGGGAGAACTTCCACGCTAAAGGCAATGCGCCGAGAAAGAGAAGCATTGAGGTAGACGGTTCGGGTGCACCCTGCGTCGCAGTGGCCAAGCTGACATTGTCGAGAATTGAGCCCACCGCGCCTGGGGTATTACTGGTGAAGCTGAGTACCGCCGTCGTATTCGCGGCGACATTAATCGCCTGAGTGATCAGGTTATCTACTGTCGCGCTCGGCGTGATGTAAGTCTGAGTGAAGAGCGCACCAAAAGTGACCGTCGTCGAAGCATCCACTCCTCGCTGCGAACCGTTCAGTACAAATGAGAGCACATAGTTCCCGGCAGGCAATACGAGGCTTGAAGTTACCAGCGAGCCAGGAGTGTCTCCGTTTAGGTCAACGCAAGGTTGAGTCGTGCCGGAAGTGCACAAACCTCCGAAAAAGCCACCGCCCAAGACATCGACGTTACCGGACGCCAGCGTAAAAAATGGGCCGACTGCCGCACCCGAACCATACGTCCCCGGGCTGACTGTACTAAAGTCCTCGAAACCAAGAACCGTTGCCTGTGCCAATGGAGCAATCCCTAGCAGTAGGGTGGCGCAAGAAAATATGAGACCTTTGATCATTATTCCTCCGTGAAAATTCGAGATACTTCGACCTCGTTAACCTTCGCCCAAGTATACATGGAATCCGTAGTCCGCGCCAGGAAAATCTTACCCTTCCTTCGTCCGATCTAAATTCAACAAAATACAATAGATAAGGGTGTTGGGATCGCAACACCGACTCACTATTTTCGTAAAGAAATACCCAGTTCCCTCAGGTTCTTCTCGGGGACTGTGTTAGGAGCTTCACACATCATGTCCGTGCCCTTCGCCGTTTTCGGGAAAGGAATCACGTCGCGGATGGACGTTTCGCCAGCCAGCAGCATTACCAGACGGTCTAGCCCCAGCGCCAAGCCACCGTGCGGCGGTGCGCCGTACTCCAGCGCTTCCAGGAAGAAACCGAAGCGATGTTTCGCTTCTTCATCGGAAAACCCGAGTGCATTGAACACTTTAGCTTGAATGTCGCGGCGATGGATACGAATCGACCCCGAGCCTAATTCGACTCCATTCAACACTACGTCGTACGATTTGGCGCGGCACCGCGCCGGATCGCTTACCAATTTGTCCAGATCGTCGTCATGAACCGACGTAAACGGATGGTGAGCCGCGTTCCACCGCCTATCCTCTTCATCCCATTCGAACATGGGGAAGTCCACTACCCACAGAAACTTGAAAATGGCCGGGTCCAGCAATTTGTGCCGGTCGTTGTATTTTTGCCCGGCGAACAGACGCAATTGACCACACGCCAGGAAAACGGCTTGCTCCGGAAGGTGGCCCTTTGGTTCTCCAGCCCATCCGGCTAACAGCAGAAGGTCGTCTTCGGTGGCCCCGGTGCGTTCCCGCACCTTCGCCATCGGTTCCGCAAAATCCCGGTCCAGGCGCTTGGGATCGTCGTAAACACGCAGGCCGCGCTCGGCTCCATAGGCCTTCAGGTCGTCGCGTTCCTTACGGCTCAGAGCCCCCGTCTTCGGAATCACCATGGCGACGAGCGGCAGGCCGGCCGGAGATAAGGCCGCTTCGGGAAATAAATCTTCCACACTGAAAAACGGTGGCAAACGCATGTCCGGCTTATCGCTGCCGTAGGACTCCATCGCCTGCTTATAGGTGAGTCGCGGTAACTTGGCATCAATCGTAAAGCCCGCCGCGGCACAAATCCGCTGCACCAATGGCTCCACCACTGAATAGATGGTTTCCTGCTGTGGAAACGACATTTCGATGTCGATCTGAGTGAACTCCGGTTGCCGGTCGGCGCGTAAATCTTCATCCCGGAAACAGCGGACAATCTGAAAGTACTTGTCGAACCCGCTGATCATCAATAACTGTTTGAAAATCTGTGGCGATTGCGGCAAGGCATAAAAGCTGCCGGGCTGCACACGGCTGGGAACCAGGTAATCGCGTGCGCCTTCCGGCGTCGATCGCGTCATGAACGGAGTTTCGATTTCCAGAAACCCCTGTGTGTCCATATACTGCCGCACCGCAAAGGCAACCTTAGACCGCAGGATGATATTGCGCTGCATCCGCGGGCGGCGCAGATCCACATACCGGTACTTCAGGCGCGCGTCTTCACTCACGTCCACCGTATCTTCCATGGGGAATGGGGGCGTGCGCGATTCGTTCAGGATCCAAACCTTCTCCGCCACAATCTCCACCTCGCCGGTGGGGATGGCAGCGTTGATCGTATCCGCCGTGCGCAGTGTTACCGTGCCTTGAATGGCAACCACGTATTCCGATCGCAAGGCTTCCGCCTTGTCGTGAACGGCCTGATCGGTGCCGGCGCTGAACACGATCTGCGTCACGCCTTCGCGGTCGCGCAGGTGGATGAAGATCACCTTGCCCAGATCGCGGCGGCGATGGACCCAGCCCATAATGACGACGCGAGATCCCGCGTCGGAGGCGCGCAGCTGCCCACAGGTGTGAGTGCGCTGCAAATCGCCGAGAAAGTCGAGTGCTACGGTTTCTTGCATGTAAATTTGTCTACCAGTTCCTGGCGCGTCAGCGTTTGCTGTTCGCCGGTCTCCATATTCTTGAGTTCGTAGTGGTCATCAAACACCAGCATCGCATTCAGGGCGCCGCCTTTGTTTGCCTGCTCCAGCAGCTTCTTCAGTTTTCCCGGTGCGGCCAGTTCCACACGGGTGCCGGAGCGGCGGATCTCGCGAGCCATAAGCGCACAGTCTGAGAATTTCGATTCGTCAATCGGCGCGATGAACAACGTGAGCCGGTCCACTGCCGCATGTTTCTCTTCCACACTCATCACCAGCCGGTCTTCCCCAATGGAAAAGCCGATGCCCGGCGCCCGGACCTTCGAACCTAACGCCTCAGCCAGCCCGTCGTAACGGCCGCCTCCCAGCACGGAGTTCTGCGCGCCCAGCGAACCGTGGACAATTTCAAAGGTAGTCCGCGTGTAATAATCCAGACCGCGCACCAGGCGTGGTTTCACCGTGTAGGCGATGCTGCGTTCGTCCAGATAGCTCTTCACTGCCTCAAAATGCACCTTGCAAGGTTCATTCAAGTAGTCCAGGATAGACGGCAGACTATCGATGATAGGCTGATCGGCGGGCACTTTGCAGTCGAGTACGCGCAATGGATTGGTCTCCACGCGGCGCTGGCAATCGCTGCACATGGCGGGCGCGACGTCTTTCAACTTCTCGCGCAATGCCGCAATGAAGATTGGCCGGCATTCCGCGCACCCTACCGAATTGAGCAACAGGCCAAAGCCGTCAAGACCACAGGCGGTGAGGATTTCCACCACCATCTCAATCACCTCGGCGTCCACGGCGGGCGATTCTGACCCAATGGCTTCGGCGCCAATCTGGAAAAACTGCCGGTAGCGGCCTTTTTGCGGACGCTCCCGCCGGAACATCGGACCCATGTAATAGAGCTTTTGCAGCCCCGGCACGGTGTCCATACGATGCTCAATGTAGGAACGAATCACGGACGCGGTATTTTCCGGGCGCAGTGTCAAAGAGCCGCCGTCGCGGTCTTCAAAGGTGTACATCTCCTTGCTGACAATGTCGGTCTCTTCGCCAACACCCCTGGCAAACAAAGCAGTTTCTTCGAAAATCGGAGTGCGGATCTCGTGATAGTTGTAGGCGCGGAAGATTCGCCTGGCCACGGTTTCCACATGATTCCAGACTGCGCTGGCGGGTGGCAGAATGTCGCGCGTTCCTTTTACGGCCCGGATCAAGCGGATTCTTCTTCCTTATAGATTCCGCGCGCCTTCACATAATGCTGCGCGTTCACCCGAAAACGTTCCTTTTCTTCCGCAGTCACTTCACGCCGGATCTTCGCGGGCACGCCCATCACCATGCTGCCGGGGGGGATTTGCATTCCTTCCGGAACCACCGCGCCCGCGGCAATCACCGATCCCGCCCCCACCGTTGCGCCGTTCAGCACAATTGCGCCGATGCCGATGAGACTCTCATCTTCCACCGTGCAGCCGTGCAGAACCACCGAATGGCCCACGGTCACGCGATTGCCCAGCGTCAACGGAAACAGCCCTTCATCCACGTGAAGAACGGAATTGTCCTGGACGTTGGTCTCCTCGCCGATGCGAATGGTGTTCACATCGCCGCGCAACGTTGCATTGGGCCAAACGCTGGACCGCTCGCCGACAATTACGTCGCCGATAACTTGCGCGCTTGGATCTATATAAGCAGAAGCGGCAACCTTCGGCAGGGTGCCGCGATAAGAACGAATCATGGCTTGGGAGTTTAACTTTCCATGCTATCACACGGTCTCCGGACAGAAGCATCGCGATACAATCGGGAGATGCGTATTTGTGTTCTCTTTCTTGGGCTTGCTGCTAGTTTGCTTGCCCAGAAAGCTCCGTTCAGCGCCGAGGCGATGATGAAGATCGCCCGCATTAGCGAGCCGCAAATTTCCCCGGACGGCAAGAACGTCGCGTTCACAGTGGACACCGTGGATCTGGACAAGAACACGAAACCCAAACAGATCTATTTAGTCCCAGTGGCGGGCGGTCCCGCGGTGCAGTTGACTCGGGATGGAATCAATCAACGGCCCCGCTGGATGCCCGACTCCAAATCGATCGCCTTTCTGTCGAGCCGCGGCGGATCGACCCAGATTTGGACTATGACCGCCGATGGCGGCGATCCCAAGCAGATCTCCAGCCTGTCTACCGAGGCTGCCGATGTCACTGTATCAGCCGACGGGAAATGGTTCGTGTTCACCAGTGAAGTTTATCCGGACTGCCCCGACGACGCCTGCAACAAGTCGAAACTCGAAGGCGAGGCAAACAATCCGGTGAAGGCGCGCGTCATAACGTCGCTGCTCTACCGGCACTGGCGAGACTGGCAGACCCAGAAGCGCAAGCACATCCTTGTAATTCCGGCGACCGGTGGTCCGGCAAAGGATCTGACGCCCGGTCAGCTGGATGTCCCCACATTTTCCTTGCGTGGACCGGACGATTTCGTGATCTCACCGGACAGCGCCGAAGTGGCCTACATTTCCAACTTGGACCCGGAGCGTGCACTCAGCACTAATACGGATATCTTCACTGTTCCCATCGCCGGCGGCGAGGCTAAGAGGCTGACCGTTGGTCCCGGCGGCGATGTTTCGCCGCTCTATTCGCCGGATGGGAAGTACCTTGCCTATCGTTCCCAGCTGCGGGCAGGCTATGAGGCCGACCGCTGGCGGCTGGCGGTGATTGAACGCGCCAGCGGCCGGGTATCCATTTTGAATGAGGGTCAGGACAGGCCCGCGGAGAGCCTGGCGTGGTCGCCCGATTCATCGAAAATCTTCTACACGGTGGAAGACCGGGGACGCAGCAACATTCAGCTGATTCCGGTGACGGGCGGGGCCTCGCGCGGGGCTGTGACCGGCGCCAGCCACTTGGACGATATTCTGTTTACGCCTGACGGCAAAACCATGCTCTACACCGAGCAGAGCGGATCGAAGCCAGTGGAAATTTTTCGCGCCTCCTCCGGCGGCGGCGCACCCGTCCCGCTGACACACCTGAACGACGCAATTGCCGAAAGTTATCAGCTGACCCCGCTGGAAGAATTCTGGGTGGACTCGCTAGACAAGACCAAGATCCACACTTTCGTCGTGAAGCCGCCAGGCTTTCAGGCAGGCCGAAAGTATCCGGTGGTTTTTCTAATCCACGGCGGCCCACAGGGCGCTTGGGGCGAATCCTGGAGCTATCGCTGGAATGCGCAGGTATTCGCCGGGGCTGGATATGTCGTCGTGATGCCAAATCCAAGAGGTTCAATTGGTTACGGGCAGA
Source organism: Bryobacterales bacterium (assembly GCA_038230275.1). GTDB lineage: Bacteria > Acidobacteriota > Terriglobia > Bryobacterales > Bryobacteraceae > JANXXV01. The sequence goes on from JBBRNO010000086.1 coordinate 22,146, forward strand.
AATTCACGGATGACATTAACTCCGATTGGGGAGGAAAACCATACGAGGACATCATGGCCGTGGCAGACTACGTGGCCGCGCTGCCCTACGTGGATGCAGACCGCATGGCCGCCGCCGGCGGTTCGTACGGGGGCTACATGGTGGATTGGCTGTTGGGGCATACCCAGCGTTTCCGGGCCTTGGTCTCCCATTCCGGCGTCTACGATTTGAAGAGCATGACCGGCGAAACCGAGGAGCTTTGGTTTCCGCTGTGGGAATTCAAGGGCATGCCGTGGGACAACCCGGACATTTACGAAAAACTCTCGCCAAGTACGTTTGCCAAGGAATTCAAGACCCCCACTCTTGTGATGCACGGCGAACTGGATTATCGGGTGCCTGTGGGCCAGGGAATGCAGCTTTTCTCTGCCCTGCAAGTGCAGAAAATACCGTCAAAGATGGTCTTGTTTCCAGACGAGGGGCACTGGATTTTGAAACCGCGGAATTCGATGCTCTGGTACAAGACGGTACTCGATTGGGTAGGCGAGTGGACCGCCAGGCGTGCTGGACCAGCAACCCCATAGAGGGACCCCACGAGCTGCGTTGTAAGGCGCCGTGTGAGACAACCAGCGCCTTACAAGGAATCCGCCGGGCTCTCTAATCGCCCGCAACGGGAGCAAGTTTTCCCGATTCATTCACTCCCGATTCCGCCGTCCTCTTCCCGGAGCGCGTCGTAAACACAAAAGCGACCAGAATCAGCGCGCCCGCGGCGAATAACGTGTCCCCTGGCACTCGCATCCAACGCAATCGCTGCATCAGGGGCGAGCTCAGGAATTCGGAACTGCGAGCATACCAATACCCGTTTTCCACCGAAGCCCACGTCTGCATCAGCCCGACCGGCAGAAGGCTACCCACGCACATGGCGAACAGACCGGCGTTCATTCCCCAGAACGCAAGCCGGAGCCAATTCTCTTTCCACTGGACACCTGGACTCATCGCCCGCAAGCAGACCAACATCAGGCCGATGCCCAGCATCCCATAGACACCGAACAGGGCCGCATGTCCGTGGAGCGGAGTGGTATTCAACCCTTGCATGAAGTAAAGAGCGATAGGCGGGTTGATCATGAAGCCGAACAGTCCAGCGCCGATCATGTTCCAGAAGGCGACCGCAACGAAGAAATTGATCGGCCAGCGATATCGCTCCGCCCAAGGCGTTAACCGGCCTCGGCGCAGATCGTCGAGCGCGGAATAGGCGACCAGCGTCAGCGGGACCACTTCGAGAGCGCTAAACACCGATCCCCACGCGAGCGCGACGGTGGGCGTTCCAGAGAAGTAGAGATGATGACAGGTTCCAATAATGCCGCCGGCAAGGAAAATCGTGGCCGACAACAAAGCCGCTTTTGCGGCAAATAAGGGCCGAATCAGCCCAAGCCGCATGAAGAAGAAAGCAATGACCGTTGTCGCGAAGACTTCAAAGAAACCCTCTACCCAGAGATGAATCACCCACCAACGCCAGTATTCGACAATGGACAGGTGAGTGTGCTGACCCCATGTCAAACCGGCTCCGTAAAAGAGTCCGATGGCGCCGGCGGACAGTACGAATAGCCACACCAATGGCCTGTGTTCACCCGGGGCCTTCAGTGCGGGACGAATCGAGCGCACGACAAGGAAGAGCCAGATTAACAAACCCGCGAACAACAGGATTTGCCACACTCTTCCCAGATCCACATACTCATATCCCTGGTGTCCCCACAGGAAGGAGTTCGCGTCGGACAGACGGTTGTGAATGCTGAGCCACTCCCCGGTCATCGATCCGGCAACAACTACTAACAACGCGCCGAACAAAATATGCACGCCGAGGCTTTGAAACTTCGGTTCATAATTGCTGACCAGTGGTCCAATAAACAGTCCGGCCGCCAACCAGGCGGTCGCGATCCAGAAGATCCCCAGTTGCACGTGCCACGTTCGAGTCACGCTGTAAGGCAGAATGTTCGATATCTTAATTCCATAAAAGCCATCGCCTTCCACGCCGTAGTGGGCCGTGATTATTCCCATCACGATCTGAACCAGAATCAGCGCGGAAACAACCCAGAAGTATTTGAGTGTCGCTCTTTGCGACGGTGTAGCTATCCAGCGGCCCAGTGGATCGTCCGCGGGCAGCAGCGACGGCGGTGCTTCCGCTTCCTGCGACGCGTACCACCAAACCATGGCGCAGATTCCAGCCAGAAGCATGATAATGCTGACGCCGGTCCACAATACGCTCTCGCCTGTGGGCCTGTTGCCGACCAGTGGTTCATACGGCCAGTTATTCGTATAGGAAATGTGATCGCCGACTCGCGCCGCCGAAGCCGCCCAGGCAGTCCAAAAAATGAATCCCGCGAATTGCCGCATCCTCTCTGGACTGCTAACGGACCCCGCCGGAATGGCGTAGGCTGCATTTCCCGAGAGGAAGACCTCGGAAAAATGCTTCAAACAGGCTTCGAACGCGCGTGCGCGGACGGGCTCAACTACGATGCTGTTCGTGGCGGATTGGTAGGTATTGCGCCGGTACATCTCCTCCAGGCGGCCCCTGAGTTTCGCTTTATCTTCCGCCTGCAGTTGTTCGTATGGCTTGCCCTGTTCGGCAACTGCCCAATCGTCGAGCACGAAGACGGCTTCACGGTGCAGCCAATCCGCAGTCCAATCGGGTGCGACATAGCTGCCGTGCCCCCAAATAGAGCCGACTTCCATGCCTCCCAGCGCCTGCCAGACGTTTTGTCCCCTTCCAATGTCGCCGTCGGCCACGACAATGCTTCCGTCCGTGCTGACAACGGTCGCCGGAATTGGCGGCATCTCCTGATAAATCCGAGTTCCAATCCATCCTAGGACCGAAAACGACAGGACGAACACAATCGCAAAACTGATCCAGAGCCTTCTCATTGATTTTTCTTCCCCTTAAAAAGTCCAAGAACAGAGCGCTTTTAGAGCGCTAAGATTCTCGTTGGCACCGTTTTCTAGCCTTGTACTGAGTTGAGGGTAAGTCGTGAACGCCGAAGAGTCAGTGACTTTGGTCACACCGCCGAGATTTCTAAGGAAACTTTTCCCGCGCCTAGCGCGCTGATAGAATTGTGATTCTCAGTGCGTCGACTACTCTTATTTCCCCTGGCGTTCCTGGTTGTTGCCGCGACGGGGATATGGGAAAGGATTCCCCTTCCGTTCACGCTCTTCACCGGGGAAGGTCCGCGCAAGTATCTGCCGGCCACCATGCCGGGAGGAATTGCCGTCTTCGATTACGATGGCGACGGCCGTCTGGATCTCTTCTTTCCCAACGGCGCGGAGTTACCGTCCGGGCGCAAGACTAAGCCCGCCCACTCCAACCGCCTGTTGCGTAATGTCCCGACAACTACCCAAGGAAAACTACGCTTTGAGGACCGCACAAGTGAAACAGGATTGGCCGGGACAGGCTATGACACGGCCGCGGCCGCGGGAGATTTCGACGGCGACGGGCGCGTTGATCTACTAGTCTGCGGACTGCGCGGAGTTACGCTCTACCGCAACCTGCCGGGCGGCACCTTTGCGGACGTAACTGCCAAGAGCGGTATCGATAATCATGGGCGCTGGGCCACTGGTGCGGCTTGGCTCGATATCGACAACGACGGCGACCTGGACTTGTTCATCGTCAACTACGTTCGCTGGGATCCTGCTTCAGAAAAGGAGTGCGTGGTGGCGGGCAAGCCCGATTTCTGCCACCCCCGCTTCTATGATCCGCAACCGAACGCGTTATTCCGAAATAACGGGGATGGCACCTTCACCGATATTTCCGAATCCTCCGGGATTGCCGCGCACAAGGGGAAAGGCATGGCCGTGGCGGTTGCCGATTTTGACGGCGATGGCTTAGCGGATATCTTCGTCACCAACGATCGGGTATTCAATTTCCTGTTCCATAACCTGGGCGGCGGGCGGTTTAGCGAAATTGCTTTAGAGACTGGTGTGGCAGCGCCATTGAGCGGAGATCCGCCGTCATCCATGGGCGTGAGTGCGCAAGACTATGACAACGACGGCAAGCCTGATCTCATCTACACCGCGTTGCGCGACGAGACCTTTCCCTTTTATAGGAACCTGGGCCACGAATTTGATGAAGTAGGGGCACGCACTAAGTTGGACTATCTCACGCGGCCGATGGCGGGTTGGGGCGTTACTCTGGCGGACCTGGACAACGACGGGTGGAAGGATATCGCCGTCGCGCGCAGTGGAGTGCTCTCGATAAACGGATCCAGAGGGGCCTCGCAGCCGGAGCCTGTTTCGTGGCTGCGTAATGAGGCTGGGTTACGGTTTTCAGCAGGTTCTGCGCTGCCCGCCCCGTCTGCCATGTATCGCGGTTTGGTGGCTGCGGATTTCGATGGCGATGGCTGCTTGGACCTGGTCGTCACGGCATTGAATGCCCCGGCGAGGATACTGCGGAATTCCTGTCGAGGCAACTGGCTAAACGTGAACGTTAGCAGCGCTGGGGCGCGAGTGAGGGCCGGCACACAATGGGGACACGTGACATCGGCGACGGGCTATGCGTCGTCCTGCGCCTGTCCGCTACACTTCGGATTGGGAAGCCAGGCACAAATCGACGTCGAGGTCATTTGGCCCGGCGGGCGCAGGAAAATGCTACCGAACCTGAAGGCGAATCAAACAATAACGGTGACGCCTTGACGATTCTGATTTTGCTGGCGCTGTTTCAAGACGCTGCCTCGCTTTCACAAAGTGGTGCGCGCGCAATCCGCGAAGCTCGCTTTGGCGATGCTGAAAAAGTGTACCGGCAACTGGTGCGGCGCGAACCGGAAAATCCAATGTGGCGAATGAATCTGGGGATCGCGCTGGATTCCGCGGGTCGATACCAGGAGGCGCTCCCTGAGCTACAGGCCTTTCTGAAAGCCAAGCCGCAGCCCAGTGCGATTCACTGGATGACCGGACTGGCGTATCTGAAGCTGCACCAGCCCTGCGAAGCGCTTGCGCCACTGGAGAAGGCAAAGTTGTGGGACGCGCGCAGAGCAACCGTGGATCTGGGTGACGCCTATGCCGGCTGCGGCCGCTTTGAGCAGGCGGCGCGAACCTATGAGGCTGCGGTCGCCTTCGGCAACTTTGAAGGCAAGCTCGCGCGGCAGGCGGCGCATTGTTACTGGCGTGCGAGGCTCTATCCGCAAGCGAAAAACCTGTTTGCTTCGCTGGCCGCTTCCTTCGCCGCTGAGCCGGAATTTCAATACGAATACGGCGATACTCTCGCCCGGCTGGAAGGGCCTGAGGCCGGCTTGCCTTTCCTTTTGAAAGCGGCACAGGTAGCGCCGGAAATCCCAGGCGCGCGGGGAGAGGCGGGGAAGGCACTGCTGGCGGTGGGACGGGCGTCCGAGGCAATCCCTCATTTGGAAGCGGCCTCGCAAAAGGATCCGGCTTTGCTGCTTGCGCTCTCTCGAGCGTATCGGGAGGCGGGCCGCACAGCCGACGCGCAACGGACGCAA
>JBBRNO010000087.1:0-27265 GCA_038230275.1 Bryobacterales bacterium
AGGATTTCCTTCTCGCTGGCCAGATCCGGGTAGCCGATGCGCAGCCGCATCAAGAAGCGATCCAGCTGCGATTCGGGAAGCGGATAAGTGCCGTGATGCTCCACCGGGTTCTGCGTGGCCACTACCAGGAAGGGTTCGGCCAAGGGATACGACCGGCCGTCGACGGTAATTTGCAGATCGTTCATGGCCTCGAGCAATGCCGATTGCGTTTTGGGTGTGGCGCGATTGATCTCGTCGGCGAGCAGAAAATTGGTGAAGATGGGGCCGGGCTTGAACTCGAAGGCTTCCGAATGGGAGTTGTAGATTGTGACACCGAGGACGTCGCTGGGAAGCATGTCGCTGGTGAACTGGAGGCGATGGAAGTTGGAGCCAACGGAACGGGCGAGCGCGTGTGCCAGGGTGGTCTTCCCTACCCCGGGAACGTCTTCGATCAGCAGGTGACCTTTGGCCAGCAGGCACACTAGCGACAGCCGCAACACTTCGGCCTTGCCGCGGATCGCGGTGCCAAGTACGTTTTCCAGCTCTTCCAGCTTGGAAAGGGCTACGGGCGGGTCGTCCACTGCATCGTGATGGACCATCAAGCCATATGATAACGTTCGCCGTCCCTATTTTGCAGGGTATTGTAAAAGTATGGGATTCCGATTCGCGGTGTGGGCTTTGTTGGCTCCGCAAACGATGCTGTTGGCTGGATTGAAGCCGGAAACCAGCGCGGCGTTCGACAAGTATACGCAGCTGGCCGAGCAACGGATGGACCGGGAGTTGAAGGAAGGCCATTTCCTGGTTTTGGGTGACAGTTCGCGGAGCGGCATGGTGGTGCAGGAGCACAAGAGTGACGAGGTGGCGGTGCCGCACGGGCAGATCCATCACTGGTTGGGGGGCGTGTTTCTGCCGGGGTTGACACTGGCACAGGCGGCGGCGATCAAGCAAGATTACGCCCATTACAAGGACATTTACAAGCCCGACGTGGTGGAATCGCGGTTGATCAAACGGAACGGCGATGAGTTTGAACTGTACCTGAAGATTTACAAGAAGCAGATTTTGACCGTGGTTTATGACACTTACTACACGGTCCATTATTATTCGCCTGAACCTGGGAAGCTGTTTCTGCGGTCTTATGCGACCAAGATCAACGAAGTGGACAAGCCGGCTGGGGAGGACCGCGGATTTCTGTGGCGATTGAATTCCTACTGGCGGCTGCAGGAGGCCGATGGGGGCGTTTATGTGGAGTGCGAGGCGGTGTCGCTTTCGCGCGATGTGCCGGCGTTCCTGAATTACGTAGTGGGAACGTTTATCAAGAAATTTCCGGCTGAATCGATGAGGAATACGCTGGCTGCGTTGAAGCGGGAAGCCGATTCGAAGGTTCATAAGTAGGATTCCTGCGAATCAGAGCCACGGTTGGCGGGATGGGGCGGCACGGTGGATTCCGGATGGACGCCCTTTTGCGAAACAAAGCCAAATTTGATGGGCGATGGCGGCTTTGCGAGGTTTTGCGAAACAGAGCCACGCTCGACTTTCGTACGTGCTTTCTGTAGCTTGCGCAGATCCGCGATGGCGCGGTAGAAGGAACGCTCGATGGTGGTGGAGTGGCGGCGGATATTGTCGAAGATTTTTGCGTTTTGGTGGAAGCAAGCGGCTGTTTGGGCATCCGGGTCGTCTGTCAGGCCGACGGCTTCGAAATAGTTTTTGAACGTTTCGGTTTCGATACGAAGGGCTCGATTCATGCGCCAGGCCGCCTCCGCGATTTCGTTGACCAGCGATGCTTCCTGAGGACCGGATGGCTGCCAACTGCCGGTGAGGTCCTGGAGCAATGAGGCGTACTCTTCGGGGTCTTCTCCGTCAATTACCACGTGCTTGGACGTAAGTCCGTGGCGGAGGGCGTTATTGCGCATTTTGGCCTTCCCGGCTGCGGTGATGGGACCGGTGGAGCGCTGGCTATTTTTCTGGTTCGCGGCGCGCTTGGCCGCCGATGCCGGGATGTTGGTCATAGAGCCTTCCTTTCTGGATACAGGGTAGGCTGGGGCGAATTCGACTGGGGTGGAAATTCCGGCAAGTGCTTGAAAAGCGGGCAAATCGAGGTGCAGGATTTTCGTGACTCGCCTGCAGATCTCAGCGAAGCGGTACACTCCTCTGAGATTTAATGCTTTGTGGTACGAGGCCGAGTATGCTTGATGCGTAATCCTGGCGTCTTAGGAATTGCGAAAGGATAGTGTCTCGGCAATGCGAGCAAGCCGAATTCTAAAGTGATCCTGTCATATGGGCCGTATTCGGTGACGCAGTTGACGCCGCGTGGGATTTCATTAGCGATGCGGGATGTGATCAGTCACCAGACAACTGGAACTCCGTATTCAGGAATTAGGGAGTCTTTCGTGGCTAATGTCAAGATAAGAGAGAACGCCTGTGCTACGAGAATCCTATCGAAAGGATCTCTATGAATGGCGGGCAAGGACGCTAACAAACGAATATCCGTGGCGCGAATTGCTAAGACTGGAATATGTTGTTGGGTTATGTACTTATCCCACCAGGGGACCGGATCACGGAGTAACGCTTTCGGATCGCTTGCTTTGATCACCAATTCCCACAAGTTAGCGACACTTGCAGTATACGGATTTTCCGAAAGAGCTTGGCGAGCCTTTTTGCCGAGCCGACCTGGATTAGAAATTGCCCAAACTAAAGTGTGAGTATCCGTAAGGATTCTCAAAGTGCGCTCCAGTCATCGGCTTCCGCATCAGTCATGGGCCGCCACCACTCATCTCCCGGACCGACAAGGGGTTCATGCTTACCGCTTCCAAAAGGAAATCCAACTGGCTTTCGAGAGGCTATCAATTCGGCCACAGGCTTTCCGTCCCTGGCGATGACGACAGTTTCGCCCTGCTCTACCAATTCGAGAAGACGGGAAAGCTGAGTCTTTGCTTGGTGGACGTTTACTTGCACCAGATAATCTTAGTCTACCTGGTTAGCTAAGTAAACTAAAGATCCTCGTAGCGAGTATCCTTCGACTTCCTCTTCTCTCCTCTGTGGCGCCAACTCGGAAGGTCGCATAATTGTAGCGGGAAGCAAGCTGAGCCGCAGCATGGAGACTGGGATCAGATTCTAAAGTTCAGATCGGTGAGGATGAAAGAGGTATGGGCGAGAAATGGTGCCCGGTGCAAGACTCGAACTTGCGACCCCGTGCGTGTGAAGCACGTACTCTAACCAACTGAGCTAACCGGGCACGAAACGTCAGTTTACCATACCGCTAGATGCAATCTCGGCGAAACCTCATGCCTTGATCGGGAAACCCAGCCGCTCAATCCTTGTCCAGGTATTCCTGGGGGACATCATCCTCGGGGACCTGTCTGGTGGTGACTTCCGCCACATCCGGATCTGGCGCATTTTCGATGGCGTCTATCAGTCCGGCCTCAAAAGCCTGCCCTTCTTCGAGTAGTTCTTCAACACTCTCTGAATCGGCCTCGGCTCCTTTTTCCAGTCCTTGCAGATCTCCCGACTGTCCGGCCGCGCCTGGGTTGCCGGCCCTCGGTTCAAATTGGTTTTTTCCGTTCATAGCCCCATTGTAGGTCTTGCCACCGGAATTCAGTTAGCCGGCGTGCGAACCGTCGCAAAACGGCTTGTTGGCGGACCTGCCGCAGCGGCACAAGGCTACCCGATTCCGAATTTCGTAAGGTTCCTCCGCGGCGGAAACCACCGGGACGCCTCCACGCACCCAAATCGGGCCCATGACCTTTTTGGCGGTGTCTTCGATCAGTCCGATGGATGGCTCAAACTCCGGTTCCAGTGGCTCCCCAGTTTCCCGATTCCAGGCCACCAAGCGTCCCCCCGGACAATCGCCGGCTTGTTGTTGCACCAGTTGTTGCGCTTCGGGATTTCCAGACTGTCCCACCAGGTTCCAGATCTGTCCTTTGGGATCACAGAATCGGGCAAACGCACAGAGATCCTTCTTGTCGGTGAGCCTGGTAGTGGGCCCTTCAAAATTCTCGAGGTGTTCCAAATAGGGCTCGTGTCCGGCGGTTTCCGTACCGTCGAAGTGTACTTTAGCGTGGGTGCCGTCGCAGAACGGTTTGTTAGCGGATTGACCGCAGCGGCAGAGGGCGTATTGCTGCTGTTCCGGGTACTTTGTTCCTTCGGAATAATCGAGGGATTCGCCGTCAGCGTTGGTGGCAATCCACTGCTCGCTGAGGGGCAGCGCGCCGCTCACGATGTAGGGGCCGTTGCGGGTGACTTGGATTTTCGCTTTGACTTCTTTCATGTTCAATCCTTCTTCCCGGGCTTGAGAAAGGTTCCCGCTTCGAGTTCTTCGAAGGCTTGCTTGAGTTGGTCTTGCGTATTCATCACGATGGGACCATACCAGGCTACGGGCTCGTGCAGCGGCTTTCCTGAGACCAGTAAAAAGCGTATGCCATCCTCTCCGGCTTGCACCTCCACTTCGTCCCCGCGATCAAACAGAATCAACGACCGGTTTCCGGCTTCGGACGGTGGCTTCGTGTCAGACCACTTGACAGATTCCGTGGGCACGGCCAGCGGACTGGAAGCATTGCAGAATTTTCCACTTCCGGCGAAAACGTACGCGAAAGCATGGCGGGTAGTCTCAACCGGCAGCTTCTTGCGCCGGCCCGGCGGTACGGAGACGTCGAGGTAGATGGGGTCCGCCGAAACGCCATCCACCGGGCCCTTCATTCCCCAGAATGTTCCGCAAACGACGCGTACATGGGTGCCATCGTCATCCCTGGTGTCCGGAATTTCGGCGGCCTTCACTTCCTGATAACGGGGCGGGGTCATCTTGAGAGAAGACGAAAGGTTTCCCCACAATTGGAAGCCGTGCATCTGGCCCAGTTCGTCACCCTTCGGCATCTCCTGGTGGATGATGCCGCTTCCCGCGGTCATCCATTGCACATCGCCCGGGCCAATGGCGCCGCGGTTTCCCATGCTGTCGGCATGATCGACGGTGCCGGCGAGCACATAGGTGATGGTCTCAATTCCGCGGTGCGGGTGCCACGGAAACCCGGCGAGGTAGTCCTCTGGGATGTCGTTGCGGAAATCGTCAAGAAGCAGGAAGGGATCGAACTCGGATCTATTGCCGAAACCAAAGGCGCGGCGGAGATGGACACCTGCACCTTCGAGAGTTGGTTTCGACTGGATTACTCGTTTCACGGGTCGAATGGACATGGATTAATCTCTCCGGAAGTTTACTGAGATTCGCGTCTTTCAGTTTGTCATATCCGGTGAGTGTAACAAGCAAGCGGAAGTGAAATCTTCGGAAACGTAGAGGCGGGCTGACAGTCTAAGGGGGGAGGGATGGAATCAATGAAAAAGAATGAGCGGCAGAAGGGCAACGTGTCAACGGGTACAGGCGGGGAGTTACACCAGACCGCTGGCGGTGATGTACCGATTCTGACGACGCAACAGGGAACGCCTGTCTCCGACGATCAGAACTCGCTCAAGATCGGGGTTCGTGGGCCGACGGCGCTGGAGGACCTGCACCTTCGCGAGAAGATCTTCCATTTCGACCATGAGCGTATTCCGGAACGAGTGGTCCATGCGCGCGGGTATGGAGCCCATGGTTATTTTGAAACTTATGAATCGCTGGCGGAGATTACGGCGGCTGATATCTTTCAGCGCGCCGGTGAGAAGACTCCAGCCTTCGTACGCTTTTCCACGGTTGCCGGCAACAAGGGCTCGGCGGACCTGGCGCGAGATGTGCGCGGGTTTGCCGTGAAGCTCTACACACAGCAAGGCAATTGGGACATCGTGGGCAATAACATGCCGGTCTTCTTCATCCAAGACGCCATGAAATTTCCGGATTTGATTCACGCGGTAAAGGCAGAACCCGACCGCGACTTTCCACAGGCGGCGAGTGCGCACGATAACTTTTGGGACTTCATCTCACTGATGCCCGAGAGCATGCACATGATTATGTGGGCGATGTCGGATCGCGCGATTCCGCGGTCGCTGCGGTTCATGGAAGGCTTTGGGGTACACACGTTCCGGCTGGTGACGGCGGCAGGGAAATCGACATTCGTTAAGTTTCACTGGAAGCCCAAGTTGGGTATGCAATCGGTGGTGTGGAATGAAGCGGTGAAGATCAATGGCGCCGATCCGGATTTCCATCGAAGGGATTTGTGGAACGCCATCCAAATGGGGGCTTTTCCGGAGTGGGAACTTGGGCTGCAGTTGTTTGACGAGAAGTTCGCGGATGCATTTGAATTTGACGTGCTGGATGCGACCAAGTTAATTCCGGAAGAACAGGTGCCGATACGGAGGGTGGGACGGTTGGTGCTGGACCGCTGCGTGGATAACTTTTTCGCGGAGACGGAACAGGTTGCCTTCTGCACGAACAATATTGTTCCCGGAGTGGATTTCAGCAACGATCCTTTGCTGCAGGGCCGCAATTTTTCCTATTTGGATACGCAAGTGAAGCGTTTGGGCGGGCCGAATTTTACGCACATCCCGATCAATTCACCGAAGTGTCCGTTTCACAATTTCCAGCAGGACGGCCATATGGCGATGGTCAATCCGAAGGGGCGAGTGAATTATGAGCCGAATTCGCGGGGCGGCGCCGCCGGTGGTCCACGAGAGAGCCACGAGGTTGGTTTCCGGTCGTTTCCGGCGGTGGAAAAGGGAGGCAAGGTTCGGGAACGCGGGGAAAGTTTCGCCGATCACTATAGCCAGGCGCGGCAGTTTTATGTGAGCCAAACAGACGTAGAGCGAGGACACATTGCCGATGCGCTTGTCTTCGAGTTGAGCAAGGTGGAGGAGCCGGCTATCCGGGCGCGGGTGGTTTCGCATCTTCCGAACATTGACGCCAAGCTTGCGGACCGGGTGGCGAAGGGATTGGGGATAGACGGCAAGGTTCAGCCGGCACCCGCTGCCATCGCGCCACGGAAAGACCTGAAGGCATCCAAGGCGCTGAGTATCGCGCTCAATCCGCCCAAGACTTTCGAGGGCAGAAAAGTGGGCGCTCTGGTGACGGATGGGGTCAACCGGGCCACGCTGGACGCGTTGAAGAAGGCGCTGGCAGAAGAAGGGGCGCTGCTGGAAATCATTGCGCCAACGATTGGCGGAGTGGAGGCTAGCGATGGGAGTTGGGTGGACGCTCAGCAGAAGATTGGCGGCGGGCCATCGGTGCTTTATGACGCTGTGGCAGTCATTCCGTCCGAGGAAGGGGTGCAACTGCTGCTGAGAAATGCCGCGGCAAGAGACTTCGTGTCCGATGCTTTCGCTCACTTGAAATTTATCGCGTGGGTTCCATCCGCCATGCCATTGTTTGAAAAAGCCGGAATCGCGGAAGACCTGGATGACGGATGTATTGAGCTAACCGGGGCCAAGACCGCGGGGGAATTTGTGGCAAGCTGCCGGAGGCTTCGCGTCTGGAAGCGGGAACTGGTGGTGAGCACGTAGCTGGATACACTGGAGGGATGCCTGAAGGTCCTGATACAGCCCGCTTGCAAGTGCTGGATGTTGGCTGTGGTGTGAAGAAATATCCGGGCGCGGTGGGAATTGACCGCAATGCCAGCACGAACGCGGACGTGCTGGCGGATTTGGACCACTTTCCTTATCCGTTCCGGGACAACTCCTTCGACCACGTGCGCGCGGTGCATGTGATTGAGCATGTGGCCGACGTGATCCGGACGATGGAAGAATTCCACCGGTTATTGCGGGCAGGCGGGAATGTATTTATCGCCACGCCACACTATACGGACTTCAGTTCGTTTTGCGATCCGACGCATCGCTGGCACCTAAATAGCTATTCGTTCCGGTACTTTGGTGCCAAGGATGGGGGTTTCGGATATTACTCCCGCTGCCGTTTCATTGAGAGATCCGTGCACGTAAAGCTACTCTCCTTTTGGAGATGGCTTGGCTTTGAATTGCTGGTGAATTCGTTTCCCAGGTTCCGCCGGTTCTGGGAGCACTACCTGTGCTTCGTGGTGCGCGGGAAAGTAATAGAGTTCGAGCTGGAAGCCGTCAAAAACTGACACCTTGGCTTACGCTTTAGTTGATCTGATTCGGCATAAGGGACGGCTCCTGAGATGGCAGCCGGACCATGCATTGGGGCGCAGGGGGGAAGACCTGGCCCACCGCTATTTGAAAAAGTGTGGATTCGCGATTGTAGCCCGAAACTATCGTGGCCGGAATGGCGGAGTGGAGGTGGACCTGATTGGATGGGACGGGCCAGTGCTGGTTTTCGTAGAAGTAAAATCGCGCAGCAGCGACGCTTTCGGGCAGCCTGAAGAAGCGGTGGATCAGGAAAAGCAGGTACGGCTGATCCGTGCGGCGGGAGAGTACATTCACCGCTGCGGAGTGGGCTGGAAGGACGTGCGGTTCGATGTGGTGAGCGTGCTTTTTGGCGAGCCGCCGGCATTAAGCCACATAGAAGATGCGTTCGGGCGAAGCAGCCCGCTATAATTTGCAATTGCCCCTGAACATGGAGGAATTGCTAGTTGCCAGAACTTCGAAAGGACCCGATCACTGGGAGATGGGTCATTATCGCTACAGACCGGGCTAAGAGACCGGCCGATTTTGCGCGCGAAAAGGTGGTTCCCCAGGGCGGACGCTTTTGCCCGTTCTGCCCTGGGCATGAATCGAAGACACCGCCAGAGGTGTTGGCTTACCGGCCAAACGGCACCGCAAACGGGCCGGGATGGACGCTGAGGGTGGTGCCGAACAAGTTCCCCGCCCTGCGGGTGGAGGGTGAACTACAGCGCGAAGGCGAAGGGCTGTACGACAAGATGAGCGGGATTGGGGCGCATGAGGTAATTATCGAAACCCCGGACCATATGGCGACGCTGAGCGATGTGGAAGAAAAGCGCATTGAAGATTTGTTCTGGGCGTTCCGCGACCGGGTGATCGATTTGAAAAAGGACTCGCGCTTGCGGTACACGCTGTTTTTTAAGAACCACGGCGAATCAGCCGGCGCCACGCTGGAACATTCGCATTCGCAGTTGATTGCACTTCCGGTTGTACCCAAGCGCGTGCTGGAGGAGTTGGACGGCGCCAAGAAGTATTTCGAATACAAGGAACGATGCGTTTACTGCGACATTGTGAGGCAGGAGATTGCCGCGGGAACGCGGGTGGTGTTGGATTCCGATCACTTCCTGGTGATTTCTCCGTATGCTCCGCGGTTTCCGTTTGAGACGTGGGTGGTTCCCAAGCTGCACCATTCCCATGCCGAGACGATTTCACCGCAGGTGATTCAGGACCTGGCTTCGGTGATGCGCTCGACGTTGCGACGAATCGACAAGACGCTGGAACGGCCGCCATTCAATTTTATATTGCACACGGCGCCGTTGCAGGATGCGTCAATTCCGCACTATCACTGGCACATTGAAATTATCCCGAAGCTGACGCGGGTGGCGGGCTTTGAATGGGGATCGGGATTCTATATCAACCCGACGCCGCCGGAGGAATCGGCTAAGTTTCTGCGGGACGCGACTCTGGTATAAAATTGCGGTCCCTAGCAGCGCTCGGCCAGGGCAATCTCGGCTTGCAGGGACTCGGCGGCAGGCTTTTCCGATGCGGCGGGGTCGAGGCAGAACAGGTCCCAGATCTCGCCATCGAAACCTTTCTGGCGGACGCGCCATTCGCCATGCGCGCCCTTGTCCAGCGGGAAAAGCGAGCAGACGCTTGGTTTGTAGTGGAACGGATCTCCTTCCGCTGCGCCGATGCGGTGCAGCACGCATCCCTGATTGAAGAAAACGCACCAGCCGGCCTGGACACGGGCCATGGGCAGTCCACACTTTTTGCGGCCGCTGAGGTAGCCTTGCCGCTCAACTAGCGCCCGGGCGGACGGGCGGAGGAAGGGTAGAATTTGCGGCAGCTTTTGATCCAGCAGGACGGCCTCTTCCGGATAGAGGATGGGACGTCCATTTCTGCAGCAGATGCCGTCGCACCCACGGCCATAAGTGCATTCGAAGCGTGCCTCGGCCAGATTGAGAATGCGAAAGCTCATTACCAGGAAAAGACTTTGAAACAACCAGGCGCGTAGGCCGAGGGCGTGTCTGACGCGGTAAGAGAATGGAGCCAGACGCCGGCATCGGGTTGCTGGACGCAGAAGATCAGCGCGAACCGCCCATAGTTCTGTCCCACGATGGGGTACCATTTCTGGCGCAGTAAATAGAAGAGGTCGTTATCGGAAAAGTCTTCCGATTCCAGCTGGAACCATTCGTCGGTGCCATCGTACTCTTCCTCATCTACCGGAGTAACACTGTTGAGCTTGCCGAGTACCGCGTCTACAAGAGCGCCGTATGCCATCTGGTTGTTCAGCCTCGATTAGATTTCTTTATAGTAGAACAGACAATCGTCCAGCGGTTTGTAGTAGCCCGGGATGCGGCCGCAAAGCTGGTAGCCACCCGCCTCATAGAACCGCCACGTACGGCTGTAACTTTCGCGGCCACTGGTCTCAATGACAATACGCGTGCCGCCGCGGGATTGGATGAAGCTCTCAACGTGGGATTGCAGCGCCTGGCCTACGCCCCGGCCCTGGAACCGAGGATGGACGCAAATCCAATAAAGATGCCAGGTGGAGTGCGTGAGCGGTGTCTGGCCAATGCAGGCGTATCCGCATAGTAGGCCATCCATTTCGGCTCCGAAGACAGGGTAGTCGCCGGCGGGACCGCCCTCGATTCCTTCCGCTAGAATCAATAGCGCGACGCGGACCTCTTCTTCCGAGAATGCCTCGCTGGCGGCCAGCATGCCCTGGATGGCGCGGGTGTCGGTTTTGACCAGCGGCCGGATGGTTATGCCCATTCCACCAGCTTGCCGATGAAGTGCGGCCATGACCAGCCGGCTTCCGTTACGGCGCGGGAGATTCCGACTTCCGGCGAGATTTCAGGATTTGGATTGACGTCAAGCACGCACGGGCGGCCTTTGGCATCCAGGCGCAGATCGACACGTAGAAGGTGACGTGCACCGACGGCCCGCCACGCGCCTCGGGCTGCTTCGACAATGGCTTCGCGCAATGGCGGTTCGATGTTCGAATCGTAATACATTGGCGAGTCAGCAAACTCAGCGCTATCCACATCCCACTTTGCGGCGTAGGTGACGAGGCGCAGACCGTTGCGGAAAACAGTCTCTCCGATGGAGAAGTGGTCCGGGTTGTGCTGCCCCCAAAGAGAGACGGCAAATTCGCGCCCGGGGAGAAACTGCTGCACGATTACGGGGCCGGGAATCCTGGCTATCACTTGAGTTACCTGCTCTTCCGATTCACAAATCGAATCATGCTGGATATGCGCGGATCCGTCCTCGTCCGCTGGTTTGACGAGGCATGGGAATGTGGACTGCCGTGGGAGCGGGACACCCGATGCGGCCAGGACGGCGTTGGTGAGATCTTTACGGCGGCATAGCCAGAGCGTTTCGCTGCCAGCTCCAGTGAAGCGGACTCCGAGCCATTCGAGCAGAGCGGCGAGGTGCGGCTCCAGGCTGGGGCGGCCTTGCGGAGCCTCGCACAGATTGAATACGACGTCTGGTTGGTGCCTGCGCAGCTGTTCGAAAAGTTCCGATGGCGTTCCGCGAATTCCGGCTTCCACGGCGCAGGGTAAAACGGCGGCGATGGCTTGTGCCGCCGGGAGAAGATCGAACTCTCCGGTGGTTCGGCCAGCATCGGTGTGGTCCGGAGGCAAAGTGTGGAGGACCAGGACCTTCACGCTAGTGCGACTCCAGTTCGCTTGCAGGCTTGGGTCAGAATCGACTGTACCAGGCGTTCATATGACATGCGGTGGCGCGAGAGAAAGACGAGATCGCTGTTGTCGGGATCGAGACCGGGGAGCGCATTGCATTCCAGAAAGACGGGCCGGCCGATGTGGTCGAGCCGGAAATCAATACGGGCGAAATCGCGGCAACCGAGCAGGCGGTATGCCGTCAATGCGTGTTGCGCCAATTCCTCCAGCTTCGCTTTGGGAAGACGGGGCGGTATGTGATAGTCCACCATCTGCCGCCAATTGCGCTTGGCTTCGATAGAGTAGACGAACGGTTCGCTGCCGCGGCGGGGCGCGATCTCCATCATTCCGAGAATTTCCGCTTCCTGTCCATTGCCGATGATTCCCACCGTGACTTCGGGGCCGTTTAGGAATTCCTCGACAAGCACCGGGCAGCCATACTGCCGGCGCAGTCTTTGTGAGATCTTCGCGGCTTCATCGGGTCCGGTTACTACGGCGTCGTGGCGGATTCCTTTGCTGGAGCCTTCGTCATTGGGCTTCACCAGCGCGGGGTAGTGGAGATCATGCAGTTCGGCTTCGTCCGCATCACAGTGCAATAGCACCGCTGGCGCGACACGAAGCTCCGGGGATACTACGCGGCGTGCGATGGCCTTGTCCAACGTGATGGCCAGGGTTGCGGCATCGGAGCCGGTATAGGGGACATCGAAGAGTTCGCACAAGGCGGGCGCCACGGCCTCCCGGCAACGGCGGCCCACGCCTTCCGCTATGTTGAACGCGAAGTCATAGCGGCCGGATTCGAGATGCGACGGCAGCGTACGGTCCGCCTGCACGGGATCGACGTCGATGCCGAGTCCGCGAAGCGCGGCGGCAATGGCAGCGACTGTGCCTGGGCTGTCGTACTCCTCGAAGGCGTCATCGGGAAGATCGGGGTTGACGGTTTCCGGACGCCGATTGTGAAGCAGGGCGACTCGCAGTCAGACCCCCTGAATTACGACCAAATCAAGATTCGACTTGAGAATGACTTCTTCGTGAAAAGCGTCGCAGCCGATGCAAAGATTTTCATATACGCGGCCGGACGGCAGAGTGGTCTTCGACTTTTCCAGAAACTTCTCGACGCTCCAGCCGTGTTCGATCCCCATGCGCTCGGGCTGCCCTAGAGAGATGGCCTCGTACACCGGGTTGCCGCGCAGACGGCCGATGATGGATTCAAGCTTATCTTCGATCAAATTTCCCACCGGGGACTTCGTTTTGATGCAACAGGGGAACACATTGCCATTTGGATCTATAGATACTTCCGAACCGCTGTAGCGCTGTTCCAGAAAATTCAAACCTCCCGACCAACGGCTGCAGAAATTGTCGGAGATGCCGGCGGTGGAGAGTTCGTTCTTTTGAGCACGGCCGCGCGGCCAGAGTTTGCCGATCCATTGATCCGGGGTGGCGCCGAAGAAGTGATAATAGCGGCCGTTTTCGGGTCGCGGCGGCGGCGTCCAGGCCGTCATTCCGGAGGACTCGAAGATCTTCGTCAGCTTTGCTTTGAGCCGGTCCCGCGCGGCTTCGGATTCGAAGCCTTCGTGATATTCATCCAGGCCAGAGACGGAAATCACCGAGACATTGCGATCCAGCAATTCGGAAATCATGCGTTTGGTGAGGATATCGCCGGTGGTCTGGACGATCAATTCCACGCCACCGTTGTCTTTGTACTTCTCATGCAGCTGCGTGAGCGCAGGGTAGAGCACGGACTCGCGCACGGCTTCCAGCATGATTTCTCCGCCGGCTACGATGATGCGGCCGCGCTTCGAGCGGAAGTTGCCGGCTTCGTCCGCGTCATTTTTATCGAGGTACATCATGCTGTCCGGCAGATTCCGGATGATGCGCGAAACGTTGGCCTTCGATTCCTCGACGATACGCTGCAAGTCGTCGCCGTAGTAGGGATGGAAACGATCTTCGTAGCAATGCTCGCAAGTCCGGTGGCAGAGCCAACTCATGACGAAGTAGATGGATTCCAAACTCACTCCTTTATGACAAGTATCGCGGACGGCGGTATTTCTAAGGTAACGCAATCCCCTTCCGCAAAGGCCGGCAGCGGGTGTTCCACGTCGAATGCGGCACCGGCCATACGCAGGGTGGTGCGCGCGCGCAGTCCAAGATCGGTGCTGGCCTCCACGCGGTGCATGCCTCCCTTGCGCAGCTGTGCGGATTCCGGCCGGAAGACGGTTGATTGACCTTGGCCGGATTCCAGCACTTGCCAGCCGAAGAAGCGCGCGGTGGCCAGCGTGGCGGGAGCGAGGTAGAAATCGCGCGGAGGGCCGACCTGCTCTAGCCTCCCATTGTGGACAAACGCGATGCGATGGGCGATGGCGGCCGCTTCATTCTGGTCGTGCGTGACGAAGAGGGTGGTAACTCCGAGGCTGCGGTGAATGGATTTCAGCAACTGGCGCATTTCCTGGCGAAGATTTTCGTCCAGCGCCGAGAATGGTTCGTCGAGGAGCAGGATTTTCGGATCGCTCACCAATGCGCGCGCCAGCGCCACACGCTGCTCCTGCCCGCCCGATAGCTGGCCCGGCTGACGCGGACCAAAGCCTTCCAACTTCACTTGCGCCAACGCCTGTTCCACTCGCTGGGCAATTTCTGGCGCGGCGGCTTTTCTCATTTTGAGGCTGAAGCCAATGTTTTCGGCCACGCTCAGATGGGGAAACAGCAGCGGCTTCTGGAACACCATCGCGGCCCGGCGCTGTTCGGCCGGAACGAGATTCACCGTGACACCATCCATGACGACGCTGCCGCTTGAAGGGTTCAGCAGACCGGCTATCAGTTTCAGGATGGTGGTTTTGCCACAGCCGGAGGGACCGAGAAGGGCCACGAGTTCTCCCGGGTTTACTTCGAGTGAAAGGTTGCTTAGCACCTTGGCGGAGCCGTAACCAGCGGTGACCCCGATCAATTGTAAATGGCAGCTCACTGGCGGAGAACCCTCTCAAGCCAATCCTGTTCCAGACGGGTTAGATACGCGGCGTCGGGTTCGTGGGTAAAGTGGGCGGCCAATTCTTCATTCGACAGCGTAGCTGGCCCGCGCGGCAGCGTCAGGGCCTTGGCGCGATCGGTGGAGGAGAGGCTTCCGAGTGAGATGGGGAACGGAGCCTTCAGCGCTTGCGACATTCCCATAGCTTGGTCGAGCGAGATGAGATGATTGATGACCACCAACGCCCCTTCGGGATTGGCGGCGTTGAACGGAACTGCCAGATAGCTGTAGTTTCCTATGGTGCCGCGATCGAATACAAAAGTACGTACCGTCGGTGGAAATTCGCCGCGTGCGATGCGGTTGGAGGCGAAAGACGGACCGTAACTCATGGCGAAATCTACCTCGTTGTTCACGAACAGGCGGTCCAAATCTTTCAACGTGGGCGGGTACGTTTCGCCCTTCCTCCAAAGATACGGTTTTAGTCCGTTCAGTAGTTTGATAGTTGCTTCCGAGGATTGCTTGTAGAGTTGCTGGTCGAAGCCGAATTGAAAACGGGGCGAGTAGCCGCCGAAGTGGAGCAGGATATGGCGCAGGAAAGCGGAGCCGGTGAAGTCTGGCGGTGCGATATAGGTGAAGCGTCCCGGGTGCGCTTTGATCCATGTCTGCAGGGCGTCGATCGACCTGGGTGGCTCGGCTACGCGGGCGGTATCGTACGCCATGACGAACTGTGCCTTTTGCCATGGGGCCTCGTAGCCGTCGATGCTGGTGCCAAAATCGCGGCCGCGCGCCTCTGGGTCGTATAAGCGGATATTCGGCAGCGCGTCCGCAAACGGCCCCCACAGCAAGCCCGCTTGCTTGGCGGTACGAAAGTTCTCACCGTTGATCCAGATCATATCGATGGAGCCATTGCGCAATTTGCCGGCGCCCTTCTCATTTAATAGTTTGTTGATGGCGTCCGCGGTATCGGCAAGTGGAACCAGGTTGAGAACTATCTTGTGTTGGGTGAGAAGCGACAGGGAGATGGCGGAGCGGAAGTAACGGTTGCCATCCTCATCGCCTGCCCACCTGGCGAAGTTGACGGTGGTCCCGCTCGCTCGCTGGGCGATACTATCCCACGACGTCGTTTTGAGTTCAGAGGGCGTGATTCTGGGGCCTTCTGACTGCTTGCAAGCGGCCGTACAAATCGCCAGAATCGTCAGAAGCTTACGCATGATTCCTCATAAATTTTGCGGTGACCGCGAACGCCACTAGTGTGGGAGCCAGGAACACTAGCGCCAACGCCGCGGTGATGGCTTCGTCTCCTCCGCGTTGGAAAGAAACCAGGATCAGCGGAAGCGTCTGTACCTGGCCACCGCCAATCAGCACGGTGAACAGATATTGGCTCCAGGAGATAAGGAAAGCGAAGACGGCGGCGACGGCCAGGCCTGGCGCGATGGCGGGAAGGGTCACGTATCTAAAAACTGAGAGCGTGCCGGCGCCTAAAGTACGCGCCTGCGCTTCCCAATCCGGATGAAATCGGGTGAAGCTTCCCGTCAGCATCAGAATGGTGTACGGAACTGCCGGAATCAGATGGACCAGGATAACGCCAGTGACCGTTTCCGTGAGACCTAGCCGGAGGAACAGGCCGTGCACGCCCATGGCGGAGGCCAGCGGCGGAGCAATCACGGGTAGCAGTAGCAAGAAGAAGAAAGCGCGCTTGCCGGGAAAATCGTACCATGCCAGAACTCGCGCCGCGGGCAGTGCGACGGCGAGCGAAATCAACGTAACGGCGATGGCTATCCACAAGCTGGCCGCCATGGCGGGATTTACGGCGGAGACGGGAGACGCCAGGTAGAGCCACGCACGCGGGCTGTAGCCGGACGGCAAAAGGGCCGGCCAGAACCACCGCTGCGCGAAAGACCAGATGGCCAGCAGCAGGATTGGGAAGAAGGCCGCGCTGGCGGTGGCGGCAACCGCCAAGCCTGCGCTGATGCGGCGAGTCTTCAAAATAAGGTGGGCCTTTCCCCAATTTGAATGCGGGCAAATCTTAAGTAAGCCCATACTAACGCCGCGGTAATGATAGACATCAGCACGGAAAGCGCAATGGCGTCTGGGCGCTCCGTAAGATCGATGCTGGTGAACCGGCGCTGCGCGACTACGCCCAGCATGGAAGGATACGATCGGCCTAGCAAGAATGGCACTTCGAAGGCGCCAAAGATGAAGGCGAAGACGATTACCGACGCGGACACTACGGCTGGAGCTACCAGCGGAAAAGTGACGTGCCTCAATCTCTGCCAGCGGGAAGCGCCTAAGGTGGCCGCCAGTTCTTCGTATTCGCCGCCGATTCGTGCGAGCATCGCGAGGGTGACCACCGCGATGAACGGAGACTCTTTTAGCACGTAGGCCGCGATGATTCCCACCGAGTAGCGGTCATTGACTAAGACCGGAAATTCGTTGGGCGACGAGAGCAGACCGGCTGCGTACGCGATGCGGGCCAGCAGGCCACTTTGCGAGATCACATTGATAAGCAGGACCGCCATGACGAGGTGCGGCACGGCAATCGGGACCTGAATTAGCGAGTTTAGGACCGGCCATCTGCCCGCTGCGCGACGCAGCGCTAGCGCCAGTGCGAGCCCCGTCGCCGCCGATAGCGCGGTGGCTATTGCCGCAATGCCGGTGGTGAGGAATAACGAGAGCTGAAATTCGCGATTTTGCAGCATGGCTGCATAGTGGGTCAGGGTGAGGCTGTGTTCCCCGATTGGCGCGAAAAAGCCGGTGCTCTGGAGTAGGGCAAGAACGACTCCACCTGCGAATAGCCCCATGAGGACCAGTAAGGCCGGGGCCAGCATGAGCAGGACGCGGGAATTCGGCGGTGGATTCAATCTTCTAGGCTACACCGGGGCGGGAGTATCATGGAGATAGCGAGATGAACTGGCTTAAAGTGCAGATGGCCGTGCTGGTGATCGTATTGATCGCCGCTAGTACGCAGTGCCTGGCGCAGTGCGTTGCTCAGCCTTGCCATGCGGCTGTTAGCACGGACGAATCGGTTCCGCCTTGCCATCGCCACCCGGCTCCTCAGCATACTAATTCGCAGGGATCTTGTAGATTTGTGATCCTTGTTTCGGATTATCGGGCGCCTTCCGCGGCTTCCGTCGAGCTGCAGCGGTTTGATTTGATTGTTGGCTTAGCAGACCTCCGATTGGCACTTTCGCTTTACAGTAACCAATGCGCTTTGCAGATGTTTTCTCCTCCCCGTTCCGCAGGGAACCCGATTTTCCGCGTCCTTCGAGTCTGAAGATTTTTCTGGGTCCGCTTGCAAACAAAATGGCCGCAGATGCACGCAGATGAACGCGGATAAGAAAACCCATTTTTGTTTGACGGTCTGACCCTCCTACGCGCTATTCAGAATCGATGATTGAGGAGTGGTGTTCATGAAATTTCAGCTCTTAGCGTTGTTATTTTTGGTTCCTGCGTTTGGACAGGACGATCCTCATGCCGCGCATGAGGGAATGAAAATGCCCGGCATGCAGATGAATTCGGCGGGAATGTATTTGATGAATATGGCTTCGGGTACCAGCGTGAATCCGTTATCGTGGCCGATGCCGATGTTGATGCCGCGAGTGGGTGGGTGGAACCTGATGTTGATGGGACAGGCTTATTTAGTGGACACGCAGCAGTCGGGACCTCGCGGCGGTGACAAGTTCTTTTCGGCGAATTGGTTTATGGGGTCGGCCGAACATTCGCTGGGCCGGGGGAGCTTGCTTTTTCAGGCCATGCTTAGCCTGGACCCGGCCACTGTTACCGACCGGCGGTATCCCCTGCTGTTTCAGACGGGCGAGACGGCCTACGGAAAGCATTTGGTGGATGCGCAGCACCCGCATGATTTCCTGATGAGCATTGGGATGCATTATGCGCGCCCGTTGAGTGAGAACGCGATGCTGCAACTGTATTACGCGCCGGTGGGCGACCCGGCATTAGGGCCGGTGGCCTTTCCGCATCGCGCATCCGCTTTCGAGTTGCCGCAAGCTACGTTGAGCCATCACTGGCAGGATGCTACTCACATTGCCAGCAACGTTGCCACGGTGGCGCTGAAATACAAATGGCTGCGGCTGGAGAGTAGCAGTTTTTACGGTACCGAGCCGAATGAGAACCGTTGGAATATCGATTGGGGGCCGATGAATTCTTTTTCGGGACGAATCTCCGTTTTTCCTTCTAAGAATTGGATGGCTCAATTTTCCGCTGGCCGCATTCGGCGGCCGGAAGGGGAGGAAGATGGCGATGTAGTGCGAACTACGGCCTCGGTTCATTATTCGCGGCCGGCCTCGAACGGGAATGCCTGGTCTTCCAGCGTGATCTGGGGACGGAACCACAGTAGGCTGACTAAACGCAATTTGAATTCGTATCTGGCGGAGACGCTTTATCCGGTGAGCCGGAAGAACTTTCTGACGGCGCGGGTAGAACTGGTGGACAAAGACGAGTTGTTTGCGAATGACCCGGATATTGAACAACGGCTGGCGCGCACGACTGACAGCACGTTCCGTATTGGCGGCTTCACGGCTGGCTACACCCGGGACATCGGTACGTTTAAGAACATCGAAACGGGGCTTGGGGCGAATGTGACAGCCTATTCGCTGCCTGCTGCCATTCAACCCTATTATGGCGAACACCCGGTGGGTGTGAACGTCTATTTGCGGTTCCGAATCAAACCTACGGAATGAGGAGATTATATGAAATTGATCACTTTGGGAACGATTGTTCTGGCGGCGTCGGCCTGGGCCGCTCAGCCGCAGATCTTTACCGGCGTAATCACCGACACGATGTGTGGGAAGTCCCACGGGATGACGGCTGGCCAGCCTGACGATAAATGCATTGCGGCGTGTGTCAAGGGCAGCAGCAGTCAGTTTGCGCTGTTTGACGGCAAGCAGCTATGGAAGCTGAGCGACCAGAAACGGCCGGCAAAGTTCGCTGCCAAGAGGGTGAAGATTAGCGGGACACTGAATGAGAAGACGGGGACGATTAAGATGGATTCCCTGGAAGCCGAGCCTTAAAAAGGGGCAAAGACGGAGGGGCGTGTGAAAAGTGAGATTAGTCGGAGGCGCCAAGAACATTCTGCCAGGGACCGGCGGGAAGCAGCCTTGGTTGAGGCGCTTCTTCAATCACCTGGTAGTGAGAATTGATCGCCAGCAAGCGGCGTGCAGCTCCATTGAGTTTTTCGGATTCGAACAAGCAAGTTTGAGATCCTGCCCGCCCCTCTAAACGAAGGGTTTCATCCTGCTGGCGAACTCGATAGACCATCTGTGCACCGTGATGGGCTTGAAGGGTGTCTAGGGGCCAATCGGACTCTGCAATAAGCCGAATGCTCCCTTCGTACCCGATGACAATGGTCATATTCGAGAGTTCGTGACCGGTACGCATCGCCGTCTCGGCCGTTTCGAAAATTCTAGCTGCGTTG
Organism: Bryobacterales bacterium; assembly: GCA_038230275.1. Classification (GTDB taxonomy): domain Bacteria; phylum Acidobacteriota; class Terriglobia; order Bryobacterales; family Bryobacteraceae; genus JANXXV01. The sequence continues at coordinate 20,033 of JBBRNO010000087.1, forward strand.
TCTGTGAACCGTCCCACGTTTCTCTTATCGTTCCGCTGGGAGATTGTATGAGGGTGACGCTTTGTTTTGCGGGTCCTATACTACAATTTGGCCGTTTGGGGCCATCGCTAATGGTGAACCGGCATATCGTGTATGTTGCCAATGCTTTTTACGGCTTGGGAGTGCTGTTTGGGTTGCCATCGCTTGCCGGGACAGTTTTCTTTGGACTGGCAGCACTGCGGCTGTACCTTGCCGGCCCGGCCGCGAGTGTCACACCGGCATCTGGCGGGTCCAATAGCGGTGTGGATCTGATACTACTGGCCGCGCGTGCGGCGGGCGCGGTATTCGGGTTCATCGGCGCTATTGGCGACGCGGTGGTCCGGGGGCTTGCGGTGGCTTCGGTAGCGGTGCTGCTGCTTTCGTTGACGTTGCTTTTCACTGGACGCGGACTGCACGCGCACGCAGGCTGGGCAAGAGTGGTGGCCGGATTGATGCTGACTTGCCTGCTGTTGCTGGGGCTGCTGGGATTATTGTCCATCCAGAGCCGGGGGTTGTTTGCGATGCTGTTGACGTCCGCAAGCGGCTACGGACTGTGGGCGCTTTGGCGGGGCTTCGCGTCGTAGTGTCAAACGTTGAGCTTCGACACGTAGTCGAAACTCTCGCGGAGCGAATCCAGCGGATTGCCGGCCGTCTGGTCCTGCTCAACGAAGTAGTGCTTTACGCCTGCTTTTGCAGCGGCTTTCAATACGGGTAGGATGTCGATCATCCCCTTGCCTACTTCACGAAACGCCGTTCTGGGGATGTCTTCTTTGTAGCGTTTCTCCGTACCTTCGGCCACATTTTTCAGGTGCATTAGCGCCACGCGGTTATGGTACTGTTGCAGCACACTCACCGGGTCTCCACCGCCGACTTTCACCCACATAATGTCGAGTTCCAGGCTCACCAGTTTCGGGTCGGCGGCCTTCATCAGGACGTCGAGTAGCGTTCCGTCACCAGACGGCTCGAATTCGAATGCGTGATTGTGATAGCAGAGATGCAGCCCGGCTTTGTGTGCCAGGTCTCCTGCTTTATTCAGCGTGTCGGCGAGTTTGCGCATTACGTCCGGCCCGCCACGGTCCGCGGGAGCCACATAAGGACATACGACGAATTGGAAGCCGTGACTCTTCGCCTTCTCCATAGCGGCGGGGATCTTGTCCTGGTCCTTCATGAATAGCGGAGTGGGAAGGTGCAGACTGACGGGCTTCAGCGAGGTTTGCTTCAAACTGGGCCAGATCAGGTCCATATTATCCGCGGTGACTTCTACTTCTCGATAGCCGATTTTCTCAATGGCGCGCAGCGTCTCCAAAGGCTCCTTCGGTAAGACGCCCCGGACAGTATAGAGTTGGGCGCCGACCACTTTTAAGGGGTGGGCGGATGAGAGTGCCGCGGACGCGGCGGCGAGGGCGAGAAATTGACGGCGTTGCATGTCCTCTATGCTATAACAACAGGAATTTCTGTTCGTGCCTGCATTCGAACCAGTATTTGTGAAACTCCGGTTGGCTAGGATGTGTTTAGGTATGTAATGAGCAAGACTTCATATGCGTTACAATGCAGGGAAAGTCGCGGTTTTGATCGCTTTCGCGACCAGTGGTCTGGTTGCATTTTTGGGATTTCGTCCGCACAAAGCCGAGTTTGCGCCGTGCTTTCCCCCGCAGGCCAAACTTAGCCTCGCTGGCCAGACAAATCGCGGGATAAACAAATGTATACCGACCCAGGATCAGGCCTATTTATCATACAAGTCATTGCGGCAGCGGTCCTGACTGCTGCCTACAGATTGCGAAAGCACCTGACGGCGCGATTCACTGACAGGAGATCCGGAAGCTCGAGTTGCGAAAACTAGAGGGCTGGAGTTCCTTTCGGGATCCGGACGGGTATGTATTCGAATGCGGCGGACGAATTTTCCGCTGTGTCCTTCCACACGCTGTTGACGATTTGCGAGCGTTTCTTGCGTCGGGGCTTGCGACTGCCTGGATGGCCGGGCGGGCGCTGGTCTCCACGGAAATTCTGGAGGACCCAGCGAGCCACGGACTGCCTGAGCAGTTTCTAAGCCGGTTGCCCGCCGGTGGGTTACTGCTGGAGCATGCAGCAGTCGCCTTTAGGAACTACCCCTACGAATGGGCGCCGGAAATGCTTTACTCCGCCGCGGAGCGAACGCTTGCGATGGGACTGGCCGCCATGCGCGCCGGTTTCACTCTGAAGGATGCTACTCCTTACAACTTGATGTTTGACGGCGGGGAGCCTGTGTTCCTGGACGTTTTATCGTTTCGCCGCCGTAATCCTACCGAAACGATCTGGCATCCTAACTCGCAATTCATTCGAACTTTTATCCTCCCGCTGCTTGCATGCAAGTATTTTGGTCTACGCCTGGACGAGATTCTGCTGGCACATCGGGACGGCCTTGAACCAGAACGGATGTGGGAATTGTGCCCGGCATACCGATTGCTGTTCCCGCCGTTCCTTGCTTCCGTTACCATTCCCGTCCTGCTGGGAGGCCGCGAAGGGGACGCTGGAGGGGCTCGATATCGGGTGCGCCATGCCCGGGATGCCGAAGAGGCGGCATTCATCCTGGAGCGCTTATTTGCCCGGACCCGTAGGCTTTTGGAACGCACGAGCATGCAGCGGCGAAGCAGCGAAGCGCTGCGATACATGGAGTGCGGCGTTTCCTACGACGCTAAGGAATTGGCTAAGAAAGAGAGTTTTCTGGCGGCTTCCTTTGAGCGGTGGTCCCCAAAGGCGGTGCTGGATGTGGGCTGCAACACCGGACACTTTAGCCTGCTGGCAGCCAAGAGCGGGGCTCGGGTAGTTGCCATCGATTACGCCGCGGACGCTGCTGGCTGGCTATGGCAATCGGCGAGTGCAGCCGGCTCGCGAATCCTCCCCTTGGTGGTCGATATCGGCCGGCCGCCAGGAGCTTGCGGATGGCAAAACGGAGAATGTGCGGGGTTCCTTGAGCGGGCTCGCGGAACGTTCGATTGCGTTCTAATGCTGGCTCTGATGCACCATTTGCTGGTGAATGAGCGGGTGCCTATGCCAGCCATTCTGCAACTGGCGGCCGAGCTGACCACGCACCTGGCCATGGTGGAATACATCGACCCGGCAGATTTGCTTTTTCAGCGACTTGCTCGCGGCCGCGATGGGTTGCATCAGAACGTCAGCCGGGAAGCTTTCGAAGCTGCCGCTTCCTGTTGGTTTCAAATCCTCGATTTCAGCGATGTGAGCCCGACGCGGCGGGTTTACGTTTTGCGAAAGTGGGAGAGCTGAAGCATGGGACGCCGCTTCTTGATCTGCCTGGCATTCGCTACCTGGTGTTTTCTGGATACGTGGGTTGAATACGCTGAGGGCGGCCTTGGCTACTTCGCACGGCAGGACCCAATACAGGCGGTGGTGACTCCGGTAATTTGCCTGACTGCCATCCTTACGCTTGGTATGTTTGGTTTGGGGGAATTTTGTCGCCGGCGGCAACTGGAGTGTTCGGTTTCGCTGCACCTCCTGTTCCTGGCGCTTTGCCTGGGGCCGTTGGGAATCGCTTCGGTAGCGGTATTGCGGGCACTACCAGTCAATTTGACAGTGGTGGTGCGGAATCCCCTGTTCTGGCCGGTGGCGCTGATGTCCGCGGTTGTGCCGGTAGTTCTGGTATTCCGGCGGCCTCGGCTAGCCTCGCAGCTTACGCGGAGCATGTTTCTATACTCATGGCCCGTTCTAATACTGGTGCTGGTGCAAGCCGCGCGCGTGACCTTATTGAGATACCCAGGCAGCTCCTATGCCGATCAAGCTCTTGCCGCTCCACTTCCGGCGAGTCCGGGACGAGTGCGTGTGGTATGGATCATTTTTGATGAATTGAGCCAGACCATTGTTTTCGGTAACCGCCCGAAGGGCCTGGCGCTACCGAACTTCGACCGGCTTAGAGCGGTTAGCTTCTACGCATCTTCCGCCAACTCGCCCGCCGACTCCACCAAAGTCTCGGTGCCGAGTCTAATCCTTGGCCAACCGCTGCTTGACGCGACGCCCCAGGGCCCTGCCGGCCTTCTGGTGCGCACAAGCTCGGGCGTCGAAGCTATGGCCTGGAGTCCGATGCCCAATATTTTCGATGCCGCTCGGGACCGCGGGTTCAATACAGCGTTGGTCGGGTGGTATCTGCCGTACGGACGATTACTGAACCGCAGCCTGAGCAAATGCTACTGGACGGCGGCATGGCTAAACGCGGGCATTGAAGAGCAATCGAATCCACAACCGCTGGCCCAGGGGATGTGGTATCGCCTGCGGCTTCAGCTTACGGCCTTGCCATTGGTAGGCCGCCTTCGCGGCATGTTTCCGGTGACCTTTCACCGCCAGCAGAAAATCGAACGATATTTGTGGCTGCGCGACCGTGCTCGTGAGATCTCAACCGATCCGGCGATCGGGCTTGCCCTGATCCATCTGCCGCTTCCACACCCGCCGGCGATTTACAGCAGGACCCGGGGCAGGCTTACCGCACAGGGCAAAATCGGCTATCTGGATAGCGTTGTTTTGGCGGACGAAACTCTGGGCGAGCTGCGGCAGAGCATGGAGGAAGCCGGGCTTTGGAAAAACACGGCTGTTTTGGTGAGTTCCGACCACGGCTGGCGCACTCAACTATGGCGCAGCGGTGCGGAATGGACAGCGGAAGAAGAAGCGGCATCGCACCAAGATACTTCGGAAGTCCCTTTCCTTTTGAAGCTGCCGGGAGAGACGGCCGGTGTGACCTACGGCAAGCCCTTCAACACGGTGGTCACGCGCAAGCTAATCACGTCGATACTGGAAGGCCGGCTTACGGATGCCGCCGCGGTATCCGGTTTGCTGCGGCGGCCCTGAGCGTTTACATGTATTCAGGAACCGCGATGCCCAGCACGCCCAGCGTGCGCTCCAGTTGCTGGCGGAAGTATTGCGTCATCCAGAGCAGAAACACTTTCTTCTCCTGATTTTCTTCCGCTAGAACCGGATACTCGTGATAGAAGGTGTTGAATGCCTGCGCCAATTGGAAGGCATATTTGGCCACATGCGCCGGTTCACCGGAAGCGATGGCGCGGGCGATGGAGACATCGGTGTGCGAGGCCTGCAATAGAAGCTGCCAGCAGCCTTCATCCGCCAGTTGGCGGCCCATGGCGGCCGCGTCCAGTTCGTTTGCAAAATCGGGAACCCGCTGGCCGCGCTCCTCGAGTTTGCGCCAGATATTTCCCGCCCGTACTGCTGCGTATTGCACATAGGGGCCGGTTTCGCCTTCGAAGCTGAGAGCCTCCCGCAGATCGAAGGCGATTACCGCATTGCGGGTGAATTTCAGCATGAAGAAACGTAGCGCGCCGATGGCAATCTGGGCGGCTACCCGTTTGTTTATCGTGGCATCGGATGCGGGATGACGCGATTCCACTTCCTCCGCTGCCTTGGCAATCAGGGAGTCTATCAAATCGTCTGCCTTGACGCCCAGGCCCTTGCGCCCGGAGACTTCCACGTACGCCCGGCGCTTGTCCTCTTCCGACAATTCAATGCCCAGATCGATGCAAGTGCCGGGTGTGAGCGCTACCATTTCGTAGGAAAAGTGCACGGAGGCCGCGGCCTGTTCCTCGTATCCCAACGCCTTCAGACCGGCCACTACCACATCCTGCAAATAAGACTGCCGCGAATCGATTACATTGTAGACACGCGATCCATTGCCGAATGCGGGTGACTTTTCGTCTACTGGTTGGTCCGTGGTGACCCACAGTTCGTAGCCGCCGGGATGGGGGAAGCGGCGATAGTAGAAATCCTTGCCGAGGAGGCCGAATTTCCAAAGCTGATAGGCGATGTCCTTGCCCACATACGTGACGATGCCGTTTGAGCGGACGATCACTTTGCTGTCTTCGTCCTCTTTGAAATCGGAGAAGGCGCTGCCTGGCATCACCCAGCAGCCGTTGTTCTTTCCTTCGGTCTCAAAGTAGATGGCCTTGCGTTCCTTCAACTGTTCAAAGGCCGTGGCCCAGAATTGCAGATGCAGAATCTCGCTTTCACGGGGCAGCACATCGTATTGAACGTTGAGCCGCAGCATGGTGGCGATGTGGGTTTGCACCACGGCATCCGCGATCAGGTGCGCGAGTTCCGCCTGCACGCCCGCGCCTGCCTCAATCGCGTGGAGAGTTTCGCTGCGCCAGGCGAGCGAGTCTGGATTCTCCTTGTAATAGCTGGAGGTGCGGGCGTACAGGTCCCAGCAGAGGTAGTCGAACTTTCCGGCGTCGATTAGTGTTTGTACTTCGGCCGGGGACTTCTTCTCCAGGTAGTGGAAGCCCACCACTACGTCGGCCACCTGGACGCCTGTATTGTCGATGTAGTTCTGGACCTCTACCTGATTTCCGGCGATGCGCAACATGCGGACGAAGGTGTCGCCTAGAATCGCATTGCGCAGGTGCCCGATGTGAGCGGCTTTGTTCGGATTGATGTTGGTGTGCTCAACGATGGTCTTGCCGGCGGTGGCATCGGCTGCACTCTGGGTGGAGTGCAAGATTCCGTTGGCGTATACGGAGCGATCCAGACGGACGTTCAGGTACCCGTTGCCGGCGACTTCGAGGGAAGCCACGCCTTCAATCTCGCCAATTTCATCGGCCAACTCCGTGGCGATGGCTTTGGGCGATTTCTTCAACTGGCGCGCGAGTTGGAAGGCGACGGGCAGGGCGAGCTCGCCGAAATCGCTTTGTTTCGGTTGTTCCAGAGCGACCGGCGCATCGGAACCGTAACGGACTTTTACGTGGTTGGAAACTGCCTGCTGAATACGTTTTTCAAGGAGATGGAACACGAGACTGCAAGTATAGCAGGAGGGGTTGGCTGGGCTATTCGAGGGGGGAAGGAGTAAATGGTTCTGTAGCGATATGCGAAGACTGAGCCGCGACTGTAATCGAGCGGTAACAAACGCATCGCCTGCTAGTGTGGGGCACGGTTGCACTTACGAATACCTTTCAGCCGGATGCCGTTCGCAATCTGAACCTGCAGGGGGGCGCCGTGGAAACACGAGATGGTTATCGCATCCAGAAAGCGATCCCGTGTCGTTGGCGGTTGGGCGTACCACTCCTTAACAGTCGCGGCTCAGAGACTACAGAGGTGTACGAAGGGATCGACAGAGGTGTACGAAGGGATCGACAGAGGTGTACGAAGGGATCGACAGAGGTGTACGAAGGGATCGACAGAGGTGTACGAAGGGATCGACAGAGGTGTACGAAGGGATCGACAGACGTG
>JBBRNO010000088.1:0-27222 GCA_038230275.1 Bryobacterales bacterium
CACGGCGGTGCCTGATCCGATATAAGCCTGGCCGGCCGCGCCGATGGCGAAGGAGTTCAGCTCTGGACCGCTGGCGCTGCCGTCGGCGGTAACGGTGTAGGAGTTGACCGCCGTTAGATCCACCGGCCCGCCGGAGGTGCGAGTGCGCTTGCTGACTACCAGCTTGCCTTGTCCACCGGAATTGGCCGAGCCGGCCGAGGCGTTGAAGTCCCGCTCGAAGCGCAGGCTGCCGGTGAAGTAGAGATCCTTCAGTGTTGCGTTGGAGGCGGTGGTGGTCACAGCCTTGACGCCAATGATCATATCCTGGCCGCCGCCGGCGATGAAGGTGTTTCCGTCCTGGGAAACGTAGAGCGTTTTGGCTCCGCTCACCAGTTGCCCGGAAGAAGCCGCTCCACCCGCAATGGGAAAGTTTGCGGTCCCAGTGCCATCGGGCGCAAGGGTATAGGTCGCGCCGTTGATGGATTGCGTGATGGTCTGCGTGCCCAGGTTCGCGGCCTGGCCCGTGACGCTGATTGGTCCGAAAGCGCCTCCGCTTGCGGGTGCCTTAAAGAAGGCATCTCGTACAAAGCCAGTGGACGCGTTTTGAAAATCGAGACTGCTTACCCAGTAAGCGCCGCTAAGATTGGCGGACGTTGCCGTGGGCGCCGGGACGGCGATCAGCAGGTCATAAATGCCGCTACCGCTGTCCGTGGTGCAGGCGATGAGCGCGCCCTGGCCTAAGCGCGCATTCATACTTACAGTGGTCTGCTGGGGATTCGAAATAGTGGCTAGGCCACTTGGTTGCACCGCGTAGGTTCCGCTGCCGGCCAGCGTGACAGGGCCCGCGCTTCCAACTACCTGCTGGCCGGTGAAGGTGAACGCGCCGCTGCCGTCAAAGGTGGCCGATCCGGAAAGCGAGCTGGAGCTTTGAATGGTTCCGCTGCTGGCGACGGTTAACTGCAGATGCCGGAAAAGGTACTTGCCGGCAAGCGAACGGTTGTCAATGGTTTGGGAATAACTAATGCTGAGAAGTGTAAACAGTAAGATTGCGAGTCGATTTGTCATTAGGCGCTGTACCTATGTAAACGCGGATGCGGCAAATTAGTTTCCTCTGGCGAAATCCGAAAAAAAGCCGATTATCAAAGTGACGAGCAACTCGCCGGTGCAGCGCGGGTTAGTCTGAACAGTGAGACGAGAATCCAGCATGGTTACCAGAATACGTGAAAAAATCACAATCCTATTTTGCGCGATGGCATTGTTGCTGTCCGCTCCTTTATCAATGCCTGCGCAGCCGGTGGCACAGGTTGACGGCGGGGATTTGCCCGAAATCAAAGTGGAGCATCCCGAATGCGTCTACTTCGGCCCGAAGCATGCTCAGCTTGTGAAATCGGGCTTGAACGGAGAGCAGAAGGAAGACCACGCGCTATCGGAACTGACGGACCGCGTAACCGCGCTGATGGTTTTGAGTAGCTCGAATGACGATTCCAGCGGCGCCCTGCAGGAGATTGTACCGGGTGGAAGCCGCACCAATACCTCTCAACGCGCGGGCAGCAAGGGGACCATTGACCGCTATCTATTCGCGGCGATGCAACAGGCCGGAGTAACGCCGGCGGCGCGCACGAACGACTACGAGTTTATCCGGCGCGTCACCCTCGATCTGACGGGACGCATTCCGGCCCCTGATCGCGTTCTGAGCTTTGTTGCGGACACTTCCGTCAACAAGCGGGCGGCGCTGATTGATGAATTGCTGGCGAAGCCGGAATGGGTGGACAAGTGGGTGATGTATTACGGTGATCTGTTCAACAACACGACCAATAATACGGCTACCGGAGTGATTCGCTACGCGGACGGCAGGAACGCTTTTTACGCGTGGTTGAAGCAGTCGATTGCCGGCAACCGGCCGTACAACAGCATCGCGTCCGATTTGATTTCCGTGACCGGAAGCAACAGCTACGATCCGTCCCAGGGCCAATTGAACTGGATTGTGAACGGACTGGTAACGAACGGTCCAACGCAGGATGCTTATGATCAGGAAGCGGCGAATACCGCTGAGACGTTTCTCGGGATCTCACATCTGAACTGCACGCTCTGCCACAACGGCCGCGGGCATCTGGATGCGTTGAGCCTCTGGGGCAAAAATCAGAGCCGCACTTCCAGCTGGGGCTTGGCTGCGTTCTTTGCCAAGACGGTCATTGGTCGGACGGCAGTGGACGCGGCGGTGAATAATCAACCCTACTACTGGCATGTTGACGACAACGGCAAGACCGATTATCAGTATGGGACGGTGACCGGAAACCGGCCGGCGCGGTGCATGAACAATCTGCCTCCGGTGACGGTGGGCAACGTGCTGACGTGTGGCTGCGCCGACGGCAGCGCGCCAACGGTAGCGAATGGGCGAGCAAGTTGTAAGTCTGGCTTCGGGACGGCGGCGCCGGTCTATCCATTCAATGGGAACGCGCCCAAGGCTGGTGAGAGCTACCGGGTGGCGCTGGCGCGGGAAGTTACTTCGGATTTCCAGTTTGCGCGGGCTTCGGTGAACTACTTGTGGAAGGAATTCTTCGGACGCGGCATTGTCGATCCCACAAATCAGTTCGATCTGGCGCGTCTGGATCCGGATAATCCGCCGCCGGATCCATGGACGCTGCAACCCTCGAATCCGCAGTTGTTGAATGCGTTGGCGCAAGACTTCATCAACAGCAGGTACGACTTGAAGGCGCTGATGAAAGAGATAGTGAATTCGGATGCCTATCAACTTTCCGCGCGCTATAACGGCGCTCCGCCCGAGGAAAAGCTATTTGCACGGAAGTTGGTGCGGCGGTTGTGGGGCGAGGAAATTCACGATGCCATTGCGCAATCCAGCAATATTCTGCCCAGCTACAAGATTGGTACCGTGCCCAGCGGGCCATTGACCTGGGCGATGCAATTCCCCGAGCCCCGGAACCTGCCAGGCGGAACAACCACCGCGTTTCTCGACAGCTTTCTGCGGGGCAATCGCGACGAGGAAGACCGGCGTGGCGATCCGGCTTTGACGCAGGCGTTGAATCTGATGGACGACACTTTTGTGATGACGCGGATTCGAGCCACCGGCACCGGCCCGGCCGCCAGTTTACTGGCTAAAAGCTTGCCCATGCAGGACGATCAACTGGTGAACAACCTCTTCTTGAACGTGCTCTCCCGTTACCCTTCCGATGCGGAAAAGAGTACGGCGATGGCTAATCTGGCATCGGGATCCGGCGCGGCGGGACGGCAACAAAAGGCTGAGAATCTGCTCTGGTCGCTTTATAACAAAGTCGACTTCATCTTCAATTACTAGAGGGGACGCTATGTACGGACAGCATAAATTCGAGCAGTACATCAAGGCCAATCCGCAGCACCGGCATAAGAATTTCTTCGATCGTCCGCACTGGACGCGGCGGAACTTCTTTCAGATTCTGGGCTCTGGCGTGACGGCGTCGTATCTGGCGGGGAAGGCGCAGGCGGACGGAGTGGCGCAGGCTTCGGTGACGCCCATCAACAAAGCGAAGAACGTGATTTTCGTCCTGTTGACCGGAGCGCCTTCGCACACCGATACCTTCGATTTGAAATTTCTGGACGGAACCACGCCGGCCGATTTCAATCCGACGAAGTACGGGAACGTTTTGTGGCCCACCGGGCTGCTACCCAAGCTGGCCACCAAGCTGCCGGACATTGCGATTGTGCGGTCGCTGCGGGCCTGGGCGCTGGTGCATAGCCTGGGGCAGACGTGGCAGCAGATTGGCCGCAATCCCGCGGCGGCGCTGGGCGATATCGCGCCCAATATCGGAAGCATCGTGGCGCTGGAGAAGGAGAAGGAACGGACGGTGAACCAGGTGTTTCCGTCGTTTCTGGCGCTGAATTCGGCACAGGGCGTTGGGTCCGGTTATCTGTCCTCGAAGTACGCGCCGTTCAAGATCAATCCGGCCGCTTCGGGCTTGGCGAATGTGACGAATGTGGACGGGCAGGCCCGGTTGAACGACCGCTTCGCGCTGCTGCATTCGCTGGACGACCCGCTGCGGCAGACGCCCTCTCCGCTCGGCAAACCGCTGGAAGATATGGACAGCTTTTACGCTGCGGCCAAGGGACTGACTTACAACCCGACGGTCAATACGGCGTTCCAGTTCAACAGCTCTGATAGCGCACGGTACGGCAGCACGGCGTTCGGGAATGCGTGTCTGGTTGCCAAGCAGGTGCTGGCCGCCGATCAAGGGACACGGTTTGTCCAGATCAGCTACGGCAGTTGGGACATGCACACGAATATCTACGACAAGCAGGTGAATCCGCGCGGCAATTTGTATGCGCTGGGCACGCCGCTGGACGACGGTGTTTCCGCGCTGCTCACCGATTTGAAAGGGGCGGGGCTGCTGGATAGCACGCTGGTGGTGATGGTGGGCGAGTTTGGGCGGACGGTGGGCAAGGTGAACCCGGGCGGCGGGCGAGATCATTTCCTGCAGCAGTTCGTGATGTTTGCCGGGGCTGGAGTGAAGGGCGGCCGGGCCATCGGGTCGACGAATGCGGACGGATCGGCAACGCTAGATCCCGGATGGTCGCAGGGAAGAGATGTGAAGCCGGAAGACATTGAGGCCACCATCTATTCGGCGCTGGGGATCGACTGGACTTACGTCAACTACAATGATCCGTTCCACCGGGGCTTCGAGTATGTTCCGGGCGGGAAGGATGGCGTTTACGCGCCGATTAATGAGCTTTGGGGATAGGCAGGGTTTGCTGGCAGCTTTCGAAGCGGGTCAAGGCTCCCCGTCGCGGTCCTGCCATTGGGCTTGCGCCGCGCGCTCAAACATGGCTGCCGTGATTTCGGAGCTGCCAGGCCACTGGCCCCGCCGCTGTCCAGCGTGCGTTTGATAGGCATCTAAGCGTTCCGGATCGGGCTGAACGACCTTGGCGCCTTGTATAAATAGCAATCCAACTTTGTCTGTAGGCATCCGCGCTACGAACGCTTCCGCGTCGCTGAGAACTTCCCTCAGGCGTGTCATCGTGGCGGCAGGGTCAATGGGCGGATCGCTGGCCAGACGGCGGAAGTCTGCTTCCGTGTAACGGGCAACACGCCGAATCTCGTTGATGATGCCTTCGGGTGTAAAGCCCAATGCTTTCCCGGCGGACGCCCAAACGACGGCACCCAACGGCAAGATGTGGTCATGGATGGTGATCAGGTCCACTGCATCCCGAGGCTCTCGCCGACCATACGCAGCCGCAACCTTGTTCGTCGCCAGGTCGACGGGGTGCAAGACATATCCAAAGGTTTCGTCGCGCACGGCCGGGAAGAATCGGAAGTCGCTATCAACAACCCACTCCAATCTTGTGGTTTCCTTGGCGTATTCCGCCAGAACTGAGAAGATGTTCGGCTCGCGCCTGATCCATTGCAACGTGAAGCCGTGCTTCTCAAGCAACGCGCTATCGTCCCCGGCGGCGCGCGCAACCCGTTCCTCGCGGTCGTGAAAAACGTCAATGTCGCTGGAATAGCGCGGCGCGTTTCGATTGAGCGGCGTACTTCCGGCAACGAAGCTCTCCGGGTCGCGGTGTGCAGCTAGCAGCCGAAGAATTTTAGTCTGAATTTGGGAGAGTGGCACGGCAAGCCTTCTCGATCTGTTCCGCCAGTTTCCGCGCCTGCAAATTACCCTCAACCCGCAAGCTCTGCGTAATTGCCAGTGCATCGGCAGTCGTCGGATTGGGAACGGGCCTACTGCTCCACAACGCGGAAGGCCCGAATTGTTCAAATGCCTGCCGGTAGAGGCGGGCGAAATCGCCAAGGTCTGCTAATTCGTTACGCATGGCCGCTCCGGGAATGGCCTTGTCCATAGGACCTATTATCGAACAGATATGTGGAACTTTTCACCAGGCCCTCTCTGAAACATTGACTACACCTGGGACCTGGCGGCACTCCGGGTTTCCGGCGCTGAACCGCGGCAGCGAACTCCCTATCTGGGGACTGAATCGCATTTTGGTTGGTCACCCTCCCATCCGCGGAGCGATTCGGGATGATTTAATAGAAGCTGTGAAAATCACAGGCATCGAAACATACATCGCGGGGAACCCGTGGAAGAACTGGCTGTTCGCTAAAGTCGTCACCGACGAAGGGACGTACGGCGTCGGCGAAGGGACCTTGAACGCGTTCTCAAAAACGATTGAGACGGCGATTCATGAACTGAAGCCGTTCATCATCGGGATGGACCCGTTCCAGATTGAGACGATCTCGCAGCGGTTGATCCGGGACGTTTACTCCGAAGGCGCGCAGATTCATATGTGCGCGGTGGCGGCGATCGAGATCGCCTGCTGGGATATCGTCGGGAAAGTCTGCAAGCAACCGATCTACAATCTTTGGGGCGGCCAGTGCCACCAGAAGCTGCGCGCTTATGCCAACGGCTGGTACCGCGGCCCGCGTACGCCGGAATCGTTTGGCGAGAAGGCGAAGGCTGTGGCCAAGCGCGGTTATACAGCGCTGAAGTTCGATCCGTTTGGCAGCACCTGGCGGACACTGTCGCGCGAGGAGTTCGATCTCAGCCTGGACATCATCACGGCGGTGCGCGAGGCTGTTGGGCCGTCCGTGGATCTGCTGATTGAAGGGCACTGCCGCTTCAACGTGGCCACCGCGGTGGAATTTGCCGAAGCGATGCATTCGCAGCGGCCGGTTTGGTTTGAAGAGCCTGTACCGCATAACAATACAGCGGCCATGGTGGAAGTGGCGCGGCGCAGTCCGGTGCCCGTGGCTACCGGTGAGAGCTTGTCCAGTAAGCAACAGTTCGCCGATTTGTTGAAGCACGATGTGGTGAATTTTCTGCAGCCCGAGCCGTTGAATCTGGGCGGGATTTTCGCGGCGCGGAAAATTGCCGATATGGTGGACGCGCACTTCGGAATGATTGCGCCGCACAGCGCGCAGGGTCCGATTTGTTCAGCGGCTTGCGTGCAGTTGAATGCGTCGCTGCCGAACTTCTTCATCCATGAGATTTTCGACGAGTTCAATGAGCCTTGGGAAAAGGACATTGTGACCAACGGGGTGCATGTAGTGGACGGGTACATCGAAGTTTCCGACCGGCCCGGGTTGGGGATCGATTTGAATATCGAGGAGATCCTGAAGCATCCGTATCAGCAGGAGAATCACATTCCGCTGTTCCGCCAGGGCTGGGAGAAGCGCGAGAAGGTCGTGTACTAAACCGCGTGGACGTGGACGGGAAGTCCCGCCTTGAGCAACACCGATGCCACTTCGCGGGGATTCATGCGGGTGGCATCGTATTCCACGGTGAGCGCGGTCAAGGATGGGGCGACGGTGATTCGCTCGATTCCGTAGACCGCGTTTGCCTTGGCGATGTTCTCCATCAGCGTCTCATCAAGCGGGCGGGCAAGATCGAAATGTACCTGAATTTTGGTCATTGGGCGGTTTCCTCATCATACTATCGCTGACGTATCTTCCATAGGATCTGGCGGAAGATGCCGAGCCATACGAAAGCGTCACGCGCGGGTAGGTTTAGCCGGTTGATCATGCGGCGCACCTTGTTCTCCGTGGATTCGGCGACCCGCGGGTTCAAATAGCCGGATTCCCTGAGCAGCTCAAGCAGCAGATCGGTAAAGCGGCCGGTTTGTTCGGCGTCCGCGCGCGCGATACTGGAGGGCACGTTGGTCTCAGCTTCCGTTTCGCGGATCAACTCATAGAGGCACAGCGCCACGGCCTGGCCCAGGTTCATCGACTCGTGTTCCTGGCGGGTGGGGATGCGCATCAGCCAGTGGCAGTGGGACATCTCGTCGTTGGTGAGGCCGAATTTTTCCGAACCGAAGAGAATCGCAACCGGACCCGCTTCCATGGCTTGCCGGATGAGCGTTCCACCGTGCTCCAGCCGGTATAGGGGGTGTTGCAGTTCGCGGTGCCCTAAAGAAGTGGTGCCGACTACCAGCGTGCAGTCCTTCACAGCCTCGCCTACACTGTGATATTGTTCACTGCTAGAAAGTATGGCCGAGGCTTTTACGGCGGAGCGCGCCTCCTGGTACGCGACGTCATACGCGTTCACAACACGTAGATGCGAAAACCCGAAATTGCTAATGGCGCGGGCAGCGGCGCCGATATTCAGGGGATTGCGGGGCGAGCTCAAGATAATGCGTAGGGAATCGCGACTTGCGGTCATTGAAAAGTGTTGTACGAAAAGTCTATCCTTAGACATTATTACGGACCGCATCGCGCTATGACGAGAACCGCAACCGCTGAGCAGAGCCGGAAGTTCGCTGAAAATCGTCTTTTGCAGTATTTGGTGACCATTTACGGGGTGATGTGGCTGGCGATGGCGATCTCTCCGGTGGACCGGATGGACTGGCTGCTGGAGAACCTGCTGGTCTTCGCGTTTTGTGGGGCGGCTATTTCGTCCGTGAAGCGGTTTCAATTGTCAGACCTTTCGTACCTCTTGCTGTTCGTGTTCATGACACTGCACGCCATTGGAGCGCATTACACTTACGGTCAGGTGCCGCTGGGGTATTGGATCCGCGATCAGTTCGGCTGGAACCGGAATGATTTCGACCGCATTGCTCACTTTTCGTATGGGCTCCTTTTTGCTTATCCCATCCGCGAGGTCTTTGTGCGGACGCTGGCGGTGAAGGGTTTTTGGTCGTATTTCCTGCCAGTGGATGTGATACTTGCCACCAGCGCTTTTTTTGAGTTGCTAGAGGCGTGGATTGCGCAGATTGTGAAGCCCGAGTTGGCCAATCAATACTTGGGATCGCAGGGCGATTTTTTCGACGCGCAGAACGATATGGCAACGGCGCTGATGGGTGCGATTGTGGCGATGTCTTATACCGCGTGGCGGGACCGGCAGGAACGATCCAGGGTGGTTTAGGGATACGACGGCGGCTTGCCGAGTACCCCTTCAGCTAAGAGGACGCCGAAGTTGGTCGAAGAGCTAGTAGTGACGCCGGTGCGCGCAATTTCCTATCTTCCCGCGGGCTATTTTGGATTGGATGCAGAGGCATGAGCTTAACCCCTGTTGAAAGTGGCGAATTTCATGTCACAACCGATCCGGACGCGGTCTTGATCGTTTACAATCTTCGCGGTGCGATTGCAATGATGATCTACGATCCGGTGTCGAAGGTTGGCGGGCTCCTACACTTTCCCCTGCCGGACTCAAAGCCTAATCCCGATCAGGCACGGGAGCGGCCGGCCACCTTCGCCGATACCGGCATCCCATTGTTTCTTCAGGCTGCCGTGGAATACGGAGCGCAGAAAGAGCGTCTGGTCATCCAGGCGGCTGGAGGTGCGCAAACGGAGGCCGAGCCAAACGCACTGCAAATGGGAAAGAAGAATTACCTTGCGATGCGCAAAATTCTCTGGAAGACCGGATATTTGATCAGACATGAAGAGATAGGCGGCACCTCTTCGCGAACCGCTGCGTTGCAACTGGGAACCGGTCGCGTCGCGATTCAGGATGGCAGTCCTTCCGCCGGTGCGCCGCCGTGTGGCTTCGAACAGGAATCTCCGTGGCTTCACGCACACTGATTACCGGTGCCGTATGCAAAGCTCTGGTCTCACGCGCGCGCATGTGCAAAGCTGTCGTGGCACTGCGGCGCGAGCGGCGCCTCAAAGAAAACCTGGAGCAACGGCTGGCAAATAGCGAACGGCAACTAATAGAAACGCAAGCATTGGCCCGCATAGGCAATTGGGAATTCGACCTTACCAACGACCAGATTCGTTGGTCGGACGAAACGTTTCGGATTTTCGGAATAGAGACGGACCTACAGGAGCCGGATTTCGCTGACATTCTGCTCAGCATTCATCCGGATGACGCGCCGGCCTTCGATCGGGCGATTCAACGGGCGGTAATCGCCGGGGAGAGTTATCGGCTGGATCTGCGCATCCGGTGTCCCAACGGGCAATTGAAGCATATCCATGCGCAAGGATCTCCAGTCCGCGATGAAACGCAGGAAGTGGTACGAATCATCGGCACCGTTCTTGATATCACCGAGCGGAAATATGCGGAGCAGAAGCTATTTCACGAAGCCACGTATGACGCACTCACGGGGCTGGTGACGCGGCGACCGCTGAATGCAAAGCTGGATAGCGCAATTCAGGCGGCAAGGGAGGCGAACACGTCTTTGTCCGTCTGCGTTTCCGATGTGGATAAGTTTAAGAGCGTCAATGATACTTACGGGCACGCGGCGGGAGACGAGATCCTGGCCGCGTTTGCACAAATCCTGCGAGACGGTATCCGCGCCATCGATATTCCGGGCCGCCTGGGAGGTGATGAATTCTGCATCGTATTTTCACAGACGACTGCCGCCCAAGCACTGATTTGCCTGGAGCGCGTTCGCGTTCGGTTGGAGACGACGGTATTTCGCGCGGCGGGGAGCCAATATTCGGTAACCGCCACCTTCGGAGTGGCTGAATGGAGGGTCGGGATGACGGCGAAGGACCTTCTGGAGGCGGCCGATCAAGCTTTATACCGGGCCAAGCAGAAAGGCCGGAACTGCGTGCTGGCAGTTGATTAGCCGGGCGAGGATTAGCGCAGCGGATTGGTAAGAACCGAGCCGGGAGTGGGGAATTTTGCAGGGACGGGGATAGTTACATGGCCGGATGCGGCCCACTCCACTCCGCGAGCGAGTAAGGTTTGAAAGCCGGCGCATTCGTAGTTTGGATTGGGTTCGTTCTTCCAACTGTGGCCCAGCATGGTTGTGTAGACTCTTCCCTTTCCATAGTGGCGGACCCAGTCCATGGGTTCGTTCTGAAGCGAATCCTGCGAGTAGGCCGAAGTTAGGATCGTGAGGCCTTGCGCCGGGCCGTGCTGACCATGGGTGAGCTGTTCCGAGGGGTGCATCCAGAGCGGCGGAATGCCCTTGGTGATGGGGTGAGTTGGGTCGACCACGCGCATTTGAAAGTCGTGGCGCGGGCCATGCCCGGGGTCCCTGCCTGTACCCTTCGGGATGAGGATGGTTCGGCCATCGTCCGTCACCGCGAGTCCGGAGCCGAAGGACTTATCGCGCCATCCCAGGCCGATCATTTCGTTATAGGCGTCCCAGTGGAGGAAAGCGTTGTTGGCTGCATGAAAGACTACCAGGCCGCCGCCCGTGCGCACGTAGCGTTCCAGAGATTCTTCGACTGGTTTCGGCCAGCGGACGCCGTCGGCTTTGTGTCCGCCGTTGAAGTTGACGAAGACGGCGTTGTATTTCTGGAAGTCCGGGTTCCAGGGGGTCGCCGGGTCTACCGTAACTACGTCAACGGAGAATCGTCCGGTGGCGGCAAGGATCTGGCGTACTGCCGCGGTGGAATACTGCCAGTCGTGATTGTTCATGCCGTCGACGATCAGAACTTTCAACGGCTGCGGCTGCGCGGCTAACAGGAAGAGGCAGGCGATAAGCTTCATTATTCTTTCGATTCAGCCAGGCGCTGGCGGTACGCCTGGCGCGCGAACTCGTAGGCTTGGGCGGCGGCGCCGCGTTCTTCCAGCCGGATCTTCGATTCCTTCTGGCTCCAACATTGATCCACCGCTTTCAGGCACCACTCGGCGCTCTTGCGGGAGGCGCGGATGGGCTTGTTCGCGGTGAGGACGAAGATGGGATTCGTGTGCGAAGACGGCAAAATGCGCAGCGCGATCCAACTGCTGGCTTTCACGTTGACGTCGAAGGTGATGGGGCGGAGCTTGCCGTCGGCGGCGATTTCCTGGCGCGCGACGGCTTCTCCATTGACGATGAGTTCCAGGGGAACCGTGCCGGTATTGCCAATGCGGGCACGCTCCACATCCCAGTAGGGCTTTTGGTCTGAGCGCAGCTGGCGTATGGCTTCGTTCGGCGATTCATCCAGCAACGCCGCTACGTTAGCCGTCACCTTCACTGCGCCCGGCGCGGCCAGCTTTACTTCACTGGCGCCTTCACCCATCTGCTGGTTGTTGACACGGAAATCGATGATGTGGCTCTTGCCGTCCGAGACGTAGTTGCGGCCTTCGCGAATACCTTCGGACCAGTCGCGATAGTTGAGCGCGCCTTTCTGGCGGACATAGCTGCGGCCCAGGCCTACCTTGCTGTCGTAAATGCAGGGGAAGTCGGTCTCGCCGCTGATGCGCGTGCGGTAGCCTACGTTGAGTGTGTGATACCAAATGTTGAGCTCCCAGGCGTACGGCGTGTCCACGGTGGAGATGAAGTCCACTAGATCGTGCGTTACCCCTACGATGAACTCATTGGCACCGATGCCGTCGAAGGGCGGCATTTCCAAGCTGGGCACCTTGGGCTCCTTTAGCGCCAGCCCCCACCCGGAGTGAGCGAAGCCGGTGATGGCATTCTGCGACTTGGCCCACTTAAAGACGGGCAGGCCCCAACTGGGCCAGTCTTCGATGCGTTTGGCGCCGGGATAATCCTGTTCTTTCAGGCTGAGCAGCACGATGTGGCCGGTGTGGCTGGAGGGGAAGCCGGAGACCTCTACGTCATAGCGCATCAGGTTGTCCGCGGTGGAGAGTTTGTTGTCCTTACCTTCGAAGAACGTCTTCTGGAAATACCAACCGGGGCCCCAGGTCAGCACTGAGCCGATCTTGAGATCTTCGCCCAGAATGTGGCGCATCATGTCTTCGGGGTAGACGCCTTCGGTGGGTTTTTCATAGTGCGAACAGCCGGCCGCGTGAATGTGATGATCTCCGGAAATCCATCCGAGCTTTGCGGGATCGATCCAACGCTCGGCGCGGAACGAAACTTCCTGCGGCTTGCCGTTGACGTGGATGCGTTGGACGAGTTTGCGGTATTCCGGGCCGCGGGTGCATTCGATGGTGTAGTCGCCCGAGGGGAGCATCAGGGATTCGCCGTCGGCGCGGTAGACCTGCGGCTGGAAGAAGAAGTCCGGAGCGAGGCGCTTGGCTTGCGAGGGGTAGACGCGGTTGTGGGCGTCGCGGATGAGGAAGCCGGCGGTGGTGGGAGTGCCGTCGGAATCGTGGACACGGAAAGTGACCTTGGTGGCTGATTTGGCGGTGAAGAGGATGTCGACTTCACTGCGGAAGCCGAGGTCTTGCGAACCCTGCCCGACGTCGAAGACCAGCTTTGCTTCGCGCTTGCCGGCGTCGCGGCTGTAGAGCTGGAGAATGCGGTATTCCACTTCCAGTCCGGAGAGATGCGGGCGCAGGGGCTGTTTGGTGAAGCTCTGGACGTCCAGGAAGCGGCGTGTGGCATTGCCTGCCGGACTGTTGGCGACCTGGCCGGCATTGGGACTGGTGATTGCCAGGACAGCGGTGACCCCGGCTTCGTTGTGGACCTTTACCAGGTAGGTGCGCCAGCCTTGCTCCTGAAGTTCGGGCTTGGCCGGGCCCTGCTGCACCTTGACGCGGCTCTCCGGGTTGATGTTGACTCCGATGAGGCAGTAGCGGTCCAGGATCTTTTGGATCTGTTCCACGTCGGGCGAGGTGGCGGCCAGGCGGCGGAGCTCTTTGGCGTCGGCGGCGGGGAGGGGGTCGCCCAGCATTTCCAGTGAGTCGAGCACGCGGATTAGTTGAGCAGCCAGGGGTTGGCGGTCCACCGTGGTGACGAGCGGCAGGTCTTCGGCCAGGAGTAGGGGCGCGAGCAGGCAGAGCAGCAAGTAGCGCATTACGGGAATATAGCAGAGTGCGGAGCGTGGCGGCACCGCTACGCACGATATTTTAGCGGCTGTGAAGCTAGAAATACATTCGCCCCGCTCGCAGTCAGAGAGCGGGGCGAATGACGGACGCAACAGCGGAACAGACTAGCGGACGGTAGTTTTCCCGCCACTGATAATGGTGGAAGGATGTTTTAACGGGTCGCTTACGCCGGGTGTACCTGTGGAATCCACCCCATGGGAACTTACGGCTTTTTCACCAGCTGACGAAACGTCGACGCCTCCGGCGGCCTCCAGGACCTTAATCGCCTTGCCGGTCCAGGTTGAGTCGTCGCAATGAACCGAGACGAGGATGCCGCCGTCTTTAACGCGCCCTTCATAGCGATGGGCTTCGTATTCGGGAATGCCCATTCCCACCAGCGCTCCGATCAATCCGCCAGTTGCCGCACCGGCCCCTAAGCCAGCTAGGGCACCCATAATCGGTCCAGCCGCAATGAAAGGTCCAAGGCCCGGTATAGCCAATGCACCGATGCCAGCGAGCAATCCCAAAGTCCCGCCGATGGCGCCACCCGCCACGACGCCAGTGGTGGTACCTTCCGGCGCCTTGGTATTCTTCTCCGTAGCCAACTCATGTGAAACTTGATGATCAGGCGCCAAGACAGAAACATCGTCGCTCCTGAAACCGGCGGCGATGAGAGCGTCAATCGCATTCTCGGCAGCCGAGCGCGATTGAAAAATTCCGAATGCAGCAGTGTTATCTCCAGCCATAGTTATTTCCCCTTTTTATTTCGAATCAAACGGTGAAACCGCTAGTTAACTTTTCCCTTCTCGGCTTTTACTGAAAGTTGGTTAATCACATTTCCAGAGCCAGCCACCTCGACGGCTTTCGCCTCGAGGTTCTTCCGCTCACTCTCACTGTGGACAGGCCCTTTCAACGTGACCTTCCCGTGCTCCGAGATCACCTTTACGTTATGACCGTACGTAGAGAGCGATGAATCGGCAACGATCGCCTTTCGGATTTTTTGCATGATTGCGCGATCAGAAGTGGTTTCTTTTGCCTGATCGGCAGTCCGCTGAGTAGATGCACGATCACGCTTGTTGATCTTCGTGTTGTCCGCTTCAGATACTGTCGAAGCGGCGTCTTGTGAGAACCCGCCGGCAAGCAGACTGAGACCGAATATACCTCCGGCTAAAAATGCTCTGAATGTGGTATTCATGAGCGTCAAACCGTCCTACGGCCGCCCCGGACGAAGTGCATCACGAGCGAAATTACCGCCAAAACGAGCAAAATATGGATCAGTCCGCCAGCCACGTGAAATGCCGTGAGGCCTAGCAGCCAAGCCACAAATAAGATCGCGAACAAAGTCATTAACATGGTGTTTCTCCTCCGGATTTCAATTTAGCAATCGATTTACCAAACCCATAAGACCGCCTTGATAAGCTGAAAAAATGCCGGGAACTGGCTTGTAAACACCTCATTCCAGGAGATTTGTGGACAGCGACAGAAATAGGTAGGTCGCCCTTGTAATTTCCGAAGGCGGATAGGTAGGGCCACGTCCCTAGTTGTTTTTACCTACTACCTGTCGGGCTAAGGAAATCAGTACAGAGCTAAGGTAAAAAGGTAAGCCGGAACTGCAGCAGATCCAGACTAAAGGTCACGCCCATCGCGGTTGCGGCCTGGGACCGTAGCGGTCGGTAGATGGAGTGCAGAACATCTTTAACGGCCTCTGCGTCCAGATCGGCGGCGGTGGTGACGCGGCGCTGGTCGATTAGCGTGAAGGCGGGGGCGAAGGTGGCGATGGTGCGGGCGACGCGGTCTCGGCCGGTGCCGCGGAGTTCCCTTAGGTCGTCGGGGGCGGGAAGGGCTACCAGAAGGCGTCCGTCGTCTCGCAGGACGCGCTGGAATTCGCCGGCATTCATCCGCGCGGTGATGGAGAGGATTAGGGAGAACGAGTGGTTCGCGTAGGGAATCAGGCGGTCGGCGTTGGCCACGATCCATTCGCAGCCGGGGTAGCGGCGGGCAGCGGCGTCGATGGCCGGGATGGATATGTCAACGCCATGGGCATCGAACCGGGCGCTTGTGGCGAGGGAACCGAGATAGAAACCGTCGCCACAGCCGGCGTCCAGAACCACGTCGTTAGAAGATGGAGCGGCGAGCTCTTCGATGGCCTGGAGCAGCGGTTGCGTCACGCCCAGGTCATGCAGACGGCGCCGGCCGGCTACGGCGGCTACGGTGTCGCCAGGGTGCTTGGAGCGGCGCTCCTGCGGCTGGAGCAGGTTGATGTAGCCGCTGCGGGCTACGTCGAAGGAATGGCCGCGGGGGCACAGCAGCCGCCGGTCTTCGCGCTGTAGGGGCAACTGGCAGTCGCGGACGGGGCATTGGAGCATTAGTCGAGTTTAGCGGATACCTTCGCCGGTTCAGCCGGGAACGGAACTCCATACCATCATCGCCGTGAGCACCACCATGATCACTACCGTGGCGCCGGCGACGACGTTTTGCCATGGGCGGTTCCGCATGTCGCCCATGAGGCTTTTCCGATTCACCAGAAGCAGCATGAAGACTAATACGAACGGGATGAGAACCCCATTCGCGACTTGCGACATCAGGATGAGTTTCAGCAGCGGCAAGCCCGGAATGAGCACGGCTCCGGCGCCTAGCAGGATGAGGGATGTGTACAGAGAATAGAAAATCTTGGCTTGCGAAAACCGTTTGTCCACCCCGGACTCAAAACCCAAGCCTTCGCAAACGTTATACGCGGTGGCCAGCGGAAGGATGGCCGCGGAGAGAAGGGAAGCGTTCACCAGGCCGATTCCGAATAGGATGGTGGCGAACTGGCCTGCAAACGGCTTCAATGCCAAGGCCGCTTCGGCCGCATCGCTGATTTCCCCGTGGCCCGATTTAAACAGGGTGGCGGCGGACGCGACCACGATGAAGAAGGCTACCACGTCAGTGACGATGCAACCTAATACGACATCCCAACGGGCCAGGCGGTAATCCTTTTTCCCGGTGCCTCTTTCGACGATGGACGCTTGCAGATAGAACTGCATCCACGGCGTGATGGTGGTTCCAATCAGACCCACCATCATGGTGATGTAGCCGGGGTCGGATCGAAATTCCGGAACGATGGTACTGACCAGAGCCGCATGCCAGTCGGGATGAGCGAAATAGGCCGAGACTGGATAGGCGAAGTAGACCAGAGAATGAGGATGCGCTCGACCGGCTTATAGGTGCCCCGGACGATGACCCACCAAACGAGCGCGGCCCCGCATGGCACCGCGATGAACTTGGTGACTCCAAAAATGCCCATTCCGGAGGCGATTCCGGCGAACTCCGCGAAGATGTTTCCCAGGTCGGCAAGGGCCAACACGATCATGGTGAAGAAGGTGATGCGCAGACCGAACTCCTCCCGGATGAGGTCGGACAGCCCCTTGCCGGTTGCCACGGCCATGCGCGACGCCATCTCCTGAACCACTATGAGTGCAATGGTGGTGGGGATGAGCGTCCAGAGCAAGGCGTAGCCATACTTGGCGCCAGCCTGCGAGTAGGTGAGGATGCCGCCCGGATCGTTATCGACGTTGGCTGTGATGAAACCGGGGCCCAAGACGGCGAACAAGGCCGAAAGCCTGTACCAGATGAGGCGGAGTCCCACTTGGCGAGGTTTGTGCGGCCGTCTTGTGGAGAGATCGTGTCCGGATTGCTTCGGCATCTGTGCCAGAGTCCCGCATGGATTTGTGGGAAGATTTTGCTGCGGCTTCGATGGGTTTCGGAAGCTATCGCGCTGGGAGTTCTTATCTTTCCTTCGATTGTAGCGAGCCGATTTCGCAAAGCGGCATGGCGGCTGAATACTGACCTCTGCTCAAAACGGAAACGCGATAGAATGCTTTGCGAAGCCAATGCTCTATTTGGCGTACCATAGTAGAATTCCCGGATGCCTAAACAGCCACTCGCCGAAGTCTTCGGCTTTCCAATTACGAACGGCTCGGAGGATGCGAGCCGCTACCAGAAGAACCGACTTTGCCCCTACAACAACAAGGTGCCCAACTGCACAAAGGACAAGGCCGAGGACCCACTCGGAGTGTGCAGCCTCTTCGAGGCAGAAGAGCCCACCATCGTTTGTCCAGTGAGGTTTAGACAGGATTGGCTCATCACGGTTGACGCAGCCAAGTTTTTCTTTCCGCCCGAAACCAAGTGGACCTCCCTTACAGAAGTCCGCCTCGCGGACAAGAACGGAAAGTCGGCCGGTAACATTGACATTGTGCTCGTGTCGTACAACGACGCAGGGCGCATCACGGATTTCGGCTCGGTGGAAATTCAAGGTGTCTACATCTCGGGCAACATCACCAAGCCGTTCAAACATTTCATGCAGGACCCAGACAACCGCCGAAACATGGATTGGACAGGCCAGAACAACTACCCCCGCGCCGATTATCTTTCCTCCTCGCGCAAGCGCCTCGCCCCCCAAATGATCTACAAGGGAGGGATACTGCAGGCATGGAAGAAGAAGCAGTCCGTTGTCGTTCACAAGAATTTCTACGCTACGCTTCCAAACCTGAAGGCTGTTGAAGCAGGCAAGGAATCGACAGCAGACATCGCATGGCAACTTTACCACCTCCAGCACGATGCCCAGCAGGATCGGTATAGGCTCACCCTTGATCGCATCGTCTATACGATGTTCGATTCTGCCCTTGAACAGATCACCAAAACCGAGGCAGGTCCCATTGAGAGCTTCATCAACAAGCTGCAAGAGAAGCTGGACGACAAACTGGAAAACGGACATCCTCCAGATGCGCCAACTTTGGCCGATATGATTGACAGGTAACTAAAAATGTCGAACGACCGATCCGCCGCAGCCACCTACCAGCTCTCGATTTTCCCAGAGCAAGAAAACGACTTGGCGCGGGTTGTCAATGTTGCGCAGGTTCAACAGCTCAGCCCGTTTCGCTATCCTGGTGGAAAGACTTGGCTTGTCCCTCGCCTAATTCGATGGCTCATGAGCTTCGATGATCCTCCTGCGGAGTTCATCGAACCATTCAGCGGCGGCGGGATCACCAGCCTGACGGCGGCGAGCTTGAAGCTGGCCCAGCACGTCACGATGGTCGAACTCGACCCGAATGTGTCGGCCGTTTGGCAAACCATGTTCAATGGTCATGCTGAATGGTTAGCAGAAGAGGTCATCAACTTCGATTTG
The DNA here is from genome assembly GCA_038230275.1 of Bryobacterales bacterium. Lineage (GTDB taxonomy): Bacteria > Acidobacteriota > Terriglobia > Bryobacterales > Bryobacteraceae > JANXXV01. Next base: position 18,718 of record JBBRNO010000088.1, read on the forward strand.
ACGCCTGAGAACGCGGAACGGCGCCTCAAAAGCGACGCCGATACCGTCCACGAAACCGGCTTTCAGACCCTTCTACGAAATCGCATATTCCACGGCGGCATCCTGGCGCCAGGATCAGGGGTCCTCAAGCATGGTGAAAAAGGGAAAGGCATCAAATCGCGCTGGTATCCTGAAACGCTGAAAAAACGCATACTCAAAGTTGCAACTCTGCGGGACAGAATCACATTCATCAACGGAGACGGTATTCAGGCGATGCGAGACAACGCCCACCGGAAAGACGCCGTGTTTTTCATCGACCCGCCGTACACAGCCGCTGGGAAAAAGGCCGGCAGCCGCCTCTACACTCATTTCGCCCTCGACCATGAAGAGCTCTTCATGGTCACGGCATCGATTGCAGGTGATTTTCTAATGACCTACGATGACGCCGAAGGTGTTAGAGAGCTGGCGCGGAAGTACGGCTTCAAAATGCGAACCGTCGCCATGCAAAACACTCATCTCGTGGAAATGAAAGAACTTCTCATCGGCCGCAACCTGGACTGGGTCGAAGACCGGGCAAGCAAGATCGTTGATTAAAAGGATAAGAAAGGGCCGGATTTGAACGGCAACGCAGCTTTGGGAGCGGAGGCAAGCTCTTAATGTTGGTTAAACGCAAATGGCATATTCTCCGCCCGGCTTTGGTCGGCTACGGGTCGAGCAGCCGCCGGGCCTTCAGGGTTGCGAGTTATCGTACGCGTTCCGTGAATGAAGAACATTGCGGAACACGGCAGTCTATTTTTCCAGAATTTCATCCAGCACGCGGCCTACGGAACCATTCGGTGCTTCGATGTCCAGTAGATTTGCCAACGTGGGCGCGATGTCGTTTACCGCGATCTTTGCGTTATAGCGGCCTGGCTTGATGCCCGGGCCAAGGAAGATTACCGGCACATGGGTGTCGTAGTTGTAGGGCGAGATGTGGGACGTGCCAGTCGCCGTATTCTGAATCAAGTAGAAGGGATCGAGCACGACGAACAGGTCGGCGGAACGGGCGACATGGAATCCGCGGCGGATCCGCTGATCGATCACGTCGTCGAGCAATTCACCGCGTAGCAGCTGCGATCTGGTGTAAACGCGAGCGATGTGGGGAATGGTGCGGAGCGCGGCCGCCGCCGTGTTTTGCACGTCGGCTTCGTTCAGAATCTTGCTCGCGATGAGACCGTGGTTGAGGTAGATGATTTCGTAACCCTTCTTCATCTGGATCCAGTCGCCCGCGCCGTACTTGGCGGTGAGGGCCGATTGCAGCGTGGTGGCGATGGTGTCCGGTTTGATGAAGCCGGCGGATAGATGTCGTTGGGCGCTGACGGCGGGAACGGGAGAGACGCCGTGGTCCGCGGTTAAGATCACGAGCACGTTTCCTGCCCCGGCCTTGGACTCGGCGAAGTGGATCAATTGGCCGATGAGGCGGTCGGTCTGGACGGCGATGTCGCGGATCTGCGGGTCGTCCGGCCCGAGGGTATGGCCGATTCTGTCGTTCGAGGAAAAGCTGACGCTGAGGAGGTCGATGGCTGGTCCGCGGCCGAGTTGCTCGCCTTCCAGCGCGGCTTCGGCGAACTGTTCGATGATTTCATTGCCGTAAGGGGTGCGCTCCAGCGCGTCGTAGAATTCCTTGCCGGGTTGTGTGGGCAGAACCGTATAAGCGGCCGCGCCCGGCTTGGCATCGAAGGGCAGCCAGACTTTGCCGAGGAATTTGTCCACCTTACGGTCGGAATTGTACTTGGCGGCCCAAGCGGGCATCGCGTCGAAATAGTAATTGCTGCTGACGAAGTTGCCGCAGGCGGGATCGAACCAGAATGCGCCGTTGGCCATGCGGCCTACGGGAAGGATGGCGCTGCGGTCCTTGATGGATATGCCGATGGATTTGGTCTGATTGTTATTGGCCATCTTCAACTGGTCTGACACCGTGCTGACCAAAAGGCGGCGCGGGGAGGCAGCCGGATCGCCGGTCTTCCCGCCGAGGATTTTTGCGCCGTCGTCACTGACGCTGGTGACTTCTTTTCCCGATTCGCGGTCCAGCCATTCATTGCCGACGATTCCGCTGATTGAGGGCGTGGCGCCGCTGAGAATTGTCGAGTGGCCGATGGCGGTAACCGGGGGGAAGTGTTCGTAGTAGGCGCTGGTGAAGACGGCGCCGTGGTCCAGCAGGCGGGCCAGCCCGCCTTTATAATCGCTGCGGAAACGGGTCAGGTAGTCGAAGCGGAACTGGTCGATGACGATGGCTAGGATCAGTTTGGGTTTCTTCGGGGCGGCAGGGAGCGCGGCTCCAGCCAGAAGCACACTGATTGCTAGTAGAGCTGAGATTCGTTTCATTGTCGATTGCTGTTCGAGATGGTTATTCGAGGACTACTGCACCAGTGGCTTGCAGCTGATAGATGGTTGCGCCGGATTTGACGGAAGCCGGGTTGAATTTATGGCCTTGCTCTTCGGCCTGGTGCCGGGCGTTCGCCACGGCCTGGTCGCGGGTGAGCTCGATCTTGACGAGTTTGCCTTCGGCGACGGCCATTTTGCCGGTGGAATCCTTCGGGAAGACGATGTCGCCGTCGTTCACTTTGATCTTGAGGAGCTTGCCGCTATCGGCGTCGGCGAGGTTCATCCAGCAGCCCATCATCTGGCAGACTTCGGTGACTTTTCCCTTGACCTGGATCGTCTTGCCCACATAAGCGGCAGGTGCGGAAGCTATCTTGCCTACCGGGTCCGGTTGCTTGAGCGTGAACGGACTGCCGAGGTTGAGCGGTGCCGGCAGGCAGAGGCTGGTGGCGATGAAGAAAACAGGGAGGAGTTTCATCTCTCCGTAGATTATCGCAATTTTGTCAGGATCTGGCGAAGTAGAGGGCAGCAGCTCTTTCGATGTCGGGTTTGGACATCTGCACCGGGCGGTTCTCGTACCGGCTGATGGACTGCAAGATGTTGCAGATATCGGACGGATAGCAGGCGCGGAGCTCGACACGGCCTTCGCGGAGGCAGATTTTGCGCAGGAATTCGGCGCTGTCGGGTTCGGCCGGAATGCCTTTACTGGTGACGACGCGTTGGAAGATCTGGTCGAATACGACCGAATCGCAAGCCTCAATGTAGATCTTATTGTGGATGCGGCGAAGAAAGGCTTCGTCGGCCAGATCGGCAGGGTCGAGGTTGGTGGAGAAGACGACCATCAACTCGAACGGGATCTGGAATTTCACGCCGTAACGGAGGGTGAGGTAATCCACGCGGCGGTCGAGAGGAACGATCCAGCGGTTCAACAGATCGCGGGGCGACATCAACTGGCGGCCGAAATCGTCGATGATGAACAGGCCGTTGTTCGCCTTCATTTGCAGGGGCGCGGCGTAAATGCCGGATGCCTCGTCCAGACGAAGCTCCACCATGCTGGGAATCAGCTCGCCGCCTACTACGATGCAGGGGCGGCGGCACAGAAGCCAGCGGGGATCGATGTCATAATCGTCCAGTTCCAGGCGTTGATGAACCACCGGATCGTACAGACTGATGATCTGGCCGTCCACTTCGACGGAGTAGGGAATCAGGATGGCGTCCTGATACACGCGCAGCATCCGTTCGGCAATGCTGGTCTTGCCGTTTCCGGTGGGTCCGTAGAGGAAGATGGAATTTTGAGAAATGAGGGCAGGACCGAGTTGATCCAGCAGCCGGTCGGTGACGATGAGATCCGAGAACGAATCGCGCAGGGTGGTGCGATCCACGTTCAGATGGGCGGCCTGCATGTTCGTGGCAGCGTGATAATCGTTCAACGCGACGGGGCATGCGCCCGCGTATTGAGTGACCTGGAAACGCTCTCCAGCCAGAGCGCGGCCGGCGGCGGAGAGGCTGAAATGATAGTCGTTACCGACCATCCCTTTGATTTCCACCATGTGCTGCTGCCGCATGTGGATGAAAACAGTGCTGAGAACGCCCATGGACAGCTTCAGTTTGTGGCTGAGCGATTCCAGGGTGGCGTAGCCTTCGAGCAAGAGCCGGCGAAGCATCAGATCGAGCACGAGGCCTTGCGAGATTCCGAGCTCTTCGATTGTCTTCGGAACGGCGGGGGAGAAACTGGGCCTTAATGCGGCGAAAGAAGCCATCTGCATAGTAGTTCGGCCGCATCGGCGGGAAACTTTATGGAGGCGGGCCAACCGCCCCCATCCGCTATGCACGATATAGGAAGATCGGCCGTCATATCTGTTTGGTGTTCCTGCGCCGTATTCTCCCTTTCGCCGTTCTACTTTCGTTTTCAGGCTACCTGCCTGCGGAGGAACCTGCTGCTTATGAGTTGTATGTCTCCGGCAAGCAGTATGAAAAGAAAGGGGATGTGGTCCAGGCGTACATCTTCTATTCAGAGGCGGCCGCGGCTGATCCCAGCAACAAGAAGTATTGGCGAAAGATGGAATCGTTGCGGACCCGCGCGGCTTTGGCGTCTAAGGTAATGCCGGGCGGTGATTCCAGTGGGTCCGTTGGAAGTGTAGGCGAGGAAGATTCCGAGGAGTCTCCGGAAGATCCTCCGCCCAGCGCCAAGGAATTGCTGGAGGCGCAGAAACCGCAGCCGCCCTTCGAGCTGGATGCCTCCAGCGAACGGAAGGATCTGGATTTGCGGGGGGATTCGAAGAGCCTTTATGAGCAGGTAGCGAAAGCGTACGGTTTGGAGGTTGTGTTCGACGGAGAATACCAGCCGCGGCCGGTGCAACGGCTCAAGCTGGACGGCGCCGATTATCGAGACGCGTTGTATTCCCTGATGGCGGCTACCGGAAGTTTCCTGGTGCCGATCAGCGGCCATGTTTTCATGGTGGTGCAGGATACGCTGCAAAAGCGGGCTTCGATTGAGAACAACGTGGCGTTGGAGCTGCCGATTCCGGAAGCGGTGACGCTGCAAGAAGCGCAGGAAATGGCGCGAACCGTGCAGCAGGTGATGGAATTGCAGCGCTTTTACGTCAACGGCGCCAACCGCACAGTCTATTTCCGCGACCGTGCGTCCAAGGCTTACCCGGCGCAGCAGATTCTGAAGCAGTTGCTCCATCACCGGCCCCAAGTGGATCTTGAGGTGGAGTTTCTTTCGGTGGGTAAGAGTTCGACACTCAACTACGGGTTCCCGCTGCCCACGAAGGCCCAAATCAAGAGTTTTGCCCACATTGGGGCCGCGGCGGCGGATCTGACAAATATTGGACAATATTGGGTTTTCGGGGGCGGGCAGAGCCTGTTGGGGATTGGGGTGCTTAGCGCGCAACTGCTGGCTAACGTCAATAATTCGGAGAGCCGGAGCCTGTTGCGCGCCGAAGTCCGTTCCGTGGATGGGATGCCGGCCAACCTTCACGTGGGTGACAAATTTCCGCTGCAAACCCAGGGATTCAACTTTGGGGCACCGGCGGGCACGGCGTCCGGCTACGCCCCGAGCTTCACCTTTGAGGACCTTGGACTGGTGTTGAAGGTGACGCCGAAGGTGCACGGCGCCGAAGAGGTGACGCTGGATGTGGACGCGGAATTCAAAGTGCTGGGCAGCGGCAGCGTGAACGGGATTCCGGTGATTTCCAACAGGAAGTTTGTAGCCCAGGTCCGGCTGAAGTTTGACGAACAGGCGGTGATTACCGGCTTGATGGACAGCAATCAGGCGAGGACCATCAGCGGACTGGCCGGACTCTCCGCGGTTCCCTTGATGGGGCCGCTTTTCAGCAACAACAGTAAGCAGGACACCAAGACAGAAGTTCTGCTGTTGATCAAGCCGCATTTGTTGAATTTGCCGCCATCGGCCGCCGATGCCGTGCCGATATTTGTGGGACCGGACACCAGGCCACGGACGCCGCTTTAGAAACGGGCTCTGTTATTCTCAACACATGTCAAAGATGTTGGAGGAGATCCGCCAGCAGCCGGGCGCACTAGAGCGCACGCTGAAGAGCGAACTGCGGACCATTGAGAAGCTGCGGCGCAGGCTGCAGAAAGATCGTCCGCGGCTGATTGTGCTGGCTGCGCGGGGCACTTCCGATAACGCAGCGCAGTTTGGCCGGTATCTGCTGGAGGTGACCACGGGGATTCCGGTGTCGCTGGCGGCGCCATCCATCTTCACGTTGTACAAAGCCACGCTCGACTTTCGAGACGTGCTGGTGGTGGCTATTTCGCAATCCGGCGAATCTACCGATACGAATCTGGTGTTGCAGCGGGCGCGGGAAAAGGGTGCGTTCACCGTTGGCATAACGAATGAGCGCGAGAGTAGCCTGGCGAAGCTGGCGGAACACGTGTTGCTGGTTCGCGCCGAGAGAGAAGCCAGCGTGGCCGCCACAAAAACGTATACGGGACAACTGCTGATGATGTACCTGCTGGCGTATGCATTGGGAGCCGACATCGAACTGGACGACGTGCGGCGTATTCCGGAGCGGGCCGCCGGCGCGGTGGAACTGGAGGCGCGGATCGCCGAGCGGAGTGAGCGCTACACGTTCATGACGCGGGCGATTGTGGTGGGACGCGGCCTGAACTATGCAAACGCCTTTGAATTCGCGTTGAAATTGATGGAGACCTGCTACGTGGTGGCGGAGAGATTTTCATCCGCGGATCTGATGCACGGTCCCATTGCGATGGTGGAATCCGCTTTCCCCTCGTTTCTATTTGCTCCACCGGGTGTAACGTGGCCCGGGATGAAGGAGATGATTGAGAAGTTGCAGTATCTGAAGGCGGAGACGATGGTGATTACCGACCTTAGCAACAGGGCCGCGCTGGATTCATCGCCGCACTCACTCTGTGTGCCGCTGAAACTGGGCAAGAAGTCCGCGGTGGCTGAGGACCTTTACACGCCCATTCCCTATATCATTCCGGCGCAGCTATTTGCCGCGTCGCTGGCGGAGCAGAAAGGACTGGATCCCGACCGGCCACGGACTTTATCGAAAGTCACGCAGACGATGTGATCCGCTACTTCTTACCATCTTCGAGGGTGATCAGTGCGACGGAGATCTTCTTGACGGCCTCTTCTTCCAGCTCGGTATGTTTTGGATCGAGCGGTAGCTTCGACATACTGAGGTGAACCAGTTCGTGAACGACCGAGAGTTCCGTATCCTTCAAGATCTCCCCGCGGCGGAGGCTGGAATCCACTGAGTTCAAGACCTGGATGGTTGCCTTTTTATTGGGCAAGGACCAGTGGATGTTGGCTACGGCCCGTTCAGGCAGATCCCAGGAGCGGACAATTTTCGAATCGATGCTCCAGTCTTCCAGAGAGAGCCTGCGTTGCCATTTGGCGATCCAGAAGTAGAGCAGGTCTTGCGTGAGAAGAGGGTTCGGCTCGGTGGCGGTGCGCGCTACCTGCGGTGATGAAGTGGTGCGAGCGGCGGCACCGGCAGAGTTAGACTCTGCGAGCGCGAATGCGGCGAACGCGAAGAAGAATAGAAGCACGGCTGAAGCGCGCATGTTTTCTAATATCGGCCAGACCCGGGAATTCGGAATATACCCCAGTTGCGGGGTGTCGCGCAACTCTTGTAGAGGGACCGGCGTTCCCATAGAATATAGGACGATGAATGTTTCAGCCGGCAGGGCCAGTTTTTGGGTAATACTACCAGCACTTTTTGCGGTTGCTTGTGCCCACCACCGGCCCGCTGCCAAGCCCGTCGCGGCGCAGATCACTGGCACCGTCTCGTATGTGCAACGCGTGGCATTGCCACCGGAGGCGAACATAGAAGTGACGTTTTTGGATGTGTCGCTGCAGGACACACCAGCGATTCAACTGGGGAACCAGGTGATTCAGGCGGCAGGGAAACAGGTGCCGATCCCGTTTGCAATCCGGTATGATTCGCGGCAGATTGTTTCCAGCCATACCTACGGTGTGGAAGTGAAGATCAGGGTGGGGGAGCGGGTGATATTTGCCAGCGACACGGCCAATCTGGTGTTGACGCAAGGGCGGCCGTCCAGCGTCGAGGTGATCGTCAAGCCTGTGCCGCCTCCGAAGTCTTAGGCCTCCCAGTTCGAGCAGGGGCACCCGCCGTCCGTCAAGGAGAGAGGTCCATGCAATCAAGCATAGTTTGGCGTTTGGCGCTGGTGTTTCTGCTTTCGGTGGCGCGCGGCCCAGCGCAGGAACCGGTTCGCGATGCACTAGGACGATCCACGCCCAAAGGGACGGTCCTGGGATTTGTGACCGCTACCCACCCGCAAAGCGGCAAGAACGCGGCTGAATTTCTGAACACCTCGCTCAAGGGCGAAGCGGCGGCGATTTTGGCTAGCCAGTTGAGTGCTGTTCTGGATAGGTTGCTGCCGGCGAATCTGGACAAGCTGAGCGACAAAATGGAAGGCTCTCTGGATGACGGGCTGAGCCTGACCGTTGAGCGCGTTGGCTTGATTCAGACCCCCGATGGGCCAATGGACATTCTGCTGGAGCGGGTGCACCGGAATGGAGATTGGATCTGGTTGTTCTCCGGAGAAACGCTGAAACGCATTCCGGAAGTATTCGACGACCTGGAGACTCCCGGTATCAATGCCTACGTGCCGAAGGTACTAGCGCGCAAAGGGTGGCTTTCGGTAGCG
>JBBRNO010000089.1:0-27091 GCA_038230275.1 Bryobacterales bacterium
ACTCTATTGCCGCCGCCAATCAAGCCCAGATCCACCACCACTGCAATGAACAATACAACCAGATATGTAGCGTCATGCGGTTGATGCATGTTGGCCAGAAAAGTGTAGGCGATCAGAGTGAACGGGAGGAAAAGGAACCCCAGCAGCGGCAACAGGACGGAGTCATATACGCCGGTGAAGAAAGTGGTGAAGAGATAGAGCAGCGCGATGGCAACTCGCGGAAACGCCACAATTAAAATCGCTAGGAAACAAGGCATCGTGTCAGCTCCTTTGGATATGATACAAGCATTCAACTTATGACAACTGTCACCCATCTGGAATGTAGTGTGTGCGCCAAGCGCCGTGAGGCGGGGCAGGTTCACAACCTGTGCGAGTGCGGCGGACCGCTTTTGCTTCGCTACGATCTGTTGGCGGCCCGAGATCAGCGGCCCACGGCGCGGAACAGCATGTGGCGGTATGGAGCAGTGTTGCCGGTGCAATCGGAGGCGAACATTGTTTCGCTGGGCGAAGGGATGACCCCGTTGGTGCGTACGGCAAGACTGGGCAAGCGGCTGGGCGCGGGCGATCTATGGGTGAAGGACGAAGGCACGAATCCTACCGGTTCGTTCAAGGCGCGCGGTTTGTCGTGCGCGGTTTCCATGGTGAAGGAACTGGGTATTCAGAAGGTGGCGATCCCGTCGGCCGGAAATGCCGCGGGCGCGATGTCCGCCTACGCGGCGGCGGCTGGCGTGGAGGCGCATATCTTCATGCCGCGCGACGTGCCGCAAGCGAACTTTATTGAATGCAAAGCAACCGGGGCGCACGTGACGCTGGTGGACGGGCTGATCAGCGATTGCGGCAAGATTGTGGCGGCGCGCAAGGATGCCGAGGGTTGGTTCGACGTTTCGACGTTGAAAGAGCCTTATCGCATTGAGGGCAAGAAGACGATGGGCTACGAGGTGGCCGAGCAGTTCGATTGGAAACTGCCCGATGTGATTTTCTATCCGGCCGGCGGCGGCGTAGGCTTGATCGGGATGTGGAAGGCGTTTGAGGAGATGGACGCCATGGGGTGGATTGCGGCGGGTAAGCGTCCCAAGATGATTGCGGTGCAGGCGGAAGGCTGCCAGCCAGTGGTCCGCGCGTTTGAACGCGGTGAAGAACGGACTGAGTTCTGGGACAACGCCTACACCGTGGCCAGCGGGTTGCGAGTGCCGAAGCCGTTGGGGGATGCGTTGATGTTGAAGGCGATTCGTGAAAGCGGCGGGTGTGCCATCGCGGTGACCGACGGGGAGATGCTGGACGCGGGAATTGAGCTGGCTGCCGACGAAGGAATGTTCGCGGCTCCGGAAGGCGGGGCCTGCGTGGCGGCATTGAAACACTTGCTGGCCTCTGGATTTCTGAAACAGGAAGAGCGCATTGTGATTTACAACACCGGGTCCGGGCTGAAATATCTGGAAGCATATTCCACTCGCTATCCGCGGCTGGCGGGCGGGGAAGCTGACAAGCTGGGCGGCCTAATTACTCCGCATTGAAGCGTGCATTGGGAAGCCGAGTGAGAAATATTGCTTCTTTACGGCGAACCGTTCATAATACGGTCTCATCGCGTAAAGATTCCATGTCTCGCATAATTCGCTGTTCTTTGATTCAGGCAACGAACGTTGCAGCGGCCGACCTTCCGCTGGCGCATATCAAGCAGGCCATGATTGACAAGCACTTGGAGTACATCCGGCAGGCTGCGGAAGCCGGGGCGCAGATCGTCTGTTTGCAGGAAATCTTTTACGGTCCTTATTTCTGCGCGGAGCAGGAAACCCGCTGGTACGACACTACGGAGGCTGTTCCGGATGGCCCAACAATCCGGCTGATGCAGGACGTGGCGCGCAAACACAAAGTGGCTCTGGTGGTGCCCGTTTACGAAGTGGAGCAACAGGGTGTCTACTACAACACTGCCGCGGTGATCCACAACGACGGTAGTTATCTGGGAAAGTACCGCAAGACGCATATTCCCCATGTGGCGCCCGGCTTCTGGGAGAAGTTCTACTTCCGGCCGGGCAATCTGGGCTATCCCGTGTTCGATCTGGGCTTCGCAAAAATCGGAGTATACATCTGCTATGACCGTCACTTTCCGGAGGGAGCCCGCGCGCTGGGGCTGAACGGGGCGGAGATCGTTTTCAATCCGTCGGCCACCGTGGCCGGGCTGAGCGAGTATCTATGGAAGCTGGAACAGCCGGCGCACGCGGTGGCAAATGGCTATTTCATTGGCGCTATTAACCGTGTGGGTGTGGAGGCGCCGTGGAACATTGGTGAGTTCTACGGAACCAGCTATTTCTGCGATCCGCGCGGCCAGGTGTTTGCGCAGGCCTCGCGCGATAAAGATGAAGTGTTGACGGCCGACCTGGATCTGGACATGATCGCCGAGGTCCGTAAGACCTGGCAGTTCTACCGCGACCGCCGGCCCGATATGTATGAAGCATTGGTGAAACCGTAATGACAAAACAAGAAATTATCCTCGCGAACAAGGAATTCCTGTTTCCATCGGTATTCCACTACTACAAAGAACCGCTGGTGATCTTGCGTGCCAAGGACCAATATGTCTGGGACGCGGACGGCAATCAGTATCTGGATTTCTTCGGCGGCATTGTCACGGTGAGTGTGGGCCACTGTAACGATCAGGTGAATGCCAAGATTCACAAGCAAATGGACACTTTGCAGCATGTTTCCACTGTGTTTGCGAATGAACCGCAGGCCGCGCTGGCGATGAAGATGGCGTCCATCGCTCCCGAAGGCGCGCTGACGAAATCGTTCTTCAGCAACAGCGGTACCGAAGCCAACGAGACAGCCATTCTGGCCGCGCGATGCTATACGGGCGCTAGTGAAATCATTGCGCTGCGGCATTCCTACCACGGACGTTCGTCCATGGCGATGACCATGACGGGAAACGCAACCTGGCGCCTGGGCGGGGTTCCCCAGCCGGGAATTGTTCACGCGCACAATGCGTATTGTTATCGATGCCCATTCGGCCTGACGTACCCGTCGTGCGAAGTGCGCTGTGCCTCGGACATGGATGAGCTGATTCGCACGTCCACCTCTGGCCGCATTGCCGGATTCATCGGCGAACCGATCCAGGGCGTTGGCGGCTTCATCACGCCTCCCAAAGAGTACTTTCAAATTGTGGAGAAGATTGTCCGCAATTATGGCGGCATTTTTATCAGCGATGAAGTGCAGACCGCGTGGGGCCGAACCGGGAATAGATGGTTTGGTATTGAGCACTGGGGTGTGGTGCCGGACGTAATCACCAGTGCCAAGGGTTTGGCAAACGGCAGTCCCATCGGCGTCACAGTGGCGAAGGCCGCGGTGGCGGATTCGGTGCGGGGCGTGCAGATCTCTACGTTTGGTGGAAATCCGGTTACCACCACGGCGGCCAAGGCCGTGATCGACTACATCGAAGAGCAAAACTTGCTAACGAACACCGCTGAGGTTGGCGCTTACTTGCGGGAACAGCTGCTGGGATTGCAGGACAAGCACGAAATCATTGGCGAAGTGCGCGGCATGGGCCTGCTGCAGGCGCTGGAATTGGTGGAAGACCGGAAATCGAAGAAGCCTGCCGTCGCCGGAACATTGGCCATGATGGAGGCGACGCGTGAGAACCGGATTCTGGTTGGCAAGGGCGGGCTTTACGGCAACGTGCTGCGATTGTCGCCTCCGATGAACATATCGCGGACGGAAGTGGACGAATTTGTCAGACAGCTTGACAAGAGTTTCACGCAGTGTTTGGTTGGCGTAGCGGAGAGCGTGCGGTGATCTCAGAGGCTTTCGCGGAGCTTCATCCGCCGTTGGCGAACCAAGCCGCGGTAGTAGAAGCGAACCGCTGCCTGTTTTGTTTCGACGCCCCGTGCATGGACGCGTGTCCTACCCACATTGATGTCCCCAAGTTCATCAAGAAGATTGCCAGCGGAAACCTGCGTGGCTCGTCCCTGGCAATTTTAGACGCGAACATTCTTGGGCTGAGTTGTTCCAGGGTGTGTCCGGTGGATGTGCTTTGTGAAGGCGCGTGCGTGATGCACAAGTACAACAAGCAGCCGATTGAGATCGGACTGTTGCAGCGCCACGCGATGGATCACTTTTATGAACATGGCGCGCGGCTTCCGGTTATCGCCGTGCCGGAACGTAGGGAACGCATTGCCTGCATCGGAGGCGGTCCGGCGTCGCTGTCCTGCGCTGCCGAATTGCGGCGCCATGGATTCCAGGTAACCGTCTTCGATGCCCGGCCACAAGCTGGAGGATTGAATACGTACGGCGTCGCCGACTACAAATTGCGTCCGGCGGATAGCCAACTGGAAGTGGAACTGATCCGGTCCATGGGCGTGAAAATGGAGCACGGTGTCGACATTGGCACATCCATTCCGCTGGATCAAATTGAGGCGAACTTCCAGGCGATCTTTCTGGGTTTGGGGCTGGGCCCCACTGAGCCGCTGGATATCCCGGGCGAAGATTCGCCGGTGGTGGTGGATGCGCTGCACTTCATCGCCGCCTATAAGACGGGGATCGATACCGACGTCGGCCGGCGAGTGGTTGTAGTAGGTGGAGGGAACACTGCAATCGATGCGGCGAACGCGGCGAAATTCCTGGGTGCCGAAGAAGTGCACCTCGTTTACCGGCGCGGCGAGAGTGAGATGCCGGCGTTCGCGTTTGAATACGAGCATGCCAAACGGGTGGGCATTCACTTTCAGTGGCTGACGCAGCCGGTGGCGGTTCACAAAACGTCGGTGGAGTGTGTGCGGATGGAGTTGGGTGCGCCGGACAAGACCGGGCGCCGGCGCCCGCAAGCGATCTCCGGATCCAACTTCCATATTGAATGCGACATGGTGATTCCCTCCATTGGGCAGACTAAGCTATGGCGATTTTTGGAACAATGCAGCGGCGTGGAGTTGCGGAATGGAAGTGTCGTTGTGGATCCGGCTACGGGCAGGACGTCGAATCCGAAATATTACGCCGGCGGCGATTGCGTCAACGGCGGCAGGGAAGTGGTGGACGCGGTGGCGGAAGGGAAGCGCGCGGCCCTGGGCATTGCGACCTGGTTGACCTGAGATGGCTGACTTAACATGGCTGACTTAACTACCAATTTCGCGGGCGGCATTCGCTGTCCGAATCCGTTCTGGCTCGCCTCCGGCCCACCCGCCAATTGCGGCGAGCAGGTGATGCGAGCCTTCGACGCGGGTTGGGGCGGGGCAGTGTGGAAAACTCTGGGCGACCCAATTGTCAACGTGTCGTCCCGCTACTCTTCAGTCGATTGGAACGGACAGCGCATGATGGGGCTCAATAATATTGAGCTGATCACCGACCGGCCGCTGGATGTCAATCTACGCGAGATTACGGAAGTGAAGAAACGCTATCCCCGGCACGCTGTTATCGCTTCGTTGATGGTGGATTCGAAGCGAGAGGCATGGCATACGATAGTGCGCCAGAGCGAAGACGCCGGCGCCGATGGTTTGGAGTTGAACTTCGGATGCCCGCACGGCATGTCTGAGCGCGGCATGGGTTCCGCCGTGGGCCAGGTGCCGGAGTACGCGCAGATGATCACCGAGTGGGTGAAAGAAGTAGCGCGCACGCCGGTGTTAGTGAAGCTGACACCGAACATCTCAGACATTCGCACGGTGGCGCGGGCGGGGAAGCTCGGCGGGGCCGATGGTTTCTCGGCCATCAATACCATCAATTCCATCACCGGTATTGATCTGGATACTTTGATACCGCGCCCCAACGTGGGCGGCTATTCGGCGCACGGCGGCTATTGCGGGCCGGCGGTGAAGCCGATTGCGCTGCACATGGTTCAGCAGATCCGCGGTGATGCGGAATCCAGGTTGCCGGTGTCTGGCATTGGCGGCATTTCGGGATGGCGCGACGCGGCGGAGTTCATTCTGCTGGGGTGCGCCACCGTGCAGGTTTGTACCGCTGCCATGCACTTTGGGTTTCGCATTGTAGAAGACATGATAGATGGCCTCAGCAATTGGATGGATGAAAAAGGCTTCCAAACCATTGACGATTTTCTGGGCTTGAGCCTGCCCAAGATTACTGAGTGGAAGCATCTGGATTTGAATTACAAAATTGTTGCGCGCATTCATGAGGAGAAGTGCATCGGCTGCGATCTTTGTTATGTCGCGTGCTGGGATGGCGCGCATCAATGCATTCATCTGGACGGCGCGCATCGTACACCGGCGCAAATAGAGAATGCGGCGCGAGGGCGGATTATTTCGACTCCCACGGGAAAGTATCCGCCGCACTCCACGCCAGCGGTGCGGATTCCGCGCGTGGATGAATTGGAATGCGTCGGTTGCAATCTTTGCGCGTTGGTCTGCCCGGTGGCCGGGTGTATCACCATGGAGCAGATCGACAACGGCTTGCCGAAACAATCCTGGGAGCAGCGCGGGAGGAACATTTGAGTACGCTGATTCGCAACGGCACGGTGGTTACGGCGGAGAAGACATTTTCGGCGGATGTGCTGATTGAAGGGGAATCGATTCGGGAAGTGCGCGCGGGCATCCCAAGCAATGCCGCCGATACGGTGATTGACGCCACCGGTATGCTGTTGCTGCCTGGAGGTATTGACGTCCACACGCATCTGGACATGCCGTTCGGCGGAACGACTTCCAGCGACGATTTCGAGACAGGAACGCGAGCGGCCGCTATTGGCGGCACCACCACCATTGTTGACTTTGCAATTCAGGCGCGCGGGACGAAGATGCGCGACGCGCTGGATACCTGGTGGCACAAGGCTGAGAGCAAGGCCTGCATCGATTACGGTCTGCATATGATTGTGACCGATCTGGGCACATCAGGACTGGAAGACATGGACGATCTGGTGCGCGAAGGCGTTGCCAGCTTCAAGCTCTTCATGGCGTATCCAAATGTGCTGATGGTGGATGACGCCACTATCTTCAAGGCCTTGTCGCAAACAGCGAAGAATGGCGCGCTGGTGTGCATGCACGCGGAGAACGGCGGCGCTATCGATGTGATTGTGCAGCGCGCGCTGGCCGAAGGGAAGACCGCGCCCATCTATCACGCCATGACTCGTCCGGTGAAGGCGGAGTCGGAAGCCGTGCATCGCGCCATTGCGCTGGCGGAGATGGCGGGCGCTCCGGTTTACATCGTTCACCTGTCTTCGGAAGAAGCATTGAATCAGGTGCGCGAGGCGAGAGATCGCGGTGTGCCGGCTTTCGCGGAAACCTGTCCGCAATACCTGTTGCTCTCAATTGAAGAATTGGCGCGGCCGAATTTTGAGGGTGCGAAGTACGTGTTTACGCCGCCCCTTCGCGAGAAAGAGAATTTGCCGAAGCTGTGGGACGGCTTGAAGCACGATCATTTGCAGGTTGTTTCCACGGATCACTGCCCGTTCTGTTTTGAAGATCAGAAGATTCTCGGGCTTAACGATTTCACCAAGATCCCGAACGGCGGTCCTGGAGTGGAGAACAGGCTGCAGTTGATTCATCATCACGGGGTGAACGCCGGCAAGCTGACGCTGAACCGTTTTGTGGAAATCACATCCACCGCGCCTGCCCGGATCTTCGGCATGCACCCTAAGAAAGGCGCTATTGCAGCGGGCAGTGACGCGGACATCGTGATCTGGAATCCATTGGCCGATCACCTTATTAGTGCCAAGACGCACAACATGCGCGTCGACTACTCCATGTTCGAGGGTTTTCAAGTGAAAGGCAACGCAGAGAAAGTTCTGTCGCGTGGGGAGTTGATTGTGGAGAAGGGAAAATATTTGGGCCGCGCTGGCCGCGGGCGATACTTGCGCCGCTCGGCGAAGGGCGGCGCGTGGGCGTAGCTCTGCTTTATGATGCTGCCGATCGCGCCAGCCACTACACGGCGGAGTTGGCCGGCCGCCCGGTGTTTCCATTGGATTCCGCTGTAGATGCATTGTCGGCGTTTGAGGAATCGATGCCGCAGCATTCTTCCACTCCTGCCGCAGTCTTGGCCCTGTTGGATGATTTCGGATCGCCGGCCACGGTGGCAATGGCAGGGCGCCGTTACTTTGGATTCGTCACTGGTGGATCATTGCCCGCGGCGCTGGCGGCCAATTGGTTGGCTGGCGCCTGGGATCAGAACGCGGGCATGGCCGTCTGCTCACCCACCGCGGCAAAGCTGGAAGAAGTGTCGGCGGCATGGTTGATTGACTTGCTTCACTTGCCGGTGGAAACGAAAGTGGGATTCGTCACCGGTGCCACGATGGCTAACTTTACAGCGCTAGCGGCCGCGCGCCACGCCGTACTTGCACGTGCAGGCTGGAACGTGGAAGAAGACGGCCTGTTCGGCGCGCCCGCAATCACCGTGATCGTTGGCGATGAAGTTCACGTCAGTGTGTTGAAGGCGCTATCAATGCTGGGCCTGGGCCGCAAGCGCATTGTTCGTGTCCCCGTAGACAATCAGGGACGAATGCGGGCGGAAGCGCTTCCTGAGATCAATGGACCGGCGATCGTCTGCCTGCAGGCGGGCAACGTGAATACGGGCACATTCGATCCGGCGAAACAGATCTGCGCCATCGCCCAGAAAGCCGGCGCCTGGGTCCACGTAGACGCGGCGTTTGGTCTGTGGGCCGCGGTGGCGCCGTCTCGAGCTTATCTGATGGACGGAGTAGATCTGGCCGATTCCTGGGCCACCGATGGTCATAAATGGTTAAACGTCCCCTACGACAGCGGGCTTGTCTTTGTGCGGGACGGCGCTGCGATCAGAGCGGCCATGTCCAACACTCATGCCGCGTACCTGGTGGAAACGGGCAAGCGCGAACCGTGCCACTTCACTCCGGAGCTTTCCCGGCGAGCCCGCGGAATTGAAGTGTGGGCGGCACTGAAATCGCTGGGGCGAAGCGGCCTTGCCGAAATGATTGAGGGCACGTGCCGCCACGCGCGGCGTTTCGCGGAAGGCTTGCAGGCCGCCGGTTACACCGTTGCCAATGAAGTGGTGCTCAATCAGGTGCTGGTCTCCTTTGGGGACGACGAAGCCACACGGCGCGTGATCGCTGAGATTCAAGCCGAAGGCACCTGCTGGTGCGGGTCAACGGTATGGCAAGGGCGGGCGTACATGCGCATCAGCGTTTCCTCCTGGGCCACTACCGCGGAAGATGTTGAGGCCTGCCTGGATGCCATGATCCGCATCGCGTCGGAAACTAAATGAACGACCCGTCGCTCTACAACCAGGACCTGGCCCCCATCCCGCTTGAGAAGCGCACCTGGGGCACCTACAACTACGCGTCCCTGTGGGTGGCAATGAGCGTCTGCATCCCCACATACATGCTGGCTTCCGGCCTGATTGCAGGCGGAATGAGCTGGTGGCAGGCAGTGGGAACCATTCTGCTGGGGAACCTGATTGTGCTGGTGCCCATGTTACTGAATGCGCACGCGGGCACTCGCTACGGCATTCCATTTCCAGTTCTGGTGCGCGCCTCTTTTGGTGTTCGCGGAGCAAACGTTCCTGCTGTGTTGCGCGCGCTGGTGGCCTGCGGTTGGTTCGGCATTCAAACGTGGATCGGCGGCCAGGCCATCTTCTCTATGTTGCAAATCCTCTGGCCGGCCGCGAAAGATTTTAGCGGAGGAATTTGGATTTGCTTCTTCGCCTTCTGGGCGCTGAACATGTTTGTCATCTGGCGGGGCATCGATACCATCCGTTTTCTGGAAGGCATCGGCGCGCCGTTCATGCTGGGCGTGGGGCTGTTGTTGCTTTGGTGGATCACCGGCAAAGCGGGCGGCTTCGGTCCCGTGCTCAGCACTCCCAGTAAGTTCCAAAGCACGGCGGAGTTTATGAAGTTCTTCGTGCCATCGCTCACCGGGATGGTCGGGTTCTGGGCTACAGTAGCACTTAACATCCCTGACTTCACGCGGTACGCAAAATCGCAGAAAGCGCAAATGTTGGGCCAGGCGCTTGGATTGCCGCTCGCTATGACGCTCTATTCGTTTATTGGCGTGGCTGTAACGTCCGCATCGGTGGTGCTGTTCGGTGAGCCTATTTGGGATCCGGTGGTGCTACTCGGCAAGTTCAATGAACCGGTAATTGCGTCGGTAGCTCTGGTGGCTCTCTTGATTGCCACACTCAATACGAATGTAGCTGCCAATGTGGTTTCGCCATCCAACGATTTTTCTAACTTGAATCCGCGGCTGATTTCGTTCCGCACCGGCGGTCTGATCACTGGCGTGCTCGGCATCGCCATGATGCCCTGGAAGCTGTTGGGCGATTTCAGCGCCTATATCTTCGGTTGGCTGGTTGGCTACTCTGGTTTGCTCGGGCCAATAGCCGGCGTCATGATTGCGGATTATTTTATTGTCCGCAAGCGAGTGCTCTGCGTGCCAGAACTTTACCGGCGGGGCGGCCAGTATGAGTATTCCAATGGCGTGAACCACCGCGCCATAGCGGCGCTGGCGGCGGGAATCGTCGTCGCCCTGCTAGGCTTGGTTGTTCCGCCGCTGCGCTGGTTGTACGATTACGCTTGGTTCGTAGGTTTTTCCGTTGCCGGCGCAGTATATGTCGCGGCGATGAACAGGAGGTAAGACTATGATTGCTACCGATAGCGCCGTACGAACGTTAGGTTCGTTTGTGAATGGAAAATGGGAAGACGGCTCTGGCCGCGAGTTGCATGCGGTAACCAATCCGGCCACGGGCGCGGTGATCGCGCATGCCGCGTACGCCACGGCCGATGACGTTGACCGCGCCGCGAAAGCCGCGCACGCCGCCTTTCTCGTTTGGCGTGACGTGCCCGTGATCGATCGAGTCCAGGTGCTCTACCGCTACAAGACGTTGCTTGAGAAGAACGCCGAAGAGCTGGCGCAAATTCTCACCACGGAGAATGGCAAGGTCTATGACGATGCGAAAGTGGAGATCCGCCGCGCCATCCAAATGGTAGAGGTTGCCTGCGGGATGCCGTCGCTGATGATGGGCGATTCGTTGAACGATGTGGCTCGCGATATCGACTGCCGGACGATTCGTCAGCCGCTGGGGGTCTGCGCCGGAATCACGCCCTTTAATTTTCCCGGCATGGTTCCCATGTGGATGTTTCCGTTTGCCATCGCGTGCGGGAATTCGTTTATTCTGAAACCCTCTGAAAAGGTACCAATGACGCCGCTGCGCGCCACCGAACTACTGAAAGAGGCAGGCGTGCCGGACGGCGTGTTCACGTTGCTGAACGGCGGCAAGGATACCGTTGACGCATTGATGGCTCACCCGCTGGTGCGCGCAATTTCGTTCGTTGGCTCCACGCCCGTCGCCAAATACGTCTATGAGACCTCCAGCAAATACGGCAAGCGCGTGCAGGCCCTGGGCGGCGCCAAGAATCATCTGGTTGTGATGCCCGATGCGAATCTGCCGAAGAGTGTGGAAGCCATCCTGAGTTCGGCTTTTGGCGCCGCCGGGGAGCGATGCCTGGCCGGAAGCGTGCTGGTCGCTGTTGGAGACGTAGCCGAACCGTTGCTTGAGCTTCTGGTCAAAAAGACCAACGAAATGAGTGTGGGCGACGGGATGAAGGGCGCAGATATGGGGCCGTTGATTACCGCCGAGCATCATAAGAAGGTAGTTGGCTACATTGACAAAGGCGAGGCGGAAGGGGCATTGCCTGTCTGTGATGGACGCAAGGTGATGCAGTCGAAGCCCGATGGCTTTTTCGTGGGCCCCACCATCTTTGACAACGTGAAGCCGGAGATGACCATCGCCCGGGAGGAGATATTCGGCCCGGTGCTTTCGGTTATCCGGGTGCGGGATTTAAGCGAAGCGATCGAACTTGTCAATAGCTCGGCATTCGGTAACACCACTTCGATTTTTACCTCCAGCGGCAAGTCCGCGCGCGAGTATCAGGCAAAGGTCGACGTTGGAATGATCGGCGTCAACATTGGTGTCGCCGCGCCCATGGCTTTCTTTCCGTTCGCCGGATGGAAGGCTTCGTTCTTCGGCGACCTTCACGCCCACGGTAAGGATGCCATCGGGTTTTACACGGAGCAGAAAGTGCTGATGACGCGCTGGTTCTAGATGGTTCGATTTGGTGTAGTGGGGATGGGGCATATTTCGCGAAAGGCTATTGTTCCGGCCTTCGCGAACACGCGAAATGCGGAGCTAGCCGCCGTTTTCAGCGGCGACCAGGCGAAACGGGAGGAGTTCAGCGGATACTCCTATGAGGACTTCGAAAAAGGACTGGCTGAACGAAAGATAGACGCTGTCTTCATCGCTGTGCCCAACCACCTGCACCGCGAGTTCGCGGTGCGAGCCGCGCGGGCGGGCGTTCATGTTCTTTGCGAAAAGCCTTTGGCTGCCTCCCCTGCTGATTGCGAAGCGATGATCGCCGCTGCCGGCAAGGCCGGTGTCAAATTGATGGTCGCCTACCGCCACCACTTCGGTTCCGCCTATCGCGATGCAATGCATATGGCTCATAGCGGGCGCCTGGGTGATGTGCGTTCGTTTCATTCTTCGTTCGTGGTGCAGGTGCACTTGCACAATATCCGTACGGTTCGTGCCGCGGGTGGGGGAACTCTTCCCGATCTGGGCGTGTATTGCATTAACACCGCCCGCCAGGTTTTCCAGGCGGACCCCACCCGCGTCACCGGTTTCATGACCACCCGGGAAGACGATCCTCGCTTTGCCGAAGTGGAAGAGATGTTCACCGCGGTGATGGAATTTCCCGGGCAACGGATTGCGACGTTCACTTGCGGCTTCGGCTCTGCGCGGTACATGACGTTCGACATTCTAGGAACGCGCGGCACCATGCATCTGGACCCGGCCTATGACTATGCGGGCGAAATCCATTCTGAATTGATTCTGGACGGCAAGCGCGAGACCCGCATTTTCCCGCGCGAAGACCAGTTTGCAGCGGAGATCGATTATTTTGCGGAGTGTGTGCGCGACAGCCGGGAACCCGCCCAATCTGGAGCCGAGGCGCTCACCGATGTGCGCATCATCGATCAGCTTTACCGATCGACTCTTTAGAGTGAGATGCTGCAAAGACTCTCAGCCGCGAATCAGGAGAATGAGCGAGCGTTCCCCGGGCCTTCGCCGGAGCGCCAACCCGTGCATACCGTTTACGGCGGCGCTCATCTATTCAAAGCGGACACTGCCGTAAAGTTAGGCGCGCATGCGCTGAAGACACTTGCCACCTATGCGCCGGATGCCGGCTCACTGGGAGTTAGCGAGGAAGTCTATCGGCGGGTAGTAGAGAAACTGCGGCGCGAGCCCGTGGAAGACTACCGCATCGACTTTGAGGACGGCTATGGCCACCGTTCCAGTGCGGAGGAAGACGCCCACGCGGTGCAGGCTGCGGGAGAACTCGCGCGCGGATCTGGAACGCCATTCATAGGGATTCGCATCAAGCCCTTCACCGAAGCCTTGCGTGAGCGCAGCATGCGGACGCTTGACATTTTCCTCGCGGCGCTGGGGCCGCTGCCAAATGGTTTTGTTATAACGCTCCCAAAAGTGACAATTCCAGAGCAGGCCGAAGCCCTAGCTGAATTGCTGAAAGACTTCGAGCAGGCCCACAATCTCCCGATTGGTGCAATCCGAATTGAGCTCATGATCGAAACCACGCAAGCGATCATCGATAAGGATGGCCGCCTCGCAATCCCAGCGCTGCTGCACGCCTCGGCCGGCCGTTGCCGCGGCCTTCACTTCGGCGTCTATGACTTCACCGCGGAATGCAACATCATAGCCAGGCATCAAAGCATGGCGCATCCGCTGTGCGATTTCGCGCGTCACGTGATGCAGGTGTGCACGGCCACACGCGGAATTGCGATCTCCGATGGTGCGACGAATATTCTGCCGGCGGGGTCAGATCCCGACGCAGTCCGCCAGGCAATGAAACTTCACTTTAGCGATGTGCAGCGATCACTACGCCATGGCATCTATCAGGGGTGGGACCTGCACCCGGCGCAATTGCCCACGCGTTACGCGGCCGTCTTCGCGTTCTTCCTTGACAGTCTTCCGGAAGCCACTGCCCGCCTGCGAAGCTTCGTGGATAAGTCGGCGCAGGCCACTTTGGGCGGCAACGTTTTTGACGATGCCGCGACGGGGCAAGGGCTGTTAAACTTCTTCCTCCGCGGTTACAACTGCGGCGCACTTACGGAGCAGGAAGCGCTGTCCTCCGGCCTAACGCTGGAAGAACTTCGCGGAAAATCGTTTCTCAACATTGTGCACAATCGCCGGATATGAAGTTTTCAAGCCGCCTGCCTTGGGATCTGACGCCGAACCGTGTCACCGAATTGCTGCGGGCCAAGCGGGCCGCCGGCGGCACCATACTCGATCTGACGGAATCGAACCCCACCGCGGCAGGCTTTGACTATCCAGCCGCGCAGATCCTGTCTGCCTTTGCCGATCCACGCAATTTAGTCTACGAGCCTTCTGCAAAAGGTCTGCTGGCTGCCCGTGAAGCAATTGGGCCGCATCCAGAACGTCTATTGTTAACCGCCAGCACCAGCGAGGCCTACGCTTACCTGTTCAAACTGCTAACCGATCCGGGCGATGAAGTGCTGGTGCCGCGCCCTTCCTACCCGCTCTTTGAATTCCTGGCCGCTCTGGAGTCGGTCCGCGTCGTTCAGTATCCGCTTTTCTATCACGAGGGCTGGTCGATTGACATGCAGGCATTGGCTTCTTCGATCAGCGCGCGCACACGCGCTGTCGTGCTGGTGAATCCAAACAATCCGACTGGATCCTACTTGAAGCGCGGCGAATTGCAGGAACTGGTGACGATTTGCCAGCGCCATGGACTGGCCATCATCTCCGATGAAGTGTTTGCCGATTACGCCTTTGAGCCGGATCCCGAACGTATTACCACGCTCTCCAATGTGGAGGACCTGCTGACGTTTTCAATGAGCGGACTTTCGAAGGTCTGCGGATTGCCGCAACTCAAGCTCGGTTGGATTCACGCGAGTGGTCCCGGCGCCGCTGAAGCGATGGAGCGGTTGGAATGGATTGCCGATACGTTTCTTTCCGTCGGCACGCCGGTGCAACACGCGCTACCGCAGTTGCTTGCTGCCGGCAAGACGGTGCAACGGCAGATCCTCTTGCGGGCAAAAGCCAATCTCGCACTGCTTCCCAGCCGCTTGCATGTCGAGGGTGGATGGTATGCCACCGTTCGGGTGCCACGCACCCAAAGCGAAGAGGAGTGGGTTCTGCATCTCCTGAACGAACACAACATTTTGGTTCAACCTGGCTACTTCTACGATTTCGATTTAGAAGCATACCTGATTGTCAGCCTGTTAACGCCTCCCGATGTTCTTCGCCAGGGGATACTGCAACTTCCGCTCTAGTTCCTGCATCCGGCTGGCTCGGTTTTGGGAACGCCGATGTCGCGAAACAAGTCGGTGGACCATCGCAGCGCATCCAGGTAGCTGGAAGCTACGAGCGATAGTTCCATCCCGAGTTCCCGCGCTAGTTCCGCCACCGAATTCCATTCCGCAGCTTCGTAATTCTGGACCAGCCGCAGAATCAGGTCGAATGGATTGCCTGGTTTTGCCTTACCCAGTAGTGCCTCGGTGATGGGTGAGCTCAAATGCATCTCGACGATGATTTGGGACAGTGGCCTGTCAATCATTGCGTCCAAGAGCGAGAACATTCCCATCAACGCAGCGTCGGCGGTGGAAGCAGCCGGCCTGGCCTCGGCCGCAAGCAATTCGCAGAAGCGGGCCCGCAGCATGGCTTGCACCACAAGCTCATTCGGTTTGTCGCGCGCCAACGCCGGCAGCGTCGCCAAGGATATCCATTTTCTGGTTTCACGCTCGCCTAGAATCACCAGCGCCTGGCGTATGGAATGCACGGGAGTGGAATGCGCAAAAGCGCCTGAATTCACATAGCGCATGACGCGATAGGAAAACGAAACATCGTTGAGAATCAGTTTCTCCAGGCGCACGAAATCCAGATCATGCTGCTGTAGCTGTTCCAACAATTTCAGGTGATTGATTTTGAAGCCGGGCACTTGGCGGCCCTTGATGATAACAGGCTTGGCAAAAAAATAACCCTGAAAATAATCGTAGCCCGCTTCCCGCGACCAATCGAACTCTTCGCGCGTCTCCACTTTCTCGGCCAGCATCCGAATGCCGCGCGAACCATACTTGGCGATCATCTCCCGCTGCTCAGGCCGAGAGGAAATCCGGATATCGACCTTAATGATGTCTGCCAATTCGGTGAGTGGATCGAAACGCGGATCGCAGACAAAATCATCCAATGCCACCAAGTAGCCTTGGGAACGCAGATTGCGGCACGCCTCCAGCACTTCCGAGTCCGGATCCACCGTTTCCAGGACTTCGATTACCACACTCTGGCTGGGAAGCATGGTGGTCCATTCGCCCACCAACAGGTTCCGTCCAAAGTTGATAAAGGCCCGCCGCCCGCCCAGCAATTGATCCAGCCCTATGGAGAATACCGAGTTCGCAATTACCTGCGAGGTGGCCAGGCCGGCCTCCGCGCCGTCGAATACATTGGTTCCCGAAGACCGGAACAGCAATTCGTAGCCATAGACGTTTTGCGCACGGTCGAAAATCGCTTGCCGGGCCAGGAAGTTGTCCATACGCTCTTATCGGTGGCGAAGGAAATCTTCTTAACCGATTGTCAGGCAGGTTCAGCTATACTGGCCTTGTCGATCATTCGATAAAGCAACAATGCCAGTCCCAAAGAAACGTCTTCTCCAAGAGAGGCGCTGATACGATTGGAAATCAGCACGGTCAGCCGCCAGGGAACGAATTGCCAGTAGGAAAGAATCAGACCCGCCACGCATACCAACAAATATCGGTTTTCCAGTTCATTTTCTAAGGCAAGCATATGCTCCATTCCGTCCACTCCATGCCACCGTCAACCCCGCTCGAATTGGTGATTTTCGACTGCGATGGAGTCCTTGTCGACAGCGAAGCGCTAGGTTGCCAAACCTTGCTGGAACTCGCCGCGGAATACGGAGTCGATATCGGCCTTCCTGAAGCCCTGCACTTGTTCCGCGGCCGCAAGATGTCCGTCTGCGTCGCGGAAATCGAAAGACGCAGGGGCGCCACCGTTCCGTCCACGTTCATTCCCAGCGTACGAGCCCGTATGGCCGATACATTTCGCCGTGAATTGCGCGCAGTCGATGGCATTCGCGCCGCGCTCGATTCCATCAGCCTGCCGTTTTGCGTGGCTTCCAGCGGTCCGCGGGAGAAAATACACCTTTCGCTAGAACTTACCGGTCTGTTGCCGCTATTTTCAGATAGGATCTTTAGTGCCTACGAGGTGGGAAGTTGGAAACCGGACCCGGGACTCTTTTTGCACGCCGCCAATGCGATGCGCGTTGCACCCGCCGCGTGCGCCGTAATTGAAGATAGCCTGCCGGGTGTTCAGGCTGGGATTGCGGCGGGTATGCAGGTCTTCGCCTACACCCCCGCCGGGGATAATCAGATGCTCGCGCGCGAAGGCGCAATCATCTTCCATTCCATGCCGGACCTGCCCGCCTACTTGCGCGGCTCGCTTGAGGGCGGCACCAGCCCCTTCAACCGCATGTAGGTTACGATATTTCCGTAATGTTCGAAGTTGTGCGCCGTGTTGAAGGATAAAATGTTCAGCCGTGTGCGTTCCCCGCTACCGAATTTCATCACTTCCGCCGCATTGGCATCGGTGAGGGCGGCATAGGCTTTGTCGCAATAAGCGAAGGCATCCTGCAGCGCCTTCACCAACTCTTCCTTAGTTGACTTGGACTTCTCAATTCCTAAGGCAGGATTCTTTTCGCCCAGCGCAGCCGAGCAGAAGGTATATTGCGCGTCAGCCACATGGCCCAACAGTTGCGCGAATGAGCGCACCTCCGGGACCGGCCTGTAGGCGAAGTTCAGATCCGGCATCTTCTCCGCCGACCTCTGAATCACCCCTTTCACCTGATTCTGATACGCGGTTGCGCCGCCCGCCAACGTCTTCAGATCCGGAGCCTGCGCCATGGCTCCAGAAACCAAAACTACCCCCAGCAAAGCTATTTTCATTTCCACTTCCTCCAGTGAATTCCATGGTACCTGAAATATGAATCCGTTCTTCCCCTAAGGCGGATAGAGTGCATTCGATTTTTGTGCGCCTCATCGCATACAGAGCCACCGAACTGAATTGACTTCCATACCGCACCAGGCGTATTCCTTAACCCGACTGGGCATATCGCCCATTCTCCAGACTTCCGGCACTAAGACCACTGGAAACGGGTAGCAACCTGTGAGGCGGAAGCGGAGGTAGCCGGGCTGACGAAGCGCATCGAGTGCGAGTTCCACAGCCTCTCCTTCCCATCTCCGGCCACAGGCTTTGCGGTAGGTTCATCCTTGGGCCTGCCTAACGGATTCGTGCTGTTCAAGACAACGGACGGCGGCGTCTCCTGGCAACATTCCGTTGTGCCGACTGAGGAGGGCAGGGCTGAAAACGTCGTCTTCGTCGACGAGAAGACTGGTTACGTCCGCATTGGCTATCCCGACACCGGAATTCTGTACCGGACCAACGACGGCGGTCAGAGATGGACCCGGGTGGCGGCTTCTCCTGGGAAATCCATCCGATTCGCTGATCCGGAGGTTGGCTGGGCTTTTCATTACAACAAACTTAGCTACACCGTCAGCGGCGGGAAGATGTGGACCTCGCGCAATTCCGCTTTTCCTGTCAGCGCCAGGGCCTTCAGTCTATCGAACCGTCACCGCGCCTACGCCTCAGGCGATCATGGCATGGTCTACCGATATAGCGTTGTCCCGGCCAACTACATAGGAAAAGGGATGATCGATGCGCCGATGATGCCCGGCTACGTTCCGCCAGTGAAGCGCGGAAATTGAAAAATCGCGTGGTGCCGATGAGCGCGCCATAAGATCCGGGCGAAAGTGGCCGATACGTCTCTCTAGCGAAGATATTTCCGGATAGTTTGCGGTGAGTACTTCGCGGCGCGGGAGGCGTCGGCTTGTGAAAATTGGAACAAAGATCATCGTAGTAGCTGTTGGTTCAGTGTTCATAACCGCTGCGGCGGCTTTGCTGATACGGCTTTGCTGATACAGAGAGCGGTAATCCGCGGGCAGAGCCTTGAACTGATCCGTGGGAATTCAGCTGGGCTCAAAAGCGATTCACCAAATGGATCACTTAACCCAACTCAATGCAGGAGCTCAGAGCAGGGCGCAGCCGCTGGCGAAGAGCTGACTGCGCAGGCTGAATCGATCAACAGCGTCGCGCAACAATTGCAGGCACTGGTGCTGGGATAACCCCCAGCGGCGGAGCATTCCTTGTCCGCGCGGAGGGTGGTCCTACATCCGGAGTGTATTAGGATAACCGGCCAGTAGCGGGGCCGGCGAAACGGTGTAAAATTGCGGCAGACTGGCCTCGCGGTGCAAAAGAAAAATACCCGCCGGCCAATGGTCACCACGAACGCCGTTCTGGAGTACGATAAAGTTTCGGGATTTGCAGTAATCGGCCGGTGAAACATGTACCAAAGAAGGAAAATGCAACAAATAGGAGGCAAGATGAAATTGACGAATCCGCGCGGCGTGCCCAGACCTTTCGCGAGTGCAATGCTGATTTCTTTAGGATTGGTAATCCATGGTGTGGCAACTGCCCAAAGGCCCTCCATTCAGATTAGTGGGTCTGGAGCCGGTCGTTCCCCGGTCTCCACTCAACCCGTAGGCTCGCGTGTTCCCGCGGTCCAAGCTCCCGGTCAGTTCAAGGCGTGGGAAGGATTTACGACTACCAACTACCTGAATACCGAGCAGTATGTCTTCACGCCTCCGATTGCGTCCACCGCGGCAGGTCCAGTCAATATCATCAATATCGTAAATCGCCGAATCTCGATGTACGATAATCCGAACGCGATTGTTCCCTTGAGCCCGAGCGGAACCCGAGTTCCGCAAGTTCTTAGCCCCACCAGCTATATCCCCACCAGCGAGGCGTTGCTGGATGCATGGTTGGGCGAAACAGTGTTAAACCAACTGTGCCCCACCGGGCGCGATAGCAATATCAGTTGCCTGGTGGATAATGCGAGCGTCCGCTACGACCAGATGCACGGACGATTTCTGGTGTTGATGACCGTAACCGATACAGGGGTTGAAACGCTGGGCAACATTGTCACGAAGCCCAGAAAGGCAAGCTGGGTGCTGTTGATTTCCAAGTTCAGCCAGTTCTCGGTTCTAGGTACCCCTGGGAGTTCGGATGTGTTCATCACTCCTACGCCGCCCATTGGCTCCACCAGTGGCGTTAACATTGCCAATTGGAGCGTCTACTATGGCAACGCGCTAAACGCCCTGGGTACGGATGGCTTCGGCAACGTGACCACCACGAACACGACCGCCAGCGGGCCTGGACCCGGAAACATCAACTCGCTTCCGGGCATCGTCCCGGTGAACACCACCGTTGGACACGACGCAATTTTCGATTGCCGGGCAGGCAGCACAACGGGGGCAGTGGGTCCCATTCAGGTGGCCGTGAACGATCCGCTTCCTACCAAGGTCTGCTACTTCCCCACCAGCGCACGCCTCGGGATCGATAACGACAACATCATCATCACGTCTGCGGTCGTCAATGTGAACTACTTCATTCCGGCCGCGCCGACGGCAGTGCCTATCGCCACTTTTGCCGGTACGCGCGTTCGCGTGATCAAGAAAGGCGGCGGCGCACCTGGAGTGGCCGGCGGGCTTTACCAGAGATCTCTGGTGGGCACCGGGTTGGTGGCGGCGAATCAGTTTGCCGCGACGCCGGACTTGAAGGTTGCCGGAGACTTCTACGATCTGTTCGCCAGCCCGACGCTGGATAACCTGCCCTACACCACCTTCGCTGGCACAGTAGCATTTTCCCCGTACACGCTGGCGCCCATCGTAGCGCCTCTGGCTCCCGGTCAGGCTCCCTTCTGCGAACCGGCCCGTGTGCGCGGCCGCGCCTCCGCCAGCTACACCAATTCCATGGTGCCGGCCGGTCACTCCTCTCAGTCTTACGTGGAATGCGTGGTCTCTACGCAGAATCCCGCCGGCTTGGGCAATCCCGATATTCCGCAAAATATCATTTATGTGCAGCCGATTGTTTATACGCCGCTCAATCCCATCAATCTTGCGGCAAATACGAACGGCACCATTCCTTTCTGGGTGTCGCTGGTAGGCAACGGAACCACCGGCGCGGCAGGAATGCAAACGGCCTTTGTCGAACCATTCGTGAATCCCAGTGTCGTTCCGCAGGGTAACTATCTTGGTACGGTAGGCGGTCCCACCGGACTGGCCCCGCCCTTCAACGTGGGTGACGATCGCGTCCACGATTTGATATTCCGCGAAGGTCACCTCTACAATGCGCGGGTGGGAGGCTTGGTGGTAACCGCTCTATTGACTCGCCCGGTCGGAAGTCCGCTGGGTAACGCGGTGGACAATGACGGGGCGCAGAATGACGGAGTTCAGCAACTTGGTCCCGCGGCTGACATCTTCCAGGTGAACGGAAATCCGCTCAGCACAACCGTCTTCTACGACGTGATCCAGAAGCTGACGGCCGGACCGGCCGGAGCCATCGTCAACCCGGTGTTGCTTTCCAAGTGGACCAATACCAACGCCTACGCTCCGATGTACGATGTGCCGTCGAATGTGGCCACCCAGGGACAGACCTCGCCTATCAACGTGTTCCCCTGGCTTGAGAAGCTGTTCGTGGCAACCACCTATCCGCAGCTTACCGCCTCAGATCCGCGTGCCAACCTAGGCACCCAGGGGTTCATAACGGGGAACAACATAGCCACCTGCGTGGCCAGTAACGTAATTCCGAATATCGTTGGCGGTGTTTCCACGTCGACCCTGGGCTATCCCGGTCTCTACGACATGCGCTGCGGGAACGATGTTTTTGACAATCGCCAGAACTTCCGCGATCCCATCACCGGCCAACTGGTGATTAACATCCCGAACAATCCCGCGCGATTGCCAATAACGCCGGGGGTTCGTGGTGGAGCCAGTACCGATCCTAATAACGGCAGCCTTTGGAACTTCGGACTCTACGCAACGCACCGCTTCGGCGGCGTGGGCAACGGAGGCCAACTGGGTTCCTACATTGCCAACTACGACCTCAGTTTCCCCACCAGCGATCCGTACGGAAACAACACCACGCTGTTCGCGGACTGCAATTCGCTGGCCACGTGTCCGTTCTTCGTGCAGGTGCAAACGGCGTCCCAACTTGGGCTGGTAGCGGCGAAGGCCGACGGCACGGTTGGGTTAAACGATCAGGTCACCAGAAGGGAGATGGCGAAACTGGTCATTCTTTCTATGATGGATGAGCTGGCGATTACAGATTACTTGAACGCCACCGGAGGTTGCACCACTAGCTTTGCTGACGTCGCGGCGGGTTGCGCAGGCGGGCAGCCGGTTGCGTCGGTCACCAATACATCCGGTGCGGCCAATGGCTGGCGGTATATCGAAACCTTACGCCGCAAGAAAATCACCACAGGTTGCCTGGTCAACGATGCCATCGCTAATTTCTGCCCAGCCGATTTCCTGACTAGAGGGCAAATGGCGGTGTTCATCATTCGCGCGAAATTGGGCAACGTCTATCCGTCCGTGATTTCCGGCTGCCCCGGCCTCAATGGTCCGGCTTGTCCAGGAATCGTAGCCGGCGATGGCTTCGGTGTTACCGTTGGGGCGACACCGTATTTTACGGATGTCCCGTCCACCAATCCGTTCTTCCTCTACATTCAAAAGATGTATGAATTGCGCATTAGCAACGGAACCGCTCCTCCTCCATCGGTGCCGCTTTACAGCGATGGGCAGACTCTGCCGCGAGGTCAACTCCTCGCATTCATCGTTCGCGCATTCTTCTTCTAATGCTGCGCGCGGCCAATCCCGCTTGACGCTTGACAATGAGAGCCTCTGGAAACAGGGGCTCTTTCCTTTTTGCGAATCTCGCCAGATCAATGGGACAATAGAAATTACAAACGCGGTGGCGGAGGTGTGCTGGATGGGTGTACCTGTCTCACAGATGTGGACAGTAGCAACGTACGTGCTGAAGCAGAAGCTCGCCGGGCGGCGGCAGTATCCGCTGGTGCTGATGCTTGAGCCGCTCTTCCGCTGTAATCTCGCCTGTGCAGGCTGCGGTAAGATCCAATACCCGGCGCACATCTTAAAGAAGAATCTTTCCCCGGAACAGTGCTTTCAAGCCGTCGACGAATGCGGCGCGCCCATGGTTTCCATCCCCGGCGGCGAGCCGCTGATGCACCCGCAAATCAAGGAAATTGTTGAGGGCCTGGTAGCGCGTAAGAAGTACATCTACCTTTGCACCAACGCGCTGCTGCTCAAAGAGAAGATCGGCCTGTTCCAGACCAGCAAGTATCTCACTTTCTCAGTCCATATGGACGGCCAGAAAGAGCATCACGACCTGTCGGTCTGTAAAGAGGGCGGCTACGAAATCGCGGTCGAGGGAATTAAGGAGGCGGTCCAGCGTGGCTTCCGCGTCACCACCAACGCCACTTTCTTTGACGGCGCCGACCCGCAAAGCCTACGGGATTTCTTCGACGAAATGATGCATCTTGGCGTGGAAGGGATGATGTTGTCTCCCGGCTATTCCTACGACAAGGCGCCAGACCAACAGCATTTCATGGGACGCGCCCGCACGCGCCGCCTCTTCCACGCGGCCCTGTCAAACCGCAAACCGGAGTGGAAGTTCAATCTCTCTCCCCTCTTCCTGGAATTTTTGATGGGCAAGCGCAACTTCAGCTGCACGCCTTGGGGCATGCCGACGTACAACCTTTTTGGTTGGCAGAAGCCGTGTTATCTGTTGCAGGACGGCTATGCCGAGACGTTTGCGGAGTTGATGTCCAGCACCGATTGGGACCGCTACGGCACCGAATCCGGCAACCCGAAGTGCGCCAATTGCATGGTGCACAGCGGATACGAAGCCTCCGCCGTTCACGCCACATTTAACTCCTTGAGTGGCTTTCTAGCAACTGTGCGCGGAACGCTGTTTTCCAAGTACCCCAGCGCCGAGGCGCAAGCCGCACTCAGCCAGCCCATGACGCCCGTCCACGCACCGGCCGGGTTGGTCCAACTAAGCGGAAACAATGAACGGCCGTGACGCCCATCAATCCCGATGAAGCCGAAGTAGCGGAGGGCACGATTCGCGAGGATCTGCAAGGGCTGGTCTGGCAATCGGCTACCGACGATGAACTCCGCACCGGTCTTGAAAAAGCGTTCGATTACCGCGGCGATGTCACCATCCAACTCAAGGATGGGTCCGTCATCGAAGGTTATATCTTCGATCGCCAAACCGGCAGAAGTCTATCTGATTCCCAGGTGCGCCTGTTCCCGAAAGATCAGGACCGGAAGATAAGCATCTCCTACGCTGAGATAGCCGGCCTCACCTTCAGTGGACGCGACACGGCAGCCGGCAAAAGCTGGGAAGCCTGGGTTAAGAAATACTGGGAGAAGAAAGCCGCCGGCGAAAAACAAATCGAACTCAAGCCCGAGTCTTTGGACTGAATTCGTCCACGCGATGCCTGCTGGCGCTTTTCGCCAAATGTGCAACGGCATCTGTGAATGTGTGAATGCTTAGACTCTTGTCGGGAGTTTGTCTCCTGCGAACTGCCTAAATGCTGTCATTGTGAACAAGAAAGAGGGAAGAATTGATTTCGCCACGATTGAGTATAGAGCACTCCCCGCGACCGCGCTAAAATAGACACGACTCCACATGCGAAGCCATTCCAAACTCCTGCTGACCCTCCTGACGACACTGTTCCTGGCCGCTTGCTCCAGTTCCACCGATCAACAAAAGAAGAGCGCCGAGACGGAGCGCGCCATCCCGCCCGCGCCCGAAAAGGCCGCACCGCCAGCTGCCGCCACGGCGCCGGCTATAACGCCCGCTCCGGCGCCGCTGCCTGCCACGGCCCCGGAGGAGAAATCGAAGACTTTTAAAGTACGCTTCACCACCAGCAAAGGACCGGTGCTTATTGAAGTGCATCCGGACTGGGCACCGATCGGCGCCGAACAATTCCGCAAACTGGTACAAGCGAAGTATTTTGATGGCGTCCGCTTCTTCCGAATTGTCCCCAATTTTGTCGTCCAGTTTGGACTCGCTGCAAACCCCAACGTCACCAGGAAGTGGGATGCCGCGATCAAGGACGATCCGGTCACCCAAACCAATCGCACCGGTGCGCTCTCTTTCGCCACCATGGGCCCCAGCACTCGCACCACACAAATTTTTATCAATCTGAAAAGCAATGCCAGTCTCGACACCCAGGGCTTCGCGCCTTTTGCGCAAGTGATCGAAGGAATGGAAATTATCGAGCATCTCTACGGCGGCTACGGCGAGCGGCCTGATCAAGGCGCAATCACCAGCGAAGGCAATGCGTACATTGAGAAGAACTTTCCCAATCTCGACTACATCAAAACCGCGACAATATTGTAGCCACTCAGAGCGGCATCGCAGTCCAGTCCAGGATCTGCTCGCTTAGCGTATTTGTGCTGTTAGTCAGCCGGTCCGTTTCCACATTCACCAGCGCATACCGCTCCGTGAGCGAATCGCCGGATTCCACCAGAGCGTGGTGATCGTCCCGCAGGCAAGGCAGCTCTTCCCGCCGCAGCGGTGAGCCGCGGAGCGCCGCCGATAGCGAGTACAACGACAACTCGAAGTCGTTTGCAAACTTTCGGAAGGCATCGCGCGCCGGCACAGGACGGCTGCGCGACAACCCCGCTTCCAGGCCCATCATCGCGTGCACCACGCGGTGCGAGCTGGCCATCAGCGCACTCAGCAAGTGCAATCGCTCGGGTGAAGTTCCGGGTTCCGCCATCAACCGGTCCACTGAGGCTTCCAGGTTTGATCGCGCCAACCTGCCTGCCAGCCGCGCCTTCTCCAGCTCCGGTGCGAACGGCGCCTCGGGATGCAAATACCCGTCGCGCACCATGCGGAAATAGTCGCGATAAGCATCCAGCATTCGCGCCAGCAGCTCAGACACTTGCGTTCGTTCCCATGTTGGCCACACCCCATAGGCCAACAGCGCGATGGCGCCGCCCACCACGGTATTCAGGCCTCTGGGTGCAATCAGGTCTTTCGGCGCTGTACCGGTGGCCGTCAACAGAACTACCACCATCGCAGTCAGGGCCGTAACAGCAATTCCATAGTTCGCCGGACCAAAACAGCGCATCGCAAACGCTAGCGTGGCAATCAGAAACACCTCCGGCAAGAGTGCCGCCGGCAACAGGTGAAACAATCCCGTGGCCAGCAACAACCCCGCAAGAGTGCCAATCAATCGCAGTACGCCGCGGCTGAACGTGGCCGTAAAATCAGGCTTCAGGATAATCGCAATCGTCATCGGAAGCCAGTACGACCTCCGTATACTCCATCCGCGCGCCACCGCATCGCCAATCGCAATGCACACCGCCAGCCGCACTGCATGCCGGGATGCCGCCGATTGCCAAGTCAAATTCGCGCGCAACGTGGCAAACGTTCCTTGCAGCCGTAGGGTCCATGGCTGCCTGCCTTCCCGCTCCTCAAACGCCATCACTCCCGTTGGTGTGGCATAGGCAGCCAGGTCTACCGCGGACCGCAATTGTCCTGCCAGCGCATCCATCTGATGTCGCGCATCCAGCACCATGGCCGCCACCGTCAACCTCTGGTCTCGGGCCGGATCCTTCATCGCCGCCGCTAAATCATGCAGCTCTTTCAAACATTCGGCTGAAGACTTAGCCGATTCACCGGTCAGCAGCCAGTTTCCGATTCTGTTCAGCAGGCGTGCGTAAATTGGAAAGCACCGCTCCAGAATGGCCACCTCCGGCAGCCCCTCATCTTCCCGCTTCATTCGCGAGCGTAATTTGCCCAGCGCCAGCAGACTCAAACGCATCCGTTCCGCCTGATTCAGCAGGGAGCGGTACCGCTCCGATTCCACTGAGTGATCGCGGCTCAGGGCCGCCAGCGAATTCTGTGCCTGCGTGATCTGTGTACTGGCCGGCGGCGCCGCCGATGAGGTAATTGACGATTCAGCGGACAGCGAAAGCTCCGCATACAAGTCCCCCAACGCTTTTCGCTCCGGCTCATACCGCCGCACCGCCCACAGCGCCAGGGAAAGTGCCATCTGCAGCAATCCCCCGCCAAACGCCAACATGGCCGAATAAGCCGCGTGTTCCCAAGTGGACGGAAAAGCCTGAAACACCACCACAGTTACCAGACTCACCACGCCCAGATCGGCGGCCTC
>JBBRNO010000090.1:0-26713 GCA_038230275.1 Bryobacterales bacterium
CCGACAAATAACTGGACACAAGAAACGGCTTGCTCACGCGCGCGGCTCGGTCTCGAACTCGTTGCTGCAACAGTAGTTTCCGAGCCGCGACTGTAAAGGAGCGGTTTCCGGTAGTGTCCACCCAATTCGCGGACACTACACTGGGCAGCGCCCTCAATGGAAGGCTGGCTTATTTAAACCGGCAGCACTTCAGACATCGTAATTTCCCGGTGTTCCGCGATGCTCAGATAAGCCGCTTCGCTGGCTGCGAACGATGCTAAGTATTCGCGCGCGCCGGTCTCAAAGGCCGCTCCGGATGCAAGGCACTCAATGAAGTGCTGCTGCACCGCCAAGACGCTGTCGCCTTTGTAGCCTTCGGCCGGCGGAGCTTTCCACACCTGCTCGCCCTTCATGCTGATGTCCCCGGCGGCGTTGATGTGCAGCGCCGCGTCCTCGCCGTCCAGCCACGCATCCCCCATCGCAGGTCCCGCGGGCTCAGGGTTCAGAAAACGATGGCCGTCAATCAGTCCGTCCACCTCGGATTCGTGAACCAGCGTCACCAGCGCACGGTCTTCACCCTGAATCTTTGCATTGTGCCGGCGGGCATGCGCGTACACAGACCGGATATCGCCGAACAGAAACCGCGCGGTATCCATGTGATGCACCAGCGTCTCATGGATCAACAACCGCTCCATCTTACGGAAATACGGTTGATTTGGATACGGGCACGGACCTAAGCCATCGCGCTGGCGGGTGCGGAAATAGTAGCCTACCGGCTTTCCGATGGCGCCCGCGTCAATCATCACTTTCGCCGCACGAAACCAGGGCTGCCATCGCCAGTTCTCATGCATCATCAATCTGGTTCCCGACGAATCGGCCAGATTGGCCAGTTCCACGGCCTCGGCAATCGACGAGGCCATAGGCTTCTGGCAGATGGTGGGAATGCCGCGCGCCGACGTCAGGCGGAACAATTGGAGATGCGAGTCCGGTCGGGTGGCAATGTCCACGAAGTCGAGTTGCTCTTCCTGCTGCAGCAATTCTTCCGCGGATTCATAGGCGTGCGGCGCCATGGCACGTGCACGAACAACGTCGGCATCGCAGGCTGCGACGATCTCCACGTCCTCCATCCGTTGCCAGGCTTCCGCTTGAATCTTTCCGAAGAAACCGCAGCCGATCAACGCGCCTTTCCATTTGCGGTCCATGAATTAAGAGTAGCTGGGCTTAAGCGTAACTGGAAACCGTCGCTGCATTCTTTTCCCGCCGCTGCGCGGTAATCCGTTCCAGATACCCGCTTTGCCGGAACGCCGTCAACGGATCTTCGGGTAATCCGCGCACGCGGGCCCAATCCCGGATGGCCGGCCGGACGTCGGTTGAGAAGGCATCCTTCAAACAGTTTTCCGCGTCGATCAATTCGCTGCGATTCTGGAAGTTCGCCAGACGTTCGTGATCCACCAGCGCCGCCTTCGCGTATAACTCCTGTGCGGTAGTCACCGTCTGAATCATCGCCTCAATCTTGCCTTTCAAGTTGTGGCTCTGGTCCACCATGTAGGCAATATCGGCGCGCTTCCCGGTCTCCCACTCGAAGTGCGCAATCTCATGAAAAATGCGGAACACCTGGTAGGGATCAATGGAGCCCATGGTCAGATCGTCGTCGGCATAGCGGCGGTCGTTGAAATGGAATCCACCCAGCATGTCTTCTTCCAGCAACCACGCCACAATCTGTTCGATGTTCTGCGCCTGGTAATGATGGCCCGTATCCACCAGCACCTTGGCTCTGGGCCCGGCCTTGCGTGCCAGCAGCAACGCCATGCCCCAATCCGCGATGTCCGTGTGGTAGAACGCCGGCTCGAACGGCTTGTATTCCACCAGCATTCTTTGCGTGGGGCCCAGCCTCTCATGCAGTCTTGCAAGCCCTTCGGCGAACCACTTGCGGCGGTGACGCATATTCGCGGTCCCTGGGTAATTCGAACCGTCGGCGAACCAAAGCGACACGTCCCGGCTGCCGACGGCCGCCGCGATGTCCGCGCAATCCAACAAGTGCCCCAGCGCCGCCTCGCGCACCAGCGGGTCCGGATTACCAAGCGAGCCGTGCTTGTAGATCTGTTCCTGAAAGATGTTGGGATTGATGGAACCTGGCCTCACGCCGAAGTGTTCGCTCATCCGCGTCATGCCGCCAACACTGCCTACGCCTTCCGGCAGGTCCCATAGCACGTGCAGCGCCACCGTGGGGCAAACGCCCGTCAGGCTGTGCACCTGCCCGGCATCGCTGAACTTTTCTTCCAGAGTGGATGCCGCCGCGGGCTGAAGAAACTTTCCGAACCGGGTGCCCGTGTTGGCGAAGCCCCACGATGGCAGTTCAATCTCAAAGCGGTCAAGCGCGGCGCCGATCCGGTCGACGTTGGTGTTTTCCAATTTCATTTCACCTGATAGCGAAGCGTATCATGTTCACTCACACCGTTATGATATGATGCCGCTGCTTGGAATCCTCAACCAGCCGCGACCCCTATTTCATCCAATCGGTAGCTCATGCCGCTGAGGTGCTGAAGGCGTTCGCCACACCGAATGAACTTCTGCGTTTGCGCGACCTGGTCACTCGTACGGCTCTCAGCAAAGGAATCGTTTTCCGGCTGCTGTACACCCTGGAAAAGAGCGGGCTGGTGGAAAGAACGGGCAAGAACGAGTACCGCTGCGCGGTGGTCCAACGTAGAAAACAGAAATATAAGATCGGCTACGCCGCGCAGGGAACGGATTATCAATTTTCGCAACAGGTGACCGCAAGTCTGAAACAGGAAGCAGACCGGCTGGATACAGTGGAACTCCTGGTGCTGGACAATCGCTACAATCCGAAGGTAGCCCAGCGCAATGCCGACGTCTTTGTGAAGGAACGAGTCGATCTGGTGATGGAGTTTCAAACCGATGAAATCGTCGCGCCCATCATCTCCGCCAAATACAGGGAAGCGAAAATTCCGTTCATCGCCATTGAAGTCCCGCACCCCGGCTCCATCTACTTCGGCGCCAACAATTACGAGGCGGGCCTGATAGGAGGCCGCGCGCTTGGCAAGTGGGCGAAGCAGTTTTGGGAAGGGCAGGCCGATGAGATTCTGCTGATGGAACTGCAACGCGCCGGCATGGTTCCGCGCGCCAGATTGACCGGGATGCTGGTGGGCATCCGGGAAATTCTGCCTGAGACTGAGCATTGCCCGGTGGTCTTTCTGGATGGTGACGGGCTGTTTGAATCCAGTTGGAAAGCCGTACGAAAATACATCACGCTCGGCGGCGCCAAACGCACGCTCATTGGCGGCATCAACGATTCCAGCGCTCTTGGCGCCCTGCGCGCTTTTGAGGAAGCGGGCCGCGCCGAAAGATGCGCCGTGATGGGGCAGAATGCCTCTCCGGAAGGTCGGGATGAACTGCGGCGGAAGGCGTCCCAATTTATCGGATCGGTGGCTTATTTTCCCGAAAAGTACGGGGAATGGCTGCTACGCCTGGCGCTGGACGTACTGAGTTCCAAATCGATTCCCCCGGCGGTCTTCGTCAAGCATCAGTTGGTAACCGCGAAAAACGTGGACCACCTTTATCCAAACGACAACCTGCGTTGAATGTCCCTTCTTCTCCGCGCCGAGGCTATTTCCAAATCCTACGACGGCGTTCGTGCGCTTCAGGGAGTCTCCTTCGACGTCCGCCCAGGTGAAGTGCATGCCCTGGTGGGCGAGAACGGCGCAGGTAAATCGACACTCATCAAGATCATCACCGGCGCGGTTTCCATGGATTCCGGCACCCTTGCAATGGACGGCGTCGCGCTGGAAAACAATTCGCCGGCGAAGGCGAAGCAACTCGGCATCGCCGCCATATATCAGCAGCCGGCGCTGTTTCCCAACTTATCGGTTGCGGAGAATCTGGCCCTGCGGCTGGAAGATCTCTCCGGTTGGAAGAAGGTGCATTGGAATGCCCGGCGCAAAAGAGCGCGGGCGTTGCTCTCTGAAGTTGGCGCAACCATCGATCCCGATGCGGAGGCCGGCGGATTGTCCATGCCGCAGCAGCAACTGGTGGAGATTGCCTGTGCGGTAGGCGCCGCCGCGAAGATCGTGATCATGGATGAGCCCACCGCTTCGCTTCCGGCGCGAGAGGCTGAGGCGCTATTCCAATGCATCGCGCGGTTGCGTGCACGGTCCGTGGGCATCGTCTATATTTCGCATCGCCTGGAAGAGTTGCCGCGCATTGCTGACCGGGTCACCGTGCTTCGCGACGGCTGTTCCATTGAGACGCGGAACATGGCCGATGTGGACCGGCCGGAGTTGATCCGCCTGATGGTTGGCCGCGAACTATCCGCCGTTTTTCCGAAACGCGAAGTGCCCATCGGCGCTATAGTGCTTGAGGCTCGCGGGCTTGGCTCACGGCACAGCATCGTTCATAATGTCACCTTCACCCTGCGAGCCGGGGAGATTCTCGGCTTGGCGGGGCTTGTCGGGTCCGGGCGTACCGAACTCGCGAATGTGTTGTTCGGGCTGACACCGGCTGACACCGGAGAGCTTCTACTGCACGGAATCTTGTGTTCCATCCGTTCCCCACGGCAGGCCATTGAGCTCGGCCTGGGGTATGTTCCGGAAGACCGGACTCAGCATGGCGTCATTCCACCCATGTCGATCGCGCAGAACACTTCGCTGGCGGCTCTGCGGTCGGTTTCACACGCAGGTCTAATCGACTTCACCGCGGAGCGCGGTCTCGCATCGGGCTTCGCGCAAACACTCGGCACCAAGCTATCGTCGATTCTGGCGCCCGTCAGCAGTCTCTCCGGGGGAAATCAGCAGAAGGTAGCGTTGAGCCGCTGGCTGGCCACCGGGCCGAAGGTGTTGATCGTGGATGAGCCGACGCAGGGGATCGACGTGGGCGCCAAGGCGGAGGTGCACCGTCTGCTGGTAGACCTTGCGGCAAAGGGCATGGCCATTCTGATGATCTCCTCCGAATTGCCGGAAATCCTGGGCATGAGCGACCGCGTTGCCGTGATGAGCCATGGGACCATCGCCGGCATTCTGAATCGCAGCGAAGCAACGCAGGACCGCATCCTCGCGCTCTCTCTGGAGACCGCGTGAGACAACGTTACTCGCGTGAGATCTCCACCGCCGCGGCGCTGCTAATACTGCTGGTCATTCTGGCGTTTGCCGCGCCCGCCTTTTTCCGATTGACGAATTTGCGGGAACTGCTGATAAACAACGCCGCCATGCTGGTGGTGGCCATCGGGATGACGCTGGTGATTCTGGCCGGGCATATCGATATCTCCATCGGTTCGCAATTCGCCATTGCCAGCGTGATCACCGGCGTGCTGGCGAAGGAAGGCTTGCCGGTGCCCATGGCCGCGTTGGGTGGAGTGCTGTCCGCGGGAATGCTGGGCGGCATCAATGGCGCACTGGTTGCCGGATTGGGAATCCCTTCCATCGTAGTCACGCTGGCCAGCATGATCGGACTGCGCAATTGCCTGCGCTGGGTGACGGAAGGCCGCTGGGTGCAGGAGCTGCCGTTGAGTTTCCAATGGGCCGGCCTGGGGCAGAGGGGCGGTGAAGCGCTGATCCTGTTCACCGCTGCCCTGGTCTTCGCGGCTTTCACATGGGCCTCTGTGAACTTGCAGGTAATGCGTCTGCTCTACGCAACCGGCGCGAGTCCGGAGGCCGCACGGCTGGCGGGCATTCGTCCACCACGCATTTTCTTCAGCGTCTTTGTGGCAATGGGGCTTCTCACCGGTTTGGCCGCGGCCTTGAACGCCATCCGCTTCAGTGAGGTCCAGGGCAATGCGGGCGTGGGTTTGGAAATGCAAGCGATCGCAGCCGTAGTGGTGGGTGGCGCTTCCATCACCGGCGGGCGCGCCACCATGGCCGGCACGCTGCTGGGCGTATTGCTGCTGGCTGTCATTGGGCCGGCGCTAACCTTCGCGGGGATCAGCGCGTTTTGGGAGAAAGCGATTCAGGGCTCCATTATTCTGGCGGCTGTGCTGATGGACGCCAGAGGCAAGCGGAGGATGCATGGCGCCGCGTAGTAGCGAATGGCGCCTGCTGCTGCTGATCGCACTGGAAATCGGCATCTTCTCGTTCACTGCGGCAAACTTCCTCACCACCGGCAATGCCGCGGAAATCGCCAGACTGTCCGTGGAAGTCGGACTGCTGGCGTTAGCCCAAACGTGCGTCATCATCACCGGCGGCATCGATCTTTCGGTCGGGTCCATGATGGGTCTTGCCGCCATCGTCTTCGGTGTCCTATGGCACGATGCGGGGCTGTCCATCGGCTTGAGCATCGTTCTCACGCTGTGCCTGGGCGCATTGGGCGGCCTTTTCAACGCGGTGCTGATTACGCGTCTGCGGACGCTTCCCTTGATTGTTACCTTGGGGACGCTCAGCGTTTTCCGCGGACTGGCTGAGGGCCTCACGGAGGGTGTGCGCAACTTCACCGGCTTTCCGGATTCGTTTCTCGCCTTCGGACAGGGCTTCTGGTTCGGCTTCCTGCCACCACAGGCCGTGCTGCTGGCGGTCGCGGTCGCCTGCTACTGGGTGCTTCTGGAAAGATCCGTTATCGGCCGCGCCTTGTCCGCCATTGGATACTCAGCCGAGGGCGCGCGATACGCCGGTGTGCCGGTGCGGCGAAGATTGACGCTGGTCTACACTCTGTCCGGACTGACGGCCAGTGTGGCCGCCATTGTGTATGTGGCGCATCTGGGCCAGGCGAAATCCGACGCGGGAACCGGTTACGAACTGATGTCCATCACCGCCGTGGTGCTGGGTGGAACGTCCATCTTTGGGGGCCGCGGCTCCATTGCGGGAACCATGCTGGGCTTGCTGAGCATTGCATTGCTGCAGAACGGTCTGCGCCTCTCTGACCTGCCGGCGGAGCTTGCCGGCGTGCTCACCGGGGTGTTGCTGATCGCCGCGATCGGCAGCGGACAACTTTCCAAGTTCTTTCAAGACGAAAAAAGTACGGATGGAATAGAAATGAAAAACTCTCAACTGGCTGTACTCAGCGCCGTGATTCTAGCGGGCGCGCTTCTGGTGGCCGGAAGCAACTGGTGGATGGTCCGCACCCTGCTTCGCGAACAAGGGCATGACCAGGCGCGCGGCACGGGAACCGCTGCGAAGAAAACCGTAGTGGCTA
Source organism: Bryobacterales bacterium (assembly GCA_038230275.1). Lineage (GTDB taxonomy): Bacteria > Acidobacteriota > Terriglobia > Bryobacterales > Bryobacteraceae > JANXXV01. Next base: position 7,114 of record JBBRNO010000090.1, read on the forward strand.
TGATGCCGAAAGCCAAGGGCGATCCATACTTCGTCAGTTGCCGCCAGGGCGCGGAAGAGGCGGCACGCGAGCTTGGCGTAGAGCTATTGTGGGACGGCCCCACGGATCTGGACCCCGCCAAGCAGAATGAAGTGGTCGAGGGGTGGATCACGCGCGGCGTGGATACCATCGCCGTCAGTGTGGAGAATTCCGAGGGCATCTCCACCGTCCTTCGCAAGGCCCGCGCGAAGGGCATCAAGGTGCTGACCTGGGACGCCGATTCGCAGCCCGATGCACGGGATTTCTTCGTCAATCAAGCCACCGCGCAGGGCATCGGCTACACCGTGGCGGATGAAGTGGCGCGGATGCTGGGCGGCAAGGGATCGTTCGCCGTGGTGACCGCTTCGCTTAGCGCGGCCAATCAGAACGAGTGGATGAAGCACATAAAAGCACGGCTGGCGGACAAATATCCCGGCATCAAACTGGTTGCCATCCGGCCCAGTGATGGCGACCGCGACCGCGCCTTTGCGGAAACGCAGACCATCCTGCGTGTCTACCCGGATGTGAAAGTGATCGCCGCCATCGCCGCGCCCGCGGTTCCCGGCGCTGCCGAAGCAGTGAAGCAATCCGGGCGCGCTGACGTCAAGGTAACGGGTCTATCGCTGCCGAATATGTGTAAGCCCTATGTTCACGCCGGCGTCATTCAATCGGTGGTGTTGTGGAAAACGAAGGATCTGGGATACTTGGTGGTGCAAGCGGCGAAGGCGATGCAGGAAGGATCTTTGCGCCCAGGTTCGGCAAGTATCTCCGCCGGCCGGCTGGGTAGCATGGAAGTTCGAGGAGACAACATCATGCTCGGCGCACCCTTCGTATTCACTAAACAGAATATCGATCAGTTTAACTTTTGATGGAAGCGCCCCGCGGCTTCTGGACGAAAGAGACCTTCATCGCGGCGTTGGCGTTGGCCTGTATTGCCTTCCACCTGGTTGCCAGATACGCACTCGGTTCGGCTCCCGCGATATGGCTGCCCCCGCTCGCCGTAACCTTGGCGGCGGGCGGCGTCCCACTTGTTTTCGACCTCTTCCGTAAGCTGCTCAAACGTGAGTTTGGATCGGACCTCCTGGCCGGAATCTCTATCGTGGTGGCAGTGTTGTTGGGTGAATACCTGGTGGGCGCGATCGTTGTACTGATGCTCTCCGGCGGCACCGCGCTGGAGCAATACGCCACCAAGCGCGCCTCCGCGGTGCTGGACGCGATGGCCAAGCGCATGCCAACCATCGCGCACCGCCGCCAGAATTCAACCATGGAAGATGTCGGCTTGGACCAAGTCAGTATCGGCGATTCCCTCGTCGTCTTTCCCCACGAGATTTGTCCCGTCGATGGCACGGTGCAGGAAGGGCGCGGCAGCATGGACGAGTCCTACCTGACGGGCGAACCCTTCCGGATCTCCAAGATTCCGGGCGCGCAAGTCTTATCGGGATCGATCAATGGGGACAGTGCGCTGACCATCACCGCCACCAAGCTGGTGCCCGATTCGCGCTACGCCAAAATCATGGCAGTGATGCATGAGGCCGGGTTGAACCGTCCGGAAATGCAGCGCATTGCCGACCGGCTGGGCAGTTGGTATACCCCGGCAGCGCTCGCTGTTGCCGGGGTGGGCTGGGCCGCCAGCGGAGACCCGAAACGGTTTCTCGCGGTGCTGGTGATCGCCACCCCATGTCCGCTGCTGATTGGAATTCCGGTGGCAATCATCGGCGCCATTTCTTTGGCGGCCGGGCGTGGCATTGTCATCCGTAATCCGGCCATGTTGGAACGAATCGATTCCTGCCGTACCCTGATCTTCGACAAGACGGGCACGCTCACCTACGGCAAACCGGCGTTAACGGATACACTCACCGCACCCGACGTCAGCCGCATGGACGCCCTGCGATTGGCCGCCAGCCTGGAGCAGTATTCCAAGCATCCCTTGGCATCCACCATGCTGGAAACCGCAAAGACGGAAAAGTTGGAACTCGCCTCTGTCTCCAGCATTGGTGAGAAGCCCGGGGAAGGACTATGCGGCGTCGTAGACGGGCGGAAGGTCGCCATCACCGGCCGTTCGCAATTCGCCAAACTGGATGCCGTCGCGGCATCGGCACTGCCTCCGGCCGCCGCCGGCATGGAATGCGTGCTGCTTCTGGACGGCAAATATGCGGCGGTGTTCCGTTTCCACGACGAACCGCGCCGCGAGACGAAGCGATTCATCCGCCACTTGAAACCTCATCACCAAGTCACGAAAGTGATGCTGCTCTCCGGTGACAGGGAGGCCGAGGTGCGTTACCTGGCCGGCAAGGTGGGCATTACGGAAGTGCTCTACGGCAAGAGTCCCGAGGAAAAAATTGAGATCGTGAGGGCAGAGGCACTGCGCGGGCCCACGTTGTTTGTAGGCGACGGTATCAACGATGCGCCGGCCATGAAAGCCGCCACCGTGGGCTTGGCATTCGGCCAAAGCAACGACATTACGGCTGAGGCCGCCGATGCGGTTCTGCTGGAACCTACGCTAGACAAAGTGGACGAACTGATGCACATCGGCCGGCGCATGCGCGCCATTGCCATGCAGACGGCCATCGGCGGGATGGCCCTGAGTATTGCGGGAATGATTGCCGCCGCCGCCGGCCTGCTGCCGCCCGTTGCCGGAGCCGCCGCTCAGGAAATTATCGACCTGCTGGCCGTGCTGAACGCCCTTCGCGTAGCATTTCCCACCGAAGATCTATCTGACGTTAACTAGACGCTGATCACCGGGCACGGCGATTGCCGGATGATATCGTACGCGTTCCCGTTGAAAATGCCGTCGCCGGCGCCGGCACTACGCCCGGCAATCACCAGATCGCAGTGGATCAATCCCGCCAGACGGCAGATCACGTCGGCCGGTTTTCCCAGCTTGACGAATACATCGGCGGCCGTTCCTACCTCTTGCTCCAGTTCATGAATCTGCGCTTTGCACATGCCCACCAGCTGGCTTTCCCAATCCGTACCGAAATTCATAGCTAGCCGCGCGTCCTGAACCGGGATGACATGCACAATTCCCAACTTCGCCCCCAGGTGGCAAGCCAACCGGGCCGCCACGCCCAGCGTACTTCGGCTATGTTCATCAAGGCCTATGCTGCACAGAATGCGGCTGAACTTGGCGACCTCTCCGTTTACACGAGTCTCCAGGTGAGCTCCCGTCAAGACCGGGACCACCGCATCGTGAATCACTTTTGCCGTGATCGATCCTAGCAGGAACTGGCGAAACGTTCCGCGGCCGTGTGTCGGCATCGCGATCAAATCTACGCCTTCCGTCTTGGCGTAGTCCACAATTTCCAGTGCGGGGTCGCCTTTGCGCACCATGCAGGTGGTGCTAATTCCAGCAAAGTGTTTTGCTGCAAATTCATTCAGCAATCCCGTTAACTCATCCAGCCGCTCCTCTGGCGTCTCTACCGGCATCGGCGGCAGACCCGCGCCCGTCGGGCCAACGAAAACGGACTCCGCGACGTGCAGCAGCGAAATCTTGGTGTTATACGCCTTCGCCAGCAACTGAACGTAGCCGGCCATACCGGAACATCGCTCCGAGAAATCAACGGGCAACAGAATGTGTTGAAGCGGAAGCATCGAAATTCTCCTTTCAACCAATCCTATTGCAATCGGAGGGCCTGACTATGCGGAGGCTTTGTAAATGGCGCGAACCGGGCGCTTCCCAATCCACTGATCACACCACTGGCGCCATGCTAGGCTCACAGTCCGAAAGACCTCGGATTTGTTTAGCGGCTTTGGAATTACGTCGTACGCACCGCTCCACAAAATGTCCGACCAGAGCTGATCGTCAGCGTTCGACGCGATCACAATCACCTCCGGTGGTTCAGGCAGGCACTGCAGCTGCCGCAGCAAATCCTTCCAATTTCCATCGGGCAGTTTTTCGCTTGTAACCACTACTGGAATATGATGCCGTCGCACCGTTTCCACCGCACCGGCAATGCTGCCGGTTGGCCAAAGTCTCCACGAGGTGTGGTCCAGGATGTGTTGCAGGCAGGTATGATCGTGCTCCGCCGGGCTAATCGACAGAACTTTCACAGTCTGATAATCGGCAGTTCTCATAACGCTTCGATTATATGCATCTGAAACGCCAGTGGCTATCCCCTGTTAAATCGTTCGAATGCCAGGGCCGTCTCTTCCACGCTGGGTCAATTCACCCAACGCGGCCGGGTGTATTGGCATAAGCGATTCACTCGGGCTATGGAACTTGCTGCAATATTTCACGCGAACTTCTGGAAGATCGCGTGCAACCGGACATTTTGGAGAAAGAGTCATGGACACAAATCTCATGTTGTTGATTGTTAGTTGGCTGGCGCTCGCCGTCACGCTGATAGGGTTGATGATTTTCCGTAAACATGCGTCCAGAAATGAGGACGATTTTCTGCATGTGAGTCACGCCACTGCCAGTTCGCTGAACACGCAAGCGGCAACAGCACACCAAATGGATGTACTGGACCGCTGGGTTCACATCCTGTTGACCGCCGTCTTGGTCTACGGCTTAGGGATCGGAGCTTGGTTTCTCAATCAGGTGTGGCAGGCGAATTCGAAACTTGTTTCGTGAGCACCGGCCGCCTGTGAACAATGTGGAGTGCAGGAGATTATTCCCATGATTACGTTTAACAAGATACTTTTCCCGGTCGACTTCTCGGATCGTTGCCGCAGTGCAGCCCAATATGTGGAGTCGATGGCAGCGAACTTTGGTTCGAAATTGATCCTGCTGCACGTAGTGGACGTGTTCGATCCGGCGGTGGACGTCAACGCCGGCGGAATGATGTTCGAGACACAGGTGGAAGAGAGAGCTCTGACGCTGAAGAAAATATTGGAGCCCTACCTGGAAGAAGAATTGAAGCCGCTAACAGTAGAGCGCCGTCTGGAAATCGGTGATCCGGCCCGCGTCATCGTGGAGATGGCACAGCGCGAAAACGTCGATCTCATCATGATGCCCACTCACGGCTATGGAGGCTTTAGACGGTTCATCCTGGGATCGGTGACGGCGAAAGTATTGCACGATGCCGCCTGCCCCGTTTGGACCGGCGCGCATATGCAATCCCCGCCGCTTCCTGAGGCTATCCGCATGGACCATATAGCCTGCGCGGTGGATTTGGGACCAGAGAATGAGGCGGTCATCAGAGCCGCCGCCGGCTTGGCCGAAGAGAATATCGCGGATCTGACGGTAATTCATGTGGTCCCTTCGTCGGACACCGGGCCGGCCCGTTTTGCAGATGCGGATCTGCGGAGCTATCTCATCAAAGACGCGCGGGAGCGTTTGCAGGCCACGTGTACGAACCTGCAAATTAAAGCGCGGATCTTTGTGGAAGCCGGTAGCAGTATCGTCGCCATGGTCAGCGCCGCCGCAGCACAGCATCGGGCCGGACTTCTGGTGATCGGCCGCAGCCAGCATCACGGAATGGGGCGTCTTAGAACCCACTCCTATTCCATCATTCGCGAAGCGCAGTGCCCGGTGCTGAGTATCTGATCGAAATTTGCGCGCGATTTCAGGTATGACTAGTGTACTGTGCGACAAATAACTGTACACAAGAAACCGCTTGCTCACGCGCGCGGCTCGGTCTCGAACTCGTTGCTGCAACAGTAGTTTCCGAGCCGCGACTGTAAAGGAGCGGTTTCCGGTAGTGTCCACCCAATTCGCGGACACTACACTAGTAGTAGCGTGAATATCGATACTGCTCTCGAACAGGAACCCCGCCCCGGAACGATCGACGTTTTCTTTTATCCTTCCACGGTCGCGCTGATCGGCGCCACGGAACGGGAAGGAAGTGTCGGACGCGTAGTCTTGGAGAATTTGCTGCGATCGCCAGCGGCCATTTCCATCCTGCCGGTAAATTCGTCGCACGCCACTGTTCTAGGTCACAAGACATACGCTTCGCTTCGCGAAATCACCGTGCCTGTGGATTTGGCCATCGTTGTGGTGCCGGCTGCCGCGGTGCCGCAGGTGATACGGGAATGCGCGGATGCCGGGGTGAAGGGCGCGGTGGTAATCTCCGCGGGATTCCGCGAGCGCGGCCCCCAGGGCGCCCTCCTGGAACGCGAGATGCTCACCTACGCGCGGCGGCGGGGGATGCGAATTATCGGCCCAAACTGCCTGGGCATCATGAGCCCCTATGCCGGCCTGAACGCCACCTTCGCCTCGGAAGGCGCACAGCCGGGCAACGTCGCATTCCTCAGCCAGAGCGGTGCGTTGTGCACCGCCATGCTGGATTGGAGCGTCAAGGAATGTATCGGGTTCAGTGCCTTCTTTTCGGTGGGCGCGATGATCGATGTGGGTTGGGGCGACTTGATTCAGTACCTCGGCGACGATCCCAGGACCACCAGCATCGTGCTTTACATGGAAACCGTCGGCGATGCGCGTTCGTTTCTCTCGGCCGCGCGCGAGGTGGCCCTTAGCAAGCCCATCATCGTCATCAAAGCCGGCCGGACCGAGGCCGCGGCAAAAGCCGCTGCGTCACACACCGGCTCCCTGGCCGGCAGCGACGAAGTTCTGGATGGCGCTTTTGAGCGCTGCGGCGTGTTGCGGCTTAACAGTTTGGCCGACGTCTTCTACATGGTGGAAGTGCTATCCAAACAGCCGCGCCCGAATGGCCCGCGCTTGACCATTCTCACCAACGCCGGCGGGCCCGGCGTGCTGGCGACTGATTCCTTGATCGCCGCCGGCGGACAATTGGCCACACTCTCTCCGCACACGCTGGAATCGCTGGAGGCCATCCTGCCCCCGCACTGGAGCCATGCGAATCCGGTGGATATTTTGGGTGACGCCACCCCGGACCGCTACGCCAAGGCAATTGAGATCATCTCCAAAGACTCGCAAAGCGACGGACTGCTGGTGATTATGGCTCCGCAGGGAATCACCGAACCCACCAGCGTCGCCGAAGTTCTGGTGCCGTACGCCAGAAAGACGCGCAAGCCACTGATCACCAGTTTCATGGGCGCAAAATCGGTGCACGCGGCCATCGACGTTCTAAACCGCGCCGGCATTCCTACGTTCTCCTACCCCGATACAGCTGCGCGCGCATTCCAGTATCTCTGGAGTTATACGGATCACCTGCGGAGCCTCTATGAGACGCCGTCCATGCCGGATTTCAGTGTCTCCTCGGCCCGCGTGATGGCCGCCGGGAAAATCATCACCCGTGCGCGGCTGGAAGGCAGAACGCTGCTGGATGAATTCGAATCGAAGCAGGTGTTGAGCGCCTACGGTATTCCGGTGGTCAGCACAACGGTGGCGTTGACCGAAACGGAGGCGGTAGAGGCGGCCGCCAGCGCCGGTTTTCCGGTGGTGCTAAAGCTATTCTCAAAGACCATTACCCACAAGACCGACGTCGGCGGAGTGAAACTGAATCTGACCAGTCCGGCTGCGGTGAGCGAAGCTTTTCGCGACATTCGGCGGTCTGTGACGGAACATGCATCCGAGTCCGATTTTCAAGGCGTCACCGTTCAGCCCATGGTGCAATTGGAAGGCTACGAACTGATTCTGGGCAGCAGCATCGACGCGCAATTCGGCCCCGTTCTGCTCTTCGGTTCCGGTGGCCAACTTGTTGAAGTGTACAAGGACCACGCCTTGGGCCTGCCGCCGCTGAACACCACTCTGGCACGCCGGCTAATGGAGCGGACCCGAATTTGGACCGCCCTCAACGGCATCCGCGGCCGCGCTCCGGTGGATGTTCACAAGCTGGAGGAACTGCTGGTCCAGTTCAGTGAGCTTGTCATCTCGCAGCCCTGGATCCAGGAGATTGACATCAACCCCTTGCTGGCCGGACCCACCGGGTTGGTCGCGCTGGACGCTCGCATCGTTCTGCATTCCATTGACACTGTGGAAGCCGATCTGCCGCGGCCGGCCATTCGCCCCTATCCCCTGCACGAAGTGAAGACGGCGACCCTTTTCGACGGTACCGAAATCACGCTGCGGCCCATCCGCCCGGAAGATGAGCCGCGGATGATTGCGTTTCATGGCAGCCTGTCCGAACGCACCGTTTATCAGCGATATTTCTCGGCCATCAAGCTGGAAACGCGCACAGACCATGACCGCCTCTCCCGCATTTGCTTTGCCGACTACGACCGGCAGATGGTCCTGCTTGCCGAACGAGAGGGTGCCATCATCGGTGTCGCGCGTCTGGTGAGAATCGGCAACAGCGGCTGCGCTGAGTTCGCTATCGTAGTCGCCGATGCCTACCAGCGAAAGGGATTGGGGCGCCTGCTAACGACTTCGCTGCTGGATTTCGCCCGCCGCGAAAAAGTAGTCAAAGTGATTGCCGATATTCTTCCCGCAAATCGCGAGATGCAGGATTTCTGCCGTCTGATGGGCTTTTCACTACGCGCCCACGCTCTGGATAACACAGTCCGCGCCGAACTGATTCTCTGATCGAGGTTGGCGTGTCGAATACACTGGAGCGATGAAGCTTCTGCCATTGCTGCTGTTATTTGCCGGCGCTGTGTTCGCCGCCGATGCGATTGACGCATTCGGAATTCACTGGACCGTGCCGCTTGCCTCAGAGTGGAAGGTGGAAGCAGATGGCGCCCTCACGTTAGTGACGCATCGCGGCCCGGATAAGGACAAGCCTCGCCGCCCGCGGCAGTTTACCGTTTCAGAAAAGGAGTACGGCTCCTTCCAGCTCGACGCAGATGTGAAGGTGCTGGACCGTTCCCTCATCATCGTGTACGCCTATAAGGACGAAGCGCACTTCAACTACGCGCATCTCTCCACCGACACCGGAGCCAGGCAGCCGGTGCACAACGGAATCTTTCATGTGTTCGGCGGAGAGCGTGTTCGCATCAGCTCCACCGAAGGCGCGCCTGCGTTCGCCGCCGTGGACGAATGGAATCACATCGCCGTGCGCTACGACGCCAAGGCAGGGAAGCTGATGGTGCTGGTGAACGGCAAGCCGAACCCGTCACTGACCGCGGTGGATCTCAGTCTCGGTTCCGGTAAAGTGGGGCTCGGATCCTTCGATGAAACGGCAGTGTTCAAGAACGTGAAGATCGCTCCCGGGAAATAACCCGCCGCATCATCAATGAGTCCGGCGCTCGCGCATTTCTCCCGCCACGGTTGCATCCCAACGCGGGTCGCCCTGCGCGCCATAGTTGCCCAGCTTGTCCCAATCCTCGCGCGTAATCCCGTTCAAGTCCCACACCACTTTCCCGGCGCGCACGGTAAGCTCGGCCACCAGTTTCTGGGTTCCACGCAAGCGTGCGCCGCTGACGTCGACAAACCCGAAATTCCCCCGCTCTACCCGCAGCACGGCCACATCGGCCGGCGCGCCTACCGAAAGATTTCCCAACTCTTCACGCTTAATCTCCTTCGCCGGGTTCCAGGTGGATTTCAGAATCGTGTCGTCCAGCGTCATGCCCATGTTCAGGAACTTCGACATCACGTTGAGCATGTCTTTCATGGCGCCGTTCATGCTGGTGATGTGCAGGTCGGTGGAAATCGAATCCGGCCCAAACCCCTGTTTCATCGCAGGCACGGCCAGGCGGAACAGGAAACTGCCGCCACCATGACCCACATCGAACAGCACTCCGCGTTTGCGTGCTTCAAAAAGGTATGGCCTCACTTTCCCCTTCTCGTCCAACATGGGAACCGATACCAGATATTGATGCGTGGAGATATCGCCGGGCCGCAGCTTCTTCGTCACCAGCTCTTCAAAGGGACGCTCCGGGCGGAACTGGCCGAAGTCCACAATCACCGGCAGGTTCGCAATCGTCCCCGCTTCCACCGCGTGCTCCACTGACACCCATTCCGGCCCGCTATAGTGCGCGCTCTTGAAACCGACAATCACGTCTTTGTGACGAGCCGCCATCGCCGCCGCGGACTTGGCGTCCATGTCGTACATGTTCTGCTCTGGCACGCCGGCCATGCCCGAACCGACAATGTTCAGAAACGCCAACACCCGCGTCCGTGCCCGATCGATAATGTGCTCTTTGAAATCCGGAAAATTGCGCCAGCCGGAAGATCCGCAATCCACCATCGTGGTAACGCCGGACCGGAAGGAGTGGTCGTCCGGACGCACGCTGGAAGGGCCTGTATACGCCGTGCCCGTGCCCGCGTAAAGATGGGTGTGTATATCAATCAGCCCCGGCGTAACGTAGTAGGCGGATACGTCGACGGTTTTCAAAGCGCGGTTCGCGGCGATGCTTGCCGCCACTTCCGCAATCTTGCCGTCTTTGATGCCAACGTCGCGCGTGGCGCTGATGCCATTCTTCGGGTCGATCACGTGACCGCCCTTCAGCAATAAATCGAAATCGGTCTGGCCGAAGGCCGCCGCCGCTAACAAAAAGAGCGCTGTGCGCCCCGTGTGAGTGAGTGTTATTTGGATTGATCGAACTGCCATGCCGTAGCTACTATATCGCGGAGATTCACGTATTTGGGAATCCACTGCAGTGTCCGCCTCAGCTTATCGGAATTGGCAACAAGTTCGGCCGGATCGCCGTCGCGCCTCTTGCCCATCACAAACGGCACTTTCGCACCGGTAACTTCTTCCACCGCTCGAATCACTTCCCGCACCGAACGCCCAATCCCGGTGCCCACGTTGAACCGGTCCGATGCGCCGCCGGCCAGCAGATAATCCAGTGACAAGATATGCGCTTCCGCCAGATCGCTCACGTGGATGTAGTCTCGTACGCAAGTGCCGTCCGCAGTGGGGTAATCGTCGCCGAAGATCGTTACCGGCTCGCCTGTCTTGACGGCGCGCAGCACCAGCGGAATCAGGTGCGTTTCCGGATCGTGCTCCTCCCCAAGGCCCGTTCCCGGCTCTGCCCCGCAGGCATTGAAGTATCGCAGCGTAACACTGCGCAGGCCCCGGAACTCATCCAGCCAGCTGAGAATTTTCTCCACCATCACCTTCGTCTCGCCGTATGGACTCACCGCCGCAAACGGAAATTCTTCGGTGATGGGAACATGCGAAGGCGTTCCGTAGACCGCTGCCGTGGAGGAGAACACCAGCCGTTTCACGCCGCCGCGCTGCATCGCGGTAAACAGCGAAATGCTGCCGCTTACGTTGTTGGTGAAGTACAGTTCCGGATCTTTCGTCGATTCCCCTACCGAAATATATCCGGCGAAATGAATCACCGCATCGAAATTTCCGCCTTCCAGCAAACGGGTAAGGCGCGGGGTATCGGTCAACGTGATCTGATGAAAGTCTTTCCCGGTAATGTTGCGATGATGGCCGCGGGACAGATCGTCCACTACCGCCACTTCGTGCCCGTGCCCACTCAACAGGTGAACCGTATGCGAGCCAATGTAGCCCGCGCCGCCACTCACCAGAATGCGCGCCATTAGTGCTTCAACGCCTTCTCCACCGCCGACACCAGTTCCGCCGATTCCGGCGTAACGCCCGATTCAAAGCGCTGAATCACCTTGCCGTCGGCCCCCACCAGAAATTTGGTGAAGTTCCATTTCACTTCGCCGCCGCCCGTGCCGGTAAGGTATGCGTAAAGCGGCGCTTTGTCGCTGCCCGCCACCGAAATCTTCGAATACATGGGAAACGTAACGTTGTATTTGCTGGAACAGAACGTTTTGATCTCTTCATTGGTGCCTGGTTCCTGTGCGCCAAAATTGTTCGCCGGGAAGCCGACAATCACCAGTCCGCGATCTTTATACTTCTCGTAAAGGGCTTCCAGGCCCGTGTACTGCGGTGTGTAGCCGCAGCGGCTGGCCACGTTCACCACCAGCACCACCTTCCCCTTGTAGGCGGCCAGCGGTGCAGGTTTTCCATCAATGGTGTTCAGTGTGAATTCGTGAATGCCGGATGCGGCGAAAAGGGAAGTCGACATGAGGAGCGCTCCTATCAGCTTTGTCATAGCCCCCATTATAATTCGAGCAGGCCTATGGATTACGAATTTGTACGGCACGAACTGGAAGACCAGGCAGCGGTAATCACGCTGAACAGGCCGCAGCGGCGTAACGCCTTGTCGCTGGAAGTGATGCTGGAACTCATCTATGTGCTAGGCGAAGTGGGGCGCGACAAAAAGACACGCTCGGTGATTCTGGCCGCCGAGGGAAATGTATTCTGCTCCGGCCACGACCTGACAGAGATGGTAGGCCGCAAGGAAGCCGACTACCGCCGCTTGTTCGATACCTGCTGCGCGCTTATGCAGAAGATCCAGTCGATTCCCCAGCCGGTGATTGCGGAAGTGCAAGGCGTCGCCACCGCCGCGGGCTGCCAGTTGGTGGCGTCTTGCGATCTGGCGATTGCCAGCGATACGGCCCAGTTCGCCACACCCGGAGTACGCATCGGCTTGTTCTGCACCACGCCCATGGTGGCGCTGACCCGCGCCATCGGACGCACGCGCGCGATGGAGATGCTACTCACTGGAAAGTTGATAGCAGCGGCGACAGCGGCCGAGTGGGGTCTCATCAATCGCGCCGTGCCGGCAGAGAGTCTTCGCCCGGCAACCCGCGAATTAGCGCAACAAATTGCCCAGGCCAGTAGCTATACAGTGGCCGTGGGTAAGAAGTCATTCTACGAGCAAATTGAAGCCCCGCAGCGGACAGCGTATGAGCAGGCAAAGGAAGTGATGACACAGAATTCACTGGCTGAAGACGCCTCGGAGGGGATTACGGCGTTTTTAGAAAAGAGGACACCCGTCTGGAAGGGCAAATAGCTAATTAAAGGAAACTGGCATATCCTTTAATAGCGCCAAGCGTTATTAAAGGTTCCCTAAACAACGATGAAACCCGTTTTAGATCAAAGACTTGGAAGCTACAAAAGCTTCACCGTCGGCGGAGAAACTGTGCGCGCCTACGTCCCGCCATCCCTTCCGCCCAGTCCAGGCGTCAAGATTGACGGCTTTCAGACATTACTCGACCAAGCCAACCAAGCGCTCGGCCGGCTCGATGGGCTCGCCTCGGTTCTGCCCGATCCGGCGCTCTTCCTCTACACCTACGTCCGCAAGGAAGCATTACTATCATCGCAGATCGAAGGGACGCAATCGTCGCTTTCCGACCTGCTCCTCTTCGAAAACAGCGAGATCCCCGGGGTGCCGGTTCACGACGTCCAGGAAGTCTCGAACTATGTCGCTGCACTCACCCACGGCATGGATAGACTTCGCTCCGGCTTCCCGCTTTCGCTCCGGCTGATCAAAGAGATTCACGCCATCTTGCTCTCCAAAGGGAGGGGCAGCGACAAGGAACCCGGAGAGTTCCGTCGAAGTCAAAACTGGATCGGCGGAACGCGCCCCGGAAACGCCGCCTTCGTACCCCCGCCGCCGGAATTCGTGATGGAGTGCATGGGCAATCTGGAGAACTTTCTACACGAAGATCGTCCCGGCCTTCCTCTTCTGATCAAGGCCGGTCTGGTGCACGTCCAATTCGAATCCATCCATCCGTTTCTCGACGGAAACGGAAGACTCGGACGCTTGCTCATCACGTTTCTGCTTTACGCCGCCGGCGCGCTTCGAGAGCCCATTCTTTACTTGAGCCTCTATCTGAAAACTCACCGCCAGAGTTACTATGAGCTCCTCACGCGGGTGCGGGAAACCGGCGACTGGGAAACGTGGCTTGAGTTCTTCCTAACCGGAGTGAAGGAGACTTCAGAGCAGGCAGTGTCCGCAGCCAGACGAATCTTGTCTCTGCTGGAGGACGATAGAAAAAAGATCGAAGGATTAGGCCGTCCAGCTGCCTCGGCACTTCGCGTCTTCCACTACGCACAAACGAACCCGATACTATCTATCGCCACCACGGCGAAGAAAACAGGAGTTTCGTTCCCAACCACTGCGGGCGCGATTCAGCACATGCAGCACCTCGGCATATTTACAGAGTCCACGGGCCGCCAGCGCAGCCGTCTCTTCGTGTATCAGCGCTATCTGGCCATCTTGAGCGAAGGCACCGAACCGCTTCCTGCATTAGCTTCCTGACCTATCGCCGCAACCGGTAAACCACCGACATCGGCGTCCGTCCAACAACTTCATAACCATCCAGTGACAAAAATTTCTCAACCGCCAGTGCCGCATTCAATGGCCCCAAGCCGTCCACGATAAACGCCGGCTTGATCCCCGCGATCTCTCGCCGGTTACTCTCCGCCCACTCCGGCGCAGTCGGCCGCGCACTGGTCAGATGCCGGTCCGCCAGCACGCCGCTCAAGGGCTGCGAATCCAGAAACCGGGTAGCCGCCGGCATCCGTGAATACACAAAAACATCCGGCCGGTATCCCCACACCAGCAGTTTGTCATTCGGTCCTGCCGCGGAGCGCACCATCTCGGCGGCCCTCCGGCTATCCTGATTCATCGCGACATCGCTCCACTCAGGCGCCCGCCCGTGCAGCAAGTCATTGCCTAATGTCACGTACCTCGGCCCGAAGCGCACAGCCGGAATCAGCAGCAGAGACATCACCGCAATCCGCCAGCGAATACGCATCAGCATCAAGCCGCGCGCCCCGGCCAGCACGAACACAGGCAGCAGTTGGAAGTAGTACCGCGGGAAAAAACGCCAACCGGCGCACACCGCGATGACGGATATCAGAACCCACGCCAGCCAGCGCTTCTCACGCCAAAAGAACCAGATTGCAGCAATCACGATCGTTGCGTGAAACCCCGCCCAGTTCGCCGTGCGCGCCAAGCCTACGCTTGTCGAAACCAACGCATCGCGTGAATACAGAAAGCCCCAAGTCCACACCTGCGCGTAGTAATCGGCCAGTGCGCCATTGGCAAATAACACAGCGGCGAATATCGCATTCGGAACCGCAAACCCCAACAGCAACAGGGGCAGCGCCGGATAAGCCCACACCGCGCAAGCCGCCAGAACCAGAATCCCTTTCGAATTCACCAGCAGCGCAATCCCCGCCAGAACGCCGCTCCAGAAAGCTCGCCCGCGCCAAGCCATATAGACCGCCGCGATATGCGGCGCAATCATAAGTAAATCCGGAGCCAGCGCCATCACGGCAGCCGGAATCCCAAACGTAAGATAGAAGCCCAACAGGCACGCCGCCAGCAGCGCTTCCCCCTCTTCCCAAAGTTCCCGTGCGAATCGAAACACCAGCCAGCAACACAGCGCCACGAACAGAGTGCCCGCTAAACGCAGCCCGATGCCCGGCCCCGCGCCCCATAGCAGATAGAACAACGCGTAGAGCGGCGGCTTATCGAACCAGATATCTCGATAGAGAAACCGTCCATCCAATATCTGTGCCGCAGCCGCGGCTGGGTACGCTTCCTCCACCCACAGAATCTGCGTATGGCAGAATCGAGCCATTGCCACAGTCACAAATAACAGCAGCAGCGTCAGCCGCGTCGAACGAGTCATGAGCTTCGAATTCAATGTCTCACACGCCGACGCCGGAAAGCGCCTCGATCACTTTCTGCAGGAAAACCTTCCGCAATACAGCCGCGCCCGTTTGCAGGATTGGATCAAGGCCGGAAACGTCACGGTGGATGGTCATATCCTAAAGCCCTCAGCAGCATTGCACGGAGCCGAGAACATCACCGTTCAACCCGCCGGCCTGGAACCGCTACAGGCCTTCGCCGAGAATATCCCGATTGACATCCTCTATTCGGACGACGATTTAATCGCCGTAAACAAACCCGCCGGTCTGGTCGTCCACGCCGGCGCCGGCAATCATTCCGGCACCCTGGTCAACGCCCTGCTGCATCACTTTCAGTTGCTTTCAAAAGTAGGCGGCGACGAACGCCCCGGCATCGTCCACCGCCTGGACCGAGACACCAGCGGCGTCTTACTAGTCGCCCGCACGGATGCCGCCCATCGCAATCTCGCTGCCCAGTTCGCCGCGCGAACCGTCGAGAAAACCTACATCGCCCTGGTCCACGGAAGCCCGCCGCGAGACACCGGCGCCATCGACACAAAGATCACCCGCGACCCTGTCCGCCGCACCCGTATGACCGCCCGCCTGGACGAAGGCCGCACCGCCCACACCGAATATCGTGTCCTGCGCCGCTTGGATAAATTCACCCTCCTCGAAGTCCGCATCGGCACCGGCCGCACGCATCAGATCCGCGTCCACCTGGCCAGCATCGGCTACCCCGTTGCAGGCGATCGTCTCTATGGTGCATTGGAAGCAGGCATGGGCCGCTTCTTCCTGCACGCGCACCGCATTCGCTTCAATAGCCCTTCCACCGGCGCGCCCCTCACCCTGGAGGCTCCCTTAGCGCCTGAGCTTGCCGCGTGGCTAGCGGGACTATAATTGGGGTTGGGATATCCCCCGATGAAAAAGCTGTCCTCTCTAGCGTTACTTCTCTGTCTGATCGCCCCGTCTGCCATTCCGCAGAAGACGCCTGACGACCAAACCCGCATTACTCTCGATGTGAACCGCGTCAGTATGCTGTTCACCGTGTCTGACAAGAAGAACCGCTTCGTCACGGACCTGACGAAGGGCGATTTCGAAATCATTGAAGGCAAGCGCCCGCAGAATATTATCGAGTTCACCTCCGAAGCGGATCTGCCTCTGCGCCTGGCCATCCTCATCGATACCAGCAACAGCATTCGCGACCGCTTCAAGTTTCAGCAAGAGGCCGCGATTGAATTCGTCAATAGCGTGATGCGTCCGCAGGACCGCGCCGTGGTCATTAGCTTCGATACCGGCGCCGAACTGGTAGCCGACCTCACCAACGACAACACCAAGCTCACCAACGCCATCCGCGGCCTGCGCCCCGGTGGCGGCACCGCCTTGTTCGACGCCATCTTCTTCGCCTGCCGCGATAAGTTGATGCAGGACCAGCCGCAGCATAAGTTCCGCCGCGCGATGGTAATTCTAAGCGATGGCGACGACAACCAAAGTAAGTACACGCGCGATCAATCGCTGGAGATGGCGCACAAAGCGGACGTCGCCATTTACAACATCTCCACCAACATCACCCGCATCCAATCGGATGGCGACAAGGTCTTGAAGTATCTCTCGCTTGAGACTGGGGGCCTCACCTTCTTCCCTTTCAAAGTACAGGACCTGGCGCAGTCGTTTGAGAACATCGCCAATGAATTACGCCATCAATACAACGTGCTGTACCGGCCCGACCCGGTGAAGACGGACGGTCTCTATCACACGGTGGACATCAAGGTGAAGGGCCGCAAGGATCTGGTGGTGCGGGCGCGCAAAGGATATTACGCTCCCCGCCTGTAGTCTCGGTTGTATAATTAAGACTCCCCCGAATTTTAGTCAAGGAAAACAAATCCGCATGGATGAAAAAGAACGTTCGCGTAATCTTGGTGCCGCGCTAGGCCAAATCGATAAACAGTTTGGCAAAGGCTCGATCGTCCGGTTAGGTTCAAAGGAAGCCACCGTGCAAGTGGCCACCATCTCCACCGGCTCCATCTCGCTTGATTTCGCTCTGGGCGTCGGCGGCTTCCCGCGCGGACGCATCATTGAGATTTTCGGGCCTGAATCCTCCGGTAAAACCACGGTGGCGCTGCAAGTGGTAGCGGAAGCGCAGAAGGTGGGCGGCATGGCCGCCTTCATCGATGTGGAGCACGCGCTCGATCCGGTCTACGCCAAAAAGCTAGGCGTCGATGTCGACAACCTGCTGGTCTCGCAACCCGACTTCGCCGAACAAGCCCTGGAAATCACCAACGTCCTGATCAACTCCGGCTCTATCGACGTTCTGGTGGTCGACTCCGTAGCCGCGCTGGTGCCCAAGGCCGAACTCGACGGCGAAATGGGCGACACCTTCGTCGGCATCCAGGCTCGCCTGATGTCCCAGGCCATGCGCAAACTCACCGGCACAGTTTCCAAATCGAACACCTGCCTCATCTTCATCAATCAAATTCGCGAGAAGATCGGCGTGATGTTTGGCAGTCCGGAAACCACCTCCGGCGGCCGCGCGCTGAAGTTTTATTCTTCCGTCCGTGCCGACATTCGCCGCATCGCCGCCATCAAGGAAGGAGACGTGGTGGTAGGTAACCGCACCAAGGTCAAGATCGTGAAGAACAAGGTAGCGCCGCCGTTCCGCGAAGCCGAATTCGACATCATCTACGGGGAAGGCATCTCGCGCGAAGGCGATCTGATCGACCTCAGCGTCACCCACAACGTGATTGAAAAGAGCGGCTCCTGGTACAGCTATAAGGGCGAACGCATCGGTCAGGGACGCGAGAATTCCCGCCAGTTCCTCAAAGACAATCCCGATGTCCGCGCCGCCATTGACAACGAAATCCGCACCCAATTGGGCCTGGCAAAACGCGAACTGGCAGTAGCCCCCGCCTCCACCGAAGTGGAGCGCGAAACCCCCGCCCCCAAGCAAGCCGCCCGCCGCTAACGTCCTTCTCCTGCAACGATGGGGCGGATGCCGCCGCCCCGTCTCACACCCGCTTCACTCTGTCCTGGCCCACTTGCCGAATCCAGTTACGAGTCCAGGAAACGGTTTCCAATCCGCGATCGCACAGCCAACTACCGCAGAACACCATGGCCTCAATGTGGCCTTGCTTGAGCAATTGCAAGCCGGTCTCGCACTGGCTCTTCATCAGTTCATTGGAGAGCGGTTTATTGTTGCCGAAATCCCACCAATAAATCCCCAGCGCCATCTTCGCGCCCCCGGATAGCTTGCGGGCCTTCTCGAAGTTGCCGCGTAAGTCCCTCAGATTCTGGCCGTACCAGGTCCAGAACTGAACGTAGTCGCAGAGCCCCAGGTACTCCGTCAATGGCTGATCGAGTTGATGCTCGTAGAGCACCACCCACAAGTCCAGCCGCTTTCCGCTGGGGTGTAGCTTCTTCTTCATGTCCTTGATCTGGTCCAACGTCAACGCGGCCACCCGTCCGTCCTTCGGCTTTATGAAAAAGTCATCCATCACCACGCCTGAGATCTTGGGGTTGTGCAATGCCAGCTCCAGCACGGTCTCCCGCTCCTTGTCCTCGGTGGCGCCCGACTCACCGACGATGCCCCAGACCACCTCGCGCAGCGGCTCAAATGCCAGCGCGAACTGCTCGAGCGGAGGTTCGGGGGTTCCCTCTCGATGGAGCATGAAGACGTTAGGAATCCCCATATAGAAAGCGGCTTCGGCCGGAGTCATGCGGGATTTGCCCGGCAGGCCGAACAGCCCGTTGTAGCTGCCGGCGACGTGGGACCAAAGCCACATGTGATCGCGGACGGTTTTTGGCTTTTCAGCTCCTGGTTTTTCAGCTCCTGATGAGGCGGCCGGAATCAGGCCTGACAGAGCCAGCGCGTTTCCGGCTTGCAGCAATTGGCGTCGGGAAGGGACGGTGAAAGGCATTGGACTCAATTTATACGCCTTTCCAACGCCGAGATCAAGGAGATCCCGTACCATAAGGCGTCGGCGCAGCAAGAGGAACGACGGCAGCGGCACTGGCGGCCAAAAATTGAAGCCTGGAAAAAAGGCACGCCGGTGTCCACAATCTATCTGGATAGCCCATTCTTAACCATCCGCGTCCATCTGCGTGCATCGGCGGCCAATAATCTTATCCCTGCCGAACACCGAACCCCATTTCAACCCACCACCTCACTTCTCAATAGCAGCCGCGGCCATAGCCAGAAAGCTATTAATCTCATCCGCCACATCCCCGCCGCCATTAGTCCGCTGGTACATCAGCACCTGCAACATATCCTTCCCAGGGTCCACCCAACCGAAAGTCCGATAAGCCCCGCCGTGCCCAAACGAACCCATCGAATTCAA
>JBBRNO010000091.1:0-26332 GCA_038230275.1 Bryobacterales bacterium
AGGAGTAGAATGGCGCAGCCAGCATTTGTTTCGCAAAGTACTCTACTATGAAAAGAAGAATGGAGATCGACCCGCCTCGATTTTCGTTCGTGAGGATTCCGGCTCAACTGTTGATTTTTTCACGCCTTCTGAGGGAGTGGTACACACGAACTTTTGCAAGCAGGTACTAGGTGGACGAACAAAGGGGTGTTTATGTTCAGCGAAAATGAAGGTCCCATTGATAGTCTTGTGCATCTCTACGTAGACGGTGCATTCAACCGCCGCGAACTCATCCGCCGGGTGGCAAAGCACACCGGCAGCGCCGCCGCCGCACTCGCGGCTCTGAGAGGCTACGAGGTCTTCGGCCAGGCGGTTACCGCGTGCCCCGCCGATGTTCGCGTCCCAGCCGATGCGCCTGACCTGGTAACTCAGGATGTTACCTATCCGGGCGAGGCAACTCCATTGATGGGATATCTCGCCTATCCGCGCGAGCACAAGGATCGGTTACTTCCGGGCATCTTGGTGGTTCACGAAAATCGCGGCCTCGTGGATCACATCAAGGATGTTACCCGCCGCGCCGCCCGCGCCGGTTTCGTCGCGTTCGCACCGGATTTGCTTTCGCGCCAGGGCGGCGTCGCCCAGTTTCCGGATGGCACGCAGCAGGCGGCCGCCTATAACCGCACCACGCCCGCCGAACGTCAGGCCGACCTCATTTCCACCATCGCCTTCATGAAGACTCTGCCGAACATCGTCTTCAACCGGATAGGCGCTGTTGGCTTCTGCGCGGGCGGAGGGAACGTTTGGAACCTTGCGCTGGTACTCGAGGAGTTGGCAGCGGCGGTTCCCTTTTATGGCGCCCCCGTACCGGCGCTGGATCGGCTCGATACCATCAAAGCCCCAGTCCTGGCCATGTACGCCGAAACAGATCGCAATCTCACCAGAAGCATGGCGCCGGTAATGGATGCAATGATTCAGAAGCAGAAGACGTTCGGATTTGTCGTATATCAAGGGGTCGGCCACGCCTTTCACAACGACACGGGCGCCGCCTACAATGCGGAAGCCGCCTGTGACGCCTGGAGCCGCACCATCGCCTGGTTCAACAAATATCTGCGTCAATAATGCAGGTACAGAAGGGGAAGGCTAATCGCTTTCTTGTGAGGAAGAAAATAGCGGATAGGCAAAATCCCTAACGTGCCTCAAATGCGGTTCTGTATTCCAAATCATTCATACCAGCCTTACGAACTAGCTTTCGTAGCGTCCCAATCGCTACTTCGCGGTGATTTTGAATCGAAAGCACCGCGTTGATTCCTGGCTTGGTCATAACGATATGACTTGAATTTCGTCGAAGTTTCCAACCGGCATACTAAATGCCTTGGCGTGATCTGTGCCGCAGGCTTTTGGCGGATCAGACGCGGACATTAATTAGTGTGCAGCACCTTGCTAACGGACCTCTCAAGGACTTCGATCTCAATATTCCCAGGTGAATCTTGAGCGTCTTCTTGGACGACCTCTAAGCAGAGTCTCATCGCGTCATCAATGTTGGCTAAAGCCTCGTCTCGTGTTGCGCCTTGCGAAACACACCCAGGTATATCTAAGCATTCAGCAATGAACATTCCGTCTTCTTGCCATATTCGGATATGCAAGCAGTGTTGACTCAAGACGTTTGATAGATCGGAAACCACGTAAGTACCCCCTCCCTCCATGTGCCCCGAGATCACTTGTTCGCGAAGTCTTCTTCAAAATATCACACCACTACAGACGTCAATGCTAGCCCTGTTCATCGATTGATACCTCCGGAATTACGAGGACGGCACTTAAGTGATTGTCAAGCCGACGAAATGGATCGGTTTCGGCTTCACTCAGCGCCGCAGTTGGCGGTAGCTCAAAGCGTTTGTGACTCCTGCCATAATCCTACCCCTTTATTCCGGCCACGTCGATGAGCCGCGAACGGAGCTCTACCTGCTCGCCAGTGGCTACAAAGCACACTAAGAGGTGAGGTGGTCCCCATTCCACCCTAGCTGAGTCCAACCCACTCGACCGTTGTACAACTCGTTTTCCGCTAACTGGCGCGAAGCACTAACCCGCTCACCTCGAAAATGTACGTCGTGGACGGGCCATAATCAATTGCCGAAACCTCTCGTCCCGCGAAGATCACCGTGGACCGCGCAGGTCCGCACGGGCTTCCTTCCGAATTTCCCATGCAAGCGCACCAGCGCTAACCCAAACCATCTCTTTCGGCCCCGCATCCCCCATGGCTTAACATAGTGTTTTGTCCCGAATTTCCTCATCCCTACCCAGCCAGTCCCGGAACTGGTCGCAGATCTACCTCGGCGTCGCGCTCACCACCCTTGCCACGTTAATCCTCGAACTTTCCCTAACCCGGATCTTCTCCGTAGTCTTCTATTACCACTTCGCATTCCTGGCTATCTCCATCGCCCTCTTCGGCCTCGGCGTCGGCGGCGTCTTCTCGTACGTAATCGCCGCCCGCCCGGGAGACGTCTTTCGCAAACTAGGCGCGCTAGCGGCGGCCACCAGCATCACCGCGGTCTTATCCATCACCATCGTTCTTACGCGCACCGAACTCACCAACACCACACTAGCCATCATTTATTTCACCAGCGCCCTGCCCTTCATACTCGCCGGCGCCATCGTTTCCCTAGCCATCTCAGAAACCATCGAACGGGTAGACCGCGTCTATTTCTTCGATCTAATGGGCGCGGCCGGCGGCTGTATGCTACTCCTCTTCTGCCTGGAAGTGCTAGGCGGCCCCAACACCGTAGTGGCCGCGGCCGTTCTCTTCGCCGTCTCCTCCGCCATCTGGCTCAACCTCGCCGGCAGTGTGCGTGGACGCGCCGCCAGCGTCGCTCTGGCCCTCGCCCTGGTCGCGCTGGTAGTGGTCAACGGCAAATACCGCATCATCGATGTGAAATTCGCGAAGGGTCACGCGCTCATCGGCGAACAGTTCGTCAAGTGGAACACCTTCTCCCGCATCGCCCTCGCGCCTGAAAAGGATTCCGGCATGATGAGCATCTTCATTGATGCCGACGCCTCCACCGGCATCGCTAACTTCGACTACGCCCATCTTACAAACGACGAGCGAAGAGACCTGTTCTTTCAAGGCCCCGGCTTCCCCTATCAAGTCCGGCCCGGCGCCAAAGCCCTCATCATCGGACCCGGGGGCGGTTGGGACGTAGCCCGCGCTCTCGCCTCCGGCAGCAAAGACATCACCGGCGTGGAGATCAACCCCATCATCGCCACGACGATCATGCGCAAGCAGTTTCCGCAGTATAGCCGCGGACTCTACAGCCGCCCCGAAGTGCGCATAGTAGTGGAGGACGGCCGCAGCTTCGTACGCCGCAGTCCCGAGAAGTATCAGGTCTTACAAGCCACACTCGTTGACACATGGGCCTCCACCGCCGCCGGAGCCTTCGCGCTATCGGAGAACAATCTCTACACCACCGACGCCTTTTACGACTACCTCAGCCACCTCACACCCGACGGCATTCTAGCCTTCACGCGCTGGGGCTTCGACCCACCCCGCGAATCGCTGCGCCTGCTTTCCCTCGCCAAGCATGCCCTCACTCGCCTCGGCGAGTCCGATCACGACAAGCATGTGATGGTGGTACGAGAAAACGCATCGCAGATCGCCGGCTGGGGCGCGCGCGACACCGTGCTGATTTCGAGAAAACCTTTCACCGCGCAGGATATGGACCGTGCGCGCGCCGCATTGCGCGAATCGCACATGCAGGCTGTCTATCTGCCGGATGAAAACATTCCGAATCCCTTCACGCAATTAATGCACTCGGCCGACCCCCAGGCCTTCTATCGCGGCTATCAGTACGACATCTCGCCGGTAAGCGACGACCGGCCCTTCTTCTTCTACAGCGTCCAACCGCGCGACCTCTGGAACTTCATCACCACCACGCAAAACGCCAGCGCCGATTACAAGATCAACCGTGCCGTGCCGCTGCTATTCGGCCTGATGGGCGTCAGCGTAGCCGCCACCGCACTCATCTTGTTACTCCCCCCGCTGGTCCTAGGCAGCCGCCTGCCGCGTGAAAAAGGCGTCTTGCGCTTCCTCTGGTACTTCGTCTTCATCGGCACCGGCTACATCCTCATTCAGGTCGCCCTCATCCAGAAATTTGTATTGCTGTTAGGCCACCCCACCTACGCGCTTACGGTTATCATCTTTTCCATGCTGGTTTCCAGCGGCATGGGCAGCTTTATGAGCCGCAAAATCCTGAAAGGCTCTGATCAACGCCTGGTCTGGGCCTTGCTCGCCATCACGCTCCTGGTTACGATACTGGCATTCGTTGCGCCCATCGTCAGCGAAGCGGGTATCGCGTGGCCGCTTTGGGCCAAGTTCCTCGTCACCGCACTTCTCATCGCGCCCGCGGGCTTCGCCATGGGCATGCCGTTCCCCACCGGTCTCACCCGCCTGGAGCAACGCCACAAACCCTCTGTACGTTGGGCCTGGGCGCTCAACGCCGCCTCCAGTGTTCTTGGTTCCGCCAGCGCCATCTTTCTCGCCATCTACCTCGGGCTCCGCGAAACTCTGCTGATTGGTGGTTGCATGTACCTCCTGGCTTTGATAGTGATCAAACTTACACGTCAGGCAGAGTCTTACTAACACCACGTATTTTTTTCTCACCTCACGGAAGGTTTTTTGCCCTCAAGTCCGTCTAAATGGTTGATTTTACACACTGGAGGCCCTTTGGCCCGCCACTTGCTCTTTCTGAACCGGAGGGGTTCAGCATGTTGAAGCTTTTTGCAATACCCGCAATATCAGTAGCACTGTTGTCGGCGCAAGTGACGTCCAACCAAGTAGTCACCCTAGATCGACAACCGCTGTACAGAATCACCGTAGTTTCCCGCACCGCCAAGGCCATAAACTATCGCCACCGCAGTGGAGCAACCAAGATCAATTTTGAAGGCACCGCACTGCTTCCCAGATCCCACGGCGAAGCCAAGGTAGAGAGCAAACAGGGATACATCGAGATTGAGGTCGAATTCCGGAATCTCGAACCGGCTTCCAAATTTGGCCCGGAATATCTCACTTATGTCATGTGGGCAATATCGCCCGAAGGCCGCGCTGTGAATCTCGGCGAGGTCCTGCTTAACGGCACCAGCAGCAAACTCAATGTGTCTTCGGAACTGCAAGCTTTCGGACTCATCGTCACCGCGGAGCCATACTTCGCCGTGACGCAGCCAAGTGACGTCGTCGTCATGGAGAACATAGTCCGTCCCGATACCTTAGGCAAGGTGGAAGAGATCGACGCCAAGTATGAACTGCTGCAGCGCGGCCAGTACGTGTTCAATGTGGACAAGTCGCAAATCAAGCCGTACAACCTGTCGGACACCAAGGTTCCCATCGAACTCTATGAAGCGCGCAACGCCGTTCAGATTGCCCGTTGGACCGGTGCCGATAAATACGCCGGCGAGAGCTACCAGAAAGCCGCAAAACTGCTGGCGCAGGCCGAAGACTACCACATTCGCAAGCAGAAGAAGCCCACTTCGATGATTGCTCGCGAAGCAGTGCAAACGGCTGAAGACGCCCGGCTCATCACCATCCGCCGCATCGATCAGGAGAAGCTGGATATGGAACGCCAAGCAGCCGCGGATCGTGAATCCAAAGCCAAGGGCGAAGCTGAAGCGTCCGATCGTCAACGCATCATGGCCGAGGAACAACAGAGAGCCGAAGCCGCTCGCCGCGCAATGGCCGAAGACCAACAACGTGCCGAAGCCGCCCGCCGCGTGATAGCGGAAGACCAACAACGTGCCGAAGCCGCCCGCCGCGCTGAAGCCGAGTTATCCGCCAAGAATAACGCCCAGTTAGCCAACCAGGCGAATACAGAACGCGCCGCCGCTGAACTGGCCAAGGCGGAAGCCGTAGCCGCCCAACAGCAAGCCGCCAGGGATCGCGCGGAAGCCGACGCAGCCCGCGCCGCCGCCGTTGCTCAACAGCAGCTAGCCATGGCCGAAACCGATAAGGCGCGCCAGGCCGCTGCCGAATCCGATCGTATGCGTATGAAGGCCGAAGGGGATCGCGAAGCACTCCGCAGCCAACTGCTGCAACAGTTCAACCTGATCCTGGAAACTCGCGACACCGCTCGCGGTCTCATCGTCAATATGTCGGACGTGCTGTTCGATACCGGTAAGTTCAATCTCCGCCCGGCCGCTCGTGAAAAACTGGCGCGCATCTCCGGAATCATCCTGTCGCACCCTGGGTTGAATCTGGAAGTCGAAGGTCACACAGACAGCGTCGGCAGCGAGGAGTTCAATCAGAAATTGTCTGAACAGCGCGCCGCCTCAGTCCTCAGCTATCTGACCGGCGCCGGACTTCCCGTCTCTTCCGTCACCTCGAAAGGCTTCGGTAAAACCATGCCCGTCGCCTCGAATGACACAGCCGCCGGCCGTCAACAAAACCGCCGCGTGGAACTGATTGTTTCCGGTGAAGTGATCGGAACCAAGATCACCGAACTGCGAACCTCGCCGAAGAACTAGTGCGCACGTAGAACTAGTGGGTATCCAAGAACTAGCACTCACGCAAACGGAACTAGCACCCACATACCGCATTTCCGACGCCCAACCGTGAACTTCCGAGCCGCGACCGTAAGGAAGCGGTACCGCGAACTTCGCACTCAGAAAAAGGAGACTGTCCCATCCGACAGTCTCCTTTTTCCAATTACACAGCCATCTGCCGTAGCACAGACTCCAACGCTTCCACAAAAAAGTACTCTCCCCACATCACGGACTCATCCACACCCAAGTCTTTGTGAATATGGTAAACTCCGCCGCGCAAAATCCCTTCCCAGCCTTCCACACTGCTCCCAAGGTGCGATTCGCACAAGCTCCGTAAGATCCGCACCGCGGTAGTCCAGTAAAGGTGGCCTTTCAACGGATCGGTAACCAGCCGGCACAACCGCAGCAATCCCGAAGCCGTAATCGCCGCGGCCGAAGTATCCACTTGCTTCCGGCTATCGGCCGGCGCGTTGAAGTCCCAAGGCGCAACCCCATCGGCCGGCGAATGCGTAATGTAATAGTCCGCGCAAGCTTCCGCCGTATCCAGGAACCGTGGATCGCGGCTGTACTCATAGCTGGTGCTGAAGCCATACAGGCTCCATGCCAACCCGCGCGACCAGCAGGAATCGCCCCGGTAACCCTGTTGCGTAGTCTGCCGCAAAAACTCGCCGCTCTCCAAATCGAAAATACCTTCGTGCGCCGTGGATCCATCGCCCCGCACCAGCACCCGCCGCGTGGTCAACGCATGGCGCAGCGCCACTTCGCGCAGCATCCGGTCCCCGGTCTCCCGCGCCGCATAGAAGATGATCCCCACGTTCATCATGATGTCGATGAACAGCGAATCTTCGGCGACGAACGATCGCAGATACTGCCCCTTCTCCTTAAACCGCATCGCTAGCGTCTGCCCCGCCTGCACCAGAACATCGTTCAGCTCCGGGTCCTTCGTCATCTGATACCAGCGGTAATATGTCGAAAGGAAGATGAATCCCAGATCGTGCACCTCACGGTCCATCTTCCGCGGCTCCAGCGGCTTGGTGTAGACAATTGCCTGGTCCATCCACCAATCAGCCTCCGGTCCTCCCGGCCCCAGTTGACGGTGGAACAGCCACATCATCCCCGGCAGAAAACCGTCGCACCAATGCGTCCACGCTGGTCCTTCGTGTTTCCACTTGCCGTTCGTTGTGTACATCGGATAAAGACCGGGGTGCTGACTGATCAGGCTTCGTACCTGTCGGTGTGCGAAGTCGAAGGAATCTTCAAACAACTGCCGGTCTGTCGAGAGCTCGAATTGAATCACTGTCTATTTTTCCTCGGATGGGGACTGGGTGCGCCAAAACATTAGCAGCCCGCGCGCCAGTTTAAAATTATCCCCTCCTACAAAGAATACGCTGCCTGGAAGGTCAAGTTTGGGTACCCCTAGCCCGGCGTTCATCCGCATATTGGGCCCGAATCGTGTGGCGCCCGGTCCGGTGATCGCGCCGCCCGCCGCTACAACCTGATCCAACTCCGTATGAATGGCCCCTTTCGCTCCGGGAAACTCCAGCTCGAAAAATTCAAGTCCGACGATGTGGTAAGCGCTGCGCGGCCCGTTCTCGCGGCGCAGCGCCGTGATCCGCCCGTGCAGCAGCGCCCCCTTCGGCGCAATCACCGTACCGTTCTTCTTCACTGCTTTCCGCAATACTCCCGTTACAGGATCACCTGTAGCGGATGTCCCCGACGCAATCGGCGTATCCAGCGAAACCTCAAGCAGCAAACCGTCCGGCACCTCAATCGTCTTCGTTGCCGCTGTCGGCGCTCCCGCATCCGGACCCGGATCGGAAAACACCAACACGGATTCTCCGCTATACTGTCGGCATCCCGTAAAGCGCGTCACGTTCACGCTCTCCGAATTGCCCTCATCCGTCATCTTCAGTTCGGCCGATTGCGGCAGTAGAAAATTCTGTCCGCCGATATCCGCCCGCATATAGTCCACCGAATCCATCGCCCGCGACATGTGAAGTTCCGGCGGAATATGATCCGCTTCCACTTCCAGCCGCCACAAATCCAACGTTTCCCGATTCGCCCAAATGGACCCGTGATAACCCACAACAGCCTCTCGCGACCCCACCCGCAGCGTGTAGCCGCTCAGCATCTGCGGCACTTCGTAATCCCATTGCAGCACCGTCCTGTTGTTCTTCGTCACCTCGCCGGCGTAGGTTATCCGTGCGCTCCGCGACTGGAAAATGCTCTTCGCGTGAAGCGCAAAAGTGCCGTTCCCAATGGCGCCGCCTGAAACAATCTGGCTGATGTCTTTGTCTTCGAAGTTGCCGGCTCCCGGCCAGGCGAACAATTCCTTACCGTTCACCAGCGCCACTTCCAGCCGCACCATGTCTACCAGTTCATACCGCCGGGAGGGCGCGCGCCGTACTCTGCGCTCAATGGTCTGCAGACAGGTGTAATTCGGCAGCCGCGACAGATTCACAATCATCTTGCTGCGTACCTGACCGAACAAGGCGTCGCCCGGCGGCGCCACTCTTGACACCGTATCGGCGCCCGCGCTCAGCGAGGCGCAAAGCACCCAAACCACGGGATACAGGCGCTTGCTCATTTAGGTCTTATTATAGAAGGATGTCAGCAACGAAAGTTACCATCCTGAAGAACGGCCCCATCCGTATTGAGGGCGACTTCGAAATCTCCGACCCGGACGGCGCTACCTTTGGCTTGGCCGGCCGCACAGTCATCTCCCTGTGCCGCTGCGGGCTCGCCGAAAACAAGCCATTCTGCGACGGGACCCACGGCCGCAACGGCTTCTCGTCCGAATGCAAAGCGCGCGATCTGCCACCACCGAAGCCCAAGCTCTAAAGCCGCGCCAACCCAACTGGCCCCAGGCGGCAACGCTGGGCCACTGGGGCGGCGGATACCCTCGCGCCCCAGGGACCGCGCTCTACCGCCCGCCCGAATTAAGAAACGTAATTACGTCCGCCATCTGTTCCGTGGTAAATGTCGGCCACTCTGAATTTTCTTTCTTCAACCGCGCCAGCATCTGCGGCCCGTGCGTCCACAACGACGACACAATCGACACCACCGACACGCGCCCTTTCCGGTCCACCAGCGCCGGTGCAATCCCCGAGCCGTTATGGCAAACCGCGCACCGGTTTCCGAAAATCTCCCGGCCCTCCTCCACCCGGCCCGCCGGCTCAAGCACCTGCTGCATCCATAGCTGATCTAGGATCTGCCGCATCTCATCCCCGCTCAAGACCGCCGTCTGCCGCAGCTTCGCATGGCTCCACATAGAGGCCGCCACATCGTTAATCGTCTTGGATCGCAGCCGCCGCGCCAAATCGTACTTCGCTTTATGGCAGCCGGTGCATCCCTTCGATTCCAGCAACTCCGCCCCATCTGATATCTCCGTGTCCATTCGCGGCTCACTCTTCGGCGTCTGCGGCAGCCCTTTCAGATACACCACAATGTCTGATAGCGCCTGCCCCTTCAATCCAGCTTGCTTGACGCCGCCTTCCTCAAAAGCCTGCCCGATATTCGCCGCATGGCTCCAGATGGCGGTGGCGAAAAGCAGCGGTCTCCCCAGCGACGCCCACTGCGCCACCGGCTTTGCCGAAGCGTTCCTCGATTCGTCGATGCTGTGGCACTCCGAACACCTCTCCCGCTCGAATAGTTTCTTCCCACGCCCCGCATTCGCCGGCCGGTCGAAAAAGCGCAATGAGTAGAAATACCCGAACAGATCGGCGGCCGATTGCTGGCCCAGCGGCTCAATCGCCAAGCCCTCCTCCGCCATAGCTGACCACATGGTTGGCGCGTGATTCCACATCCGCGCGGCAATCCCGGCCGGCGAATACTCCCGCTTCAGCCGCTTGGCAAGGTCCGGCCCTCTCGACCCACCCAGGCCATTAATGCTGTGGCATCGAATGCACGGCAGCGCCTGGAACAGGGCTGCACCGCGCTGCGAATCTACTGAGATCGCCTCATTCGCCTGCGCCCCAAGCGCAAATAGCGAAACTCCCACCCAAAGCCAAAATGAACGCAAGAATCCCCCGTTGCCTGTATATTACAGCCATTCGTTCGCGCATCGCTCGGGTCAAATGAGGGGAACTGCTACCAAAAGTACTGCACCATGGCCGCTGTTACTATGCTGATGCCACTATGCTGATGCCACCAGGCTGATGCCACCAGGCTGATGCCACCAGGCTGATGCCACATTGCGGGACTCTATGGAATCCACCTACACTCGGAAATCGTCTCTAAAGTCACTCCAGGGGGTGTTCTCATCCGTGAAGTATTCGCCTTTGCTCTTGCTCATTCTCGTTTCCCAGGCGCACCCAGCCGAACGCCAGCCAACCTACCAGCTGGAACTTCGCGATCCAGGAAAGCACTCCCGAACCCAGGTGTCATTCGACTACGGTTATGGCCTCGCGATTAACCACAAGGGTGACGTGGCCGGTACGCTAGTCTCTTATCTCGGACCCCAGGAACGCAACGTCACATTCTATTGGGCAAATGGATCGGATCAGAATCTTGTGATTCCACAAGCCGAAGCAGACCTCTTCACGTGCAAGAGGCCCTCGGCAATCGACGAGCAGCGGAACATTTTCTGCGAGGACTTCGTAGTCGGCTTAGTATCCGGGGAAGGAAAGACGACATTGCTCAAGCCTATTCTGTGTTCTCCCCCGGAAACCTTGCGGACCGAGTGGAATAGGGCTGAAGGGCTGAGAGAATGACTAAGACGGAACTGTTTTGGAGTGCCGATGGAAGTCGAGAGAAACCGTTCCGGACATGGCTAGCCCGGCGTAGAGAAGATGGCTTCCTATTGAACTGCTACCGAACGGGCAGCAAGCCGGGTGACTACGCAGCGTATCTCTTGCACCGGGCATCATGCGCGGTCTTCATCGGCAACAACCCCAGAACCGGAAAGAACTGGACCAACAAACGGTTCTGCAAAGTCTGTTCGCTGGACGCGGATGCGCTTCAGCCTCATGCGAAGACGAAGGGTGGGCGCGTGCGACATTGCGCGTTGTGCATGTGAACGCAAGCCTGCTGATATCTAGAGCCAACTGTTCAGACGTCCCAATCACCATGGTCCCACTTGGCCGGTGTCATCTGGTGGCCTTCAGGCATCTCCAGAAGAGGCCGCCAACAATGGTGCGGTCGTAACGGCCTTTTCCCCAGGATGGGGATTCGTGTAGCCCATCAGTTCGGCAATGGAAACCGCATCACGATAGGTGAGCGCACGCGTAACCGTCTTGTCTCAGCCTCCCGCATACCAAACGTGGGCAAGTATCAGGTTTGGGAAAGCAGCGTACTTGCGGTCGATTCCAAACGAGAGGACCCGGCCTTCATCTGAATAGCCTTCGCGACGAAGCTACAGGCGCGGCCAAATGCCGCCCAACCCCCAGAGTATTTCGTCTTAGCCGTGTAAGGTGATCTTACCGTACCGCGACTGTCGCCTGAAACTGCCCACCGTAGCCTTCCATCAACAGCACCAGGGTCACCGCACCGCCCGATGGCGCATCCGCCGGCACCCGCGCCTGCACCTGATACAGCCCCGAAACTTGCCCTTCCATGTTCCCTGCAAACACAATCTCCGCCTGCTTACTGCCAATTCGGACTTCCGCCACTCCGTCCACCGGACGCAGCGGCAGCGCGCCCACCTGCCCATCCACCAAGTCGGGCGTAGTGGTTCCCAATCCAGTGGCGGAAATCGTAATCACCGACCCCTTCGCCGCCGGATTGTCCACCGAATTCGCAGATCCATCTTCGTTTCGCGCCTTCGCCTGTCCCTTCCCATTGCCCGAAACCGTGTAGACGCCCGGATCGAAGTAATCCGTGTCCACGCGAAGCGCCGTCGTCCGTTGACCCTTATATTCCACCTGCACCGGTGCTTGTGAATATTGCAATGCCACGTTGTACGGCACAACCAACGTCGTCTGATTCTTCGCAGCCGACACCACCGGGGCCGCCACCCCGTTCACCAGCACGCGCGTATCGGACAACGTCGTGGCAATCTTCCCATCCGAACCGGACGTCGCATTCACACTCGTATCCGGGCCGAACTCCGGAGAATAAATCGTAACCGCCCCGCCCGGAGCCAAAGACGCCGGCTGTAACGTGGCCGCGTTCAACACAGAAAACTGCTGAATGGTGCCCGGCCGCGCAAACATCCCCGCCACCTGGTTGTAATCGTTGATCGTGATCGATTGCCCGTTGGCCGATCCGGTCATGTCAAGCGTAAAACCGGCAAACTTGAAGCCGCTGGCGGGCGTCCCGGTTACCTGCACGGTAGTGCCCGCCTCGTAGTAGCCATCCCCGGAGTCCGGGCTCAAACCGATTTGGCCCGCCGTCGATGGGTAAGCAAACGCGTCCAGCGAGAACTTGGTCTTGAAAGTGGCTGTGTACGTAGCGGCATCCGTCCCAACCGTCACCGAGTGCGCGCGGTCTCCACCGTCGCTCCATTTATCGAAAACGCGCAGCGAGGAACCGCCGTTCTCTGGAAAGCTCGCGTCCGCCTCTACCGTATGCGCAGACCCAGGTTCCCATTGGAAACCAGCCGGCGTAAAATAGCGCTTGCCGTCAATCAGCAGCGCCGCCGAACTAGCAGTGCTCTTGAAAATTACCGGCGCCTTAGCACTGAAATTCAGCTTCAACTGCTGTCGCCGCTCATCCACCACACCCTTGAACCCTTCAGCCGCCAGGTTCGTATAGCCGTTCCGCGCCAGGAACGGCGACGTCACCGAGGTGAGATAAAACCCAGGGTTTGCCGAAATCGTCCCGGTGATAAACGTCCCCTCGCGGTAGTATCCGTCTGAATTGGCCGGAACAATCGCAACCGTCCCGGCGCCAGCCGGAGAAATCTCCGGTTGAATCCGCACGAAACGGATCATATTCGCGACAAACAACGTACTGTCAACCGTGATCTGGACCGTCTGCTGCTGCTGTCCGCCGTCATTGCTCCACCGGCCAAATACATACCGCGCATCGGTGTCGCTTTGGGATGCCTCCACGTTCAGCGTGTGCGTCGAACCTACGGCCCACGCGTAGTTCACCGGCGTCTGCACCGTCGCCCCATCCACAATCACTCGCAGTCCCGCCGGATTCGTTGCCAGCGTCACGCCTTTCGTCGTCCCGTAAAGCAATCCCACGGCATTCACATCTCCCGCCGAAAGCGCCTCCGTTTGGCCAATCGGAATGCCCGGGGGAATCGTTTCAATCGCCAACTGTCCGTTCTTGCTGAAATCGGTCGCCGCGTAATGCATGATCGAGCTGTAGTCGTAGTCGCCCACATCGATCGGCTGATTGCTGAACGCCCCGAATTGGCTGTATCCGGATTTTTCTATATTTTCGAACAAAATCCGCACGTGGTCGCTCGCATCGGACCGCGCCTGCTCGTGTTCCAGCCCCACCGCATGCCCAATCTCATGAATCAGCGCGCCGGTAGGGCAAAGCTCACTCCCGAAAATGAACTGCTCCCCGCCCGCCACCCCGAGCGACGAAGAAGCACAAACCGAATTGTCGCTAGATGGCTTAAAAGTGACCCAGTTGGCCTCTTTTCCCCGCTGCACAAACCGGATCGGAGTCTTGTCCTGCCAGTGTTGTATCGCCGCCAAGATAAAAGCGGTGTTCTTGATGGCCGGGTCGATGCCGTAGGGAATGGTGGCTTTAGGCCAATATACCGTCGAGTCGGAGACGAACAACGCGTCTTTCCGTCCATCGGACTTCGCACTGCCCTCCGCCTCAGCCAGCGCCTGAATCAGAACGTCGGCTCGCCCCAGAATGATATCGCCCTGATAGATAGCCAGCCCATCCACCACTCGAAACTGGATCACTTTGCCGCGGTAAAACCCATGTTCCCATCGCGGAGCCGCTCCCAAAACCATCACGGCGAACAGAAGAATCAGCGAAAGAATGCGTTTCATCATAGCGGAATCAATCCCATCTAAGTCTTAACCCGGCCACCGGGCCCAAGGTCTCGCTCATTCACTAAGAATGCAGATATCTTTCAGGTTGCGGTAGTCCTCCGCAAAATCCAGCCCGTACCCCACCACAAACTCATCCGGAATCTGAAATCCCACATATTGGACGTCCACCGGCCTTTGCCGGCGCTCCGGCTTGTCCAGCAGCGTGGCAATTCGCACCGACTTCGGCTTCCGCTGCATCAGTACCTGAGTCAGGTAATTCAACGTAACCCCGCTGTCCACAATGTCTTCCACAATCAGAATATCGGCGCCTTCTATCGGGGAGTCCAGATCTTTCGTCAGCCTCACCTGGCCCGACGAAGTCTTCCCCTTCCCGTAACTGGAGATGCCGATAAAATCAAGCCGCGTATGGCGGCTAATAGCCCGCGCCAGATCGGCATGGAACATACAAGCGCCCTTCAGAATACAAACCAGGTAGATAATCCCGTCTGGATAATCGGCGGATATCTGCGCCCCCAATTCTTTGATTCGCTGCTGGAT
Source organism: Bryobacterales bacterium (assembly GCA_038230275.1). Taxonomy (GTDB): domain Bacteria; phylum Acidobacteriota; class Terriglobia; order Bryobacterales; family Bryobacteraceae; genus JANXXV01. The sequence continues at coordinate 14,946 of JBBRNO010000091.1, forward strand.
CTGTTCGGCGGTAATGAAAACGCGCAACTTGGAGGTATTCATGACTCGATGGACCCGTCCTAGTCCGCCGCCCGAAGACGCGTGCTTGGAGGGCCCAGGTGGATGTGCGGCGCGGTAGCTTGCCCCGGTACCGCCGCCCGGAACGCAAAGTACGGCATGCGCGAAACCGCCAGGTAATGCCGCAGCCAAACCCCTTCGGCCTCGTCCGGATTCAATGCAATATCCACACGGCCGCGATGATCGAACCCTAACGCCCGGTGCAGCGCCGTCTCGCCCCGCGCACTCACCGGCAGCGGATGCGAAAACTTCTTCTCAAACGCCAGCACCACTTTCTTGTATTCCGAATCCCGGAAGACTCCGTTCCCCTCAAACCGCTCGGCAATCCGAAAATCCACCCGGGACTGGTCCGCGCTCTGATCCGATTCCAATACCGCAGCTTCCACCTTCGCCATGCCAGCCAGTTCGCCAATCAGCGCCGAGCGTGTCAACGCCAGATTCAGCGTTTTCCGCCGGCTCTCCAGATCCTCTAGCACTGGGTTCAGCGCCACCCGCGCTGTCACACCCTCGTCCACCAGTTTCCGCACCGCCTCCAGCCGCAGTTTCTCGCGCTCCACCTGCCGCCGCGCCGCCGCCACCATGTCCCCAGCTTGTTCTTCGGTAAGGTCTGCGACACCGATTTTGCCGTACAGGGTATGCGCGACGATTACGTCGTCCTGGGCCTCGGTAAGCGCACGCTCGGCTGACTCCAACCCTGCCCGAGGACTAGCCCCGACGGCCACCAGCGCGCGCACTTTTTCCAGCTCTTCGGAGGCTCGCCGCACCGAGGCATTCTCCGGCGTCTGCGCACGCAAAGCCAGACCGCACAGCAGAAGAAAACAGGAAAAGGATCGACGCACTCTTCTTATTGTAGTACGATCAGGGTTAGGGGAGAACTTCCTATCCAAGAGCTTCCAGACATCACAGCCGTCGAAAACATCCCGATGGCAACCGCATTACCAGGCTGGCTCGGAGCAGTCCGCGCAGCAGAATCCAAGAAAGCAACTGACATCAAGGTGCTGGATCTTCGCGAAGTAACCAGCTTCTGCGACTATTTCGTCATCTGCACCGGCTCCAGTTCCAAACAGAATCAGACCATCAGCGACGAAATCTACATTCAGCTAAAACACGGTGGTGAACTAGCCGTCAGCGTAGAAGGCTACGACGGCGGCGAATGGGTCCTGATCGACTACGGCGATTTCATCGTCCACATCTTCAAACAGGAAACCCGCGCCTACTACGACCTGGAACGCCTATGGCGTCACGCCAAGAACGTAGAAATCCCCGTTTCCGTGCCGCGACCGTGAGGGAGCGGTAGACCCAGGCGGGAGCATTAGACCCAGGCGGGCGGGAAGGGAACTCCGTGGCTATCCCAAACCGCCCAATCCCGTTTATCCCATTCATCCCAGCCCAAGGTTTTTCAGCCGGCAAACCAACCCAGCTCAGCCATCCCGCTAACAAACCCGCCAGCCGCCCGGAACTCGCCCAGCATCGCGTCCGCCGCCTCACCCCGCAAACTCCGCACAGCGTCCACGGCAATCTCCACCCGGGCTCCCGTCCTCAATAACCCAAACGCCGCGAACTTCACGCAAATCTCGGTCACCACGCCATAAACCACATACCGGTCCGCTCCCAACTGATCCAACAACCCCGGTAAATTCGGATTCGAAAAGCAATCAAACGTCTGCTTTTCCAACAAGATCTGCCGCGCCGAAACAGCCCCAACCCAACCCGCGTCCGACGACACCACCAACCCCGATTCCAGCAAAGTCGACGCCGGCTTCCGCTGCCCATTGCATCCCGCCACGCAGTGCGGCGGCCAGCTCAAAAACTCGGCATCGTTCTCCGCATGCGCGTCCACCGTGGAAACCACAACAATCCCGTGCTCTGCCGCAAAACGATTCAACCCGGCCACCGCCGAAACGATCCCCTCCGCCCCAGGAACATAAAGCGCCCCAGCCGGAAACATAAAATCAATCTGCGTATCGATATCGAAGAACACCGTCTTCATCCCTGCCGCCCGCGCTCCGCCAACAACAACAGTTCCTCACTGAACTCCACCCTATGCCCAGGCGTAATCAGCCGCAGCGACTCCGCACAAAGCTCGCGAGAAGCCCCTAGCGAAGGCAGCGGCTCAGCCAGCCCACCCTCCAGGATCACCGGCCGCAACAGCGCCTTCGCCGGCTTAGCCCCGGGCGGACAAGACGGGCACTCCCAACTGCAAGCCACCTGGTCATAATCGGCATACCGGAAAACCTGCTTAGCGCCAGGCAGTGTGTGCTTGTCCGCGCTCTGCTTCGCCGTAAACCGTTTCACCCCGCCAACGTCGATCTCCACCATCTTGTAAACAGCGGACAGATTCGGAGCATCCGCCGAAGTAGCCAGTTCTGTACCCACCCCGAAGGCATCGATGGGTGCGCCCTGCTGCACAATCGCCCGGACTTTTTCCTCGTTCAGATCGCCGCTAGCCATAATCTTGGCCTCGGTCAGCCCGGCATCGTCCAGAATCTTCCGCACCTCTCGAGACAGTTGCACCATGTCGCCACTATCCAGCCGCACGCCCCACAACGGCCGCCCAAGCGAAGCGGCAATGCGCGCGCCTTCCAACGTGTCGTAAGTATCAATCAGGTATGCAGTCCGGCTCCCCAGCAATTTCTGCAGCACCTCGAACGAAGCCTTCTCATCGCCGAACGCCAGCACCCAGGAATGCGCGGCTGTGCCAAACACCGGCACTCCGTAACGGAATCCCGTCTCCACATTGCTCGTCCCGGTGCAGCCGCCCAGATACGACGCCCGCCCGGCCAGAACGCCAGCTTCCGGTGAATGCGCCCGCCGTGTTCCAAACTCCACCACTGCACGGCCCGCCGCGGCATTCGCCACACGCGCCGCCTTGGTAGCAATCATCGATTGGAACGAGATCATCGCCAGCAGGTACGTCTCCGGGATCTGCGCTTCAATCAGCGGCGCCCGTACCGTTAACACTGGCTCCCCTGCAAAGAACGGAGTCCCTTCGGGCATCCCGAAAACGTCTCCTGTAAATCGATACGCGCGCAGGAACTCGAAGAAGGCCGGCTTCACCGTTTCAAATTGCGGCAGCCCCCGGATAAAGTCGATCTGCTCGCCGCTAAACCGCAGGTTCAGCAGATAGTCCACCGCCTGCGCTAGCCCGGCGCAGATCAGAAAATCGCGGCGTTCCGGAAGCCGCCGCACGAACAGCTCAAAGGTCGCCCGCTCTGTAGCTTTCCCGGCTTCAAAAAAGCCGGAAGCCATGGTCAGCTGGTACAGATCGGTATGCAGCGCGTTCATTCGCGGGACGGCGTTACTTCTTTGCCTCTGCCTTTGCCGCCGGTGGCGCGGGCTTCACATCGGCAGCCGCTTTCTGAATCTCATCCACCACCTTCGCGTCCAGTTCGTAGATGTTCGACTCAGTCTCACGCTTAGCCAAATAGCCCGTGCCTGACTTGGCGATCCGCACCTTTTCCACCCGTTTGCCATCGCCGGAAGTAACCGTAGCGTCGATCGTTGGCGTAAGGAAAGCCCGGTCCACAAATTTCAGCGCCGTCATATCCCGCAGTTTATCCACCAGCATCTGGAAGCTGGCCGGATCCATCTGCTTCCCACCCGAAGACCACTTATCGCCCGACTTCGTAAACACGAAGCTTTTGTCCCCATCGTGAACCTCAACCTTGCTAGGCTCATTGAACCCGAAGTCGAACAGCTTCCGATTGCGCAAATCGTCTAAGCCCTTCTCCAACCCGTCCCCGGAATCGGCGGGAATCTTATAGATGCCCTCCACCACACTGCTCTTGGCGTAGAAACTTTTGTCGTTCGGATTCTTGTGAACTTCAATCTGCTGCGTGCCGGCGGCGTCCGTCACCTTCACCACCGCCGAACGCTGCGCCGCCGCGTAGGCAGCAGCCACTTTCTTCGCATCTTCCTCGGAAACGGCGGGGTCCATCTTGGCTTCCTTCAGCCGCCGGACAATCTCTTCCACCTGAAACCCATCGGCCCGGAATTGCCTCGGCTTCACGATTTGCCATTCGTTCTGGGCGTTCTTCCCCAACTCCACCGCCTGCCCTTTGGCAACAATCTCCACGCGGGTCAGCTTCTCGGAATCGAACGTCAACAGCCGCTTATCGCGCAAATCCTTCGCCGCTTTATCCAGGCTCGTCTTGGTGCTGTCAGCCACCGTGAACACGCGCGCATCCTCGCCCAGCTTTGCAAAAACGCCCCCGCCGGTTGGCGTCGCGTCTCCCAACAGCAGCTTGCGCGTCTTGCCGTCCTTCATGGTCAGCGTGATTTCCAGCAGCGGCGTGGCCAACCCGTAACTGGCAAGGTCGCTTGCTTTGTCTTCAATCAGCCGGTCCCAAACCAGCGCCGTCAGCGCCGACAAATAGGCCGATGAGTCCTGCAGATCGCCGTTCAAAGGCTTTGGCGCCGTGATCTGAAAATGCTGCGCTTTATCGCGCTCCATCACCGTAGGCGCGTAACCCTGCTTATGAATCTCAATCTTCTGAACCTGATCTTCCGGAACCGCCAGCAGCTTCGGAGGCGCGTCCTTCGGGGGCTTCGCCTCTTCCGCCGTCTTCGCTTTCTCAGACCAATAAACTCCGCCGACCAGAAGCGCCAGCGCAACCAAAGCTACCAGCAGACCACGGCTTACCATTCTTGTTATCTCCGTTTCCACCAGACGCTGAATCCTGCCAGCACCACAAACAGTGGCAGCAGAATAACGCTGGAATACATCAGCATCTGCATCTGCCGCTTGTTCATGGTGATGCGCCTGTCTTCCGGATCCTTCGGACGGATCGAGATCAAATCCTCATCGGCCGACAGCCAGTTCAGCATGTTCAGAAACAGGTCTTTGTTGCCGTTGAACGCCAGAATGTTATTCGACGCCCAACCGGATGAGCCCACCACCACGAAGCGCGCCTGCGTCTCGCCGGCCTTCACGCTCCCGGCCGCACCCAACAGAAACGGACCGTGCTTGTCTTTCGACGGATCGATGCGGATCTCGCCGCCCGTCAGCTTGCCGGTGGCAAAGCTGTTGTTGGAGGTGGAAAACAGCTTCTCCGCTCCACCCTTGATTTCCAGCGATCGCGCCAGCGGAAACGCCGTCGCGGTCCCCTTCATCTCCCGCACAATGGAGTGATTCTCGTAGTTGGTCACCAGCGGCACCACTTCGCTGAAGCCAAAGACCTGCCCAATGCCGGAAGTATCCAGCACCAGATCTTTATTCAAGCCAACTCCCCAACCCTCAATCACCTTCGCCAGCGCTGCATTCTCGGTAACGTCTTCCTTGCCAAGCTTTACCGGAGGATCCAGAAACAGCAGCAACCGCCCGCCCGTTTCCTGATACTTCTTCAACGCATCCACAATCGGCTGAACGTAATCGAACCGCGGACCCGCAACCAACGTAATCGTGCAGTCTTTCGGTACTTCCGGCTTGTCCAGCAGAGAGATTTCACGGGTCTTGTAGTTGTTCTTCTCCATCAACTCTTTCAAACCCGAATATCCGCTGCGGCCCGTATCGTCCATCTTGTGTTCGCCGCTGCCGGAGACTACGCAGACGCTGCGGTCGCCGCCCTTCAAAGTGCGGATGATGGCGCCCGTGACTTCTTCTTCGGTGATCGCTTTAGCTTCCTGATGCTTTGCACCGCTATCCACCAGAATGCTGCCATAAGACTTCACGCCCATCTGCTTGGCCACTTGCGGCTTTTTGTCCGGGTCGATATAGTCGACGGTCAACTTCGTGGACAGCGTCTCGTAGCGGTCCAGCAAATCCTTCGCCGCGCCGAAACCGGATGTCTTATCGAAGAAGGAAATCTTCACGTCCTGCTTCAATCCGCCGACCACTTTCTTGGTCTGATCAGACAGGCTGAACCGCTTGTTCGTCGTTGTGTCAACCGATTTGTTATGCCGCTGCGCCAGCCAGTTCACCAGCCCCAGCGCCGCAATCACGATCAACGTATAAATAGTGACGTAAGCGGTAAACTTCGTCTGTCGCGTTTTAAGCCATTCCGAATTCATCTACGACCTCCACCGCAGCGATTCCATCGAGCGCGCCGTCAAGAAGAGCCCCAGGAAAATCATCGATACGAAAAATACAATGTCCTTACTATCGATCACACCCTTCGAAAACGGCTCGAAGTGCGCCACTACCGATAGATACCCAACCACCTTCGCCCACGCTTCCGTTCCATACGAACTAACCCAATCCAGCACCCACAGCAGCAGTGAGATCGCGAAGGTTCCCGTACCCGCGATGATCTGATTCTTTGATGTGGTGGAGATGAATGTTCCAATCGCCAGCAGGCACCCGCCTTGCAGCAGCAGGCCCAGATAGCCCACTACCATCGGTCGCCAGTCGGGCGATCCGTAAAGGAACAAGAGCGACAGGTTCAGCGCCGAAAGACCCAGGATGGCAGCGTAAAGCGCCAGCGCCGCGAACCACTTACCCAGAATGATTTCCAGGTCGTAAATCGGAGATGTGACCAGAAGTTCAATGGTGCCCGACCGCTTCTCTTCCGCGAAAAGCCGCATGGTGATCATGGGTATTAGGAACAGCCCGATCACGCTGATGTTCATCAGTACCGGCCGCACCACCCACTCATTCACATCCATCGGTTGGGGCCGGCCCATCATCTGCGATTCCATGCCGCGCTGCACAAATATCGCGACATAGACATAAAAGAAGTAGCCGGAGATCAGCGCAAAGAACGCCATCAGCCCGTAAGCGATAGGCGAATTGAAGTAGCTCTTGATTTCCTTCTGGAAAATGGTCCAGGTATTTCTCATTCGGCAACGGCTCCTGAAGGTTCTGCTGTATCGGTACTGGTCAGCGAGAGGAAGACCTCTTCCAGGCTCAAGGCCACCGGACGAAGTTCATATAGATTCCATCCGCTCTCCACAACGCTGCGCGCAAGGTCGCCGCGGATCGTCTTGCCCTGCAGACTTTCGGCCTCGAACAAATGCCGTCCGTCCCTCGAATCCTTGAGGATCACCCGGCTCACTCCAGAGACTTGCTCCAGGCGGCTCTGCACCTCGCCGGCATCCAGTGCGCCACTCCGCGGTTCCACTTCCACCGCCACCGCTTCCACGCCGCGCAGCCGGTTGGTCAGATTGTGCACGGTATCGGTCGCCACCAGCTTGCCCTTGGCAATGATGATCACCTGCTCGCAGATCTGCTCCACTTCGGGCAAAATGTGCGTGCTCAGAATGATGGTGTGGTCCCCGGCCAGCCCGCGAATCAAATCGCGCGTCTCATTGATCTGCTTCGGATCCAGCCCGGAAGTGGGCTCATCCAGAATCAGCACATCCGGGTTGTGGATGATCGCCTGCGCCAGGCCCACCCGCTGCCGGTAGCCTTTGGAAAGCTTCCCAATCAGCTTCTTGCTCACGTCGGCCACCGCGCATCGCTCACTTACTTCGGCCACACGCCGGGTCAAATCGTTTCCCGAAAGGCCCTTCAGCTTACCCACGAAATTGAGGTATTCCACCACCTCCATGTCCGGATAAAGCGGCGGTGTTTCGGGCAGGTACCCGATCCGCCTCTTCACCTCCATGGGATGCTCCAGAACATCGAATCCGGCCACCGTCGCCGAGCCGGAACTGGGCGGCATGAAGCACGTCAGGCACCGCATGGTGGTGGTTTTCCCAGCTCCATTGGGCCCGAGGAAGCCGACGATCTGGCCTTTCTGTACTTCGAATGAGATGTTATCGACCGCCGTTGTGCGGGCGTATCTCTTCGTGAGACCTTCCACTTTGATCATAAAAATATCCGTGACAGAAACTTACTTACAATCCCATGATTTGGAAACCAGCATCCACGTACACGACGTTGCCGGTCACGCCCCGGCCCAGGTCGCTAGCCAGAAACACCGCCGTGTCCGCTACCTCCGCCGGGTCGGTATTGCGCCGTAACGGCGCATGCGCAGCCACTCCGTCCAGCACTTTCGAGAAATCTTTGATGCCGCGTGCCGACGCTGTTTTCACGGGGCCCGCCGAGATCGCGTTTACACGAATATTCGAGGGTCCCAGGTCGTTTGCAAGATACCGAACCGACGCTTCCAGCGCCGCCTTGGCCACGCCCATAACATTATAGTTCGGAATCACCCGTACCGCGCCCAAATACGTCAAGGTGATGACCGAACCGCCGGCCGTCATCAACGGGGCCATGGCCTTTGAGACCGCCACCAGTGAATACGCGCTGACCTCCAGCGCCAACACAAATCCATCGCGGGAGGTTTCCGAAAAAGCCCGGCCCAGGTCTTCCCGGTTCGCAAACGCGATGCTGTGCACCACCGCGTGCACCGGTCCAGGTTGCAGCGCCTCCACCAGCGAAGCCAGTTCTTCCGGTTTCGTAACGTCGCATTGAATCGCGCGCGCCGTCGGGGAAAGTTCCGCCGCCAGTTCTTCCACAGTCAGTTTCTGGCGCTCCCCTTGGTAGGTGATCACCAGGTTCGCGCCTTCCCGCGCGAACGCCTGCCCAATCGCATAGGCGAGGCTCCACTTATTCGCCACGCCCAAAATCAGGGCGGTCTTGCCGTGCATCAGATTCGACATGAACCGTTTATTCTACCGTAGATGCACGCGACCGTAGTTCCGCAGCCTCTTTATTTCGTCCGCTGCGGTCGTAGAGGGATGCCAGCAGCCCCAGAGCCTCGTCGAATTCCGCGCCGTCTGAGCGCCCGTTCATGATGATATGCCGCAGCAGTTCCTGTGCCGGACCCAACTTGCTGTAGCCGATGTAGATCTTAGCCAGGTTCACTTGCATCCGTACCAGTTCAGAGCGCTTCACGCCCACCTGCCTCTCTTTCAGGTGCAGTGCCCGCTCATACCGCTCGCACGCCTCATCCACGCGGCCCAAAGCGTTGTAGACCGCGGCCAGATGCTCCAGGTCTGACGATGCTTCCGGAGAATCCGCGCCCGGCGACTTCTCATGAATCGCCAACGCGCGCTGCAGTAGCGGCAGCGCTTTTTCGTGATGGCCCTGCGTTTCCAGCAGTGCACCCAGTTCGGCAAGCCGGCTACCGGTTTCGCTATGCTCCGGGCCATAGGCGCCTTCATGCAGCACAATAGCCTCACGGAACAGCTTCTCCGCTTCCGCCAGATCGCCGCCTTCTTGATGCGCCGCTGCCAGCCGCTGGCAGCGGATCGCGATGTTCTTCGCATCGGGCTTCGGCAGTGCCTTCTCAATCTGCAGCGCTTCCATATAGAGCCGCTGCGCATCCGGCGGATTACCCGACTGTTGATGCATCTTCGCCAGCATGTCCAGGCAACCCGCGTACTCCGGCGACACTTCGCTCTTGTTATTCCGAAGCGCCACCATGATGGAGCCGATGGTTTGCCGCGCCTCCAGCAGCTTGCCTTGTTTCCGGCGTGCCTCCGCTAAGTGCAGCAGGACGGGAAGCTTCTTCTTTAGCGGAGTCTTGCGTTTCTCTCCCTCGGCTGCTGCCAGTGCCAGCGACTTCTCCGCTTCGGCGTAATTGCCTTTTTGAAAATGAGCTTCGCCCTCGTTCTTGTTCAGGTGCCGCAGCCGGTGCCACTCTCGCGCGCGGGGCATCACCCAGTCTGTAACCTTGATTCCGGCACGCACCAAACTAAAGATGCTGAACATATTATTGGTAATGAATCTGGAACGGCTTGTTGGTGATGAATAATACCGTGACGTCGTGTTCCGCGCTCGCGCCGTGCTCCATGGCCGGTCCTTCCGGAAACCAGACAAAGGTGCCGGGGCCGTAGCTTCCTTCGTGCGTCACCAGTGTTCCTTCCAGCACGTACATTCCATGCGCGCAAGGATGCGTGTGCAGCGGGTTGATCACGCCGGCCGGGTATCGCACCAGCCGCACTTCCATCCCGGTGTCCGGATCTTCAATCAGGTTCTTGCGATAAAGGGCGCGACCCAGTTTTTCGTTGAAGCGTTCTTCCCAGGGCAGCGCGTTAGCATCGATAACAGTCATTCTTGGATTATCGACGATCGCACGCGGTAACGGGGCAACAGGAACATCGACGAGGCGGCCAGCAGCGTCACGGCAATCCGGGGGCATCAAATGCCATGTCCATAATCACTGGGCCGATTGCTCCAGCGAAAGCAAAAGCATCCAATATCGGCCTCCCCACCGAGGCCAAATCCGGCTTTGAAAAGTTCCCGAACGTGTACACCAGCGGCCAGCCGGCGCTAACGGGCATAGCCGTGCACTGCGCTGCGCTTGCCTCCCACGCGGTGGGCCTCCTCGGAAAGGGCATGCACACCGCAGGCATCGATCCAACGGTTATAGAAATTGAACAACGCGCAAGCCGTAATCGTAAAGAAGATCACCTCGTCATCCCAACCATTTTCGTAGAGCACTTTCATATCGTCCGGCGAGATCCGTGGCGAATCATGATTCACCTTGTCCACGAAGCGGAACAGCGCCTTGTGCTTCTCATCCAACTGCGAGGTTTCCAAATCGCGTAGTACCCCCCACACCAATTCCTCGCTGCCCAGCAATTCCGCCGCAACTGCGGCGTGCGACTTCAGTCAAAACGGACAGTCGTTCTTATACGACGTGTAGGCCGCAATCAGCTCTCGCAAGCCAGGGCTCAGCGGTGCCGGCCCGCGAAGAATCTCTTGCGTGAATTTGGCCAGGTGCTGTGTAGCCGCAGGCAGGTACGCGAACAGATGCCAGATCTGCGGATACTCCGCGCCGCCGGCTTGCATGTTCAGAATCAAATCGCGGTATGGGCTGGGCTTCGGATCGCCCTCCACGCCCGGAAGGAACATTGGCTCCATAAGTAAACGTAGAATACAGGACGATTCCGCAGGCTGGCAATAATACGAAGACACTAGCGCCCGACACACGAACGTCCCACACGAGCGCCCCACACCACCGTCTCACACGAACGTCCCACACCACCGCCTCACACCAGCGTCCCACACCGCCGCCTCACACCACCGCCTCCCACCGCCGCTTCACACTTTCGTCCCACACCGCCGCCTCCCACCACCGCTTCACACTTTGCGTTCCACACCGCCGCCTGACACCACCGCCTCCCACCACCGCTTCACACTTTCGTCCCACACCGCCGCCTCACACCGCCGCCTCCCACTTTCGTCCCATACCGCCGCGTCACACCGCCGCCTCACACCGCCGCCTGACACCACCACCTCCCACCACCGCTTCACACTTTCGTCCCATACCGCCGCCTCCCACCACCGCTCCACACTTCCGCCTCACACCACCGCCGCCCAACACCGCTTCACACTTTCGTCCCACACCGCCGCATCACACCACCGCTTCACACTTTCGTCCCACACCCCCGCATCACACCACCGCTACACACGTACGTCCCAGACCCCCGCCTGACCC